>NZ_CP007030.1:0-719453 GCF_000227665.2 Thiomicrospira aerophila AL3 | reverse complement strand
AGACCCAATGAAATAAGCCATTGTATTGACCAGGCCTGGTAAAGACTATGCGCAATAGGATGATGAGCAGCCGCTTGACGCGGTTTTCGAGGTAAGCCAAGCCATAAAAAAATAATCGCCACCGCTAAAAATGACAACCAAAACCCAGGTGCTAGTACACTCGCCGGCTGCCAGAGCACAATAAGCCAGGCTGCTAATAACAATAATGGCCAGGGTTGACGTTTACGCCGCAATAACAAAAACACCAACACCACTAACACCATCAACCAAGCACGTTGCGTTGGCAGGGTAAAACCCGCTAAAACAGCATAGACGGTTGCGAACACCAAACCTACCGGCACCGCTATCCAGACCCGTGGCCAGCTATGCCACCAACCTAGCAGTCTCACACCGAACCACCAGATGATTGCCCCCAGTGCATAGCCCATGCCAGCCACCAGTGCCAGATGCAAACCGGATATCGCCATCAAATGAATCGTGCCAGTTGCGCGCATCACCTGCCACTGCGCTTCACTAATCGCACCCCGATCCGCTAACAGCAACCCAGAATAAATCCCGGCAAACTCCGTTTCTCCCCAGTGCTTGCGCATCCGCTGAGCTAAGTCATCACGGTAGCGATGCCAACCCCAGCTTGCACCTAGATCCCACTGGCCGTCCTGCCAGGCTGTCACATCCATGCGCACCCTAGCACGTGCCGCTAGATTTTGCTGTTTAACCCAAGTTTCATAGTCAAACCCACCCGGGTTACTTAAACCCCGCATTGGCTGCAATTGCACCTGCAAACGATAAATATGATTTGGCCGTAAATTGGGGCAATCCCAACAACTTAATTGGACATAGCGTGGCCGTAGTCTATAGCGCACTTGCATTGCGCCATTTATCTCTTCAAGCTGACGCACCGCAAACACCGCTTGCTGCTGGCTACGCCCAAAACGCGATTGCTCGGTGACTAGACTGACCAGCTGTCCCGCAATCATCGCTTGATCAGACACCGCTGTTAACGGCAAAGGCGCTGTCCAACGCTCCACCAACACCAATGCCAGCCCTCCTAAAGCCAGCCCAATTAACCCTTGGCCTAGGCGTTGCCAATTAAAACTCTGTGCTAAAATACCCAACGCTAAAAAAACCACAAAAATGACCGGTGATGGCAACTGTGGCAGTTGAAATAACCATAGGGTGACGGCGATCCAGCCGAAGGCAAACCAAACAAACATGGCAAAAAAACTCTTTAAAAAATGGACACCTCATCCAGGTAAACTACTTGAAAAGCCAGGCTTGGCACGGATTGCGCATTGGGTACAAGAGCCCAATCTTTGGCACCTAAACCGCAGCTCTGTCGCCAAAGCTTTTTTTATTGGGCCTTTCTGGGCAGCCATGCCCATGCCTTGGCAAATGCTGGTCGCCGCCATCAGCGCCATTGGCCTTAAAGCCAACTTAACACTAAGTATTTTACTGGTATGGATAAGTAATCCTATCACGATGGGACCCATTTGGTATTTTAATTATTGGTTAGGGTCGGTGCTTTTGGGCGAAGCGGCCAAAGAAAATTTAGCCTTTGAAATGAGTTGGGCCTGGATAGGCCACACCTTTGTCGCGATCTGGCAACCTTTAATGCTGGGTAGCCTGGTGGTTGGAGTCAGTGCTGGAACATTGGGTTACTTACTGGTACAGCTGGGCTGGCAATTACAAGTGCGATTAAGTTGGCGCTCAAGACAGCGCAGACGGGAAGAACAAACCGGTTACAAAAAGCCACGCGGTTAAGTCTAAAACTCACCCTTAACCGCGTTTGCGTTAATCACTGTCGCTTGGCTTTTCATTCATCCGTTCTAATGCTTGCAGTAAGTGTCCGTTAAAGCTATGGCTAGGATAGTGACCTTCCTCGTTTAGCTCCCCAACCTCAAGATTGCTCAGTAAAGCCAGCCCTTCGTCAACATGTTCAATGGCGTAAATATGAAACACGCCCTGATCAACCGCATCACGCACTTCCGCATTTAACATTAAATGACGCACATTGGCTTGTGGAATCACTACCCCTTGCTGACCGGTTAATCCGCGCGCTTTGCAAACCTTAAAAAAGCCTTCAATTTTTTCATTAATGCCACCGACTGGCTGAATTTCACCAAACTGATTGACCGAGCCGGTCACGGCTAGGTCTTGACGCATAGGTACTTGCGCAATCGCTGATAACAGTGCATAGAGTTCCGGTGACGATGCACTATCACCCTCAATACCATCGTAGGTTTGCTCAATCACAATCGACGCACTAAAGCCGAGCGCACGATAACGCATATAACGACCACGTACATAGCCAGATAAAATCAACATACCTTTAGAGTGAATCGGCCCGGCCATTTCAATTTCGCGTTCAATATCCACAACGCCTTCATCACCCGCAGACGCTTGCGCGGTAATGCGCACTGGCTGACCAAAAGACTGACGACCGACTGTCATCACGGTCAGACCGTTGACTTGCCCAATATGCTCACCGGTTAAAGAAATTAATACCTGTTGTTCAATAATCGCGCGATGATAATAATCTTCCATCAAACCAGTGTGAAATTCACGCTGCGCAATAGTGGCCTCGACTGTATCACGCGTGACCTGCGACGCCCCTTTAGCACGCGCAAATGCATTGGCTTCCGCCAGTACATCACGCAAAATGGCTTTATTGGTGTAAAGTCGGTTTTTATCTTCGGCTAAACGTGACGCATACTCGGTTAAGCGCTCGTAAGCTGACAGCTCAACCGGCAAATCATCCCAGTTAGCCACTTCACTAGCAAGTTGTTGCACCAACGCCAACTCATGCTCTGGGGTACGGTCTAGCTCAACTTCAAACTCCACCTGCACTTTAAACAAACGGCTAAATTGGGCATCAATTTCCTGCAGTGCATAGAAATGCGCTGCTTGGCCTAGCAGCACTAAAGTGACATTAAGCGGAAAATCTGGTAAGTGATAAGGCACCACACTATTGGTTGATGGCACATCAAAACTCAGTTGACGCGACATCAACGCGGCTTTTAAACTCGACCAAATTTCAGGATCTTTTAAGATCGATTGCATACTCAACATTAAAAAGCCGCCATTGGCTTTTTGCAGCAGGCCTGCTTGATGATTCATCGCCAAGCCTAAGGTATCGCCCCCCAAACCCTGATGACCAGATTGAATGGCATAACCAAACAACTTGGGCAAACTCGCATTTTGCTCGTAAATAACCGGGGCGTGCTCCAAACCCCGATGATCAACCAATAGGTTAACGCCAAACTGGCTCAAACCCTGTTGATCGAGCATCAATTCTTCCAAGGGCGAAGCCGATCCGCCACCTGAACCACCATTATTCGAGGTCGTCACTTGATCGGCACTTTGATCCCAAAATAGGTGTAATTTAGCCAATACCGCTTGGGCCAAATCATCTAAATACTGCCCAACGACTTCATTTTCAAAACGGCTTTTTAGCTTTTTAATCAGTGGGGTGACCTGCTCTTCAGCCACCTGGGTATTGAGTTTTTTGCCCTCTTCCATAAATTCGTGCTGAATGGTCGGAAAGCGGGTTAACCCTTCATTTAATTGCGCCTCCACCAAGTCTAAGGCTTCGGTATAGCGTGCTTGATCTTCTGCAGGCAAAGACTTCAACTCAGCCAAACGCATTTTTTTGCCATCAACAATCGCATGCAACACAAAGTTGTTTTCGGTCTGTAAAATATCGATGCTGAGTTGCTCAGCCAATTCAAAAGCCGGACGGAGTACTTCTTCTTGTTCCGCCGCCATTTTTCGCTCTAATTGTTGCGAGCGCAATTGGTAGCCATGACCATCAAACACGAGCGGCAATTGATGTTTTAGCTGGGCTATAAATTGCTCAATAGCGACTTTAAATTCATGGCCTTGGCCAGCCGGAAAATACAGATAACGGGTTTTAGGCGGCTCTTTTAAATCCGCCACCAAGACCACATCATCGGGCATAGGTTTAGCGGCCGCCGCTTTATTGAGCAAGGCTTTGGTCATGCCAATGCGCCCCACGCCAGGTTCCCCCATAATAAAAATATGATTATGATTACGCTTTAAGTGCAAACCAAAGTTGAGCGATTGATAAGCGCGCGGATGAAAACGTTGCATAAACGCTTCAGCACCGGTTTCATTTTTTTCAAAAGCATCGGTATCAATCTGGGTTTGGCGGTATAGTTGGTCTACACGAAGTTTTTGCATGCGAATGTCCACTCAATAAATAGGTGCGTATTGTATCAAACCCCTTTCAGTCTCAAACAAGTTTTGACTCAGCCCCGCATGACGCCCTTGCAACCGGTGACCTGGTCGAGCTTAGGTCCGCACCAGCAGGCCTGGATTAAGCGTGATGATCTTAATCACCCGCTCATTCAGGGCAATAAATGGCATAAATTGCGCCACAATATTCTCGCAGCACAACAAGCCGGCTTTGCAGGCCTGCTGACTTTCGGAGGCGCCTATTCTAACCATATTGCTGCGACAGCCGCGGCGGCTGCGGCCTGCAACATGAAATCAGTTGGCATTATTCGCGGTGATGAACTGGCGCAGCACCAAGCATGGTCAACTACACTGATCCACGCCGCGCAACTAGGCATGGCGTTTAAATTTGTGAGTCGCCAGCAATACCGCTGCCGTCATGATGCCGATTGGTTAGCGCAGCTACAAAGCCAATACCCTGATTATTATTGCATTCCAGAAGGCGGCAGTAATGCGTTAGCCGTAAGCGCGATGCGCGATGTAATCCAACAAATTAATCAGCAATGCCCCGATTGGACGCATCTACTCTGTGCAGTGGGCACCGGTGCGACCCTAGCAGGCCTGGCTAAAGCCGCACCGGAGAAACAGATATGGGGCATTGCGAGTTTAAAACAAGCGGATTATTTAATGCCCCAAATTGCCGCTTGGATTGGCCAGCAGCAGACTAATTGGCAGCTATTAAGTCAGGCTGGCAAGGTTGCGTTTCATGGTGGCGGTTATGGCAAAACCACGCCTGACATTATCGCCACCCAGCAGCTTTTTGAACAAGCGCATCAACTGCAGCTCGACCCAATTTACACCGCGAAACTGATCCATGCTTTTGATACACTGCTTCAGCAGGCCTGCTTCCCCGAATACAGCAAGATCATTCTCTACCATAGTGGTGGGTTACAAGGTCGTGCAGCTGGTTCGAACTAGGTGCTAGGTCTGAGGTTGAAAAACCTTGACTAGATATAAGCAAATGCTTATACTTTTAAGCAATATAAAAAACATTGCAAGCAGTTGTTTTTTAATTACTTTTAATCGCTTTACCTATAAGGATTCGCACAATGAAACTTAAAAACGCCTTAGCAGGCCTGCTATTATCTGCCGGTATGATCACATCCGCTAACCTAATGGCCAATGCATTGCCTAACTCGCCAGCGCCTGCGCCAGAACGTGAATCACACCAAATTCCACAGGGTTTATATATTTCACCTGAACAAGCTTATGAGATGATTAACTCTGATGATAATGCCTTCTTAGTGGATGTACGTACACCGGAAGAATGGATGTTTGTTGGCTATTCGCCCTTGGCTAAAATCATGCTGCCTTCAGTGATGTTTGATTACTCGCAAATGGACACCGTGCAAAATATGCCACGTTATATGCCTGTGCCACATCCAAACTGGATTGGTGAATTTGAAGAACGCTTGATGGACTTAGGAGCCGACCAAAATAGCAAATTTATTATTATGTGTCGTTCTGCATCAGAGCGTGCTGCCCCGATGGCGCGCATTTTAGACCAGTACGGTTACAAAAATGTTTACCTACTGCTAGGTGGTTTTGAAGGTGGCGTGGTTCGTGAAGGCGACAAAAAAGGCTTTCGTTTGATTGACGGCTGGAAAAACTCTGGCATGCCATGGACCTACGACATTGACCCTGAAATTGTCTATTTCAAAAAATACGGTGTAACTTACGAATAAGCAGACGCTTCGTTTAGTTTGTTTAGTCCAAATAAAAAACCCAGCAAATGCTGGGTTTTTTATCACGTCATGCCAAGATTAGGCATCCGCTAATTGCTTCGCCGATTCGGCTTCTAAACTTAAACTATCGCTCGCCTTATCAAGCTTAATTCTAACCGCCCCACCCTGTTGTAAATCACCAAACAAGAGCAACTCAGCCAACGGCTGTTTAACCTGTTGTTGAATAAGACGAGCCATAGGTCGCGCGCCCATCAATGGGTCAAAACCTTTTTTTGCCAACCAGTCGCGAGCATCATTATCTAAAACCAACGACACCTTCTTCTCAGATAAGGTTTGTTCAAGGGCAAAAATAAACTTATTCACCACTGAGCCCATTGAAGCTTCACTTAATCGATTAAACTGAATCACCGCATCTAAACGGTTGCGGAATTCGGGCTTAAACATTTTTTTCAGCTCTGACTCAAAATCATGACTGTGGTCTTGTTCAGTAAAGCCAATACTGGAACGCGACATCATCTCGGCCCCAACATTCGAGGTCATAATCAGCACCACATTTCGAAAATCAACCTTACGCCCGTTATTGTCGGTCAAGGTGCCGTGATCCATCACCTGCAACAACAGGTTAAATACATCAGGGTGCGCCTTTTCAATTTCATCTAACAACACCACTGAATGGGGTTGGCGATTTACCGCTTCAGTCAACAAGCCGCCTTGATCGAACCCCACATAGCCTGGCGGTGCACCAATTAAACGTGACACCGTATGACGCTCCATATATTCCGACATATCAAAACGAACCAACTCCACTCCCAAATGCTTGGCCAGTTGCTGAGTCAATTCTGTTTTACCCACCCCGGTAGGACCGGCAAACAAAAAAGAGCCGCTTGGTTTATCAGGGTGAGCTAAACCTGAACGGGCTAATTTTATCGCCGCGACCACTTGGCTGACCGCATGGTCTTGACCAAATACTACTCGTTTTAAATGTGACTCTAAATCAAACAAAGTATCGCGTTCTTTTTGAGTAATACTGGCAATCGGAATACGCGCAATATTAGCCACGACCTGTTGAATTTCAGGAACACCGATTTGTTTGCGACGACGACTCGGTGGCATTAAGCGTTGTTTCGCCCCGGCCTCATCAATCACATCAATCGCCTTGTCAGGCAAATGACGGTCCGTAATATATCGCTCGGCGAGTTCAGCCGCCGCTTTTAGCGCGGGCTGGGTATATTTCACGTCGTGATGAGATTCAAACTGTTCTTTCAAGCCTTTCAAAATTTGAATGGTTTCAGGTACAGTCGGTTCACGCACCTCAACTTTTTGGAAACGTCGTGCCAATGCACGATCTTTTTCAAAAATACCACGATACTCCTCATAGGTCGTTGCACCAATACAGCGAAGCTGGCCATTAGCTAGCGCCGGTTTCATAAGGTTGGATGCATCCATTGCCCCACCTTGCACTGCTCCTGCACCAATAATGGTATGAATCTCATCAATAAATAAAATAGCATGAGGCTGACGAGCTAATTCATTAAGTAGGGATTTGAAGCGTTTTTCAAAATCACCGCGATAACGGGTGCCGGCTAACAAGGCTCCCATATCCAAACTAAACACCACCGCATCACTTAAGGATTCAGGCACCTCACCATGAACAATTTTATAGGCTAAACCTTCGGCAATCGAGGTTTTACCGACACCCGGCTCACCTACCAGCAATGGATTATTTTTACGGCGACGACTCAGAATTTCTAGGGTACGATCCAGTTCCCACTGACGACCGATCATCGGATCCATGCGTCCTTCGAGTGCGTGTTTATTGAGGTTCAACGCAAAATTAGTAATAGCCGACTCATTTGATTCATCGTCTTCTTGATCAGCTTGTTGCTGCAAATCATGATTTAAATCTTGTTGTGATTCATCAGTAATTACGCCGTGGGCTAAATAGCTTTTCACATCTACACGCTCAACTCCATTCGATTCAAGGATGTAAATCGCATGGGAATCAGGTTCAGCATACATAGACGCAATAAGATGCACGCCCAGTACTTCACTGTGACCATTTGACTGCACCATATAAATCGCCCGCTCAATCACCCGTTGAAAGGACATAGTCGGATGAATTTCAAGTGCTTGACTGGATTGAGGTTGCTTGGGCTCGGTCTCAAGATAGCGTTCTAAATCAAGCTCTATCTTGTCTATATGCGCGCCGCAGGCATTAAGGAGTTCCTGAACATCAGGAAGATTGAGCAACTCAAGCAATAGATGCTCAAGCGTCACAAATTCATGCTCGTATTCTTGCGCAACGCTAAAGGCGTTACTAAGTGACATTTGAACGGGTTTGCTTAACATAGTGTCATCTTCCGTGTTAAAAAGTGGGCTATTCTGCTTCGATTTGACACAGTAAAGGATGTTGATGATCACGGGCATAGCGATTAACTTGATAACACTTGGTTTCGGCTATCTCTCGCGTATAAATCCCGCAGACCCCTTTACCTTGATGATGTATCGCTAGCATCACCTGCATAGCTTTATCATAATCCATTCGAAAGAATTTCATCAACAAATCGACGACAAAGTCCATCGGCGTAAAATCATCATTAAGTAAAATCACCTTATAACGCTTGGGCGGTTTTACAGCCTGCTTAGCAGGACTTAATACAACAGCATCAGTCATAAATGAATGTTCAGTGTTTTAAAAGAAGTGTAAAGTGTAACTGCCGTTAGGCAGCAACTAACTTAGCATATAAATGACCTGACAATCCACGCTCATCACATGGCAAGCCTTTATTCTGCAATCTTACCAACTTACCTTGTTGATAATTTTGTGGAACCACTAGACTTAATCGACCGACCGGTGATTCAAACTGAATTTTTTTGCCGGGCACCAATAAGCTAGCAGGTACTTTGATCTCACCATATAAATCAGCACCCTCTAGGCGCCAACTCAGGCTTTCTTGGCTAATTTTGAACTTAACCAAATAATCGCCTGATGCCCCACCATACAGACCAGGATAGCCTTTGCCGGGAATACGGAAAGTTTTGCCTTCAAAAGCATCACGATTAAACTTCATCTTAATCTTAATACCCGGCAAATAAAAATAACCTTGGTGAAGTAATCGAATAGCATAACGCAGGGTTAAAGGATAGGTCATGACCCGATCTCGCCCTCTTAGCGGTGTTTTGCCAGCTTGCCAAGAGTGAGCACGGTAAAAAGTGTCATGCTGACTTTGACTCGTGCGCGACTGATGCTGACCTCGAGCTCGCGTATACGCTTGCTTATGACGAGATAATACTTCATAAGCTTCAGCGACTTCCTGGAAGCGTGTTTTCGCATCTTCTTGCACACACACATCGGGATGAAAGCGTCGTGCCATTTTGCGATACGCTGCTTTGATTGTTTTATCACATGCCTCAAAAGGCACGCCTAACACGGCAAAATAGTCTTTAGTGAGATCAAATTGTTGTGCCAGCATATGGATTCCTGCCTTAATTAGCGTTAAGGATGCGTTATAATTTGTTTAATTGAAGCAATCTAAGCAATAAAAATGCCAACACCAAGCAAGCACATCCTACTCTTTAATAAACCCTATGATGTCCTATGTCAGTTCACCGATGAACAAGGACGCGCGACCTTAGCAGATTTTATTGATCAACCGGGTTACTATGCTGCCGGACGCCTTGATCGTGATAGTGAGGGCTTAATGCTTTTGACTAATGATGGTCGCTTACAACATAAAATCAGCCACCCGAAGTTTAAACTGCCTAAAACCTATTGGGTGCAAGTAGAGGGATTGCCCACTGAAGAGGCGCTGAACGCATTACGCAAGGGCGTGACGCTAAAAGATGGCCCAACCCTACCGGCAAACGTCATCTTAATACCTGAACCTGAAGAACTCTGGCCACGTAACCCACCGATTCGTGAACGCAAAACCATTCCCACTGCTTGGCTCAGTATAACGATTAGCGAAGGGCGTAATCGGCAAGTAAGACGCATGACCGCAGCGGTCGACCTTCCCACTCTACGTCTGATTCGCTATCAAATAGGGCCATACAAGCTAGACAATTTAGCCCCCGGTGAATGGCAGTTTGCACCCCTACTGAATCTGTTAAAATAATGCCCGTATTTATATAAAACGATTAGGTATCTATGTTTAACCCAGCTAACCAAACCATTAAAGTGATTGTCGGTCTATCCGGTGGCGTTGATTCGTCAGTCACCGCTTGGTTACTTAAACAGCAAGGCTATCAGGTTGAAGGCCTGTTTATGAAAAACTGGGAAGGTGATGATAGCGATGATTACTGCCCTGCCGCGGCAGACTTACAAGATGTCTTTGCGGTATGCGAGCGCCTTGATATTCCCCTGCATGTTGAAAACTTTGCCCAAGAGTACTGGCAACATGTGTTTGAACACTTTTTAACCGAATATCAAGCTGGACGGACGCCGAATCCCGATATCTTATGTAATAAAGAAATCAAATTTAAGGCCTTTTTAGATCATGCGCTGGCATTGGGCGCCGATAAGATTGCGACCGGCCACTATGCGCGCGTGCAACCATCCGCACAGGGCGATTACCAACTGTTAAAAGGCTTAGACTCCAACAAAGATCAAAGTTATTTTTTATATACTTTACAGCAGTTTGCGCTTTCTCACACCCTGTTTCCAATTGGTCATTTACCTAAACCCGAGGTACGTCGATTAGCCGAGGCAGCAGGCCTGGTGGTTCACAACAAAAAAGATAGCACCGGCATCTGTTTTATTGGTGAACGCAAATTCAAAGACTTTTTACAACGCTACTTACCGGCCCAGCCGGGTGATATTGTTAACGAGCAAGGTGACAAGGTCGGTCAGCATGAAGGTTTAATGTATTACACGCTCGGCCAGCGTAAAGGTTTAGGGATTGGTGGTGGTCACGGCGAGTCCGGTGAACCCTGGTTTGTGGTAGACAAAAACTTGGCAACCAATCAACTGATTGTCGCACAGGGTGATCAACAACCTAGCTTGTATCACCGCGCCCTATCGGCGCAAGATTTAGATTGGGTATCCGGTGAAGCGCCAGCCTTAAATAGACCGCTCACCGCTAAAATTCGCTATCGCCAACAAGAGCAGGCCTGCTGGATTCGTGATATTCAATCTAACGACATAAACAAAGCACAGATTATTGTAGAGTTTGATCAACCCCAAAAAGCCATCACTCCAGGGCAATCGATCGTGCTTTATGATGGTGAGCTATGCTTAGGCGGGGGTGTTATCAACGCACGCCATGATAGCTGGCAAGCACTGCGTCTAGATTTAAACGCACGCATATAAATTAAACACAAAAGGTAGAGTTTTCATGGCCGACTATTACACTGAACAAGACCGCACTCAAGCCCTACTAGGTATTTATCAAGTAGCCAAATGTGTGTATGACATCGCCACCACCGGCAAACACGATGACCTTGCCTTTAAAACGGCAATCAACTCGTTATTTATTATGAACCCTGATAACACTCTTGATGTTTATGGCGGGGACATTGCTAACTTGCAGGTAGGCGTTTCAACCCTGCTTGCGCAAATGGGTAGCAGTAGCACAGAAGAACTCCGCAACTTAGAAATCACCCGTTATGCTATTAATCTGATTACCTTGGAACGCAGTGTTCATCAAGCCGACGGGGTATTAGGCTCAATCGCGCAGGGTTTAAGCCAAGCCGAAAAACAACGCTTATTATTTGATGATTTTCATGAAAATGTCATTGCATCATTGGCTAACGTCTATGCCAAAAATGTCAGCGAACTTTCGCCGCGCATCATGGTTAAAGGACAGCATGGTCACCTTCAAAACACCCATAATGCCAATAAAATCCGAGCATTGTTACTAGCAGGCATTCGCTCGGCAATTTTATGGCGGCAATGTGGCGGCAGTCGCTGGAAATTGTTATGGAGTCGTAAGAAGATTTTACGGATTGCGCAATCAATGTATCGACCTATAAACGATCGACAAGGCGGCGAAAGTTTATTTCGCCGTCATTAAGCTGGTAAGGTTAGACCGTTATTTTAAACGCTTCGCCATCACGCCGTCATAGTGACTAATCATGCCGCGATAAAGTTGCGGTAATTCAGGTACCACTGAGTTCTGTACCGCATCTAGTGTCATCAGTTCACGCTGCCAGGCCTGCAACTTAGGCAGCCCTTCAAGCACATCTAAATCACAATGGCTTTTTAGCAACTCAAAACGCATTAACATCGGCGCATAAGCGGCATCAATCAAATTAAATGTCGCGCCATTAAAAAAGCGCTCACCCGAATGCACCTGCTCCAAGCGCTCAAGTAAACCACGAATCGAGGCAATAATCTGGTCGCAGGCCTGCTGATCTTGTTCATGAACAATGCCATGCAAGCCATTCATACCCATTAGCTCGCCCCCAAACGCAATCCACGCGCGGTTTTTGGCCTTAACCAACGGATCAACCGGATGCAAACTGGGTGGGGTAATTTCATCAACATATTCTTGAATAACCGACGATTCAAATAGCACTTGATCGTCATTAACCTGCATGACCGGCACCTTGCCTAGGGGGGAAAGCGCTTTAAACCAGGCGGGTGGGTTATTTAAGTCAATGTAATCAATTTCATAAGGCACGTTTTTAGTGAGCAAGGTAATCACGGTACGTTGCACATAAGGACAAAGCTTAAAGCTGATTAATTTAAGTTTAGGGATCGCAGGAGTTGTCATAGCTAGCACCTCGTTTAGATGTATCAAATTCGATCAGTATTGACCAAATGCTTAAATTTTTCTAACAGGGATTCTTTCGATTCTATATGCGCTGGATCGGTAATAATCACATCGATTGGACAAACACTAATACAGGTGGGCTTATCATAAAACCCTACGCACTCGGTACACAAGTCAGGATTGATTTCATAAATCTTCTCGCCCATCGAGATCGCTTGATTGGGACACTCTGGCTCACACATATCGCAGTTAATGCAACCGGATAAAATTTTTAATGCCATCGATTCCTGCCCTCAATCACCACTTAGCATGAGCTAAGACTAGCTAATCCTTATGCCGATGCCACAACAGCGGCTTGGTCACGCACCGGATCGCCGCCCCAGCTTTCGTTACGCATTAATAAGCCAAACGCCAGCACTTCTGGCGCCAGTCCTTTAAACGGATTCGGAATTTTAGCAGTCCAACCAGAACCTAACGCCGCATCAATCGGATGATCGTGTTTATCGAGCAGCTGATCCAGCACCATAGTCATATTGCCAGCAGGTGTCATAATTTCAATTGAATCACCAACACAGAATTTGTTTTTTACGTCAATAGTCAGCCATTCATCTGTTGACGCAATAACTTCACCGACAAAACGCTGATATTCTGACTTAGATACACCATAGTCATAGTTTTGGTATTCTGAATGCACATGACGACGCAAAAACCCTTCGGTATAGCCACGACTGGCTAAACCATCAAGTTGTAATAATAAATCTGGATCAAACGGTTTGCCGGCCGCTGCATCATCAATGGCTTTACGATAGACCTGTGCAGTACGCGCCACATAGTAATGAGATTTAGTGCGGCCTTCAATTTTAAGGGAGTGCACCCCCATCTTCACCAAGTCTGGGATCAACTCAACGGCCCGCAAATCTTTTGAGTTCATAATGTAGGTGCCATGTTCATCTTCAAAGGCGGGCATCAATTCTCCTGGACGGCCCTGCTCTTCAAGCAACCACACTCGATCCGTGGTCTCACCGACACCCAAGGTCGGTTCGGGTTTGTCTAAACTATTAACACTGGGCGCAGGACGGTCAGTCGTCCCAGTTAAATCGGTAATCCGCTCGACGCCAACCACGTCACCCGCCGCATTTTCCTTGCCTTCATAGGTATTGTAATTCCAGCGACAGGCGTTAGTACAGGTACCTTGATTCGCGTCACGTTTATTGATGTAACCCGATAACAAACAGCGCCCCGAGTAGGCAATACACAAAGCGCCATGCACGAACACCTCTAGCTCCATCTCAGGCACTTGCTCGCGTATCTCCGCAATTTCTTGCACCGACAACTCACGCGACAATACCACACGAGTAATGCCCATCTGGTGCCAGAACTTAACGGTAGCCCAATTGACCGCATTGGACTGTACCGATAGATGAATTTCTTGCTGAGGGAAGTGCTCACGCACCATCATGATCATGCCGGGGTCTGACATAATCAACGCATCCGGTTTCATATTGATCACCGGCTCGATGTCTTTCAAAAAGGTTTTTAACTTAGAATTGTGGGCAGCAATGTTGGTGACCACATAAAACTTTTTACCCAGTTCATGCGCGCGCGCAATGCCTTTAGCTAGGTTATCGTGATCGAACTCATTATTACGCACGCGCAAGCTATATCGCGGCTGACCGGCATAAACAGCATCGGCACCATAGGCAAAGGCATATTCCATGTTTTTCATGGTGCCAGCGGGTGATAAAAGTTCAGATTTAAACATGTGTGGAGTCCCCTCAAAATTCCCGACCTATTTTATCGGAAATTAATCAGTTTGTCTTGCCAGGCCTGGTATTTGTCAACAAAACTTAGCGCAGCATAGGCAGGACTGGTTGAAGGCATCACACACCATTCGATGTTGGGAAAGTTTTCAATAAGCGACGCAGCGAGATAACGTTTAAATAGCTGGCCGGCTTTTTGACCATTACACACAATAAGCTGGCAGTTAGGCTGTTGCTCAAGTAACAACAATATGGGATTAAGGCTGATACTATCGGCTTTTATTGCGCTATCTAAACTACCCTGGCGCTGACATTGAGCAATCACATCCCACAAACCGATACCCTGTTCAGCTAGATATTGATAACGCGCTGGTAAATGGTCAGGCCAATTGGCTACCCCCAAGCATTGCGCCAAAATGGGCCAGAACTGATTGCGTGGGTGAGCATAGTAGGCCTGCGCCTGCAGCGAAGCTTCACCTGGCATAGACCCTAAAATCAAAACCCGCATGGCAGCGGGTTTGGGCAAAACGGGCGCTAAACTATGACAGTGCATAGATTCATGCGCGCTAATGAGTGTGATTAACGGTTAGCATTAATGAAGGCAAGAATCTCGTCCACTGAACTAACATAGCTTTGTTCAACCACATTGAGATTATCTAACTTCACTAAGGTGACCTGTTCAGCTTCGCGTGGTAAGCCCTGAGTTAAATCACCGTCACGATCTAACGCCATAGTAAACTCATATTTACGCATCGCAGGCATCGCAAATAAACGCGTCACGAGTGCAGGCATCCGCGAAATATCCGCCACATATAAGCCATTATATTGTGCAAAATCAGTCAAACCGGCACGGTCTATCGCTTCTTTAACTAACTTAGCTCCATCGTTGTGATGACTAAAAATCATCCAAGTAACGCTTTCATTCAGCGCAATGGGCGTACCATGCTGGTCTTCAAACTGAACAGTATTAAGCGTTTGTGCCTTAGCAAAAGGGGATAAAACTAATAACGCACACAAGCCAACAACTTTAATAAGACCTGATTTCACGACTCACTCCTTAATGGGATAAATATAAACTATGGGTATATAAATACTAAACCAAGAAGCCTAAAGCTATTTAGCATCCAGGTCAACCTGTTCACCCCACAGATCATATTCATCTGCAGCAAAAATCCTTACTTTAAGACGATCACCCGGTGATAACTCATGACCATCAGGGATAAATACCATACCATCAATATCGGGTGCATCGGCCTGAGAACGCGCAATGGCGCCCTCCTCATCCACTTCATCAACTAAAACTTCGTAAACGCGACCAATTTTAGCCTGCATTTTTTGCGCACTAATCGCTTGCTGGGTTTGCATAAAACGGTCATAACGATCTTGCTTAACCTCATCCGGCACCTGCTCGGCAATCTCGTTCGCAGCCGCGCCCTCAACCGGCGAATACTGGAAACAGCCAACGCGATCTAACTGCGCCGCCGCTAAAAAGTCCAATAAACGCTGGAATTCTTCCTCAGTTTCGCCAGGGAAGCCGACAATAAAGGTTGAACGTAGGGTTAAATCTGGCACCTGCTCGCGCCATTGTTGAATTCGCTCCAATTGGCGATCAATATTGCCTGGGCGACGCATCGCTTTAAGCACCCGCGGGTCCGCGTGTTGCAGCGGCATGTCCAGATAAGGCAAAACCTTGCCTTCAACCATTAAAGGAATGACTTCTTCCACATTAGGATAAGGATAAACATAATGCAAACGTACCCAGGCGCCCATATCGCCTAGGGCTTTTACCAGGCCTGTCATCGAGGTTTTAACTGGCTGACCATTCCAAAAAGCAAGCTTGTGTTTTACATCGACACCGTAAGCAGAGGTATCTTGCGAGATAACTAACAATTCCTGTACGCCTGCTTCAACAAGGCGCTTGGCTTCATCCAACACCTCCTCAACCGGCCGACTCACCAACTTGCCACGCATCGAAGGGATAATGCAAAACGAACAGGTGTGATTACACCCTTCAGAAATTTTTAAATAGGCATAGTGGCGCGGCGTTAGTTTTATGCCTTGCGGCGGCACTAAATCGACAAACGGATTATGCTCGGGTGGGGCTACAACATCATGCACCGCATTAAGTACTGTCTCATACGCCTGTGGACCCGATACTGACAGTACCTGAGGATAATGTTTAAGCACTTCTTCATCACGCGCACCCAAGCAACCTGTCACAATAACCTTACCGTTTTCTCGCAGCGCCTCACCAATAGCATCAAGTGATTCTTGTACCGCCGAATCAATAAAGCCACAAGTATTAACGATAACGGTATCCGCGCCTTCATAAGAACTTGTAAGCTCATAGCCTTCACTGCGTAACTGGGTCAAAATACGCTCTGAATCGACAGTCGCTTTCGGACAACCTAAACTAACAACTCCCACTTTAGGGGTGCGGACGGGTAATGCTATCGTCATGAAAATGCTCTATTTTTAAATGATAAAATTGGCGCTTATTGTAACTCATCTTGATTAAAATTGGCGCACTGGGCACAGGATTCTGTAACCTGTTGCGGCCCTCCAAAAATTAACCTACAAGCTCCAGGATAATTTTGTAATTTAGGACATTCTTTGAAGTAAAGTCGTGACAAGGTAAATTGCTCAAAGCTCTTAATAAATTGCTCGGCTGATTGGTCGTAACTGATATCACCCAACCAATTAAACCCAGCTGCATGCAAACATCCCTCAGTTATATGAGGGGACTTTATGTGATAAAGCGCTAAACCTAGCTTTGAACTTTGCTGTCGAGATGAATGAGGTGGAATTGCAAGCATTGATGCTAAATCGGCCAACACAAACCACTCAGCTTTTTCATCCAAGGGCGCCAACAACGGAAAACCAGCTCTTGCAAACAAAGTATTGTTAACCCATTCCGTATCAGCGGCAATTTGAACATAATACTCTTGGGTCATTTTAGTGGTTAAATGCGCCAAAGCCTGCGCCACTAACAAATCGTGATGAGAAATAATTAAATTAACATTTGCCATATTCACCTCCTTATTGAACAAGAATAATACCTCCATAAAATTACTTATTTATAAAAATTTATGCGTAAATATACAGTTTCTACTCACTCAAACTTGAGCCAGTTCAATCACATTAAAATCTGGATCCCTAAAGAACACCGCTGCACGACCTGATAGGCTGAGTTTGTAAACAACATTAAATTTATCTAATCGCGCCTTTGCGTCAGCGATATCCTCAACACCCAAGGCTAGATGCCGGTCTCGACCTGGGTGTACAGGACGCTGAACCCCTTGATAAGGATCGGCTACTTCCAGCAGGTGTAAAGTCTGCCCCGCTCCAAGATCCAACCAATAACCTGGAAAACCTAATTCCGGTCGTGGTACTTGCGCCAAACCCAACACCGACTGATAGAAAGCCAGAGCTCGCTCTGCATCGCTAACAATTAAACTAACATGATGAATTCCCGTGATCATAGCCCGCTCCTGTGATTATGCTTTTCGGTTTTTTGGGTTCAATGTTACAATATCGAATTAAGTTTCTTTTAATTTCTCGCTAACTAGGGATTGTTATGTCTAACCAATTACAGCAAATCATTGAAGCGGCGTTTGAGCGTCGTGCCGAAATTACGCCTAAAAACGTCGATGCCGAAACTAAACGTGCGATTCAAGAAACCCTGCATTTATTAGACTCAGGCAAAATGCGTGTCGCTGAACGTCAAGGCGTAGGTCAATGGACCGTTAATGAATGGTTAAAAAAAGCAGTACTCCTCTCTTTCCGTACTGAAGACAATGTACTGATGAACTCATCAGAGACACGTTATTTTGACAAAGTCCCTTCAAAATTTGCTGATTACTCACAAGCTGACTTTGAAGCCGCCGGTGTTCGCGTGGTGCCACCCGCCATGGCTCGCCGTGGTTCGTATATTGCGCCCAGCACCGTCTTAATGCCTTCCTATGTCAATATCGGCGCCTACGTTGACTCAGGTACGATGGTTGATACCTGGGTAACCGTCGGCTCATGTGCGCAAATTGGTAAAAACGTCCATTTATCTGGCGGTGTAGGTATCGGTGGTGTGTTAGAGCCATTACAAGCCGCTCCGACCATTATTGAAGACAACTGCTTCATCGGCGCGCGTTCTGAAGTCGTTGAAGGGGTCATCGTTGAAGAAGGCTCGGTAATTTCAATGGGCGTCTATATTGGTCAATCCACGCGTATTTATGATCGCGAAACCGGTGAAATTCACTATGGCCGCGTTCCAGCTGGGTCAGTTGTGGTATCAGGCAACTTGCCATCAAAAGACGGTAAATACAGCTTATATTGCGCCGTTATTGTAAAAAAAGTCGATGCCAAAACCCTTGGGAAAGTGGGCATTAACGAACTTTTACGCGATATTTAATTCGCAAAGTTTATTCTTATGTCATCGTTTAGGCGGGCCATGCTACGCCTAAACAACAATCGAGGCCGCCTATGATTCTCTATGGCATTGCCAATTGCGACACGGTTCGCAAAGCCAAAAAACTGCTCGAACAAGCAGCTCACCCTTTTCGTTTTCATGATTTTCGTAAAGAAGGTCTTACCCCTACCATGATTCAGGCCTGGTTAGCTTATGCCGACTATAGTCAACTGATTAACAAACGTAGTACGACTTGGAAAGGTTTAAACGAATCTGAGCAACAGGCCATCGAATCTCAGGATTTGGAGCGGGTTTGCCAGCATCCCACACTAATTAAACGCCCGCTACTCGATACCGGGTCTAAATTACTAATCGGCTTCAATGCCAGTGAGTATCAATCACTATGAACCCTAATCAAACCGCCACGATCACTTTAGCACAAGCCTTATTGCGCATTGATTCTGTTACACCTGAAGATAAAGGCTGTCAAACAATCATCAGCGATTTCTTAGCCAAACTTGATTTTCATAACGAACCCATGCCCTTTGGTCAGGTAACCAACTTGTGGTCACGTCGTGGACAAACCGCGCCCATGGTTGTATTTGCAGGCCATACCGATGTGGTGCCAACTGGACCGGTTGATAAGTGGCAGCATCCGCCTTTTAGTGCCCAGATTGATGGGGATATGCTTTGTGCTCGTGGCGCCGCCGATATGAAAAGTGCTATCGCCTGCTTTATGGTCGCGACCGAGCGCTTTATCTATGACTATCCCGATCATCCTGGTTCGATTGGCTTTTTAATCACCAGTGATGAAGAAGGCCCCGCTGTTGATGGCACGGTTAAAGTGGTCGAAACACTAGAAGCACGCCAAGAAAAAATTGATTTTTGCTTAGTAGGTGAACCCTCTAGCGATAAAAAACTCGGCGATTCCATTAAAAATGGCCGCCGAGGTTCACTCAATGCCACCCTGACAATTAAAGGTGTGCAAGGTCACATAGCCTATCCACAACTGGCTGACAATCCAGTACACAAAGCTTTACCAGCACTGACCGCCTTAACCGCGATTGAATGGGACCAAGGCAATGACTACTTTCCACCAACGTCCTTGCAAATTTCCAATATTCACGCCGGCACCGGTGCCACTAATGTGATTCCGGGCGACTTACAAATCATGTTTAACTTCCGCTTTTCAACCGAACACACCCCTGAAACCCTCAAACAAGGGGTCATCGATTGTTTAGCCGCGTTTGACTTAGACTATGACCTTAGCTGGAATTTATCAGGCTTACCTTTTGTCACACCCGCAGAGGGCGAACTGATTCAAGCCACCTGTAATGCTGTTGAACAGTGTATGGGATATCGCCCCACCCTCTCAACGGGTGGCGGTACCTCAGATGGCCGTTTTATTGCCCCGACCGGTGCACAAGTGATTGAGTTTGGCCCGCTCAACGACACCATCCACAAGGTCAACGAGCGAGTCAGCATCACTGACCTAAATCAACTAACCGATATTTATTATCATATTTTAGTTAATCTTTTAATAAAGGCGGCATAAATGGAGACACCTGGCTGGGTAACGATTTTGCTTATATTGGTTCAAATAGCCGCCGTGGTAGGCTTTGCCTGGCTGGTTTGGCCAATGATTCGCGATGAAAATTGGAAAGAAAAGTTTATTAAAAACAAGCAAGCCCTGTCGCTGATTATTGTTTTTGTATTAATTTTCTTATTTATTTTTGGCATGACAGCCGCATTTGATATCTTGTTTGCGCCGCAAACACTTTACTAACCTGTTTCTTTAACTATAGATTTTGCGAGGATATATGAGCGCTGATTTAATTACTCTCCCTATTGATATCATTGCCCAAACCACTTGGGGTAAAGAGCTCTCTGCTAGTGAACTGGATTTATTAATAGACCTTACTGAGCCAGCTCATTACAGCCAAAACGAGGTGGTGTTTGATGCTGATTCTAAAGACGATACCCTCTACATTTTATTGATGGGTAAATTAGAAGTAGTCAAAAACGCCGGCTTAAAAAGCGAAATGGTGCTTTCAACACTTAAGCCTGGTGCATTAGCCGGCGAATTGAGCTTTATTGATGGTGATCCTCATACCCTAACATTACGCGCCCAAAAGCAAGCCCAGGTGCTAAAACTCAAGCGCCAGGCCTTTGAACCCCTCATTGATAGCCATCCACGTTTGGTATTTAACCTTATGCGAGGCATTTTGCGCGCCTCACATCAATTGCAGCGCGATATGAATGCACAGTTTATGGAAATGAGTCGATTCGTCACCAATCAATACATGGATTAATCCAGCTATCGATGACAAGCAGGCCTGCTAATCGATCGATTAGTGGGCTTGCGTCTGATGACAACGCCAAGCGTACCCCAAATAAAAAAGCACACCCAGCAGAAGAATCACTAACGTCCACATCCATCCCAAGGCTAAATTAAACGCAAATACCCCCAATACGGCAAAAGGTGTAATGTAGCGTAAACTGATATCAAACAAACGCTCTACAAATTGATTAGAAAAGCGCACTATCTCGGCCCGTTTTGATTTTTGCCAGGTCCAAGCCGCAAAGACCGCAATCAACAACCCGCCCAACGGCAACATTAAACTGGATGTTAGAAAGTCCAAGGTGGCAAAAATATTACGTTCACCGAAAACATAGATATTTTCCCAATAATTAAATGACAACACCGTACCCAAACCAATAAACCAGGTAAGCGCACCCAACAAAACAGTCGCTTGAACGCGGCTGTAACGTCCTCGTTGTTCTAACCAACTCACAGCCGGCTCCAATAATGAAATAGCCGATGACAAAGCGGCCATCACGACCAATAGAAAAAATAGACTACCAAAAAACCATCCACCGGCCATTTGACCAAAGGCGATGGGTAGCGTTTGGAACAGCAGGCCTGGTCCGGCACCGGGTTCAAGAGCATTAGCAAACACAATTGAAAAAATAATCAGACCGGCGATAATTGCAATCAGCGTATCCATCACCACAATCCAGACACTGGCTTGGACTATTGACATGTTACGACCGACATAAGCGCCATAGGCCATCATCGTGCCCAAACCAATACTCAGGGTAAAAAAAGCATGCCCCATGGCTACGAGCACGGCATTCCAAGTCAACTGGCTAAAATCGGCTCGGAACATAAAACTGACACTTTGACCAAAGCTGCCTGTCATCGTGGCATAACCCAGTAGAATCAGCAAAATCATCAGCAGGCCTGGCATCATCAAGTTAATCGCTTTTTCTAACCCAGCCCGTACACCTCGCGCCACAATCAACAAGGTTAACAGCATAAACACACTGTGCCAAAAACCTAACACCCAAGGGCTGGCAACTTCACTACTAAACAACGCCTGGGCTTCATTCGCATCCATGGCCAAAAAACCGCCCTGCAGACTTTTAACAAAATATGCTAATGCCAATCCCGCAATCACGGTATAAAAGGATAATATGAGCAGGCCTGCTACCACACCATTAATCCCCAACCCCGCCCAAGCCTTCGAGGCTTTATTAGCGAGCGCATTATTTAACATGGCTTGAATAGGATTCGCTTTACCCGCTCGACCCAGGCTAATTTCTGCAATCAATATAGGCAAGCCAATTAACACAATACAGGCTAAATAAACCAGTACAAACGCGCCACCGCCATTATCTCCAGCAATGTAGGGAAACTTCCAAATATTGCCCAAGCCTACCGCTGACCCCACCGCGGCCATAATAAACACCCACTGAGATGACCAAACCGGGATGGAAACTTTCGTTTGCGCCATGGCTTTTCCTTTATAATAAATTTATTTTTAATAGCATTTTATAACAAGTTCATACGGCCATGCACATTCAAGCCAATTTCCCCCTTATTGATCTCAACACTTTCCGAATGAAAGCCAAAGCACGCTATGTGGTCGAGGTCGATAAACAAAGCGATATTCGCGTATTACGCTCTGATCCCAAACTAGCCTCCTTACCTTGGACCATAATGGGCGATGGCAGCAATATTTTGTTTACCCATGATATCGAAGGGGTCGTGGTGCGTTGTCGCTACAGCAAACTGAAAATTGTTAAGGAAGATGATGAGGGCGTTTGGTTGTCAGTAGGCGCAGGCATGAATTGGCACGCGTTGGTTGAATATACGGTTGACCAGGGTTGGTGGGGATTAGAAAATCTTGCCTATATTCCTGGCACAGTGGGGGCTGCACCTGTACAAAACATTGGCGCCTATGGGGCCGAAGCGCGTGATACCATCACACGCGTGCAAGCATTGAATATTTTTGATGGCGAGCGCATTGAGTTTCGCAATAACGACTGTGCATTTGGTTATCGCACCAGTATTTTTAAACAAGAATATCAAAACCGCCTGTTATTACATCGTGTTACCTTTAGGTTACGTAAATGCCATGCGGGTCAAGCCAACCTTGTTTACGATCCACTCAAGGTAGCCGTACAAGCTCTCGATAAATCAGACCTATCGCCGCGCGATATTTTTGATGCCGTAGTAGCTATTCGCAAAAAACGCTTACCTGATCCTAACTACATGGGCAATGCGGGCAGCTTTTTCAAAAACCCGGTCATCACCAGTGACTATTTTGATAGTTTACAAAACGAATACACTACAGCCATACCACATCATCGCACGCTTGATGGCCAGATTAAAATCCCGGCTGCTTGGCTAATTGAGCGCAGTGGCGCTAACCAATTGACCGAAGGTCGCGCAGCCGTATCAGACAAACACGCGCTCGTGTTGGTTAATTTAGGCGGCGCAACAGGATTAGACGTACTTAAACTGGCACATAAAGTACAAGACCAAGTTATGTATCAATTTGGCATTCACCTCGAACCTGAGGTCAATATTCTTTAAACCCGATTTCTATAAACCAAGCGATGGCGTATTGAGGGTCTCAATGGTACGATGCGCGGCTTGCCAACGCGGGTTAAACCTTAACTTATCATAACGACTAGATAACTTGCGACCATGCAATCGAATTAAGCGCAACTGAGATAAAGGGGAGGATATGACTGGCGATTGTGCAACGGCCAGCTGGTTTAGCAGGCCTGGTATCTCGGTTAAGTCATTACACACCAACACCAAATCACACCCTGCTTGCGCTGCCCGTTTAACCCGATCTAACAACGACCCTTGCGCGACAGCGGCCTGCATACCTAAATCATCGCTAATAATTGCGCCTTCAAAACCTAAGCGCTCTCGCAGTACCCGTTGCAACCAAAAATGGGAAAATCCTGCCGGTTGCGCATCGCAATCGGAGTAAATAACATGCGCAGGCATAATCGCGGCTAATCCTTGATTAATTAAGGCTTTAAACGGCAACATATCCTGCTCATCCAGGGCCAAATAACTGCGCGGATCCTCGGCGACACCGAGATGCGTATCCACACTGACATAGCCATGCCCCGGAAAATGCTTGGCCACCGCGGCCATGCCTGCCTCATTCATCCCAGACACAAAAGCTTGTGACAAGGCGGCTACCTCATAAGCAGACCGTGCAAAAGCGCGCTCACCAATCACTTGATTATGACCATAATTAATATCCAACACTGGTGAAAAACTCAAATCAATGCCACAGGTTAATAACTCGGTAGCGGCCAACCACCCAAGATCCGTTGCCTGTTCAAGCGCTAACGCTTGGTCGGCTTGATAGCTCATGCCCAGCGCTGACATGGGAGGCAAACGCGTAAACTCTTGGCCAAAACGTTGCACGCGCCCTCCCTCATGATCCACGCCAATTAATAAGCGTGGGTGGCGAATACTGTGAATATCTGCACATAAGGCCTGCAACTGCGCAACCGAGGCAAAATTACGTTGAAATAGAATGACTCCCGCCACCGCAGGATGGGCTAACCACTCACGCTCTTGTGACGTAACCTGCAGGCCTGCTATACCCATCATAATAAACCCGAGTTTTGTCGCCAACGCGCTACTCCAATGCTATTAAAATTTTCGGCGAGCCGTCTCTCGCACATCAAAACGGTCTCGCAATCTATCCCCTAAAATATTGATCGCTAACACCATCAGTAATAGGGCTAAACCGGGAATCAGCACCAGATGTGGTGCCACCAATAAATAACGCGTGCCCTCTCGTATCATATTACCCAAGGAAGCAGCTGGCGGCTGCACACCCAGACCCAAAAAAGACAAGCCAGCCTCGGCAATGACTGCACCTGCAAAGCCAAAGGTCGCCTCAACCAACAGCGGTGCACTAACGAGTGGCAAAATATGACGACGCATGATGGTCGGCGAGTTAACCCCCAAAGCTCGTGCCGCCATCACATGTTCACGACTTTTAACGCTCAGCGTTTGGGCGCGCGTAAGGCGCGCAAAGCCTACCCAGCCCACTGCCGCTAGGGCAATAATGACATTTTCAATACCTGGGCCCAACACGGCGGCCAAGGCAATCGCCAGCAGCAGGCCTGGAAAAGCCAAAAACACATCAATAACCTTCACTATCACACGGTCAAACAGACCACCGATATAGCCACTTAATAATCCAAGGCTAATGCCTATAATAGCCGACAAGGTCACGACCCCTATCGCCACAAGCAACGACGTTTGGGCGCCTAACATCAGGCGCTGCCAGACCGGCCGTCCGAGTTCGTCATGACCTAACCACTGACCAAAATGCGGCGGCGTTAAGAGTTGGTCAAGATTAACCGCATTGGCACCATCACCTAAACCGAAGGCCACTAGCGCCATCAATACCCATAACAAAACTATGGCGAGTGCTAACTTGATCATGCTAAACGAATCCTAGGGTCTAACCACGCATAGACCAACTCAGTCAGCGCATTCACCACAATATAGGCCAAGCTAATAATCAGGATACAAGCCTGTACCACCGGATAATCACGACGCTGAATCGACTCGACAAGCAGCTGACCTAGACCTGGCCAATCAAATACCACCTCGGTAATAACCGCTCCCCCTAACAGGGTACCGAGCTGCAAACCCAGAATAGTCACCACCGGTAACAATGCGTTGCGTAATGCATGCACACCATAGACCCTCGCGCCCGACAAGCCCTTAGCTCGAGCAGTACGAATATAGTCTTCATGCCACACTTCGAGTAAGGATGAACGCAGCATGCGCGCTAAAATCGCCGCCAAAGCCGTGCCTAAGGTCAGCGCCGGCAGTACCCATGCAAGCGGGTGTGCCGCGCCACTCACCGGCAACCAGCCCAACACAATAGCAAACAGCAGGATAAACAGCGGACCCAACCAAAAATTGGGTATCGACACCCCTAAGAGCGAAATAGACATGGCGGCATAATCAGGCCAGCGACCGGCATAATAGGCAGCAACCATCCCCAAAGGAAAAGCAATCAACACAGCAATTAATAACGCCATGACGGCCAAATAGGCCGTTAATGGAATACGCTCAGCCAAAATTTGGCTCACCGGCTGCTCAAAATAAAGCGACTGCCCTAAATCTAACCGTAATAAACCACCAAAATACTGAACATACTGCACCCATAAGGGTTGATCTAAACCTAACTGTGCTCGCAGCGCGGCCTCATCCGCAGGACTGGCCCATTCACCAAGCATTACGGCGACAGGGTCACCAGGTACCAAATGAATCAATAAAAAGACTAGGCTACTGACTACCCAAGTAACCAGTAACGTTGATAAGATTAGACGGCTAAGATATCCAGTCATAATTGAATACTCACCGTTGTGCCTAAGCGAACACGATCAAATAAGCTCACCACATCGGTATTGCGCATACGAATACAGCCATGGGATGCGGGCCTACCCATTGGCTCTGAATCGGGTGTACCATGAATGTAAATATAGCGACGAAAACTATCAACCGAACCTAATCGATTGAAGCCTGGTTGACAACCACAAAGCCACATAATTCGGGTTAAAATCCAATCTCGATGCGGATAGGCTGCGGCTAAAGCCGCGCTATAGATTTCACCGGTTGGACGACGTCCAACAAATACACTATTGATTGCTACGCCGGCGCCAATTTTAGCGCGAATATAATGCTCCCCCAAGGGCGTTTGCAAACTCCCTTGTTGCTGCCCAACGCCTTGCTTGGCGCTACTAATCGGGTAGCTCGCAACCGTCATATCGTCCTCAATCAGTTGCAATTGTTGGGTTGCAAGGTGAATCAGGATCTGCTGTTGCACAGGTGCGCACTCACTCTAACTTTTCTTCATAACCACTGGTAATCGGATACCGACGATCGCGACCAAAAGCTCGTATTGACACCTTAACACCTGGAGCTGCCTGCCGACGCTTATATTCATTACGCTGAATCATCGACACAACTCGTTCAATCGTCGCCGCATCGGCCAAATTCGCTGCCAGCATTTCGCTCGGCGACCAATCTTGTTCCACATAGGCCGCAATTATTTGATCCAACATATCATAATCAGGTAACGAATCCTGATCGCACTGATCAGGTCGCAATTCGGCGGATGGTGGTCGCGTAATAACCCGCTCTGGAATCACCTCAGTAAGGCTATTGCGATAACGCGCTAAACGATAAACCCAGGTTTTAGGTACATCTTTTAACGGCGAAAAGCCACCGACCATATCGCCATACAGCGTGCTATAACCCACCGCCGATTCGCTCTTATTGCTGGTTGCTAATACCAATGCGCCATAGCGATTAGATAGCGCCATCAACAGTGTGCCACGGATACGTGCCTGCAGGTTTTCAGCAGTAATATCAGCCGGTGCATCACCTAAAATCGGGGTTAATAGCTGATCAAACGCATCATATACCGGCGCAATTGCGACCTGTTCAAAGGTCACGCCTAATAGCTGGGCTTGTTCTTGGGCATCATCAATGCTCATTTGGGCGGTATAGTGAAATGGCATCATCACTGCTGTTACCCGCTCGGCGCCTAACGCATCAACGGCTAAAGCTAACGTAAGGGCAGAATCAATACCGCCGGATAAGCCCAACAACACCCCTTTAAAACCATTTTTCAGCACATAATCACGAATACCTAATTGCAAGGCTTGGTAAACGCGTGCCTCATCTTTGGGTATCTGCGCTAAAGGGTGATGACTTCCGCCGAGGTCAGGTTGAGAGTGGTTGGCATTATAATCAAGCTTAATCGGGTAAAGTCCACTGACAAACGCATCCGCTTGGCACACCAGTTCCCCTTTTGCCGACATGGCAAAGGAAGCACCATCAAACACCAGTTCGTCCTGACCGCCGATCTGATTGACATAGAGAATCGGCAGGCCTGCTTCAGCGATACGCGCGCGCACCACCGCAAGACGATCTTCATGTTTATCAGCGTTAAATGGCGACGCATTTAAAGCGACGATTAACTGAGCGTCGGCTTGCTGCGCTGACGCAATCGGTTCTGGATGCCAAATATCTTCGCACACTACCAAACCTACCTTGATACCCTGCCAGGCCACCACGCAGGGTTCCGTGCCTGAAGTAAAATAACGCTGCTCATCAAAGACACTGTAATTAGGCAGAACCTGTTTGGCATAACGGGCCACCAACTGGCCACCTTCCAACCAAATCGCCCCATTGAATCGCTGACCAGATTCATCACACCAAGGAGCCCCTAGAATAACGGCACAATCTTGGGTGTGTTGCGCGATACGGATTAGCGCGGCATTAACTTGCAAATATAAACCATCACGCAACAGTAAATCTTCTGGCGGATAACCGGTTAAAGTCAGCTCTGGAAATACCACCATATTGGCTTGATACTGCTTTTTAGCCTGAGCAATAGTCTCCAAAATGAGTTGTTCGTTACCGACGATGTCACCCACCAGCGGATTAATTTGCGCCATTACAATGACTGGGTGCGACATTTTAGTGAGCACCCATTTCAGTTAATCTTGCTAAGATCGCCGAACCTAAATCGGTAGGCCGACGCACAATAGTCACTCCCGCGGCATCAAGTGCGGCAAACTTGGCTTCTGCTGTACCTTGCCCACCGGAGACAATAGCACCGGCGTGGCCCATTCGCTTACCAGCAGGCGCCGTAACACCGGCAATATAGGCCACAACAGGCTTGGTCACATGATGTTGAATAAACTCAGCGGCTTGTTCCTCAGCCTGCCCGCCAATTTCACCGACCATAATAATCCCAGCCGTGTCAGGGTCTTCTTCAAATAAGGCTAAACAGTCAATAAAGTTCATACCATGAATAGGATCACCGCCTATCCCGACACAGGTTGATTGGCCTAAACCATTTTGGGTGGTTTGATGAACCGCTTCATAAGTCAAGGTGCCCGAACGCGATACGATGCCGATTTTGCCCGGCAGGTGGATATGCCCCGGCATGATGCCGATTTTACATTCGCCAGGGGTAATGAGTCCCGGACAGTTCGGACCAATTAAATAACTGTTTGATCTTTCTAATACCGCGCGCACCTTCAGCATATCCTGCACCGGAATACCTTCGGTAATACACGCAATGACCTCAATACCCGCATCAATCGCTTCAATAATAGAGTCTGCGGCATAGGCTGGCGGCACATAAATCATTGAGGCCTGAGCGCCAGTGGTCGCCACCGCCTCTTTAACCGTGTTAAACACCGGTAAACCTAAATGGGTTTGGCCACCTTTGCCCGGCGTCACCCCGCCAACCATCTGCGTACCATAAGCAATCGCCTGCTCAGAGTGAAACGTACCTTGCTTACCGGTAAATCCTTGGCAAATCACTTTAGTATGCTGATTGATTAAAATACTCATTGCGCGCCTCCCTGTGATGCTAACTCAACTACGCGCGCCGCGGCTTGCGCTAAATCATTGGCCGCTTCAATGGATAAACCACTATCCGCTAACATCTGACGCCCTAGTTCAGCATTGGTGCCTTCTAATCTCACCACGACCGGCAAGGTTAAACCCACCTCTTTGACCGCGGTAATAATGCCTTCCGCAATTAAATCACAACGCACAATCCCGCCAAAGATATTCACTAAAATCGCCTTTACTTCGGGATCTGACAAAATTAATTTAAATGCCGCGGCAACCCGTGCCGGCGTCGTTCCGCCACCTACATCTAAAAAGTTAGCCGGCTGACCGCCCTGTAATTGAATTAAGTCCATGGTGGCCATGGCTAAACCCGCACCATTCACCATACAACCAATATTGCCTTCCAGCGCAATGTAGTTAAGTTGATGGGTGGAGGCTTCTGCTTCACGTGCATCTTCTTGGCGCATATCACGCTGTGCTAGCAGGCCTGCTTGCCGATAAAGCGCATTGCTATCAATATTGACCTTGGCATCCAGCGCAATCAGTTGTCCGTCAGCCGTGCTCACCAATGGATTGATTTCTACCTGCATTAAATCGCGCTCAACAGCCAGGGTATAAAGCTGATTTAACCAGTGCCCAAGTGCTTTAAAGGGAGTACCCGTTAATCCAAGCGCAAAGCCCATTTCACGGGCTTGATAGGGCATCACACCTAATAATGGATCAACGCTAAAACGGTGGATTTTTTCCGGCTGCTCAGCCGCCACCTCTTCAATGTCCATCCCGCCTTCAGAACTCAATACGAAGCAATAGCGTTTGGTCACCCGATCTAATAACAAGCTCAGATAATATTCATGTTCAATATCGAGCGTTTGCTCAATCAACAAGGCATCAACCGGCAAGGCCTTACCCGCAGTTTGATGGGTAGCGAGTGCACTGCCCAACAAGCGTTCGGCCGCGGCTTGCGCATCGGCCAAAGTCTTTGCCAATACCACCCCGCCCGCTTTGCCGCGCGCGCCCGCATGAATTTGTGCTTTTACCACACAAGCCTCTGTGGGTAATTGTTGATAAGCATCGGCTAGTTCCGTTAGCGATCTAATAACCTGGCCAGCAGGCACCGGCAAACCATAGTCAGCAAATAATGCTTTTGCTTGGTATTCATGCAAATTCATGAAACGCTCTTCTCCTAAACGCAAAAAATTAAATAGATTGAAGCTGACGATAACTGATTGCAAAAGTTCGCCAAGTTCATCAAAATAAAAAAAGCCCACAAATAATGGATTTAAATCATGCAAGCCTTACTTTTTATCAGCCTGGCCATCTTAGTTTTTTTAGTTGTCCGTATGTTACTTAATATTATCGTGGAAGCTCGGGCAAAAAATAATCCTGCCGGAGAAAATGCACAACTCGAATCTCAAAACATGGTGCGCTGTGCTCACTGCGGTATCCACCTACCCCAATCAGAAGCCTACTTTGACGGTCGTCATACCTACTGCTCTGAGGGACATTTGCGCAAAGGCCCTAAAGACGCTCCCAATTCATCGTACAATGATGTCGATGAGGATTAATGCGCTTTTATAGCGAGAATTTTCACTTCAAAGATAAACGTCTCACCCGCGAGTGGGTGATTGAAATCGACTTTTACCTGTTGTTGTTCATCATCTACCGCCACAATGGTGCCTGGAATTTCATCACCTGTTGGTGTCGAAAAGCCAATGACCAGGCCTGGTTTGAGATCCATATCTTCAGCAAATTCGACCTGCGCAATATCATAAACATTGGTAGGATCAGGGTAGCCAAACCCATCTTCCGGCGGCACACTAAACTTCGCTTCAGTGCCCACCTCTAACCCAGTGAGTAGCGCTTCTAAGTTAGGGTGCAGCTGACCATCACCCAATTCCAGTGTTAAAGGGTCGGCTTCATCCGCTTGATCCAGTACTTGGCCGGAAGGCAGCGCGATACTAAATGAAATGACCAGTTGCAGGCCTGGTGCGACCCGTAATGCTTGTTCAACCATGCGTCCTCATCCTTCTTGTTCTATTAATTCATTGTGACATCTTGACGGATTAAATTAATCTAAGCGGCTTATTGAGTCCGGCCGAAGAAACGGAAAGGCTCACGCGGGATGTTGCCACAACGAATTTGCCATTCTAATTGATGCGCACAAGAACGACTCGGGCATTCAGCTTGATGCGCAGCCAAAGCTTCAGTGGCAAAGGCATGACGCGACAAAACTTCATAACCATTAGGGCAAAGCGCATCAGCTTGGGTGCGAAGTGCACGACTTTCAAAACTGCTTGGCGCGGCATCTCGAAACTGTGTCAAGCGATAGGTTTCTGCCGGCGATTCCTGCGCGGTCGTCGTTACGCTTGGTGTGATATCCTGTACCTGAACCTGTGCACAGCCTGCAAGCGTCAATACTGCAGAAATAGCTAGGATGCCCCACATAGAATGTTGCCTGATCATGGTGTCTTGCCCGATTTTAAAATTCAAAAGCTAAATTCTACCATAGCCCAGAAATCCGCACCAACTGCATTAGATAAGCAAGTTATAATATCTAAAACCTTGCACAGGACTCAGACCATGATTTTAGACCATCAATACCATGCCACACGTTATCAAGGCCTTCACCCAGCAATTGATGAAGCGATTGCTTTCATTAAAGACCCCACCGCGATAGCACAACTTAGCCTAGGTCGCCAAACCATTTCACCCAAACTGGATGCCATTATTGATCAGTATGCGACCGGACAATCCCAAGACCGCTATCTTGAAGCGCATCGTCGTTTTGTCGATTTGCAGCTGATGCTTGATGGTAGTGAAATGATGCAAGTGGCCACCTTAACTGACCAAACGCCTGTACAAGCTTATGATGAACAAAAAGATTTTGCGCTCTACAACATACCTGGCCAAATGATTCATGTTGCCCAAGCACATTTTGTAATTTTCATGCCGCAGGATGCGCATCTACCCTGTTTAGGTCAACCCAGCTTAATGGTCAAAAAGCTCATTCTCAAGGCCCGCATTGCCTAGTCTATTATTCAAACCCTGAGGTATTTTATGACAGCAACAACCAACAGTCCTACTCTTCAGATTATCGGCAGTGGCTTTGCCGCGCTGACAGCCGCTAAAAACCTGCGAAAACACCAACCCCAAGCGCGCATTCAACTGATTTCACCGCGTGATGAACTGGTCTATTATCCCAGCTTAATTTGGCTCCCCGCCGGCCTGCGTAAACCTGCTGATTTAGTGGTCAAACTGAGCCGCTTTTTGGCTCGACATAATATTGAATGGGTTGAAGCCAGCGTAACAGGTGTTAGTGCAAAGGGTCGCTCAATCCAGACCAGTGCAGGTGAATTACACAATGACGGCTTAATCATTGCCTCAGGTGGACGCTTTATCAAAAAACTTCCTGGCATTGAACACGCCTTTACCCCTTGTGAAGGCATTGATCCAGTGATGGCACTCAGTGACAAACTCGCCCAACTTGACGGCGGAACGATTGCGATAGGTTTTGGTGGCAACCCCAATGAGCCGAGCGCCATGCGGGGCGGCCCGATGTTTGAATTTCTATTTGGTATCGATACCCTATTGCGCCGCCAAGGCCGTCGAGATAAATTTAAGTTGGTGTTTTTTAATCCGGCCGCTGAACCGGGTAAACGACTAGGTGAAAAAGTACCGCAAAAAATGCTCGCCATGATGGCTGAGCGAGGTATCGACACGAAATTAGGCCAAAAAATAATGGGCTTTGGCTCGAAACAGGTCCAACTTGCTAATGAAAGTTTCTCAGCTGATTTAATTTTATTTATGCCTGGCATGACCGGCCCCGCTTGGCTGGCATCCAGCGACTTGCCCCTTTCGCCAGGTGGAATGATTCAAGCCGACGAATTTACCCAAGTAGTGGATTGTCCTGGCACCTATGTCGCTGGTGATTCAGGCAGTTTCCCTGGGCCGGAGTGGCAACCAAAACAAGCGCATGCGGCCGATATTCAGGCCAAAACTGCCGCCACTAACTTGAGCCTATACCTGAAGCAACAACCCGCTCAGGCAAAAATAAAACATGAGCTTATTTGTATTGTCGATACCTTAGATAAAGGCATGTTGATTAAGCGTACCGATAAAGGTACGCTGATGTTACCGCCGCTGCGCATCATGCATTATGCGAAGCGGATTTTTGAAGGGCTTTATTTACGTCAGTACCGCTAAATAGGTAGTGCTCATGGGATGCGGTGACTTATTGCAAGTCACTCGCTAATTCCACCAACAAGTCCCATTGATCAGCATTAAGTACTGCCCGCAATCGCGTCGCACACTCAACGCTCATGGCTACACGGGCTTGCTCGGTTTCACTGATTAACTTGACTAATTTTTGCAACTCGTCAGGATCGGGCGCTTGCGAACTGGATAGCAACTCCCACATTTCACGACGTAATGAACGCGTCAGAATTTCGTTATCTTCTCGCTCATGATTCATCTGATTTGCAATCAAACGCGCTTCTTGACGTTGCTCTGGCGTCAACTCCAATAAATCAGCATTTGGCATCACATGTGGCATCAAAACCACAACAGGGGTCGCTAATACAAAATTGCGTTCAGCCAATACCTGAGTTGATACTGACGTTGCGGCCAAACCCAAGCTCAGTGCAGTAACTACTGGAATTGCTTTAATCTGCTGCCATGTCATCATGAATACTCCCTAGTTAAGATAATCTATTACCGGTATAGCTTATGATACGTCCCTTGTTGCTGCAACAGAGATTCATGGTCGCCAGTTTCAATAATTTTGCCATCTTCAAATACCAAAATCCGATCCGCCTGCTTAATGGAACTCAAGCGATGCGCTACAATCAGCGTGGTACGCTTGGCAAAAAACGGTGCGAGATCTTGATAGAGCTCTCGTTCTGTCGCCATATCCAACGCTGAAGTCGCCTCATCCATAATAACCACTTTTGGGTCCTGTAAAATCATACGCGCAATCGCTAAACGCTGACGCTGACCACCGGAAAGCTTAATACCATTGCGCCCCAATTCGGTATCCAACTGCTCAGGCAGTTCTCGAATGGTTTCATCCAACTGTGCCATGCGTAATGCTTCCCAGCAGGCCTGGTCATCTAATTCCCGTCCAAGGGTTAAGTTAAATCGCACCGATTGGTTGAACAGCATCGGCGTTTGCAAAACAGTCGAGACCTGCTCACGCAATGGCTCGTACCCAATATCACGAATATCATGGCCGTTATAGAGTATTTGGCCGGAATCAGGTTGGTAGAAGCCCAATAACATACTCACCAAGGTGGTTTTACCACCGCCACTGGCCCCGACCAAGGCGAGTTTTTCACCCGGATTGAGGGTAAAACTCAACCCATCTAACACCTGGTGTTGCTTGCCTGGATAATGGAATACCAAGTCGCGTACTTCCACTTTGGTTTTGTCTGGCTGATTAAACGCCTGTACTTTAGGTTGATACTGGCCCTCTTGTTGTAAATTCAGCACACTGTTAATTCGCGACAAGCCACCGTCCGCCGCGTTATAACTATACTGAATCGCTAATAATTCTTGTACTGGGCCCATCATAAACCACAAGTAACCAAACACGGCCATCATCTGCCCAATGCTCAGATCTGAAAACACCACCATCAGCATGCTCACGCCACGGAAAATATCAAAGCCGACTAAAAAAATTAAAAAGGACAAGCGCGAAGCTGCATCACTTTTCCAGGTAAAGGCTTCAGAATGTTGCTTGACGTTTTTAGCCTTGCCACGGACGCGATCAAAAAAGGCGCGATCGCGATTCGCTGCCCGCACTTGTTGCAAGGCTTCTAGCGTTTCTGATAAGGATTGTTGAAAGGCATCTAGCGCAGAGTTTTCTTTTTTCTTCAGGCTTTTAACATGACGTCCCATCCGCATGGTGAAATAGACCACAATCGGGTTCATCAACAAAATAAACACCGCCAGTTGCCAATGTAACCATAACAAAATCAACGTCATACCCACCAAACTGAGCACAGCGACAATTAACTTGCCCACCGTGGTACCAATAAAAGTATCGATGGTATTTACATCATTAACCAGAGTGGCATTCACCGACCCTGTACCCAAGGTTTCATATTGCGCCATGGATACGCCCTGCACCCGCGCCAATAAATCCCTGCGAATACGATAGGTTACATCCTTGGCAATCACGGTAAATTGCTGCATTTGCCACACTCCAAGACCCACGCCGATAGCGCGTAGCAGAATGGTAATCACCGTTATCGCAACAATATAATAAATCGCCCCATACCATGTCTCCGGTGCGATGGCTTGCAGGCCTGCTACAATCCAACCAGGATCATTTAACAACACCTCATCAACCAACAAGGGCAGTAATAACGGCAGGGGCACGGTGGCCAGCGTCGCTAAAATCGCAATAATATGCGCTTTAATCAACAAACCCTTGTGCTGCAGGACTAAATCGAAAATACGCTGCCATGAATAAGGCGGAGTACCTTGCGTACCAATCGCATCAGCCGCTAAGGTCACTTGCTCGTCTTTGATGTTAAGCGTTGATGACTGACTCATGACTTAGGCCTCCAGGCGGAATAGACGCGCAAAATTGGCCGTGGTGGCCTGAGCAACGGTTTCAAAAGATTCACCGCGCAATTCCGCGAGTTGTTCTACCACATAACGGGTATAACCCGGTTGATTGGTTTTGCCTCGATAAGGCACAGGCGCTAAATAAGGCGCATCGGTTTCGACCAAAATCCGCTCTAATGGCAAGGCTTTCGCAACTTCATGCAGCGCTTTGGCGTTTTTAAAGGTCACAATCCCCGAGAAGGAAATATAAAAACCCAGTGCGATCGCTGCTTCAGCCGTGGCTAAATCTTCGACAAAGCAATGCATGATGCCACCAACTTGATCGGCACCCTCTTGTTGCAAAATCTGCAATACATCGGGCGTGGAGGCGCGAGTATGAATCACCAGCGGCTTATTGATTTCTTTTGCAATCCGAATATGCTGGCGAAAACGAGCATGCTGATAGCTCAAGTCCACCTCATCAGGTTTTTGATGAAAATAATCTAAGCCGACTTCGCCTACCGCCAAGACTTTAGGGTGCGCCAATGCTGATCGCAATTGCTCATCGCTGACCACGACCTCCGGTCCGCTACAAGGATGCACACCAATACTGGCATAAACTGGGTCGTGACGATCACACAAACCCAGCACATCATCCCAAGCATCAGGGCCTATCGCGACACACATCATTTTATGAACGCCCAAATCAGCCGCTTGAGCAATAACCTGTTCGGTGGTGCCCACCACATCAGGATCGAGAATATTTAAATGACAGTGTGAATCGATAATCATAACGTCCCTCTATAACCCAAAACCCTGGCTCGGAATCGGACTAAAATCAATTCGAGTTAAGGGCTGGGTTGGTTGTTGGTGAGCCATTAAGTAAGCCATGGTAATGCTTTCATACAACAGTGTTTTATTGGCGTTGCCGCGCAGATCTTTTTCGGCCCACAATAGCTGCTGCGCAAGGTCTAACCAGGCCTGCTGCGGCCCTTCATCCGCCAAACTCGCCCATAAGGCTTGTTGCACCGCAACCTGAAAAGCCTGCAGTATATTAAAATTTTCATCCCATTTTAACCAACTCTGTACAACATTTGTAACAGTTTTTTGGCGTGCCACCAGCCCTGCTAAATCGGCTTGCCATTGCGCATCTAACTCTAAATACCCCTGTTCCAACCAGCTTAATGCGGCTAAGGGCGCTTGCCAATTCATCAAAAGTGCGCGTTCAAGTTGGGCATCCGCAAGAGGCTGCTGAGTGGCTAACCAATTTTTGGCCTGATCCATCGTGGGAGAGGCGATTTTTAGCCACTGACAGCGACTACGAATCGTGGCCGGCAAACGCCCAGGCTGATAGGTAGATAATAAAAAAATACAATTAGCCGGCGGTTCTTCAAGACTTTTCAACAAGGCATTAAACGCCGCTAAATTAAGGCGCTCCAACTGCTCAATGACCACCAGTTTGCGACCGCCCTGATGCGCGGTTTGATTTAACCATTGTTGCAGGTTGCGCACTTGATCGATTGTCAGTTCTTTTTTACCTTCTAGGGGCGTCAGGGTCATAAAATCAGGATGTTGATCAAGTTCTAATGGATGGCCACCCTCACCCACTTGGTCACACATTAACGAATGCGCCATTTGACGCAACAAGATATCCATACCAATACCCATAGAGCCGGTCAACAAGTAGGCATGACCTAATCGCGTTTTGGCTTGTAACCAGGCCTGCCAGGCCGGGGTTAACCAAGGATAGTCTGTTAAGGCCGCTAGCCTAGACATAGACGATCCAATTGTTCAGCAATCACCCGCTGCACGGCGCTTAAATCTTGGCTGGCATCCAACACACAATAATGGCTAGGTGCTTTCACTGCTCGCTCAAGATAGGCTTGACGTACCTGCTCAAAAAACGCGGGGGGCTCTTGTTCAAAACGATCAATGACCCCACCGCGTGCTTGTACCCGCATCATGCCGACTTCAACTGGCAAATCAAAGACCAAAGTCAAATCGGCTTGCACATTCGGCAAGGTCCAGTCGGCCAATTCAGCGATTTTGTTACTGCCAAGTCCTCTCGCCGCGCCTTGATAGGCAAAACTGGCATCGACAAATCGATCACTGATCACCCACTGCCCAGCGGCCAATGCCGGCGCAATCACTTGCGCATAATGCTCAGCGCGGGCAGCAAACATCAGCAGGGCTTCGGTGGTCGGTGTCATTGCTGGTAAGGTTGTATCCAACAAAATCGCTCGCACCTTTTCGCCAAGTGGCGTCCCCCCCGGCTCTCGTGTCAACAGCACCTCAAGACCGCGCGCCTCAAGTTGCTGCTTAATAAACTGCGCATTGGTGGATTTTCCGGCGCCTTCGCCGCCTTCTAACGCGATAAATTTTCCTATCATCTCTTTCCTTTGCGCCTAATTAATTATGGACGATTGAGAATATAACGTCGCACAGCTCGACGATGTTCTTCATAGGTCACCGAAAAATGATGCTCGCCACCGCCTTTGGCGACAAAAAACAAGTAATCGCCCTGATCTGGATTCACCGCTGCCATGACCGCTGCTGCGGATGGCATGGCTATAGGCGTGGGCGGCAAGCCTCTGATAATGTAGGTATTATAGGGCGTAGGGGTATCTAAGCCTGCGCGCCCAATCCGGCCCTGGTAGGCATCACCCATGCCATAAATCACCGTGGGATCGGTTTGCAAGCGCATATTACGCTGTAAGCGACGCACAAACACGCCACTAATCATCTCACGCTCGTGTGCAACCCCGGTTTCTTTTTCGATAATCGATGCCAAGATTAATACCTCATAAGGCGATCGCAACGGCAGGCCTTCAGCCTCATTCGATGATGACCAGGCCTGGTTAAGGGTGGCGACCATGGCCAGCACTGCACGTTCAACAAGCTGCCAATCCGCTTCGCCGGCTTGATAAAAATAAGTTTCAGGTAGTAACCAGCCTTCTAGAAAAGGCGTCACGCCCATGGCAGCCCAGCGTTCGCCAAGCTTTAGCCACTCCTCGTCGTTTAGAGTGTGACGAATATTCTCCAAGCCTTGTATCTTTTGCCGCACTTGCGCCAAGGTTTCTCCCGGCACAATTGTAAAAGGATGGCGCACCCTGCCACCAGCCAGTAACGCATCTCGCAGTTGTGCTGGTGTCCAGTGTGGATTGATATCATACTCACCAGCCCGAATTAGGTGCGCTTGATCTTGCCAACGTAACCACCAGACAAACCATTCTGGACGTTCAAGTAAATTCTGACTGGCGAGTTCATTGGCTATGCGCTGCGCAGACTGACCTGGTTGCAATTTAATACGTACCAGCTCAGCGTCACCTGCCTGCTGGGTATGAATTGTGCCGGCAATCGGCGCGTGCCACCAATGCCACACTGAAATCGCGGTTCCTAGGCCTGCTAACAGCACCAGTAATCCACTAATAACTAACATCCACTGCAGCAATTTTATCCAGCGGAATGTTACCCCTGAACGGGGGTTCGAATCTGAATGCTTTGCGTTTGTCATGCTCTAATAGTCACTTATCGATTATTCAAACATAACGCTGGCGCTGCAGCGCGAGCTTGCAACCAATTATGTTGCCAGCGCCTAGCCAAGTCTTGCGCCGCAACCGGCCAAATTTTATTCATTTTGTTTGATGCTGTCGGTAATTCTAGCGACTCGACCCACTGAATGCCACGTACTGCATTACAGACACACAGACATTCGGCGGCTAATAATTGCTCCATAGCCGCTGAAACACACAACCAATTACTGGCCGCTTCAGTGTGCTGCCAAAGCTGTAAACCTAATCCTGCCACACCCGCCTGCGTAATCGCAGGGGTAAAAAATTGCCCTTGCGCATACCAGACCAGATTACCCTGCGTGGCACAAACAGGCTGCTGATGTTGGTTGAGCATAATGCCCTCATCCCAACCATAAACGGGGAGTTCTGCTCGCGCCAATACGCTATCTAAACGATTCAGGTGCTTGATACCTGCTAAGGCCGCGTTTTCTGAAACGGGTGTCTGACAGACACCCAGCTTCAGTGCAGGGTTGTTCAGCTGTGCTGGCATAGCGGCAAGACTGACCATAATAGCCGCCTGACTATTCGGTTCCGGCAGATAACCAAGCGGTCCAAGACGTGCAACCCAAAGCTTGATAACCTGAGGCTGTTCACTTGTTAAACTAGCTTGCAAGGCAGGTTCAATACTGGCATACCAATCATCATAGGCGATTGGCGCAAATTTTAGCCGCGCCAACTGCTTATCCATGCGGGCTAAATGCGTCTGACCATCCAACCATTTTCCTTGCACCACCACACCGGTAGTAAAACAGCCATCGCCATAATGACAAGCACGACTGAACAATCTGTTCGCTTGTGCATCGGTTTGAGCTTGTCCTTGATACCAGAGCTGTTTCATCAGCATTCATGCGGGCTAAGGGCTTTTAACAGGCCCTTTGCTTTATGACGGGTTTCAGCGAGTTCAGCATCGGGATCCGAGTCTATAACAATGCCCGCACCGGCTCGAAAACGTAATGCTTGTCCTTGCTGAAGAAAACTGCGGATCAAAATATTAAAATCCATACTGCCATCATAATTGATATAACCCACAGAACCGGTATAGGCTTCACGTGGCGACATTTCAAGCTCGGCAATAATCTCCATACAACGCACTTTTGGACAACCCGTAATCGTGCCACCTGGAAACATCGCCTCAATAACCTGTAAAGGCGTCAACTGAGCTTGTAGTTTGCCGCGCACGTTGGACACAATATGATGAACATGCTGATAACTTTCAATCACCATCAGCTCATTGACTTCAACACTGCCCGGTTGACAAATACGCCCTAAATCATTGCGTTCAAGATCAATTAACATGATATGTTCAGCTCGCTCTTTAGGGTGCGCGATCAGCTCAGCCATCAGCGCTTGGTCTGCCGCTAGAGAATCGCTACGCTTGCGCGTCCCAGCAATAGGACGGGTATCTACCCATTGATCCCGCACTCTCACCAAGCGTTCGGGCGAAGATGAGATAATCGACCAGGCCTGGCCATTAGCTTGGTCTAGGTTGACCAAGCAAGCAAACGGTGCCGGATTATGTACTCGCAACTGGGCATACAGCTCAGCAGGCGTAAAGTCCACCCGAGCTTGCTGCCATAACCGCGATATATTGACCTGAAACACATCGCCGGCCAAAATGTAGTCACGAATTTTTAACACACTGTCGGTATAGCGAGCAGGCGGATCTTCCTGCCACGCACCGGCAACAAGCTGGGTTGATGGTGAAGGTGTTTGGGTCTGTGCCGACAGTTCAGCATAATCCGTTTGCAACTGCGCTAGCATCGCGGGTTGGTCCGTTGGAGCCACAAAAATGACGTCATGTTTAGCATGATCAAGGATAATCGCTGCCGGTGCTTTAGCCAGCCACGCTAGCGGCAAATCACTGGTGGTTAGGTTTAAACTGGGTTCAATGACCGCCGCATACTCATACGCAAAATAACCAAACCAGCCCCCCCAAAAAGGCACATCCCCAAGCAACTCACGATCCACTTTTGAAAGCTGACGTTGCTCAGACAACCAGGCCTGCTCAAAGCGATGACGAAAACGAGTCGCTTGCTCCAGCACATCTAAACGCAACGGCGCTTCACAATAGGCGAATAAAATATCAAACCGCCCTAAGGCGGCTGAGTCAACTAGCGTGGCGTCTGATTTAGCAACACTTTCTAGCAGCTGTTGATAGCGCTGCGGAGCCAGTCGATGCAAGGGCAATAAATCCTGCGCGGCCCAAGGTTGACGTACTAGCGTCACACCAACACTATTTAACGGCTGAACAATCAATTAGCGACTCGTCCAAGCACGAGCGTGGCATTCGTGCCACCAAAACCAAATGAATTGGATAGCGCATAATCAAACTGCGCCGCACGGGCTTGATTAGGCACATAGTCCAAGTCACATCCCTCTTCTGGATTATCGTGATTAATGGTTGGCGGTAACATTTGATCTTGCAATGCTAAGGTAGTCAAAATCGCCTCAATCGCACCTGCCGCGCCCAGCGCGTGCCCAATCATTGACTTAGTTGAACTCATCGCTAGCTTATAGGCATGGTCACCAAATACCGATTTAACCGCGGCATTTTCACAGACATCCCCTGCCGGCGTAGAGGTACCATGCGCATTGATATAACCGATCTGCTCTAGACGTAATTGCGCATTTTTCAGCGCCATAGCCATACACCGCGCGGCGCCAGCCCCACCTTCTGCAGGCAGCGTCATGTGATACGCATCACCACTGAGGCCAAAACCAAGCACTTCACCATAGATTTTGGCGCCACGAGCCCTAGCATGCTCATATTCTTCAAGTACCACGGCACCAGCACCATCACCTAATACAAAGCCATCTCTGCCCTTATCCCATGGACGACTTGCCGCTTGCGGATCATCATTACGGGTCGATAATGCACGTGCCGCAGCAAAACCAGCCAAACCGAGTTCTGTGGTCGCATACTCGGCTCCACCCGCAATCATGACATCGGCATCGCCGTATTCAATTAAACGCGCCGCATCCCCAATGCTATGCGTACCGGTTGCACAGGCCGTTACAATCGAAAGATTGGGGCCTTTTAAACCATATTTAATCGATACATGACCCGAAATCATATTGATAATAGCACTGGGCACAAAAAAAGGTGACACACGACGGGGTCCTGATGCCGCATACACACTATGCTGCGCTTCGATGGTGCCAATCCCGCCAATTCCCGAACCAATCGACACACCGATACGTTCGGCATTCTGTTCGGTTACCACCAGTCCACTGTCTTCAAAAGCTTGACTCCCTACGGCAATACCATAGTGAATAAAGGGATCCATTTTCTTCGCTTCTTTAGCCGAAATATAATCAGTGACATCAAAGTCCTTAATCATGCCGGCAAAGCCCACCGAGAAGGCGCTAGTATCGAATTTTTCAATCTTACTGATGCCACTTTTTCCGGCCAGAATATTCTGCCATGTTTGCTCAACGTTTAACCCAAGTGGGGTCACTAAGCCCATACCCGTAATAACTACACGACGCTTTGACAAGGCAGTTCTCCTTTTTTCCGATTAGAAGGCGATACTTTATGATTTTAGACAAAAAAAAAGCCGTTTTCACGGCTTTTCTTGACAAGATTTGCTAGAAACTTATTCTAGATTCTCGTTGATGTAAGCAACAGCTTGCGCCAAAGTCGCAATCTTTTCTGCTTCTTCATCAGGAATTTCGCAATCAAATTCTTCTTCTAGGGCCATCACCAACTCAACAGTATCAAGTGAATCGGCACCTAAGTCATCAACAAAAGACGCATCTGGAGTAACTTGTGCTTCTTCAACACCCAATTGTTCTACTACGATTTTCTTTACGCGATCTTCAATGCTGCTCATGGATTTCTCTCCGAATTAATAATAATGAAAAAATTTCGCTTATTTTGTACTGCTCGCCTGCTTTTTTCAAGCTTTTTATTTTTATGCCATCACAAGGATATACATAGCAGGGTTTAAAAGGACTTATAAACGCTTATAAGCCTTAAACCATCACCATCCCACCGTTGACATTAATCGTTTGACCCGTAATGTATGCGGCACCAGGGGAAGCTAAAAATGCCACGGCTTTAGCTATGTCCTCTGGCTGACCTAAACGAGCAAGTGGAATTTGATTAATTAATTGCTGACGATGTTCTTCAGCCAGATCACGCGTCATATCCGTATCGATGAAGCCAGGCGCAACGGTGTTTACAGTGATACCACGCGTACCGACTTCTCGAGCCAAGGATTTGGCAAAACCGATAATACCGGCTTTAGCGGCAGCATAGTTGGTTTGACCGGCATTACCCATCACGCCCACTACCGAAGCCACATTGATAATCCGACCATGTTTTTGTTTCATCATGCCGCGCAAACAGGCTTTTGACATCCGATAAACTGAATTTAGGTTAGTCTGAATAATGTCATCCCATTCATCATCTTTCATACGCATCAGCAAATTATCGCGGGTGATACCCGCATTATTCACTAGAATAGTAGGAGTAGCGTGGCTGGTGGCTATCCAATCCATTAATGAACTAATCTGCGCTGGCTCAGTGACGTTAAGCGCACGCCCTTCACCTTGCAAACCGGCCTCTGCTAAATAGTGACTAATTTGCGCCGCACCGGCTTCACTGGTAGCCGTACCAATAACCGTCGCGCCTTGTTGCGCTAATTCAAGTGCGATAGCCTTACCAATACCGCGGCTTGCGCCCGTCACTAATGCGATTTGTCCTTCCAGCATTTAGTTGTCCTTTATTGCGTTAACTGTGTTGGCTAATGTAGCAGAATCGTAAATACTTGCAACCGCCATGTTCTTATCAATGCGGCGATTTAAACCGGCTAATACCTTGCCTGGTCCGCATTCAACCAGTTGTGTCACACCGTCTGCCGCCAAATATTCAATGGTTTTAACCCATTGCACTGGCTGATAAAGTTGCGCAACTAATGCGGCTTGTAAATCCACAATAGACGTTGAGGCCTGCGTATTCACATTGTGCAAAACAGGAATCCTAGGCATCTGCCAGTCTGCGGCCGCAATCGCTTTCGCTAATTCATCTGCCGCCGGTTTCATCAAAGCACAATGAGATGGCACACTAACCGCTAAAGGGACTACCCGCTTAGCACCCAACTCACTTGCTTGAGCCATTGCACGCTCTACTGCAGCCGTTTCTCCCGCTATCACGACTTGACCCGGCGAGTTATAGTTAACCGCCGACACTACTGCGCCCTGTGCAGCTGATAAGCAGGCCTGCTCAACCTGCTCATCGGTTAAACCAAGTACGGCAGCCATTGCACCCGCACCGGGTGCGACCGCTTGCTGCATCAAACTCCCTCGCTTGGCAACTAAGGCCACAGCCTGTTCCAACGATAACGCCTCAGCGGCCACCAAAGCGGTGTATTCACCTAACGAATGACCCGCAAAGTAACTGGGCTGCCAATCGGGCAACTGCGCTTTTAAACTGGCGTAACAGGCATAACCGGCCACTAGCATAGCGGGCTGAGTCACCGCAGTATCATTTAACTTATCTTCTGGCCCTGCCGAAACCACCTGCCATAAGTCATATCCCAGTACAGCAGAGGCACGTGAAAAATACTCACCCACGGCAGGATTTGTTGCCGCCAAATCCGACAACATACCGACTGACTGTGCACCTTGACCAGGAAAAACGACCGCAGTTTTCATAACAACCCTCTGTTTAACGTTAAAATTTGGTATCAGATTGTATATTCACAACCTAGTAGCGAATCAGTGCTGAACCCCAAGTAAAGCCACCACCAAAGGCTTCTAGTAGCATTAATTGGCCGCGCCGAATACGCCCATCAGTAATTGCCTGATCTAGGGCGAGTGGAATGGACGCGCTGGAGGTATTACCGTGCTGATCGACAGTAACAACGACTTGACTATCATCTAAACCTAGTTTTTTACCGGTCGCTTTAATAATACGCAAGTTAGCTTGATGGGGAACGAGCCAATCCAGTTCACTGGCATCAATCTGATTTTTGGCTAGGGTCTCAGTTGCAATACGACTTAGGGTATTCACCGCAACTTTAAAAACCTCATTGCCTTTCATTGTCATCGTACGTTCGGCAACATCGTCGGTTTGAGCAACGCGCGATGGTCCAGATGGGACGTGCAACAGCTGCTCGTACTGACCATCAGCATGAATGTGCGTGGCAATAATGCCAGACTTTACCGGCTGGCCATCTTGCTGTGCAACCGCCTCTAGTATCACCGCACCGGCACCATCACCCCATAAAATGCAATTACTGCGATCTGACCAATTGGTAATCCGTGATAAGCTTTCAGCACCAATAACGAGCGTACGCTTCACCATGCCTGTTTTGATAAATTGATCAGCGACACTCAATGCATAGACAAATCCAGTACAAACGGCCTGTAAATCGAAGGCAGGACAGCTATTAGTAATGCCAAGCTCGCGCTGGACAATCGTCGCAGTACTTGGAAAAATTTTGTCAGGTGTAGTGGTCGCAACCAATACCAAATCAATATCATTTGGCGTTAAGCCTGCACGCGCTATCGCTTGCTTGGCAGCCGCCACCGCCAAGTCACTGGTGACCTGATCATCGGCAATAATATGGCGCTGTTTAATACCTGTACGCTCTTGAATCCAGGCATCCGTTGTTTCTACCATGGCTTCAAGGTCTGCGTTTAACATAACCCGCTCAGGTAGATAGCTTCCTGTTGCGATAATCCGACTTATCCGTGAGCTAGTCATCTAATCCGTCCTTGTGAGTAGTGTGATTTTGCTCATCCAATAACCGGGCGACTTCATCACGAATTCGACTAGGCACATCATGTAAAACCTCTATGCGTGCGACTTTAATCGCATTTTCAAAGGCTAAACTATCCGCACCACCATGGCTTTTGATGACGCATTTTCGTAAACCTAAAAATGAAGCGCCATTGTAGTTGCGTGGATCCACTTTCGCCTTAAAGGCTTTCAATACCGGTGCGGCCATTAAACCGATGACCTTGGTTAACGCATTACGCATAAAGGCTTGTTTAAGATAATAGCTAATCATCTTAGCGACACCTTCACTCGCTTTTAGTGCAATGTTGCCATCAAAACCATCGCAGGCAATCACATCGACATTACCTTTGAAAATATCATCACCTTCAACATAGCCGACATAATTGATCGGTGTTTGACGCAACAACTGCTGAGCAAGCTTAATACGATCATGCCCCTTCATCTCTTCTTCACCAATATTGAGCAAACCAACACGTGGGGTCATATCTGGATGAAGTGTTTTAGCCAGCACCGATCCCATAATCGCAAACTGCGCTAAACTCTCGCCATCTGCACCGACATTGGCACCCAAATCCAGCATATAAACCGGCTTTTTCATGGTCGGCATCGCCGTACAAATGGCGGGGCGATGAATACCTGGCAGAGTTTTAAGCACAAATTTCGCTGTAGCCATCAAAGCCCCGGTATTACCCGCACTCACACAGGCCTGAGCTTGATCTTGCTTCACCAGATCCAGCGCCACGCGCATTGAGGAATCTTTCTTGTTACGAAGGGCTTGTGAAGGCAACTCATCCATATCAACTACTTGCGAAGCAGACTGAATAGTGACTCTTTGAAGAGGAACCTTGCTGTGCTGTGATAGGGCTTGACTGATTTGCGGCTCGTCACCGACAAGAATTAAGTGGAGGTCTGCAAAGGTGTTTAGCGCGTTTATACTGGCAGGGATGGTAACATCAAGCCCCTTATCCCCGCCCATCGCATCGATAGCAATACGAATATTCAAGACAAATTAAGCCTTATCTTGAACGACTTTTTTGCCTTTGTAGTAGCCGTCTGCAGTTACATGATGACGACGGTGTAATTCACCGGTAGTTTGGTCAGTTGTGATTGCTGTAGCCGTTAATCCATCATGTGAACGACGCATACCACGCTTAGCAGGTGATTTTTTGTTTTGTTGAACAGCCATGGTTATTACTCCTAAATAAGCAGAAAATTCTGCACTTAAACTATTAAATAAATTCAAACTAGCATTATTCTGGTTTGGATTTTAACTTTGCTAATGCCAAAAATGGGTTCGCTTTATCTTCATCCGGTGATAATTCAGCTGGTTCAGCCGACGCTGACCATGTCAAAACCTCACCCTCAACTCTTGGCACCATGGGAATCGCTAACAACACCTCATCTTCTATGATGGGAATGAGTGAAATCTTATCCTCGGGCAAATTATAGACTTCCCAATCAGCATCTAACTCTTCTGCCAATTGCATAGCAGGTAAAAACACGCCCCTGATGGCACTCTCAACAGGCTGAGTATAACTACCCAAGGTTCGCTGACAAGTCAGCGTAAGTTCTGTTTTTAGCTGCAATTCAAAGGCGGGCGCACCCGTTTGTTTTTGTTTAAAAAAACGCATTTCAACAAAGACATCGCCCTGCGGCGACGCAACAGCCTGTACAAGTCGAGGCAACTGCGCTTGCGCCACCTTAGCTTTAATCTGCCGTTTTTGCTCTGCATAAAACTGCGGATCGACTAAATCTGGAAGTCTAGTAAACATGGCGCGAGATAATACCTCTTGTCGATAATTTTGTCAAAAATAATAATAACTTGAACAACGAGCCTAATGGACTAAAATGCCAAATACCCAAACAAATAAAATTTTATTCACTATGAACCACGCACACGATCAATCTGAACCTCATTTCATATTGGCATCACAATCGCCTTATCGCAAACTGCTGTTAAAAAAGCTCATTGCAAATTTTGACTGTCACAGCCCCGATATAGATGAAACTCGCCAGCCTGGTGAGTCGGTTGCCGATCTTGTGGCGCGCCTCAGTCAACAAAAAGCGCAGGCCATTGCCACACACTTTCCAAATAGTTGGATTATTGCATCTGATCAAAGCGCCGCACTCGGTGATGACATCCTTGGCAAAGCCCATGAACATGCACAAGCGCTTGAGCAACTCAAAAAACAACAAGGCCAAACGCTCATTTACCATACCGGGGTGTGTCTATACAATCCTGAGCAACAAACCTATCATTACGCACACGAACCTACTGAGGTTATCTTTCGCTCCCTACCCGCCGAAACCCTTAACAACTACTTATTACAGGAACAGCCCTACGATTGTGCCGGCAGCTTTAAATCAGAAGGCTTAGGCATTATGCTATTTAGCGCAATTCACAGCCAAGACCCGAATGCGTTAATCGGCCTACCTCTCATTAAATTGTGTAATTTATTGAACTCAGCAGGCCTGCAAATGCCACTAAACGGCAGATTCTAACAAGTAATTCTGCAGCGCCGACAAGTCATTAAATGAAGCCACCGGCTTAAATTCAGCCAATTGTGCAGGCTGATGAACACCGTGATGCAGGGCAATACGATCCATACCTAAATTGGCCGCCATTTCCATATCAAAGGTCGTATCGCCCACCATGACAGCTTGCTCAGGCGCCCAATTCCAATGGGTTAAAATCTGCCGCAACATCAATGGGTCGGGTTTAGAGGCCGATTCCACCGGGGTACGGGTAATATCGAAAAATCGCCCAAACCCAGTCAACTTCAAGACCTCATCCAAACCACGACGACTCTTACCTGTCGCGACCGCCAGTTTATAACCATGATCAAGCAAAGCTTCTAGCATTTCACCTGCAAACGGAAACGGCATCATAGGCACAGTAGATTGATGAAGAAAGTGCTCCGTATAGGCATCAGCTACCGCTTGAATGGCACCATTTTTATCCGCAATGTCGGGATAAAGACGCGCCACCGCGTTGTGCAAACTCAACCCAATAATTTGTTTAGAGTCATGCTCACTCAACACGGGCAACCCATTTTGCATGGCAGCATATTGAATAGCCGCCACAATTCGGGCCTCTGAATTCATTAAGGTGCCATCCCAATCAAAAATCACCCCACGATACTGAGCTCTACTCACACTACATCCTTCTGATTAATACGCTGACCCATCAATAACTTATCAAAATCGGGATATAAGGGCGCGGTTAGGGTCATCTGCTCGCCCGTTTTAGGGTGCTTAAAGCTCACCAGCCTAGCATGCAAGGCTAAAGATGTCATACCCTGCTGTCGTTGCCAACGATCAAAGTCGGCATCACCATACTTATCATCACCCGCAATGGGGTGATCATTCGCAGCACAATGAACACGAATTTGATGCGTTCTACCGGTTGCCAAGTTAACTTCCAACAAACTGGCTTGAGCTAGATCCGCTAATACCCGCACATAACTTAAACTGGGCTTGCCCTCTGGATGCACCTCAACGCGACGCTCGCCAGATGGCAAGGTAAACTTACGCAATGGCTGCTCGACCTTGGTACGCGCTTTGGGCCACTGACCTTTGACCAACGCCCAATAGACCTTCGTCACCTGATGATCGCGCACCTGCTGATGCAAGTCTCGCAACACCGACATTTTTTTGGCTAGGATAATCGCACCTGACGTATCGCGATCCAAACGATGCACTAACTCCACCCGCTTAGCAAGTGGACGAGCATTACGCACCAACTCAATTAACCCCCAGCTGACACCACTTCCACCATGCACCGCCATACCCGGTGGTTTATTAATCACGATCAAATCATCATCTTCAAATAATATGGCCTGCTCAATACGCGGTAACTGCGCTACTGGAGGTCGAACCTGTTCAGCACTATCAGGCAACTTGACCGGTGGCACCCTCACGACATCACCAGCCTTCAAACGCTGAGAAACCTGAGCTCGCCCCTTATTGACTCGGACCTCGCCTTTACGCACGATACGGTAAATCAGTGGACGTGGTGCTTTCCTCAAATGCTTGAGCAAAAAATTATCTAGGCGCTGACCCGCTTCTTCAGCATCAACTTCAATAAAACGCACCTCAGCCACAACCCAACCTCATCCATTAAAATTTCGCTTATATTAACTGATATAGCTTCATCAAGCCTTATTTTTTAGATTGCGCAATAACTAAATGGGTGCTATATTCAGCCAGTTATTTTGAACCTTCATGTTGAGGATCAATAACAATGTGTGTCAACCGACTGGCTCACGAAACTGCTGAAGAATGATACAGAATTTAGTAAAAAATTTAACTTTATAGATAACCTGGCTAAGGCCACAGTGTTATTTGGATGACTCGGGGCAGAAAACCCCACCCACTTTTCGATTTGTCGCGCAATTTTATCGTTAAATTTGAATATAAGACGCCACAATCGTTGAGTTGAATGAATACGCATTGTAATCAACCGATAGAAGACTAAGAGCTAGCGAGTGCACAAAATCGTCTAGCTCGACAAAAACGAAACTTATTTACTAACCACTTGGTTTTAGGCAACGCCCCTTGTGCTTGCTTGTTGAATATAAGTATTTCAAGATGTCAAAACGTTGACCCTCCTTGCTGCATTCTATTGCATCCAACTCTGCCTGTGCCTGCGCCCTTAACCCAACAAAGAGAAGAGCATGAAAAGAATGCTAATCAACGCAACCCAGCAAGAAGAGCTGCGCGTTGCCCTAGTTGATGGTCAAAATTTATATGACCTAGACATTGAAACCCCGCAACAAAAAAAGAAAAAAGCGAATATTTACAAAGGCACGATTACCCGAATCGAACCCAGCTTAGAAGCTGCATTTGTAGATTACGGCGCAGAGCGACATGGCTTTTTACCCTTTAAAGAAATCGCTGAAGAATACTACCCCAACGGGGACTATGATCCTCAACTCAACATCCAACAAGTTCTAAAAGAAGGGCAGGATGTTATCGTCCAAGTTCAAAAAGAAGAACGCGGCAACAAAGGCGCAGCCCTTACTACCCAAATCACCCTAGCCGGCCCTTACGTAGTGATGATGCCAAACAACCCTAAATCAGGTGGTATTTCACGTCGTATTGAAGGTGACGAACGCTCAGATTTAAAAGAAACCCTGCGTAACATCGATATTCCTGATGGCATGGGATTAATCGTGCGCACCGCCGGTGTGGGCAAAAGCCCTGAAGAATTGCAATGGGGTATTAATTACCTCGTTAAACTTTGGGATGCTATTCAGCATGCGGCCAAAGAGCGTGCCGCGCCGATTTTGATTCATCAAGAATCTGACATAGTCACTCTAGCCATCCGTGATTACCTGCGTCAAGACATAGGTGAAATCCTCATTGATGACATGGATACCTTTCACCGTGCGCGTGACTTTATTCAGCAGGTGATGCCGCAACATGTCAACAAAGTCAAACCTTACCAAGACAAAATCCCGCTCTTCACGCGCTTTCAGATTGAATCGCAAATAGAGTCCGCCTATCAACGAGAAGTTGTCTTACCATCGGGTGGCGTGATTGTAATTGATATCACCGAAGCCCTAACCGCAATCGATATCAACTCAAGTCGCTCCACTAAAGGCGGCGATATTGAAGAAACGGCTTATCACACCAACATGGAAGCCGCCGTTGAAATTGCGCGCCAATTACGTTTACGTGACCTTGGCGGCCTCGTGGTGATTGACTTCATTGATATGCACTCGTCACGCCATCAACGCGAAGTAGAAAACCAAATGCGCGATGCCGTTAAGAACGATCGTGCACGGGTTCAGATTGGCAAAATTTCACGCTTTGGTTTGCTTGAAATGTCGCGTCAACGCCTACGCCCTTCGATTGAAGAGTCAACCCAAATTGTTTGCCCGCGCTGTAAAGGCGTCGGCGTGATTCGTGGAGTTGAATCTTTAGCGCTCTCTATTTTGCGTCTGATAGAAGAGGAAGCTATGAAGGAAGGCACTAAGCGCATTACCATCCAAATTCCAGTCGATGTGGCCACCTTCTTATTAAATGAAAAGCGCGCGCAAATCATTAAGACCGAAGACCGCTATAACCTGCACATACTGATTGTGCCTAATGAGCACATGGAAACGCCGCAATACATTATTGAACGTTCTCGTATTGGTGAGCAGTTAGGTCGCGAAACTAGCTATCAAACTAAAACCTTTATCCAACCTGATTTGCCCTTGCTTGAACAACCTGAGCAAAAGAAAGAAGAGCCGGTGCTCAAAAACATCAATCTTCCTTCGATGCCTCAGCCTACTGAGCAACCTAGCCAACAAACGGCTGCGGCGGCAAGTGCTAAAACAGAACCAGGCCTGTTAAGTAAGCTCTGGGGTTGGCTATTCAAGGATCAGCCAGAAGAAACACCTAGCACAGCGGCCAAACCGGCTACTAAAACAGCTCGCACTGAAGAAGGTCAAGATGGCGGTCGTCGCAACAATAACCGTCGTCGTAATGGTCGTCGTCGCAATGGCGCTGATAACGATAGTACAGCAGCTGAAACAACCGCTAAACATGAAACAGCGCAAACTGAGACTGAAAAGTCTTCTGAGCCGCGTCGTCGTAACCGCTCACGCAATAGTCGTGGTAACAATCAAACTGAGCAAAATTCAGTTGATGCGCCGATCCAAGAGCGTGATACTCCTGCTGCACAAAGTGACATAGAACTCAATGATACGCCAAAGCCATCTGTAAAGACGTCATCTAGACCAGAGCGCAGCGAACGCACTAGACGTCAGGACACTCAAGATAACGACGAAACTGACAAGCGTGCTAAGGTGGAACAAGCTGAAACGGCCGATACTAAAGACAGTGCAGAACCGCGCCGTCGCCGTAGTCGCTACAACACTCGTACCAGCCTCAATCGTCGCAGAGCACCGCGCGATGCTGAGAATCTAAGTATTCATGACTTTAATGCGCTAAACGATGATGCTGTGAATACCGCTAAACTAGTGGCCACCACAACAGTGGCGTCAGTAGCCGCAACGTCTCTGGCGCCAGAGACATCGCAAGCGAGTGCGCCGTCCACTGAAACAACACCCGTTGAGCAGTTAAATACTGATAACGGGCCTGCTGACCCGTCGCCAGCAGAAATGGCTTCAACCGCTGTTCAAGCACAAGTTGAGCAAACCGCTCAAAGCACTAATGAGGTGTCGGAAGCGTCTGAAGTTGCGTCTGAAGTTGCCTCACAAGCCACATCAGAAGTTGCGGAACCCTCAACCCGTGAGGCCACTACTGTAACAGATGACGCTGCTGTTATATCCAATGCAGATAGTGCTGCAGCAAATAGCACCGATAACCACGAAGACAAACCCGCTGAAGTGACCGAAAAAGTCAAACAAACTGAGCAGGTTTAAGCCTCTAGTTAGCCAACACACACTCGCTGTGTTGGCTTTTTATTTAAGACCTTTCGCGATAAGCCATTAGACTGGCTTGCCAATCATGATATGTCTGCCATAATCTAGCACTCTCCTCATTAATCATGCCACCCGCTTCTAAACACCCCACCACTGCTTCAAAAGTTGATAAGCTTTCTGGGCTAGGACTTTTACGGATAATATAATGTGCACGCTCGGGTAATGTTAAATGTAATCGTGGCAAGGCAGCAATCCTTGGGTGAGTGAGTAACATCGCCGTCGCCTTTCGCCATGTCGCATCAATAAAAAGCAGTCTTGGCCTATCGCTCGCAACCCAATCAGCAAGCTGATAGGTTACGGGTATGGCTTGACCTGACAGGCAGGCTTTATCAGCAGGAAAAACAAGATAGACTGGACCCTTGGCTAGCCAGGCTTCAAAATCTAATGCCTCATCTAACTGCTGCCTTGTCCAAACCCTCAACTGAGGCCAGCATAATGACAGCAACCTTAAGGTGTTTTTAGCATGCTTTGCTTCAACAGGATGCTGCCAAACGGCCCAGTCAAGAGCTGGCTCAATAGGCTGCACCCATCGACACAAACAAGTTGGTATAGGTAATTTACAATGACCACAAATTTGACGCATAACGGCTCATTTAACCAAGAAAAATCGAACTATAGTCTACACCATGAAACTATTCGTTTTAGTCCTAAACTGGCTCAACTCTGCAAACAAGCCAAACAACGCAAGCCGCAACAAGGTGATCAGGTTTTCTGGTTAGAACATGATAGCCAGGCGTTAGGGTTGCTTAGGTTACGTCCATTAGATGGTCCTGACCAAGGCTGGCTACTGAGAGGACTGTGGGTACATCCGGCATGGCGTGAGCAAGGACTAGGAAGTTATCTAGTGGCATCTGCCATCAAGGATATACAAAATATAAATCCGCTACCAATCTATGCGATGGCAACAAATCAATTAGATGGGTTTTATCAACGACTGGGTTTTGAAAGACTTATGGACCATAACAGCCCCACCTCACTCCAAATCCAGTCTAAATGGCAAATCTGGATCTATCCAAGCTAGGCTAGGCAATCCAAATTTATTTTTTAAATCCTTTCGGTGGATTAGGCACTTCGAAGCCAAATTCCAAAGCGCGGCGCTTGCAATAATCTATAGCAAAATCTAGTAACTCACCCACTGCGCGATGACGGAATTTTTGTTTTTGGCGCACATGAGAGAAAGGACGAGTCAAGGGTGGATCAAGTGGAATCGCTTTAATGGTGCCCAACTTAAGCTCTTTCATTAAGGTGGAGCGCGACACAATTGCCAAACCCACTTCGGCTTCTGCCGCCATTTTCACCGATTCAGGCGCACCAAGCTCCATCACAATATTTAAATCGCTAAGACTCAAGCCCTGCTCGCGAATGTAATTATCAATGACCGCACGTGATCCTGAACCTTCTTCACGGACAATAAACGGATATTTACGGAAATCCTCAACCGATACCTTTTCCCGCTTCGCTAAAGGATGATTGACCGAGCAAATCAATTGCATCTCATCAATACGGCAGACTTCAACATCTAGGTTTTTATTATTAACTGGCGCTTCCACCAAACCTAAGTCAATCATATTGTTTTCAACCATCGACACCACAGCATCGGTGTTACCCACTTGCAACCGAATCGTAACATCAGGAAATTGGTTTTTAAATGCGCCTAATAAAAACGGCAACATGTATTCTGCAATTGTGGTACTGGCGCCAATCACCAAGCTTCCCGACACTTCACCTGTGAGGTCACGCACCTCAGCGTTCATCTTGTCATATTGTTCAAGTATGTTTTCTGAATAGTCATAGACAATTCGACCGGCTTCAGTCAGGGTAATCTTGTTATGAGTACGGTCAAAAAGACGGGTGTTAAAGAAGTCTTCTAACTGTTTGACCTGAAAGGTGACGGCGGGCTGGGTCATGTGCAAAGTTTCTGCCGCCTTGGTAAAGCTCATTACTTTTGCAACGGTGTGAAATACTTGAAGTCGTCTATCTGCCATGCCCGTTCATCCCTCGTTTGGTAAGATACGCACTTAATTTCTGTTTATTCACAAATTCACTTTTTCAAAGCGATTGTGGCAGAGTTAATTAAGCGGTATAAATAATTTTTATTATTGCACAAACTATAAAACCTTGAATTTCAAATGTCAAAGTATTAATAGTTAATTCTATGATTAGTGTTGTGTCAGCCTTGGAAAAGGCTGTCGCCCATAAAGCGCTTCACGCATCAATTTATTTTTAACTGGCTGGGCAATATTAGCCAACTTCATCAATTCAGGGCGCACTTGGTTCAGCAGGCCTGCTTGTTGACCCAATCCCCAATCAAACACCTCCATTGCACGCTGCATAAGGGCATTATCTCCCCGTCGCCACCGCTCATACTGGCGCAACAAACTAAAACAACCTGGATCAAAGATCATAGGATCGTCCAACGCTATTTGTGCCTGTATGATCACATCCACTAAACTCGCCACATCCAACAACCCTAAATTGACCCCTTGGCCTGCTTGTGGGTTAATGGTGTGCGCCGAATCGCCCACCAAGGCTACGCGCGGTTTAACATAGGCTTGCGCATGGCGACGACTGAGTTGAAAAGAGGCACGTTCCCACGAGTCGACTATCTCGCCTAAATGACCGGCACTCGCCTGATACAGCTGTTGATGAAAGGCGTCTTTTGATAGCGACATGGCCCAGGCCTGCTGATCGGCAGGCATATACCAAGCAATCGAGCTAATCTTAGGTGCCATGGGTAAAAATGCAAACGGGCCGGTTGGCGTATAGCGTTGCCAACAAGTCTGCTGATGATCCGCTTGAGTTTGCACACAACCCACTAGCGCAATTTGTTGATAATCATGTTGATCAAGCCCAATACCTGCCAGTTGGCGAACCTTTGAAAAGGCGCCATCCGCCCCAACGACTAACTTGGCATTTAACGGGGCATGATTAGCAAAACCCACTTCCGCCCATTCGGTATCAACCGATAAAGCCGTGATAGTTTGACCGCTCATCACCGTGATGCCATGCTGACGCAAGCCATGCCAAAGCGCCATTTGAATCGCTTGATTGGCGACCAAATGACCCAGATTAGGTTCATCAATATCCATTGCATCAAAATGAACTTCACCCGTCATGTCAGCATCACATACCTGCATGCCGACAAATGGATAAAGCTGCTGTTGCTCAAGCAACCAAGACCAAACGCCTAAATTCTTTAACAAGTTTTCCGACGCACGACTAATCGCACTGACTCGGGTAGGATAAGCCGCCAAATCCGTGTTAGGCCAATGTTCACTGCCAGGATCTTGCTCAATCAGCGCTACACTTAACTGCGCCTGCGTTTTAAGTGCCAAAGCCAAGGCCGCACCGACCATGCCCCCGCCAACCACCACGACATCATAAGCATTTGATTGCATAACTAAGTCCTTCCGTTTACTTTCACCGCGGCGCGACCACGACTGGCAAATTTGGCTAGGCGTTTTTTTAGCGGCGGCAGCGCTTGTAAGGCCATCAAACCTAAACCTCGTAAATGACCCACTAAAGGCGATGGATGTTGAAATACCCGTATCAGGCCATCGGTTAAACGCATCACTTGTTGATGATCAGCCAGTCGCGTAGATTCATAGTCGGCTAAGGCACTGGAAGACAGCTTATGATCGGCACTGATAGCCAAAAAATCACTGACATCGCGTAAGCCAAGATTTAAACCCTGGGCTGCAACTGGATGCTGGGTGTGACAGGCATTCCCCATCAGCAACATCCGCCCTTTAACTAATTGTGCCGTGCGTCCTTCGGTGAGAGGGTAAGCCATGCGACCTGAAATACGGCTAAAACCACCCATCCTGACCCCCATCTGCTGGTAGAACTCAGCTAAAAAAGCCTCATCATCTAAAGCCGCTACGCGCGCTTTTTCAGCGTCGGGTACCACATAAACCAGCTTATGATCATGGCTATCAATAGGCAGCAAGGCAACTGGACCCTGTTGTGTAAAGCGCTCATACGCCCAGCCTTGGTGAGGCTCGCGACTGGTCGCTTGCGCTAAAAAAGCCCAGGCCTGGTAATGCGTTTTTTCAAACGCCACGCCCATCAGTTCGCGCACTTTCGACTCGGTGCCATCGGCTCCGATCAGCATCTGCGCGCTAATCGTTGTTAAACCTGCTGGGGTTTCAATCATCACCGCTAAGCCCTGATCTTCCTCGACTTCAGCGTCGGTTACCCGTGCCTGGTAATAGCCCTGAATCGCCGGTTCAGCTAACACCGCTTGCCATAATACGCGCCCTAAATCAGCGGCACGAATCGCATAACCCAAGGCTGCTAGTCCAAGTTCTTCAGCATGGATTAGCGTCAAACCCAAGTAACCTTTTTGCGATACATGAATATGCTTAATGGGCGTACAACACGCCTTTAGCGCATCCCAAACACCCACCTGACGAAATAACTCGATAGAGCTAGCCGATAAGGCCAACATCCGGCCATCAAAGCTTTCACTTAAAACCTGTTGTGGCTCGGTCGGATCGACCAAACAAACCTGATAGCCCTGCTTCACCAAACCCAATGCCAAGCTCAAGCCTACAGGCCCGCCTCCGGCAATGACCATCGGCAAAGGCTCCGAAGCCTTTATTGACGATTCTGTTGCATCCATTGCTCTATCTCCTCACAAGATCGTGGTAGTCCAAGGGTCAACACCTCGCACCCCTGCTCAGTTACCAACACATCATCTTCAATGCGAATACCGATACCCCGCCAGCGTGCAGCCACTTCAGCCGCATCCTGATCGATATATAACCCAGGCTCAACCGTTACCAGCATCCCAGGCTGCAATTGAATCGATTGGCCTTGCAATTTGTAAGGCCCTACATCATGAACATCTAAGCCGAGCCAGTGTCCAGTACCATGCATAAAGTAGGCTTTGTAAGCCTGACTTTTGAGCGATTCCTCTAACTCACCCGTTAAGATACCTAGCTTTAGCAATCCTTCAGTTATAACGCGTGCCGCCGTATCATGCAGGGTTTCATAGGCAATACCGGGCTTGATCATCGCGATAACGGCCTGCTGCGCGGCTAACACCAACTCGTAGAGTTGGCGTTGTGGCTCAGTAAAGCGCCCAGAGACAGGATAGGTATGACTAATATCACCCGCATAACCCTGCCATTCAGCGCCTGCATCAATCAGCACCAACTCACCCTCACTTAAGCAGGCCTGGTTCTCGGTGTAATGCAAAATACAAGCGCGCTCGCCACCTGCCACGATCGAGTTGAACGCCATGCGTCTTGCACCCAGCTGGTGCGCCTTGGCCTCCAAAGCAGCTTGCACCTGATACTCCTGCACGCCTGGACACGTCGCTTGCATCGCCGCTAAATGGACCTGCACCGATAGTTGCGCCGCATGACGCAACTGGACTATTTCGTAAGGGGATTTAATGAGCCGCAAGCCATGTAACTTGTCATCGGCATTAACAATCTGACTGGGAACTTGACCGCCCTGACGAATCTTGCGCTGTGCTTTCGCCATCCAATCTGGTAAACAGGGCGACCAATAGTCCATCATACTGAAACTTATATGAATTTGATCAGCAAAACCAACCAACTGCGCGAGCATCTCATCACGCTGCTCATGCGACCAGGCTTGCTGCACCTTTAGTTCGGCAACAGCGGCATCAACGCCTAAACGCCGACCCTGCCAACGTTCTTGCAGTGGGTCTTTTGGTCTAAGCCACAACCAGGCCTGAGATTGCGCTGTATCGTTAATTACATACTGGGTTTGCCATTCAGCGGGCAAACGTGCAATTAAATCTGCACTGACCAGCGCCAAAGTGGCATCAGGTTCATTGAATCCGGTTAAGTACCAAAAATCACTCTGGGGGCGAAAAGGAAAATCGACATCCCGATTACGAATCTGCTCTTGGCCGGCAAAAACCAACCAAATCGAGCAAGGCGGTAAAGATGCCAGTAACGCTTGACGTTGTGCGCAAGAAAACGCAATCTGAGATGGCTCAATATTCATATATAACCTAACTTAAGATGACCTCGTTTTAAATCAATATTTTAATGCAATGTGACCGCTGCATCCGACGCTGCTTTGGCCGGCGCTTTGGTCGCCATTGGGTGCAGCTGATCATAAAACATCATCGCCGCTAAGCGGGCAAATTCATAGAGTTGCATATACTGCTCCTCAGCCATATCGTCTGCGTCTTCAGGCGGTGCGACCATCGCCAATTCGCTCAAATCCTGAATCAGTTCGGTCAACTCGGTATTGAGTTCTGGCAATTGGCCTAATCCTAAGCCATGCAGCACCCCTTCTGACCACAGAGCTAAGTGGTGAACACGTTGCGCTAAACTACTCGTATCATCAGGTAATAACAACTCTAACTCAAATGCGTCACTGTTGAGGCCTAGCAGGGTTTGTTCGTAGAGCTGATGCAAATCATGCAACCAGCTTTCTTTGATTTTAGTGATACCGGCTTCGGTCAAAAACTGCTTTAACCATAAGGCTTCAGTTAAACTAGTGTCAGCGCAAATTTGTCCAATCATCAACCCTTGCACAAAGGCCGGTGATTCAAGCTGTGAAATCGGGGCGATCCATTGATTGTAGTGATCAAAATCTAACTTTGTACTCATTAAATAAACGTCTTTTGTTACAATTAATAAAGCCTTTAATAATAGCATAGCTCTGTTAAAGGTTAGGCCAATGTTAGCCGTTTGTTTTTCTATCCTTTTAGCGACTTCATAACACCAGGTTAATACTATGACCCACGTAACCCTCACCCTGCTGAACCATCATTTTGACGTGCCCTGCACCGAAGAGGATCGCCCAATACTCATTCAAGCCGCTACCTTACTTGAGGATAAGTTAGACCAAGTGCCCCACTTAAAAGGTGAAAATAAAGTGCTGATGGTCGCGCTAAACCTTTGTTATGACTATATTCGTTTACGCCAAGACACACTCAACTACTCTAATCACCTTGAAGAACAACTTGAAGCACTGATGAACGCGGTTGTGCAACAGGATACGACTCAAGCAGATGGCACCGTCACGACGGTAAATTCTAATTAAGACTATAACGTGAAAGCGCACTGTTATCTTTCCACATCACTTGACTGGCGCAGTCTTGCAGCGCTGTGGCTGATGATTATAGGTTTGGCTATGAGCCCTATCGCGTCAGCGTACCCTGAGCTTGAGGTACAAATTCGTTTTACCGATACCGCTAACCCAGATATTGAGCGACGCCTACTGCAAGAACTCCGCTTGAACCTACTCAGTCACGATCAATTTCCAGCACAAACTGACTTTTTATTTAATCGCACTGATGAAGAAATTTTGCGCATCCTGAGGGGTTTAGGCTTCTACCAAGCAAGCGTTGAATCATCACTTGATCGTTTTACTGATCGTACTCGCGCCCGCTTTAATTTGACGCTAGGTGAGCCGGTAAGAATTAAAGATTATCAACTTCGAATTCGCGGTGATGGCCGACGCCTCAATGTCTGGCGTGAATATCGTCAATTTAATCAACGCCTTACCGAAGGTGAGGTATTTCGTCATGACCACTACATCAATACGCTAAGCGACCTACGCACACTAGCACATAATAATGGTTTTTTGGACGCACAATTTGTTCAACGTGAATTTCGGGTCAATCCCCATAGCGGTGAGGTGTTTATTATCATTGAACTCGATACCGGTGCGGCCTATCAGTTTGGTGAAGTCACTTTTAAAGGCAGTGAACAGCTCCACCCACGTTTTTTGCAAAGCTATGTTGAGTTCGAACCCGGACAGCAGTTTGAACAAGCACCCTTAACCGAATTACAAACCCAACTGGTATCGAGTCAATATTTTGGCATGGTGCGGATTAACCCGGACTTTGATCGGATAATTGACCGACGCATTCCAATTGACATCGAAGTTGAAGATAACCTAAAACACCGTTATGCGGTGGGGGTCGGCTATGGGACCGATACTGGCGCGCGTTTGATCTTTGGCTTTCAAAATCGTCTGCTTAATCGCTGGGGGCATAATTATGAAATTGAAAGCATCATCGGTCAGCAGCTGCAAAATGCAACCTTTCGTTATCGTTTACCAGGAAAGCGCCCGGCGGTGCAATATTGGAATATTAACCTGGGGGTCGATGCCACCCAATCCTCCGCACTCAAACGAAACCGTAGTCTCATTTCACCTGAATATGTTTATCAACTGACACCTAAATTTCGAATTAACCCATTTATATCCTTAGAAACAGAAAGCTTTAATTACGCCAATCAAGATAACGAAGTTATTCAATCGTTACTTGGTGGGGTGAATTTGCAATACCGATGGGTCAACCAAGAAGGTTATGTCAATAGTGGCTACCGCCATACCGCTAGCTTTAGGGTCAGTAGTGACAGCTTTTTATCCAATGCCGATTTTCAACAACTTGAACTAGGTAGTCGCGGTATTTACTCACCCCTTACTTCTTTACGTTTACATGGCCGGATTCAAGCCGCCTACACTTTTAGTGATGACTTACGCAAAATTCCAGCGACCTATCGCTATTTGCTAGGCGGCGAATCCTTACGCGGCTATGGCTTTGAAAGTATTGGGATTCGCACTGAGCGAGGACTTGAAGGCGGTGCCAATATGGTACAAGGCTCGGTTGAAGCCGACTATCGTTTTAGTCGCTGGCTTGGCAGTGGCATTTTTGTTGATGCCGGACAGGTTTATGAAGACGTACCTAATGAACAATATTTGATAGGAGCTGGCTTTGGGATTCGCGGTTTTACTCCAATTGGTACGGCAAAACTCGATATAGCTTGGCCGTTGAGCGAGCCTGAACGCGGCTATCGGATTCATTTTTCACTTGGCCTAGATTTATAAAGATGATGTTATGGTCCTAAACCTCAAAAAAATCATCCTACGCACCCTGTTAGCGCTGATAAGCTTTTTAGCGTCGGTCACTTTGATTTTAGCAGGCCTGCTAAGCTTAGCCATCTTGTGGGTCATTTCACATCCACAAGCACCCCAGGCTTTATACGACTGGGCCAGTGAATCGCCACTAGTAGCCGATTATTGGCCAAAGGGTCTTAGCATTGGTAAACTTGAAGGGCCACTTTATCAAGGTATTAGGTTAAAAGATTTTTACTTTCCGGCTCATTCAGCTGATGATGATCTCACCGCGACTGTAACGATCAGTGAATTAAGCATTAAATGGTTGCCTCATCGCCTATTCCAGCAAGACATCAATATCAAACGCTTAGAGATTAAAGCACCTCAGCTTCGCATCATTACTGCTGATAAGCCAGCAGCAGAGCAGCCTTTAGACTGGCAAAGTCTGCAAAATTTAGCCTTTGATACTCGCGATCTGCATCAATTATTTGCGCCCTTCTCGGCCATCTCATGGGATATCAATTTACAACAGCTGCAGGTTAATGATGCCTTGATACAACAAGGCGAGCAAGACTGGTTGATCGATCAGGCTTTGCTCTCCCTAACTTGGCACCAACAACGGCTTAGGCTCAAACAGTTAGATATCAACGCTTTCAATAGTCAACTTACTCTTGAAGCAATGCTGCACTATCATCATGCCCAGCATACACAGATTGAGTGGCAAGCAGCTCTCGATCAATGGCAAGACTTTAGTCTGCTGCCTGCCTCAGTACAAGAACCCCTGCAGACACTTGACAGCGAAATCCCCGCCCTCACCCTAAAGGGGCGGCTAGACCTTCACGAAGCACGCCTCGCCATGCACCTCACTTTATCCGGCCCCATTGAGTTAGACTGGCAACAGCAGTTGGTCGGCAACGAACAGGCGCTAGATTGGGATACGCAATTAAACATCACCAGGCCTGCTAACGACCCATTTGCAGCTCTCACATTACCTATTGAGCTACAGGCAATTGAATTTAGCAGTCACGGCCAAGGCAGTTGGTTTGTGCAAGCGCTTGAAACCCATCAGAAGCTGCGTATCCAAAGCCATAATCTTCCTGAAATTAAGTTGGCAAACCGAATTGCCTTCACCCCCAACGTGAATCACCAAACAGAAATTAATGCACAAACCGCGCTAACCCTTCAAGATCACGGCACCCTGCACCAAGTCATGCTGTGGAATGCCGACAACAAAACCGGCCAGCTGCGCATCAATACGCAAGATTTCATCCTACCCGGCACGCTAAGTAACAACGACAAAGAGGATCAGCAGGCCTGGTTATTCAGCTTAGATAGTGGCATCCAGCTACTCGATTGGGATGAGCGAAGTATTATTTTAAATGTACCCAAGCTGAGTTTGACAGGCCTACCGTCCAAGTTCGAATTTAGTGGCCATGCGCTAAGCCGTCTTAGCAGGCCTGATCTTTATCAACTTGATTGGTTAGCAAGCGAAGTGCGTTATGGTGACATTGATGGTCAGTTTGATTTGGCCTTAAGTCTTGCCAAAGATCGCAGTCAGCTTATCCTCGATAAGTTGCGTTTTTATCTAGGTGATAACCAACTCGAACTCGCTGCGCAGTTGAACGAAAACCTCTCCTTAGACTTACAGCTTAATGCACCTCGTTTAGAACAGTTTCATCCTGACCTCTCAGGTCAACTGAAGGGGGAATTGACCCTTCGACAAGCCAGCCCTAGCCAAGACTTGCTGAGCAGTCTAAGTCGCGCTAGACTAGCGCAAAGTTGGCAAATCCATGCGCTCACTTGGCAGGACTGGCAACTCACTGAAGCCCAGTTAACCACCAACGGTGACTTGGATAACCTATTAAGCCATCAAATTGAATTGCATTTAGTCCACCTAGGACAACAAACGGCCACCTCCCCCATCATCGAGCAGCTCAGCTTTAGCCGTCAAGCCATCGACAAGTCGCCCCAAGCTGGTCAAACCCAGAACCGCTTGGAGCTCACGCAACCCGATTTATCATTGGCATTAAGCCTCACTGATCACTGGCCAGAACCACTGAACCTGGCAGCCATAATGGATTGGTCCGCTTGGCAAGTAACCGGCTTACAACCTCGATTTATGATTGATGAGCTCCTGTTAGATGCGCCCATTATTGATAGGTGGCAACTGGCTCAACCCGCCCAGGGGCACTGGCAAGGTATCCAGCAGGGGCTGACGCTCAGTCCGCTGTGTTTGCAACAAGATAGCCTAGCCTCCTTTTGTGTTGAAAGTAACCAACAACAAATTCGTTGGCAGGCACAGCATTTGCCTTGGCAGGCCTGGTTAGCACCCTTCCAACCTGACAACATCACTTTATTAGGCGAATTCGCTATACAAGGACGGCTAGATTGGCGCCTAACTAAACCACAAGGCAATCAAACCCCAACACTTGATTGGACCTTGCACAATAGCCTGAATTGGCCTTACTTTTTTATCAATGTACAAACCGCCGAGGCCGCGCTGCCGCTCACCGTGCTTAACTGGCGCAATGAGCTTCAAGCCTCGCCGAATCAACTCGATCTCACCAGCCAAGCCCAACTCAATCAACATGGACAACTTGACAGCCAGATCAGCCTCACTAAAACGCCTGACCAGGCCTGGTCTAATGCGGATTTAAGCGGTCACTTTTTAGTCGATATTGTTGATCTCTACCTTGCTAAAGACTGGCAAAATATTATTACAATCCATCAACAAAACCTCAGTTTCAAGGCCGACCTAGACGGTACAGTGGACGCCCCGAAACTGAGTGCGAACCTTGGTTTAGCCTTGGATTTTGATTTACCCTTGCTTGGACTGAGTGAGCAAAGTATCAGCATCGTCAGTGACATCATCTATCCTATCCCGGCAACAAAGCCATTATTAATCAGTGGCCGTTGGCTGCAACCCGACAATAACCAATTGGACTTAGCCATCACCTATGATCCAAGCTTGCTGACCCAATCCCCTGATGCGCCATCGGCCATGGCACCCATTTTCGTTCGACTCGATAGTGACAACTTCCAGTTATTGAACACCTCATTAGGTGACATCAACAGTCAAATTGGCATTCGGTTAAATTATCACCCCCATGCCATTCAAATTTTGGGGGGGGTAAAATTACAAAACACCCAGCTCAATCTGGCTCTTGAAACGGGGCAATCACGCACCGCGATCAGTGGTGATGAAATCCTGCTCGATGCACAGGGGCAACCAATTAAGGTTGAGGATTCCGACCTGCCGATATTCTTAGATTTCACGGTCGGTTTTGGCGACAATGTACAGATCCGCGGACTGGATGCCCGGGTTTGGTTAGGGGGTGAACTTAATTTAGTGCAAACGCCACAACAGCCTGAACCACAAGGCTTTGGTCAAGTGCGTATCGAACGTGGCCATTTAAATATTGACCGACGCAATCGTATTGAAATTGATCAATCACGATTTAATTTTAATGGCCCACTCGACAATCCTCGTCTTGACGTCAACCTGTTCCGCGTGGTGGATCAGACCACCGCTAGATTGAATATTACGGGTCAGGCCACGCGTCCTCAATTTGTGTTCTATTCAACACCCACTCAATCGCAAGCGAGAATTGTGAATTTATTAATTTTTGGTCGCGCAGGCGATCTACAAAATGAGCCTAACTATGAATCACAAATGCTAACCGCCCTGTATAAACTGGGACTACAAAATAACCTGCCCATTCTGAATGATCTTACCCGAGGCTTGGGAATAGAAGACATCTACTTTGATGTGCAAGATCGTGAAGTCAATAGTTTGATTTTAGGTCGTGCAATTAACGACCAAATTTACATCAACTATGCCCACAACTTATCAGGTGTCGGTCAAAACGCAGTGCAACTGTTTTTTAACTTAACGCCAAACTGGCTGATTAAAAGTGAAAGTGGTGAAAACAGTAATGCGATTGACTTGATTTATCGACTAGAACGGTAACTTGCACTGAAATGATGACAGGCCTGCTCGGTGATACAGGCATCTAACGCAATATCCCATGGCTGAGGTATTAGATGATCAACCTGCTGCAAACTATGCGCCCACCCCAGCAACCAAGGACGCTGTTGCTCCGGCAGACTGCGGAGATCGGCTAGCATACGGTCATAGTAGCCCCCACCCATGCCTATTCGGTGGCCATAACGGTCAAATGCAACCAGTGGCATTAATACACAACTGATCGCTTGAATTGCCAGGCCTGGTTGTCCACGTTCACTCTGCGGCTCTAAAATACCAAAACGATTAGCTTGCAAGGGCGTCTGTCCATCCCATAAAACACAGGTCATTTCACCCGGTTGATCACCCAGCACCGGTAAGGCTAATTGCCAATCTGCTTGCGCCAACACCCACTCAAGCACCTTAGCCGTTGCCAACTCACCATCGGCTGAAATAAAACCTAACAGTATTTTCTTTTCTGCTGCATGCGGTCGCGCGGCTAACCAAGGCCAATAGTGTTTAAAGTGATTAAATGCCAGATCGGCGTGCTGTTCTTGCTCTAGAGTAGATAAGCATTGACGGGCATGTCGAAGAAATTGACGAAGTTGGGTAGGCGTAAGACTCATAATTGTCCATAGCGATAATAGAAGTGAAATGGGGCTGCGGTCCCTGAACCCGGGGGTTCAAGGTGGCAGCCTAGGCTATAAGTTTAGGTTCCTCGGACATAAGCGAGGTACTCACCACAAATAACATCTGGCCCCAAAGTTGTACTTATCGGCTCGAGGGTCTCGCGCCCCATTCCACGATTTCAATATTACCACACCTACAAAGAAAAACACTAACAAACCCGCAGATAAAGCGATTGAGTCTGTTAATTAATCTGCAACAGTAAAACTTATCGCACTGGATTTAAATTATTTCCCTATAAATTTATTAGTATTTATACTTATTTTTAATTACAATTAAATTTAAGCAATATTGCTTATATTTATATGATGGAGATAATTATGACCAAAACAACTCGCTTCACTTTACTCAAACATCACAAATCATTAAAACGCCAAGGCGGTTTTTCGTTAATTGAAATCGCTATCGTATTGGTTATCATCGGCTTACTGATTGCCGGTATTATGAAAGGCGCTGAACTTATTACCAATGCCAGAATCAGCACCGCCGCCAATGATGTCAACAATTACGCTATGGCCTTGGTGAGTTATGAACAACGTTATGGCAACATCCTCACTCGCGCCCAAACCGATGGTAACGGCTGGCAAGCTGATAGTCAGCGTTTACTTAGCGAACTCAATAACACCGGTTTTATCAACCCTAAATCACAACACAGCTTGGGGGGACCAATTTACTTGGTTAAAAACGGTACGAGTAGCGGCAGCCCCAATGGCACCCTAGGTAGTGCCAACCTTGCTAACAATGGCAGTAATAGCTTTAACTGGGCAGTGTGTTACGCAGAAATCAACGACGACAGTCATATTAACCACCTGATTCGCCTTATAGATGGTACTGAAAGCCTAGGCAGTGGGCGCGCGCGCCTGGTGCACAACTCCACGCTCATATCGAGTAGTGATAGTAATTTTGCTGCAGATGACAATCATCGCACCGTCTGTTTTGAGATTTAATCCCTTGTGCAATTCGGCAAAGGCTGCCCTAGCGGAATAAGCTGGGGCCTGCCGGACGCTTCGGATGAACTAAGCCATAGCGCATAACCATCGTAATGCTTAATCTGCCAATGACACCAATTCATTGGCAACTTCGACCAAACATTGTCAATATTGACATACTGCTGCTGTCCATCCGCGACCACTCCGGAAAAAACCGCCGCCGGAATAGGTGTGGCAGAGACAGGTGCTGTTGTAGCAGCTTGTGAAGATTTAACGAGACTAGCAGTTGGCGTATCAGGCACAAACGCTTGATAAATATCATCATCCTGTAGCGCTTGAGGTGACACAGAGATAGCGTGTTCAGAACCGATTAACCGCTGCCAAACATCCAGTTGCCAAATACAGTCAATCGTACCTTTAAACGCTTGACTAGGCTGATCAACTTTCAGACGATGCCCTTGACTTAGCCAACGACATTGCACAGGTAATAAACCAGGATGAAATGGCTCGGCCTGCCAAACCAACCAAGCCTGGTAATCAGCCAGATCCTTAATCCGCAACTGCTTGTGCAACTGATAACGCTGCCAATTGTAAGCGGGTTGCGACTGAGTGAGTTCAAGGTCTGGCCAGGCCTGCTGATGCGCCTGCTGCCACTTGTTTAAGGCGGTTAACCAGTCATTGGCCGTTGCATCGAGCTGTAACAAACTCAGTGCAGGCTGCATGGCTTGCACGCTCGCTAACCAGGTTTGATATTCGGCTTGCGCGGCTAATTGCTGTTGGTATTGAGCGGTAGCTTGCTGTTGCACACGCGTCTGTTGATAGGCTAATCCGTGCCAACTACCCAATAGCGCTAAACCACTGCTTAGCAACATGGTTACCGCCAGCGGTTTAGCCAAGGTTTTTAAGGCCATAATTGCCACGTCCAATTAACCATAACGCTACCCTGCTGAGGGTCATGTAATCGCCCCAATTCAATCTCTAAACCCTGCAAATCCACACTCCACTGCTCCAACCGTCCGGTTAAGGACTGTTGATGCGCAAAGTCCTCTAAAATCTCAACTAGCTGATGACGCTGAGATCCGGCTAATTGCGCTTTAACCTGCCACTGCCAATAGCCTTCAGACTGCCAAGCCCACTGCACTTTTTCAACGCCCATGCCATAGTCAGTCAAGTGTTGCCATATAGCCTGGGTATACTCCTTAACAGATTGGGATTGCCAGGCCTGGTAGCGTTGTTGAAATGCCAGTAACTCACTGGTAATTTGCTGTTGTTGCTGACGAGTAAGAGGCGGATCAAGCTGAGCACTCTGTTTAAACGAATACTGGAGCGGATGTCCTTTATTGCTATCAGTACGCCAAAGCGGATCAAACAGCATTAATGCCACAAGCCATAAGATTAACCAAACGGCTAAGAACACATTCAACTTGATCAAACTCCTGCGTCTTAACTGGGTCAAATAAGTTTGAAACCAAGGTGCCAAGGCATAAATCGGTTTTACGCGCTGTAAACGAGTCAGCACCTGAGGTGCATCAAACGCACAGGCGTGTGGAACAGCATGCGTTATAGCAGAAGTTGAATCGGGCATCCAAACCGCTTTGTCATCTGGATTTGATATCACCCGATATCCCTGCTGATCTATCCAAATTAAACATGAGGGGCCTTGCGCAGGCGGTAGCGGTTGTTGTTGCAAATAATCGACAAAACGTTGATATTCAAACGACCAGTTGATTGCCTCGCGTTCACTGAGCACTCGCCACCAGCAGGCCTGCTGCTGGTAATGGGCAACTTGCACCCACCGCTTAGGCGCCAGCTGTAAATGCACCATTACCCATGCTTGTTTTGGCTGCCCCACCAATAACGATTGCAAGGCACTTTGTGGCCACCAGGCCTGCCACCATTGATTAAAACCATATAACCCAATGCCAAGCTGGTCATTAAGGTTGCACAGATCAACCTGGTGCGGCTCCCATTGTTGCTGCAAATACACCGCTTGCCCTTGCCAGCGACGCATAATCGGCCAGGCATAGAAACGACGCGAGGCTGAATCTATAGCGCTATAGCGCGCGCGCCGCACTAGCGCACGCATCCAAGACCAGGCCTGCCATAGCTGCAACTTAGGGCGTACTTGCCACTGACAAGATTCATCGCTACTCAACAGCACCACCAATGACCTGCTATCAGACGATACTGTACTAACTGAGCTGAGTTCTCGACCATCAAACCAACTTAACGCTAAGGTTGTTTTAGATTTAAAAAATCGCATGCGCCATCATCCCATAAACTGGGCCTAAAATAGCCAAGATCATCCAGACTACAACACCTCCAAGCACTAGCGTCGTAATAGGTTCAACCCAAGGTTCCAAACGGTCCAGTTGCTGCTTGGCCTGCGCTTCAAAATAATCAGCGAGTTGCTGCATCACCGGCGCGAGCTGACCGGTTTTTTCAGCCAGGGTTAATAGCTTCTGACTAAATCCAGGTAAGGCCAAGTTTTGTGCCACAGCCTGCGGCATAGGCACCCCTTGTGCCAGTTGATCGTGCAGGGCTTGCAACTGAGTTTTTCGCTCAGTTGAAGGATTATTAGCGATCATTTGCCCTACCGCATCGTGTAGCGTAGTACCTGTGGCGAGCAACCAATGAAATTGACGCATTAAATAGGCCCGTTCAAGCGCTAAAGTCACACGCCCTATATAAGGAATACGTTGTGATCCAAGTAATTTAATTCCTAGCCAAAAGGCCAGCGCCGTGCCTAACAAACCGGTTAACAAAAGCCATGGTTGCGATATCAACAAATTAGAAACAACATACATCGAGCGCGTCGCCTGATTAATCGGGGCGTTCATATCGATTAAAAATCCAATCAAATCAGGCAGAACCCAAACCAACATAAAGCCTAATACCAACATTAAAATGCTCGAAGCAATCAGTGGGTAAGTTAACAGCTTCTTAAGCCGTCCTCGAAAACTCCGACGCCAATGCTGTAAAGCCAACCAATGGCGCAATACGTCCACCAATTGAGCGGTTTGCATACCTAGCTTAATACTCAATAACCAAGTCGCCTCTAAGCGCAATCCTGATGCTTGCCAGGCCTGGTCAAGTGGCATCCCCTCATGCAGCCGCACCACCACTTGCTGGAGTGCCGAACCTAATACTGAATTTGCCGTGGTGGCGCTATCTTGCTGCCACTCTAATAGGGTTTGAAGAGAATCGCTAACGCTCAATCCCGAGGCGAGCAAGGCCACCCAGTCTTCAGTCAGTTGCACACAATCAAACTGGCGGCTGCGAGTTAAGTTAAATCGACGCATTAACCCTGATAACCCGCGCTGTTTAAGGTCAAGATCAATGCGTTTTAGCCGAATCAGCACACGGCCCTGCTCGTCAAGTAGCTGGCGCACACTTGCCTCAGAGGGCATCTCCCACTCATCCGTTTTAACCCGTCCATCTGTCGTAATAAAGGTCAACCGAAAATTAGGCATGCTATACCCCTAACACCCGCTGCAACTCAGCCTGATCAGTACGCTGATTAGCCACTAATTGCGCACCATGATCAAAAAAATCACCGAGCTGTTGATCACTAGGCCAACGTGACACCATTTCGATCAAAGCTTGCCGACCGGCATATTGACGAGCTTGACTTGGGCCAGCATAGTCAGCCTGACTGGCCTGCTCCGGTGCTAAGCGCCGGACTAAACGCTGCGCCATCACCCCCACTAAACATTCATTCATCACCGTTTCACTGACCCCTAAATCTATTAGCCGATAACGGGCCTGGCTGGCACGGTCACAATGCAGGGTAGATAACACCAAATGCCCGGTCATCGCAGCTTGAAAAGCCAAGCGAGCCGTTTCGGCATCACGAATTTCACCGACTAAAATAATGTCTGGGTCTTGCCGCAAAATCGCCCGCAAACCCTGTTGAAAACTAACCCCAAACTCGCTATTAACTTGAGTCTGGCGCAAACCGATTAGGCGATATTCAATCGGATCTTCCAGCGTCATAATATTGACACCCGGTTGATTCAGGCTGGCTAACATCGCATATAAACTGGTCGTTTTGCCGGATCCGGTCGGCCCCACAACTAAAATAACCCCTGCTGGTTGCGCTAACCAACGCCGTAACGCCTGTTCGCGCGCCGTATCTAATCCCAAGGCCGCCAAATCCAAGACACTTTTTTGTTGATCCAACACGCGTAGCACCAAATTTTCGCCCTGAGCGCCAGGTAAACTGCTCACCCTAAAATCAATGGCTTTGCCGATTAACATCATTGCAAAACGCCCATCTTGTGGCCGCCGCTGTTCGGTGACATCCAAACCGCTTAAAATCTTGATACGTGCCAAAATAGGTAACCACAACACCTTCGGAAGATAATGCTGCAAGACTAATAAACCATCAATACGATAGCGTAATTGCACAAACGCCTGCTCTGGCTCAAAGTGTAAATCTGATGCGCCCTGTTTGACTGCCTCACTTAACAAGCTATCCACCAAACGCACAATCGGGTGACGAAAATCATCCTGATCATTAAGACTCGCCTGCTGCGGAGATAATTCAAGTGCCTCATTAATCAGCGCTGGAATTGCACGCTGATATTGATAACTGCGCGCAAGAAAATCCGGCAACTCATCCCGGTTAATCAATACCCAGTTAAGCTGAAGGGACGGTAATCGTGAAGCACAATAGTGTTCAATTTGATCTTGTACCCAGAGATCATCGGGATTCACCACTCCTAAAGTCAATTTTTGCTGTTGCAACTTAATGGGCGCCGCTTGCCATTTTCGCAACAGTACCGGTTCAAACAGGGCGAGCGCTTCAGGGTCTGGAATAAGCTTAGCCAACTTTAAATAACTTAACCCGAGTTGCTGCCCCTGGTAAAAACTGGCCTGCTCCCGGGTTAAAAAACCTAACTTAACACTATTATCGAGCAGGCTACCACCTTGCAATTGCTGTGCTTGCTCGGTCAGAGCCAATTGCGCGTCATTAAGCACATTATGTTGTAGTAAGTAATTGCGTTGTGCTTCTTCATGTACTCTCACCACCTAATCCTCCACCAGGGTGGCACGTAACAACACCACAAGTTCAGTCTTGCTTTGCGTCGCTTGCTGCAAGCCAAATAAACGTGCCAACGTACTGGGTTGACGCGCCAGGCCATACAAACCTGACTGCTGCTCATCTTGGCGTTGCTGAATCAAGCCACCAATCATCACCGTTTCCTGATTGTTTAAGCGTAATAAGGTTTCCATTTCCCGCTCTTGAATTAAAGGCACAAAATTTTTCACCCCCACAGCCGCTAAATCAGGGTTTGGATCCTGAACCTGCCCAATAATCCGTGTCACACTGGGGCGCACATTCAGTAATACCTGCTGTTGCTCGGTAATCATCGGCTGAACGTTTAAAATCAACCCTACCGGAACAGAGTTCAAATTAGAGCCATAGGTTACTTCAGTCACATTCTGATTAGTCGTGCGCACGACACCGATCGTAAAATACACAAAGTTATCCACCACCTTAAGCATCGCTGGCTGATTATTTAGCGCCATAACGCGCGGACTTGACAGCACACTAACTTGGCCAAAATTTTCTAACCACCGCAAGCCCAACATCACATCTAAGCCCACCGCTCCCAAACTAGCACTAAAAATCCGGTCATGGCTGACTTGACTCATACCACTACGATTTTTGAAACCATCTAGGCTCCAGTCAATACCCGTTTGATAGTCTTGTGACAAAGTCACTTCAGCAATCACCGCTTCAATTAAGACTTGTCGGCTGGTTCTTGATTGCAGCTGGGCCAACCAGTCGGCGACCTGTTGTTGTTGCTGATAGCTGGCAAGCACCATGACCAGACCCGCTTCAGGTTGCGCCATCACTCGTTGCTGCAATGGAAGTTCGCTAGCTAGAGGTTCGTTGATTAATAATTGTGCAAGATGATTCGTTAGGCTACCCCAAATATGGGTATCACTGCTCATCTTCATACTGGATTGGCTGGAGTTTTGCTGCGCCGCCATTAAACTCACTTGCCCAATATTGAGATTGGTAACGAGGTTATCAACCTTAGAACGCTGCAAATTGAGCAGGCCAACCGGATAGGCTTGCCAATACAACTGATCAGGGCGCGCAATAATACGTTGTTGTTGTAATAACACCTGTAAGCCACTCGCCACCGCTACACGGTGTAATAGCTCATTCAAGGTTAAATTATCTGCTCTGAGACTAATAGGCGGTGCCTGATGAGGCCAGATTTCCAGCTCTTTATCTGCCATCCAAGCCAGCTGTTGGAGCACATCCGCAACCGACTGGTCTTGGAGGTGCAAACTGTATCTGGGCGTGACCGAAGGCTCCACAAGCTCTTTATTGGCTAAGCTGGCTTGGCGGCGTTGATCGACTAGAGCGTTTGTCTTTTCCTGCGGCGTTGAAAAGGCCGGTACGGTATTAGGCAAATCAAAATCAGCATTAAGCTGATGAGGTGTAGTATTACAGCCGCCTAATAACCCAAGACTTAAACAAGAAATACCGCACAAATGAATGAAACGAAGACGAATAAACCGCATAAGCAAAACTCAAGTAAATTTACTTACATAATATACGTAAGTTTACTTGGGCTTGCAATTAAAATAATTAAAAATACTTACTATATAACTTTCGAGAAGCGATTGGTGGTACCGGGTTTGATATAGGCATCAAACGCCATGCATATATTACGAATCAATAACCGTCCTTTGGCGGTAATATAAATATCCTGCGCATCCAGCGTCAGTAAACCGTCTTTGGCAAACTGTTGTACCGCCATCAATTCCTTGGCAAAGTATTCGTCAAATCGAATACCCCATTGCTGATTCACCGTAGCAAAATTCAAATGGAAATGGCTGATTAACCGCGTGATCACGTTACGGCGCAACTCGTCATCTTCCGTTAAATGCACCCCGCGGAAAATCGCCAATTTGCCAGCATCAATCGCCGCATAATAACTTTCCAAGTCTTTGCGGTTTTGTGAATAGGTGTTATCCACCAAACCAATCGAGGTCGCGCCCATGCCAATCAAGTCACAATCGGCGTGGGTGGAATAACCTTGGAAATTGCGATAAAGGGTTTCACTACGCTGCGCTACCGCCAGCTCATCATCCGGCTTGGCAAAATGATCCATGCCGATATACACATAACCCGCTTGCAATAAACGTTCGGTGGTCGCCTGCAAAATCGCCAGTTTTTGATCCGGGGTCGGCATATCTTCTTCACGCATTTTTTTCTGCGTCGGGAACATGCTGGGCATGTGCGCGTAATTAAAGACCGAGAAACGATCCGGTTCGACTGCTAATAATTTATCCAGCGTTTGCAAAAAACTGTCTTGGGTTTGAAACGGCAAACCGTAAATCAAATCGACATTCACCGACAAAAAGCCTTCGGCACGCGCCGCGTTTAATACGGTAAAGGTTTCTTCTTCACTCTGAATACGATTGACCGCCTTTTGCACTTTCGGATCAAAATCCTGCACCCCTAAACTCATGCGGTTAAAGCCGAGTTCACGCAAGAGTTTAATCGTTTCAGCCGTCGCTTCACGCGGGTCTATTTCAATCGAATATTCGCCGCTGTCGTCATCGTACAAATTGAAATGTTGGCGGGTTTTCGCCATTAACTGACGCATTTCATCGTGATTAATAAACGTCGGAGTGCCGCCGCCCCAATGTAATTGCTCCACTTTGCGATTCGGATCAAATAACTTGGCTTGCGATTCGATTTCTTTAAACAGACGCTCTAAATAGGGCGTGGTTTTTTTACGGTCACGGGTCCATTCTTTATTGCAGGCGCAATAAAAACAAATGGTGTCGCAAAACGGAATATGAAAATACAGTGACAACCCGCGCCCGGATGCGTTTGAACGTTCAGCAGCGGCTTCATAATCGGCGATACCGAATGACTCGTCAAACTGTACCGCGGTCGGATAGGAGGTATAGCGCGGCCCGGTTTGGTTATAGCGTTTAATTAAGTCCGCATCAAATTGAATTCCTTGTTCCACACTCGTCCTCTATGATTTTAGGTTATTCGGTTATGTTTACCACAGCATTGTGCAGTTTGCGCATGACTTTAATAAAACCATCTCGCCTATTAAATAGTTTAGGGAGTTGGTCTTGTGCAGCAGACTGCTGTCCCTTTTGGCATAGTTTAATGAGTTCAGCTGCCGTGAATAGTAACTCACTGTGCACTTGCTTTAACTCATGACAGATTTGGTCATGTTTTAAGCTGTAATGACCAAGCCATTTACCAAGATCACACTGTTTCGAATTTACATCAGGCGCCGCTTCGTGCTTGCCCAATATGTAATCTTCGACTTGATCAACACACAAACGATGAATCACTTCAGCTCGTAATAAGCTCGTATCGCCTCGGCCAAACATCGCTTGATTATGCACTAAACCAAATGGTTTTACTTGCCACTGGGCTTGCCAAACCATTAATGCTCCTGCATCCATTGGACGGGCAATGCCATATCCTTGCGCAAAATCACAACCTAATAATAGTAAAACTTCGCCGTGCTCAGCCGTTTCCACCCCTTCGGCAATCACTTGACGGTTGAAGACACGACACAAACTGATCACACCGCCGACAATAGATAAGTCATTTGGGTCATGCAACATTTTACGAACAAAACTTTGATCAATCTTAATGATATCAACCGGTAAGTCGCGAAGATATTGTAATGACGAATACCCCGTCCCAAAATCATCCAATGCAAAACTTATACCCAATGCATGACACTGACCAATAACTGCAATGACGTGCTCCATATCTTCTAGCGCACTCGTTTCAAGTACCTCAATCTCCAAATAAGGCGCCAATTCAGTGCCATATTCTTTAAGCCGTTTTGCCAAGTTCGACACAAAATGGGCTTGTTGCAATGAACGTGAAGTAATATTGATGCTCAATTGCCACTCTAGCCCCATTGACCGCCATTCACTCAATTGATTAAGCGCCTGAACTATCACCCATTTGTCCAAGGTTTCTGACAAATAACTACGCTCAATAAAGGGTAAAAAGCTATCGGGCATAACTAAGCCTTTCTGAGGGTGATGCCAACGGATTAAAGCTTCTGCCCCAACAATTTCACCCGTGCGCATATTGATTTTGGGTTGATAAAAAAGTTCAAACTCACCCTCTTTAAAGCCATTTTCAACTTCCAACCAAATGCGACGATAATGTTTAGTTTCGCGATCCTCATCTAAATCAAAAAACCTAATAAAACCCACGCCAGCCTGTTTAGCTTGATACATGGCTAAATCAGCGTGCCGAATTAACTGCTCTGCTTCACTTTGATTTTCAGGGGTGAGGGTAACGCCAATACTGGCAGACAATTCAAGAAGCACATCTTGGCTATAACCCACTTCGCTAATAGAACGCTGCACTCTGTTTAAAAGATTATTAAGCAAATGCTCATTTTTAAGGTGACTAATCACCGCAACAAACTCATCACCCCCTACCCGCGATACGATCGCATGCTCTCCTAAGGTTGTTTTGAGTGCCTGGGCTGTTTGAATCAGGACTTTGTCACCTACTTCGTGACCGAATTTATCATTAATGGTCTTAAAGCCATCTAAGTCAATGAACAACACCGCAACCATATCGCTATTGGCCTGCGCGTTTTTTAGCACCACCTCTAAATGTTTGGTTAACTGCAAACGATTAGGCAATCCAGTTAAAGCATCATAATGTAATAACTTATTAAGCTCTTGTTCATGCGTAACCAGACTGGTAATGTCTGACTGAATCGCCATAAAGCCCAGCTTGGGATGATTCAACGAAGCCAAATCAATAATAGAGGTTTTTTGTAAATAGGCTTCGCCAGACTTGTTACGGTTCCAAAGTCGCCCCTCCCAAAAACCTTGTTGATTAATGGCATCCCAGACCTTTTGATAAAAACTGGCATCTTGCATACCCGAACTCAAGACATTGGGGTTTTTATTCATCACTTCTGCAAACTCATAACCGGTGATTTTGCTAAAAGCTGGGTTGGTTCTAACAATATTCCGTTCTTTGTCAGTAAAAATAACCCCTTCTCGCAAACGCTCAAATAAAACCTCATAAACGCGCTGGTCGGCTTTTATTTTCACTAGGTGACGACGCTGCCAAATCACAGCAGCAATAGCCATAACCAAGAACAATAGCGTAATAACAAATAAAGTGATCAACATTTTCAGCTCCCAACTTTACGTAACAACCAGGCCTGGTGAATTTTCGGGCTGCGTTTAAAATCTTCCGGCAGGGTTTTACGGGTGATATCTTCAATCTGCCAGTCACTTAACGCCTCGGTATCGAGTTTAAACTTCTGCATGTTATTCGAAAACACCAACACACCACCTTCGGCTAATAACGCACCGGCCTGCTCAATCAACTCAACATGATCACGTTGAATATCCAACACCCCTTCCATCCGCTTGGAAGTCGAGAATGAAGGCGGATCAAGAAAAATGACATCAAACGGTTCCATTTTGGGCGGATTTTTTAACCAAGCGACCACATCCTCTTGTAGCAATTGATGATGGCGCAAGTCAATATTGTTGGTCATAAAGTTATGTTTGGCCCAATAAAGATAGGTTTTCGACATATCGACACTCAACGAGTTTTTAGCGCCCGCCACCGCCGCTTGTGCGGTCGCGGTGGCGGTATAACAAAACAGGTTCAGTAAATCCTTGCCCTTCGCGAGCTTCGCTACCAACGCACGGACATCGCGGTGATCTAAAAATAAACCGGTATCTAAGTAATCGGTAAAGTTAACCCGCACATTGGTGTCGTTTTCGATAATCGTAAAATAATCTTTGCGCTCTTCGAGCTTCTCGTATTGGCTTGTACCTTTTTGTTTTTGGCGAACCTTATACACCACTTTTTCAGCGGTTATGCCAAACACCTCTGGCAAGACCGCCATCGCCTCATACAAACGACGCTTGGCTTTCGCCGCATTTACCGTTTTCGGTGCGGCATACTCATTCACCACCAACCATTCACCGGCTTCAAGCGTATGGTAATAATCAATCGCCAAGGCATATTCTGGCATATCGGCATCATAGACTCGATAGGCCAACACCTTATTGCGATCAGCCCATTTACGCAGGGTTTTTAAGTTCTTGCGTAACCGATTGGCAAACATCTGCGCGCCTTCGCTTTGTGCCAGATCGGCCATCGACATTTCAACTTCTGTGGCCAAATCCGCACCGGCTTTAAGCGCGGGTTGACGGAAAAACTCTTCTTCAACCTCAAAACGAAATAGCTTACATTCCATTGCACCATTAAAAAACGCATGGTCGCGCTTGGCTTTTAAACCTAAATAGAGTCCTAACTCCTTATTGCAGGTTAATACGGCCGCTTGCCAGCCAACAAAATGACGTTTCAACATCTCGCCAATTTGCACATATAGGGCTTTGACTTCATCTTCTTCGCCTAGGCGTTCGCCATAGGGTGGATTAGTCACTACTAAACCAACTTGAAGATCGGCTTCAGGTTGAGCTTGATTAACCGCCAACACCTGTACTTGAATCACATCGGCATAACCGGCTTGCTGCACCGCCTGACGAGCGATTTTGACCGCACCCGCATGGGCATCCGAACCATAGATTTTTGGAATTTTTGCCAGGCCTGCAGCTTCACGTTGCACCGCATCCTTGACCAAGCCATCCCAAATCTCACGCTGATGGCCTAACCAGGATAAAAAGCCCATATCTTGCGCCTTAGCCAGGCCTGGTGCCGTATCCGATGCAATCATAGCTGCTTCAATTAAAAACGTACCCGAACCACACATCGGATCAAATAAGGGTGCGCCCTGCGCGGCCAACTCCGGCCAACCGGCGCGAATCAAAATCGCCGCTGCGACGTTTTCTTTTAACGGTGCCTTAACCTGCTGACCTTCACGATAACCTCGCTGGTGCAAACTATGACCGGACAAATCTAAACTCAAGGTAAATTGATTACGGTTTAAATGGCCGTGTAATTGAATATCGGGATAATCACGATCTACCGCCGGACGATGGCCGGTGTTATCGCGGAAATAATCGACCAACGCATCCTTGATTTTGAGCGCGCCAAAGTGGGTATGCTCAATTCCCATGCCTTTGCCGGTAAACGAAATCGAAAAACTATGATCTTCGGTCATATGGCATGACCAGTCTATTGCGCGAACGCTGGCATACAGATCTTCTTGGGTATCCAGCTCGGTTTCCAACAGGACTAAATACACATGATTGGCCAGGCGTGACCATAAACAGGCACGATAGCCATCAATTAATCCACCCTCAAAGCTGACACCGCGGGGTTGTGCTTTGACCGCTTGCGCGCCTAAGGCTTGTAACTCTTCTTTTAATAACTCAGATAACCCGTTTGGCGCGGTCGCAAAAAATTTCATTTACCCTTCTTAACTTTCAATGATTGACTAACTTGTGTTAATTTTACCTTTTTTGGCTTTGGCTTTCGTTAGAATAAGCGTCATTACCAATCAAAATATGTTAATAAACTGGACAGTCTATGGCTTACACGCGATTTATTCAGTACGGATTTGTTTTAATTAGCTTATTACTCCCTTGGCAGGTTGGCGCGCAAACGGCACAAAATCAAGCCGAATTCCAACGCTGGGTCCAAGAGTTTAAACCCCAAGCGCTCAGTGCCGGCATTAGCGAAGCAACCTTTGATATGGCTTTTGCGAATGTTCAACTCAATGAACGTGTTCTTGAACTCGACCGACGCCAGCCGGAATTTACCCGTACTTTCTGGCAGTACATTGATATGACAGTCACCCCACTTCGCATTGAGCGCGGGCGATTACTCAGGCAACAACATGCCGAACTGCTTGGCACTGTCACTGCACGCTATGGCATCCCCGACGCCTATTTATTGTCATTTTGGGCGATGGAAACCAATTTTGGCAGCTTTACCGGGAATACCCCCACTATTGAAGCCCTGGCCACCCTAGCCTATGACCCACGTCGCAGTGCATTTTTTACTGAACAACTTTTGTATGCCTTACGCATTCTTGAGGAAGGGCATTTAACCCTAGAACAAATGAAAGGCTCTTGGGCGGGTGCCCTAGGACATACTCAGTTTATGCCATCAAATTATATTCACTACACGGTGGATGGTGACGGCAGTGGTCGCAAAGATCTTTTTAATAGTCTCGACGATGTGTTTCATTCCGCTGGGCATTTTTTAAATCGTCTAGGTTGGCGCACAGGTCAAGACTGGGGCTATGAGGTTCGACTACCAAAAGGTTTTAACTATGCGCTTGCAGACGGTCGCACGCAACGCACTATAGCTGAATGGGCGTCGCTTGGTATTACCAGTGCAACAGGTACCAAACTGACGAATGCTTCACCTGAAGATATGCCAGCTGCCCTGCTGCTACCCGGCGACTATCGTGGTCCTGCCTTCCTCGTGTTTCATAATTTTAATGTCATCAAACGCTGGAATAACTCAAACAACTATGCCCTTGCAGTCGGCATAATCGCTGACCAAATTCGGCATCAACCAGGCCTGGTTGCCAGAGTACCTGCTGATGATGCCGCCATGAGCCGAGAAGACGTCATTGCCTTACAAAATCACTTAAACCGACTCGGCTTTGATGTCGGACGTGCCGATGGCATTGCTGGACAGCGCACCCGGCAGGGTTTACGCGAATTTCAAGTCCAAAAAGGACTACCGGCAGACGGGTTTCCAAGTCCGCGCATGCTGCAGGTTTTACAACAAACCCCTTCACCAGGCTAAATTATGATAGTTAGAGAGGTAAGTATGGCAACTAAAACCTTAACTGCGGGCGTGATGCTACTGATGTTTACCTTAGCGGGTTGTTCAGCTGACGAACAAGTCACGGACACCTCATCATCACAGCAGCACACCAGCCTCCCTGTTGAGGTCAGCGATGTGATGTTCGTTGAACATGAGCAATGGCAAGCACTCGGGCAACTGCTGCCCGCGCAACAAATTTTACTGAGCATGGAAGTCGGTGGCCGGGTAAATGAACGGCCTGTAACACGAGGTGATCAGGTGAATCAAGGCACCACACTGATACGCTTGGATGCCGAGGATTTTGTCCTCAAGCGCAATAGTCTTGATGCTAGCATCAAACAACTTGCAGCCGATCAGCGTTTAGCTTTTAGTGATCGTGATCGCTTAAAGGCGATGCTTAAACGTGAACTGGTATCACAGCAAGATGTCGATCAAATCGAAACCCGCATCGAAAGCCTAGCGGCACAACTTGCACGCCTCAACCAAGAGCGTGCCCTCGCTGAGCGCCAAATTAACTACACCCAGCTCAAGGCACCGATTTCAGGCCGCATTAACCAAGTTATGATTGAACCCGGCCAACAAGTCCAACCCGGTCAAATTTTACTTGAACTTATCCAAACCGATGCGCTCATTGTCCTCACGCATCTGCCCGCGCATCGCATGGCCGCGCTGCCAAAGCAGGCTAAGCTCATCACCCCAACAGGTGCAATTGAATTGCGCTTATTTGAGCAAGAACCCCTGGCCGATCCTGTAACCGGTCTATTTGCAGTTCGCTATCAACCTATTGCTGATGATACCAACGCGAAGCAAGCCCTAGCGAAGCTCCCATTAGGTGAACGCTATTCGGTAACCTTTGAGCAACCCTTACCCAATCGCTTACAACAAATACCTGGCAGCGCCCTGATTGATCTTGGTCAAGGCCCTCATGTCTGGCAAGTCATTGATAATAAAGCGCAACTAACTGACGTTTCGCTAGTTCGGCTGCATAACGGGGTGGCACTTATCCAACCCACCTTAGCCGAGGACAGCAAAATTGTTCGACATGGCGTGCATCGCCTGCAACCTGATCAAGCTGTTCGCATCCTCAATGATTAAAAGGAAATTCGCGTATGTTTGAACGCTTTAATCTATCGGCATGGGCGGTGCGTGAACGCGCCATCACGCTCTATTTTATTATCCTCGTTTCACTAGCAGGCTTATATGCCTTTGTAAGTTTAGGTCGCGCAGAAGATCCAAGCTTTACGATTAAAGTGATGACCGTATCAGCACAATGGCCGGGCGCATCGGCATTAGAGATGCAACAACAAGTGGCCGACCGGTTAGAAAAGCGCATTCAAGAAGTGCCTTTTTTTGATCGCGTTGAAACCACGGCACGACCAGGCCTGGTGGTCATGCAAATTCAATTCCTCGATGAAACCCCGGCCGCTGAAGTACAAAATGTGTTTTATGAAGTGCGCAAACGTATGCTCGATGAAGCTCCTCGATTGCCACGCGGTGTTATTGGACCCGTGGTCAACGATGACTTTGCCGATGTTTATTTTAGTCTCTATGCACTCACCTCAGCGAATCGCCCGCAATATGAACTGATTCAACCGGCCGAACAACTACGTGATCAATTATTACGCGTACCCGGTGTCCAAAAAGTCAATCTATTGGGCGAACGACCACAACAAGTGCAGGTTGATTTAAACCTGGATCGATTAGCGCAACTTAATCTCGCACCGCAAAGCGTTTTTGATGCCCTCGCGGCCCAAAATCAATTACTGCCCGCCGGCTTTATTGAAACCGCTGCCGGTCGAACCTATTTGCGTCTTAACCAAGACATGGGTGATTTAGACCAGTTGCGCCAACTGCCTATTCAACTTGGCAATCAAGTCATTGCCCTGGGTGAGATTGCTGAAGTGACGCGTGCCTTTCAAGATCCACCCGGCTATATCATTCGTGATCAAGGCCAAGAAGCCTTAATGCTTGGCGTGGTGATGCAACCCGGTTTTAATGGTTTAACTCTTGGCAAAAACCTGCACGCAATTGAAGCAAGCCTGCAAGCACAACTGCCTGCGGACATTATTTTCGAGCAAATAACCAATCAAGCCAACGCCATCCGCATGGCTGTAGATGAGTTTCAGCTCAAGTTTTTAATGGCATTGGGTGTCGTGATGCTAGTCAGCTTTTTAGCCCTCGGCCTACGAGCAGGCCTGGTGGTCGCGCTCGCGGTGCCGCTGACTTTAGCGATTACATTCTTTATTATGATGTTGACCGGCAAAAACTTGGATCGCATTACGCTTGGTGCGTTAATCCTGGCACTGGGATTACTTGTCGATGATGCGATTATCGCGATTGAAATGATGTTAGTTAAAATTGAAGAAGGCTTGGATAAGGTTAAGGCCGCTTCCTATGCCTGGTCGGTGACCGCCATGCCGATGTTAGTCGGCACCCTCATTACCGCCGCAGGGTTTGTCCCGATTGGGTTTGCCGCTTCCAATGTAGGTGAATATGCCGGCAATATTTTTTGGGTACTCGCGATTTCCCTCGTGGCCTCTTGGATTGTTGCGGTTATTTTCACCCCCTACCTTGGAGTTAAATTATTAAAAAACCATCCTGGCGCACCGACGCACCTCGATACCGACAAGGTTGCCGCAGATCAAGCCTACCAAACCAAAGGTTATCAACTACTGCGCCGGATTGTACAAGGCTGTGTAAACTATCGTAAAAGCATCATAATATTTACCTTTGTACTATTGGTGCTGGCCATCATCGGCATGGCCAAAAAAGTTGAGAAACAGTTTTTTCCCAGCTCTGACCGACCTGAACTGATGATCGACTTGTATCTTCCCGAAGGCTCTGCATTTGCCACCACCGATGCGGTTGCCCAACGGATGGAAGCCATTTTAAATGAACAACCTGAAGTGCAATCGCTGGCAAGCTACATTGGCGCAGGCGCACCGCGCTTTTTTATGGCACTTAATCCCGAACTACCCAATCCGGCTTTTGCCAAAATTATTGCCATCACCGGTGACCGCTATGAGCGCGACCAACTGCAAGCGCGTTTGCAGAGCATAATTAATGACGGCGCCTTCCCTGATGCCCGCGTGCGTGTTCATCCCCTGCTCTATGGTCCACCCGTAGCCTGGCCCATTACATTTCGCGTGATGGGCGATGACCCATTAATCTTGCGCGATATCGCTAATCAGGTGCGCGATATTGTTGCGGATCACCCTGCCACGCTTGAACCTCACTTGGATTATGGTCAACGTGCGCCAGTGGTGCAGCTTGAATTTGACCTACAACGCTTGGCACAACTTGGTTTTACGCGTCAAACCTTGCACCAGCAACTGCAATTTGCGCTACAAGGACAAAGCCTTACCGAACTACGTATCGATACCCGAAGTGTTGCGCTGGTTGCACGCGCCGATAAACGCGAGATGATCAACCTCGAACAACTCGTCAGCTTATTAGTCACTACACCTACCGGGCAAAGCCTGCCATTGTCGCAACTCGCCGAACTGGTCATCGCCTATGAAGACCCGGTATTAAAACGCCGTAATCGCACTCCTTATTTGTCGGTCAACAGTGAAATTAAATCCGGTGCGCAGCCACCCGATGTGACCTTTGAAATCTGGCCAAAACTTGAAACGCTTAATCAGACCTTACCACCAGGCTATCGGATTGAAATCGGCGGCACAATTGAAGAATCGGCCAAAGCGCAAGGTTCAATCCGCGCCTTGATGCCGGTGATGGTGATTTTAATGATTACCTTGATTATGCTGATGATGCGCTCATTTAGTGGCACCTTGATGGTCTTGCTTACTGCACCGCTAGGCTTGATTGGGGCAGTGGCGGCATTGCTACTGTTTTCGCAACCTTTCGGGTTTGTCGCCACCCTTGGCTTAATAGGTCTTGCCGGTATCCTAATGCGAAACACCTTAATCCTAGTGGGGCAAATTAATGATAATAAACGTCATGGACTCAATGATTATGATGCCGTCGTCGATGCGACGGTGCGACGAGCTCGTCCAGTCGTACTGACTGCACTTGCAGCCGTGCTGGCGTTTATACCGCTTACCACGTCCACTTTTTGGGGACCATTAGCCTATGTTCTCATAGGTGGCATCACGGTAGGCACGCTCTTAACACTGTTATTTTTGCCGGCCTTGTATAGTGCCTGGTTCAAAATAGCTAAATCAACATAAAGAAATCCTTGTATGGACCAAATCAAACTCCCCAACATCGAGCCTCAAAGGCTGCAAGCCGTCAAAGATCTATGCTTGACCCAGCCGACTCAAGATCCAGGCTTAGATCGCATTACCGAACTTACTGCCCGTCTGTTTAATACAGAGATTGCATTAATCACGATTATGACCAGAGATAAACAACTATTTATCTCTGCTTTTGGTACCAACATTGCAGAGATTCCAAGACAGGATTCTTTTTGTAATGAGGCGATTTTCCATGAACAACCACTTGTTATAGAAGATTGTTTTCAAGATAAGCGGTTTAGCGAGCTCCCTTTGGTAAAGGATGCGCCTTTTATTCGGTTTTATGCTGGGCAGCCAATAAAATCACCATCTGGTTTTATTATTGGCACCCTTTGTATTCTTGATTCAAAACCCAAAAAGTTTGAGCACAATGAATTGCGCAATCTGCAAGACCTCGCCATGATTGCCGAAAACCAAATCAAATATATAGCCGACACAACAACCGACGATTTAACAGGCCTGCTTAATAGACGCGGTTTTTATGGTCAGGCTCGCAAGCACCTCGATCTCGCCATGCGTTCTGAATTACACGCTTCTTTAGCCATTATTGATCTTAATAGATTCAAGGATATTAATAATGAGTTTGGTCATGCATTTGGTGACCGAGTACTGCGAATTTTTGCTGACGCACTCACCCAATCGACACGAAAAACCGATTTAGTTGCACGTTTTGGCGGCGATGAATTTGTCATATTAAGTATTGATAAACACAGTGACGACCTTTACAAAGTTCGTGATCGCTTGAAAACCGCCATTGCGCAACTCAGGCCATTAGACTTACCCCAAGCTATCAATATTGACTTTTGTATAGGTGCGCTAGAATTTAAGCCAACGGCTGAATTAGATTTGGAAGCCGTTTTAGCAGATGCCATTCAGTGCATCCATAACCCAACCTAATTCAATTTGAATTAGGTTGCTGGGTTGTATCGGTAGATTTTGGTGTGTCTTTGGGACGCAAAAAGAACTCATAGATAATCAACATCGCCGCACCGACCGTAATGCCCACGTCAGCGATATTAAAGGTAGCATAGTGCCAACTGCCATAATAGAAATCAAGAAAATCGGTGACCTTGCCAAACAGCAACCGATCAATCAAATTGCCGATTGCACCGGCCAAAATTAACTGCAAACCTAATACTTCAAAAGTCGGTTTAGCTTTTAGCTTACTTAACCAAAACAGCAAGCCGATGCTAATACCGACTGCCAAGGTCACAAAAAACCAACGCTGCCAGCCGCCCATATCGGCTAAAAAACTAAAGGCCGCGCCATAGTTATAGACTAGCGTCAGATTAAAATGCGGCATCACAGCCAAGGGCTCACCAAAGGTCAAATAGCTGACCGCCAGATACTTGGTGATTTGATCCAGCACCAATACCAGGCCTGCTAACCACAGATAGCGCAACCCGGTTTGCGAAACGATAGATTTTAGATTTGGCATATCATTACCTTGCGTGATAAGTCTTGCTGTTTTGTCTTGGACTATAAAGTTGTACTAAAGATTTGCATCTTGCGCTTTCGACTTGCTCTAACTTGTAAGCGGCTAGGTTGTGCTCTTGCGACGCCTCTTTTTTCGAAGAAAAAAGCCGAAGGAGCAAGGGCATAACCCAGCCGCGCAGAGTTGATCGGTTAAAGCCAATATCAAGCAAAATGGCGCACTTCGCCATCCCCAACGACGTTATCAACGCAACGCTGGCACAAGTCAGGATGATCGGCATCGGCACCGATATCTTCACGATGATGCCAGCAGCGCGGGCATTTTTCGGCCTGTACCGCTTGTGCATCAAGCCATAAGCCGTCTAATTCGGATTCGACGGCGGTGGCGGATTTCTCTGCCAGTGGCAAGACTTGCGCGTAGGAGGTAATCAATACAAAACGCAATTCGTCTTGCAACTTGGCTAATGCGTTATACAGCTCGCCATCAGCATAGAGTTTAACCTGTGCGGTGAGGCTGGCTTTAATTTCTCCAGCATTACGCAACTCTTCCAGGCGCTTAGAGACCGCAGAACGCACCTCAATCATCTGCGCCCAATAAGCCGAGTTCATCTCAGCGCTTTCATCTAACGCGGTTAAACCTTCGTACCAGGTCGCCACAAACACGGTTTTTTCACGCTCACCCGGAATATACTGCCAAAGTTCTTCGGCGGTAAAACTTAAGATCGGCGCAATCCAGCGCGTCATGGCTTCGATAATATGATACAAGGCGGTTTGTGCCGAACGCCGTGCTAAGCCGTCGGTTTTGCAGGTGTACTGACGGTCTTTAATCACGTCTAAATAAAACGCCCCCATTTCTATCGAGCAGAAATGTGACACCGCCTGATAAATCTGATGGAAATGATACTGTTCATAAGATTCAACAATCTGCTGCTGCAATTGATGCGCATGCCCGACCGCCCATTTATCGAGTGGCAATAAATCCTCATAGGCCACCAAATCGGTAGCCGGATTAAAGCCGTTCAAGTTCGCCAATAAGAAACGTGCAGTATTGCGAATACGGCGATAGGCATCAGCGGTGCGGCTGATAATTTCGTCCGACACCGTCATTTCATAACGGTAATCGGCGGCCGAAATCCACAGACGTAAAATATCTGCGCCCAAGGTGTCGGCGATTTTTTGCGGCGCGACCACATTACCTTTCGACTTGGACATTTTTTTGCCGTCTTTATCCACCGTAAAGCCGTGGGTTAGCACTTGTTTGTAAGGTGCGGCATTGTTCATCGCCATGCCGGTCAAGAGTGACGACTGGAACCAACCACGATGCTGATCCGACCCTTCTAAATACAAATCCGCTGGCGCATGGAGTTCATCACGCTGCTGACAAACCGCATAATGGGTCACGCCAGAATCAAACCAGACATCCAAAATATCCTGTACTTTTTCATAGTCGTTGGCTTCATCACCCAGCAACTCGCGGGCATCCAAGTCATACCAGGCATCAATCGACTGCTGTTCGATCCGTTGCGCGACCAACTCCATCAGTTCGGTGGTGCGTGGGTGCATTTCGCCGCTGACTTTATGTACAAAAATACAAATCGGCACACCCCATAAACGCTGGCGCGAAATACACCAATCCGGACGGCCGTCAATCATGCCTTCAATCCGGTTTTGACCCCAATCCGGCACCCATTCCACGGTTTTAATCGCCTCCATCGCACTGGCACGCAGACCTTGTTGATCCATGCTAATAAACCATTGCGGCGTGGCGCGGAAAATCAATGGCGTTTTGGTACGCCAGCAATGCGGATAGCTATGACGAATCGCTTCATGATGCAATAACGCACCGCGCTCACGCAAAACGTCCAACACCGCCTCATCGGCTTTAAGTACATTCAAGCCTTCAAACAAGGGGGTGCCGGCGACGAAATTGCCCGAACCATCGACCGGGCAATCCACCTCTAAATCGTATTTTAAGCCAACAATAAAGTCGTCTTGACCATGACCCGGCGCGGTATGCACACAGCCGGTACCGGCATCGGTGGTGACATGCTCACCCAAAATCATCGGCACAATGCGCTCATAAAACGGATGCTGCAAACGGATTAAATCAAACTGATCGCCGCGACCATAGGCCACCACACGATAATGCTCGATATCGCATTTCGCCATCACATCTTTAATCAAGGCTTCCGCCATAAACAGGCGCTCTTTGCCCTGCTCGGTTTCGACCTGTACCAACGCATATTCAAGTTCAGGGTGAATCGCCACCGCCTGGTTAGCAGGCAGTGTCCAGGGCGTGGTCGTCCAAATCACCACCGAAATCGGGCCTTCGCCTGTATGGTCCTCAATATGGTGACAGCGCTCAAAAAACGCGGCTTCGTCCATCACCTTAAAGCGGACATCAATTGCATTGGAGCGTTTTTCATCGTATTCCACTTCCGCTTCCGCGAGTGCCGAACGGCCACCAATCGACCAATAAACCGGCTTGGTGCCTTTGACCAGATGACCTTTTTCAATGATTTTAGCCAGCGCACGCACTTCATTGGCTTCAAAATCAAACGCCTTGGTTAAATAAGGATTGTTCCAATCCGCCATAATCCCTAAGCGTTGAAAATCCTTCATCTGACCTTCAACCTGGCTTTGCGCATAATCGCGGCAGGCCTGGCGGAATTCACGCTCATTAAGCTTGACGCCGACCTTGCCGTGTTTTTTCTCAACATTCAATTCAATCGGCAAACCATGACAATCCCAGCCCGGCACAAACGGCGCATCAAAGCCACTCAAACCTTTAGATTTAACAATCATGTCTTTCAACACTTTATTGACCGCGTGACCGATATGAATATCACCATTGGCATAGGGTGGCCCATCGTGCAGAATAAATTTTGGCCGCCCCGCCATCGCCTGACGCACGGTTTGATACAGATCGTCATCCAACCAGGCCTGCACCTGCTTAGGCTCGCGCTGTGGCAACCCGCCACGCATCGGGAAGTCGGTTTCAGGAAGGTTAAGCGTTGCTTTGTAATCGGTCATGTTCGCTACTCAAAATTGAATGATTTGAATTGATTAATAACAATTTGGCCTGCTCGGCATCTTGCGCAATTTGCGCTTGCAGCGCGGGCAAACCACTGAATTTCATTTCTGGGCGGATAAACGCCTCAAGGCGCACTTCAACGTGGGCGCCGTATACCATTTTATGCCAGTCAAATAAATGTACTTCAATTGAAGGCCGCTGACCATGTACCGTGGGGCGCACCCCTATATTGGCTACGCCCGGCCAAGGTTGCTCACTCAGGCCTGCAACCCTGACGGTAAACACGCCGCTGACGGGCATTTGCAAGCGCTTAGGGTTCAGGTTTAAGGTCGGAAAACCAATGGTGCGCCCCAGTTTTTGACCGTGAATGACACGCCCTTCAAACCGAAAGCCCTGCCCCATCAGCCTTGCGGCCTCGGCCAAATCCGGCTTGGCCAGCACCTGGCGTACCCGCGTACTGCTCACGCGCGCGCCGTCAAGATTAAAGGTCGGCATGGCGCTGACACTGAATCCCATTTGCTCACCGCATTGGCGCAAAAAAGCAAAATCGCCCTGACGCTGATAACCAAACTTAAAGTCATCGCCTATCACCAAATGGCGCACCTGTAACTGCTGGTGCAAAATCTGCGTGACAAAATCGACCGCGCTTTGGGCGGCAAATTGGCGATTAAAGCTGACACACAGCAAATAATCAATGCCCACGTCTGCCAGCGCACGTACTTTTTCGCGCAAATTCATCAACCGAACCGGCGCCTGTTCCGGTCGAAAATACTCAATCGGAAACGGTTCAAACACCATCGCCACACTCGGTAAATTCAGCGCTTGTGCTTGCTGTTTTACCTGCGCCAACACACATTGATGACCGAGGTGAACGCCATCGAAATTGCCAATGGTGACCACGCTGCCCTGTGCAAAATCGGCAGTAAACTGGCTTATATTATGAAGGCCACGAATTAAACGCATAGCAAACGGCAAGTCGCTTTAAAAATAAACCGCGATTATAACGGATTCAGCTCAGGCTGTAACCCTTTCGCATTCACGTCAGGTCAAGGTTTTCTGGCTTATCTTTGCCAGCTTTAAGCTGGCGCAAAAACGCTCTTGGCCGAAAACCGACCACCATCATGGTCGCTAAATACGCCAGCATCGCCAGTACAATCATACCTAATAACCAACTGACCCGCTGCCAAGCATTAAAAGCTAACCAGGCCTGCTGCTCTGGATTGATCAGTAGAATCACCGCAATCATCGCAATTAAGCCGAAACTCACTTGCAGCAAAAAAGCTCGCCAAGGGGTTTGCAAACTAAACACGCCTTGTTTAAGCAAAAAATAATAGAGCAACCCAGCATTTAGCATCGCCGAGATTGACGTCGCCAAGGCCAAACCAACATGGGCCAAAGGACCAATCAAGATTAAATTCAACATGATATTACTGACCAGGGCTACCACCGCGATTTTGACCGGGGTTTTCATCTCTTTGCGGGCATAAAACGCGGGCGCGAGTACCTTTACCAAAATGAACCCCAGTAAACCGAGTGAATAGGCCATTAAACTTTGACTCGACATCAGCGCATCAAAGGCCGTAAATTCACCGTAAAAAAATAAAGTAACCAGTAATGGGTGCGCAAGCAATAACAAACCTAACATAGCGGGTAGTGCAATCAACACCACGAGCTTGAGCGCAAAATCAAGATCGCGTTTAAAACCCGCCCAATCAGCCCGGGCCGCTTTTTTTGATAAACCCGGCAATACCACGGTAGCTAATGCCACACCAAACACCCCCAGCGGAAACTCCATTAACCGGTCGGAGTAATAGAGCCAAGACACGCTACCGGTCACCAAAAACGAGGCTAAAATCGTATCGACCAATAGATTAATCTGTGCCACTGACACGCCAAACAAGGCTGGCAACATTAAACGTTTGACTTCACCAACACCTGGATCCGAGGCCAAAGTAGGTTTCGGTAATAAGTTCATCTGCCACAAAAATGGCAAATGAAACAACAACTGCACCAGGCCTGCTAATAATACCCCCCAAGCCAAGGCCATCACCGGTTCTTCAAGTTGTGGCGCCAACCATATCGCACAGCCAATTAACACCAGATTTAACCAAACCGGTGTAAACGCCGGTACAGCAAATTTGTTGTAGGTATTCATCAGCGCCGAAGACAAGGCCACTAAGGAGATTAATAACAAATAGGGGAAAGTGAGTTGTAACATAGCAGTCGCAAGCGCAAATTTTTCCGGATCACTGCGAAAGCCTGGTGCAAAGACGGTCATCCACAAGGATGCACCAAACACCCCAAACAGGGTTAAGATCAATAAAATAAAACCCAGTCGCAGGCCAATAGCCGCAACGAGATGGCGCACCGCCTCATGGCCACGATGCTCTTTGGTTTCTGCCAACACCGGCACAAAGGCTTGTGAAAACGCACCCTCAGCAAATAAGCGTCGAAAAAAGTTAGGGATTTTAAAGGCGACAAAGAACGCATCAGCGCCTGCCGATGCGCCAAACAATCGAGCAATCACCATATCGCGCACAAACCCCAAAATGCGTGATATGAAAGTCATGCCCCCTACACTCAACGTCGCTTTAACAATATTGGCCAAACATCCGATCCTGTTTTTTTTAATTAATTAACGCAGTATAAAGGCTTAGATCTGCAATTAAACAGCTTGCCCACTTAAAAATTTTCATGAAGGCTAATGATGGAAAATATTAGACTTTAAACACGAAAACACCGAAAAATTGCTATTATTAAATGTGGAATTATATTGTTAGATTTATCACCATTCAAACACAAGGGTGGGAACCATGAACGCAGCAGAACTCTTTGTAAAGTGCCTTGAAAATGAAGGGGTCGAGTATATTTTTGGCATCCCCGGAGAAGAAAATCTCGATATTATGGATGCATTACTGGATAGTCCGATTCAATTTATCTTAACTCGTCACGAGCAAGGCGGCGCGTTTATGGCCGATGTCTATGGTCGTTTAACCGGTAAAGCAGGTGTCTGTTTATCTACCCTAGGGCCAGGGGCGACTAATCTAGTCACTGGTGTGGCCGATGCTAATATGGATCACGCGCCAGTCGTTGCAATTGCGGGTCAGGCCTCGACAACACGTTTGCACAAAGAAAGCCACCAAGTGCTTGATCTAGTAAATTTATTTCAACCCATTACTAAATACAGTACACAAATCTTAAGTCCCGAAATTGTGCCTGAAGTCGTTCGTAAAGCGTTTAAAGTGGCACAAATGGAAAAGCCTGGCTGCTCATTTATAGACTTTCCCGAAAATATAGCCCCCATGCCTGTTAACAAACTGCCCTTAAAGCCACAGGCCCCTAAAGCGCCTTTTCCGCATCCGGATAAAATAGCCCAAGCGGCTGAGCTGATTAACCAAGCCCGCTATCCCATTATCCTCGCTGGCAATGGCATTGTACGCAATCATGCCTCCGATGCACTGGCCAGCTTTGCTGAAACGCATCAAATACCGGTAGCTAATACCTTTATGGCGAAAGGTATTCTACCTTGTCGCCATCCTTTGGCACTAGGTACAATTGGATTGCAAGCTCGTGATTACATCGCCTGCGGTATTGATCGGGCCGATGTCATTATTTGTATTGGCTATGATATTGTTGAATACCACCCACATCTTTGGAACCACTGTCCAGATTGTCACATTATCCACCTTGACTCGCAACCCGCTGAAGTGGATGAGTTCTATAGTCTGGCGGTCGGTGTGGTGGCCGACTTAAACGAAAGCCTCAACCAACTGTGCCAACAGGTTAATCGCACCCATATCACCGATGTGAGTCCGATCAAACGCCTGATAGATAACGAGTTAAGCCAATATGCTGACGATGCCAGTTTTCCAGTCAAACCTCAAAAAGCGATTTATGACCTGCGTGAAGCACTTGATGATCAAGACATTGTGATATGTGATGTCGGCGCCCATAAAATGTGGATGGCGCGACTCTATCCTGCTCAAGCACCGAATACCTGCATTATATCGAACGGTTTTGCCTCGATGGGCATTGCATTACCTGGCGCCATGGCCGCTAAACTAGCTTATCCCGAGCGCAAAGTCGTTGCCTTGACCGGTGATGCGGGCTTTTTAATGAATGTGCAGGAGATAGAAACAGCCGTTAGGCTCAAGCTGGATATGGTCATTTTAATTTGGAATGACAGTGGCTATGGCTTGATCAAGTGGAAGCAACTCAATGAATTTGGCCGCGAAAGTAATATCGCTTTCAATAACCCAGACTTCGTCAAACTCGCAGATGCGTTTGGCGCAACCGGTTTACGTGTTTCCGCCGACTACTCTTTGCAACACGCGCTTGAGCGCGCGCTAAACATCCCTGGGGTGGTGATTATTGACTGCCCGGTTGACTATTCTGAAAACCTGAAACTCACTGAGCGTCTCGGTCAAATGGTTTGCCCAACTTGAGGTGACTACTGTGTGGCTGATTTTTTTGAATCAGCCCGCAACTTAATCAGCAGATTTTGCACCGCTTCGTTATCAGCATATTGATGGTGATAACGCTGCCATAAGGCTTCTGCCTCCTCAAACTTACGCAAAGCCCACTTCACCTTAATCAAATGCAACAAAACTTCTTCATCCTGCTGCATTGACCAGGCCTGGGTAATCAGCTTCTCGGCTAATTCAAACTCACCCTGCTGGTAAGCTAACCAACCGCGACTATCAATAATATGAAATGCATCAGGCGCGATTTCCAATGCACGATCAAGCAACACTTTCGCTTCGGCTAGATTAATGCCTTTTTCAGCATAAAAATAACCCAACGCATTTAATAAATCTGCTTCATCAGGATAAAATTGTAATGCGCGCTTGATAACAAACTCATACTCATCATCCAAACCCGCGTTATAGAGACTAAGCGCATAAGCATAAATTAAGGTTAACAATTCAGCGTTTTGAGAATAGGCTTGACGATATACGCGCACAGCATCGTCCCACCGCTGGGCTTGTGAATAAAACGAACCTTGCGCACGCCAAAGTTTTAACTGCGTTGTTTCATCGGGTGATGACAAGGGCGCTAAACGCGCTAAAGCGGCTTCAAGCCCCAAACTATCAAAATCAAGTTGAGCAAGTACTAATTGGGCATCGACATAGTAAGCTGGATCCACCACACGACTTAAATGCTGACGCGCTAGAGACGCATCCTGTTGCCCGTGATAAATCAGACCTAAATAGTAATTGGCAATATCCTGGTAGGCCTGTTGGCGCAGCAAGGCATGAAAATGGCCAATCGCCGTTTCAAAATCGCCTCGATCTAATAACAACAAGGCCAAAGATAATTGTGAAGCACGCGCCTGCGGGTTGTTACTCACAATTCGTTTGTAGCGCGCTTCAGCCTCATCATAGCGTTGTGCACGTACTTCAAGTCTGGCATAGCGCTCTTGCATGGTCCAGTCATCAGGATGCGCTACCATGTAATCCGCTAATACCTCAATCCCACGCTCATACCAATCTTGTTCAAGATAAATATTTATCAGCGCAAAAAACACATCCCGTTCTGCTTGACGATGTAAGATGACTCGCTCTAATACGTCAGCCGCTATTTCAGGTTGTTGATAATGATCAGCCACAAAACCATAGACATAGCCAGCACTCCATTCATCTGGGTATCGCTGATAAAGTCGTTCAAAAAATGCCAGTGAAATCTCTGGCTCCATACCCTGCCCAATCTGACTAGCGGCATTTTTTAAATCGGCTTCTAGCGAATCGGGGGAACGCTGACGATAAGCTTGCCAATTATCAAGCGCTTGTTCAAGCTGACCCTCACGCAAGGCCATGATATAACCTATACGCCATGGCGTGGCATTCGCCGGTTCCAAAGAACGCCATAAAGCCGCGCTTTGCTCTATACCGCGAGGCTCATAACCACTCATCGCAAAATGAAATGCCCGCTCTGCCAAGGCGACATCCTGACTTTGCGTCGCCACACGCATCATGACATGATAAGCGTTCACAAAATCACCGCGCGTAGCCAACATTTCAGCGACTAAGATGTCATACATCCAAGCTGGATTAATACGCGTTGTCGCCGATACTTCGGTTGGACTAGCCGTGCTAGCGGCAGCTTCAGCGTTTTTTACACCAACGCTTTGACCCTGACAACCGGTAAGACCAGATAAAGTTAAGCCTCCGCCCATCAGCAAAGACAAGATTACCCGGGTTGATAATTTTTGCATCTTAACGTCCTATACGACCTCAGCGAGATCGCCTTTTTCTTCCAACCAAGCTTTACGATCAGCCGACCGTTTTTTGGCCAACATCATATCCATTTTGGCAAAGGCATGACTTGGGTCTAATTGCAACTGAACTAAGCGGCGTGTTGCTGGCGCCATGGTGGTTTCCCGCAATTGCAATGGATTCATTTCACCCAAACCTTTAAAGCGCGTAACTTGAACTTTCCCTGCAGATTTTTGATTTGCTATCTTATCAAAGATTCCTTGCCGCTCCGCTTCATCCAACGCATAAGACACATTTTTGCCCCAATCAATACGATACAGCGGCGGCATAGCCACATAGACATGGCCTTGTTCAACGAGCTTTGGAAAATGCTTAACAAATAACGCACAGATCAACGTTGCAATATGCGCGCCATCCGAATCGGCATCGGCCAAAATACAAATTTTGCCATAGCGCAAACCGGATAAATCATCGCTACCAGGATCCACCCCAATCGCCACGCTAATGTCATGCACTTCTTGTGATGCCAACACCTGGTCAGAAGCGACCTCCCAAGTATTAAGAATTTTACCGCGTAACGGCATAATCGCCTGAAAACGTTTATCACGAGCTTGCTTGGCCGAACCGCCAGCGGAATCCCCCTCAACCAAAAACAACTCGGTAAGGGTTAAATCCGATTCAGTACAATCGGCCAACTTGCCAGGCAAAGCCGGTCCCATGGTGATTTTTTTGCGGGTCACTTGCTTAGATTTACGTTGCCGCGACTGCGCATTCTGAATCGCAAGTTCAGCAATTTTTTCAGCAACATCGGTATGCTGATTCAACCAGAGACTCAAGGCATCTTTTACCACGCCACCTATGTAAACTGCTGCTTCACGTGATGACAAGCGCTCTTTAGTTTGACCGGCAAACTGCGGATCACGCATTTTGGCCGACAGTACGTAGGCGACGTTTTGCCAAACATCCTCAGGAGAGAGTTTTAAACCACGCGGTAACATATTACGAAACTCACAAAACTCCCGCACCGCATCCGTTGCCCCTTGGCGCAAACCATTCACATGGGTGCCACCTTGCGGGGTCGGAATCAAATTGACATAGCTTTCAGCCAGGGCTTCCCCGCCTACCTGCCAAGCCAGCGCCCAAGCAACCGCCTCTTGCTCACCACGGTGCTCACCGACAAATCCCTCCGCTGGATAGACCTCTTGATCAGCCATTGACTGCACTAAATAGTCTTGCAAACCGGATTCATAACACCACTCTTGCACGTCTTGACTTTGCTGGTCCTCAAAACGAATCAGCAGGCCTGGACATAACACCGCCTTCGCACGCAATAAATGCTTTAATCGTGACAAGGCATATTTAGGGCTATCAAAAAACTGCGCTTCTGGCCAAAAAGTGACCCGTGTACCGGTTTGTTTTTTAGCGACTTTACCAGTCACCGTCAGTGGACTGACTCGAAGCCCTTGTTCAAAGGCAATATGATGAATCAGCCCATCGCGCTTAATTTCTACCTCAACTCGCTTCGAAAGGGCATTCACTACCGATACCCCGACACCATGCAAACCACCTGAAAACTGGTAAGCTTTATTAGAAAACTTGCCACCGGCATGGAGTCGGGTCAAGATCACCTCAACACCCGGTACGCCCTCTTCAGGATGTAAATCAACAGGCATCCCACGACCATTATCTTCAACACTCATTGAACCATCTGGATAGTGAATCACTTCAATACGATTGGCAAAACCCGCTAAGGCTTCATCGACACTATTGTCGATGACTTCTTGCGCAAGATGATTGGGGCGTGTCGTATCGGTATACATACCGGGACGCTTGCGCACCGGATCTAAACCGGTTAACACTTCAATTTCCGCTGCATTGTAGCCCTGCGCCATAGCACGTCTCCCAAGGTGTTTATATATCCAAATTATAGACTAAAAACGCCTGCGCTTGCGCGGGCCTCTAGCATTTTGTGATTTCGCTCAGTATGATGATCATCCAAAACCTAACTGTTCTAACTGAGGTGAACCATGCCAAATCGTGATTATCATGCCGAACGTAAAAGCTATGAAATGGGCGCGCTAGACGATAGTTTTATCGCGCAATCACCCTTGCTATTGTTACAAACCTGGTTTGACGATGCGTTTAATCACAAGATTGATGAGCCCACAGCGATGAACCTAGCCACTGTCGATGCACAGGGACGTCCCCACAGCCGCATCGTATTACTAAAACAGCTTGATCAAGCAGGCCTGGTGTTTTACACCAACTATGCCAGCGATAAAGGTGAAGAGCTTGCTCATAACCCCTTTGCAGCACTGAACTTCTTTTGGCCACAGCTTGAGCGCCAAATTCGCATTGAAGGCAAGGTCACTAAAATAAGTGCTGAAGCGTCAGACCGCTACTTCCAAAGTCGGCCACTTGATAGTCAGCTTGGCGCGCTGGTGTCGGAACAAAGTCAAGTGCTGGCGAACCGAGAAGCTATTGAACAAAAAATGGCTGAACTCAAACATCGCTATGCCAATCAAGCACCGACCAGGCCTGCTCATTGGGGCGGTTATTGTTTAGCGCCGGAACGTATCGAATTTTGGCAAGGCCGTCCAAATCGTTTACATGACCGCATCAACTTTACACGTCATACGGATGGCAGCTGGCATGGACAGCGGCTATCGCCTTAAGTTGAGTCACGCACGTGGAGCTTAAAGATTTTATTACTGATCCGAGCTGGCAATCACGCCTAGAACACTATTGGCCCAGCGCTGAAGCGCAGCGTTTGGCGGCGTTTTTGGCCCAAGAAATAGCGCAAAAACAGACGATTTTGCCGGCACAAGCGGATTGGTTTCGAGCGCTTAATCTGACCCCTTACGAACAAGTCAAGGTGGTGATTGTCGGCCAAGACCCTTATCCCACGCCAGGTCATGCCCATGGTCTGAGTTTTTCGGTTGATGCCAGTGTGTCACCGCTACCCAAATCACTCAAAAATATTTTTCAGGAACTTAATGATGATATCGGGCAATGTCCAATAAACGGTGATTTATCAGGCTGGGCAAGCCAAGGCGTTCTATTGCTTAATCGCGTGCTCACCTTACGAGCCAACCAAAGCAACAGCCATCAAGGTCAAGGTTGGGAGACACTGACCGAACAGATTATTGATCAACTCAACGATCATCACCATAAGCTAGTGTTTATTCTATGGGGAAAACCAGCACAACAACTGCAACGCCTCATCGAACCGCGTCACCTATGCTTATGCAGCGCCCATCCCTCGCCTCTGTCCGCCTACCGTGGTTTTTGGGGTAGCAAGCCATTTAGCCAAGCGAATGACTGGTTAGCATCGCAAGGTTTAACCGCCATTAACTGGGCTTAAAAATAGCCCATGATTTTACTAGCCGCGCACAAAATACAAGGTTAACACCACTTCAATGCGGCGATTAATGGCACGATTTTCTGGCGTGTCATGCGGTACCAGCGGGTCAAACTCCGCACGCCCAGCAATTGCAAAGGTATCAGCGGGCAAGTTACTCACACCATACATAGATTGCATCACTTGTTGCGCACGCAAAGTGCTTAATACCCAATTATTTCGCATTCGCGAACCGGCCGCAATTGGAATATCATCAGTATGGCCTTCAACACGCACATCAGCCTGTAAATTTAAACCCGCTAAGCTAGCACGACGCAATATAGGTTCTTTGGGCGCATTTTCATCGAATTGATTGATAAAGGCTTCAAACATAGGGAGTGTCGAAAAATAGCCGGCTAAATCAACTAACTCGTCCTCTAAATCACTGGCCAGCTGATAGCCACCTTGCACAAAAGCTTCTGGATGTTGAATATAAATATGCACACCCTGGCCAGATCGAAACACGCCGATATAACGATAATCTTTTGTTTCAACCAGGTTAGTTAAATAGCTGAAGGACTGGTCCATCTTAAAATTAGCCCAGTTTTGCATACGACTAATTTCAGTATGATAGAGTGCAAGCATCATGATAAAAAAGGTAATCAATAGCGTTACTAAGTCGGCATAACTCATGAGCCAGCTGCCGCGCGCTTTTAAATCGGATACCTTACTCATTGTGATGCTCTTAACGAATTAGCACTCATGATAGGGGTGATATAGACTTCAATCCGTCTATTTTCAGAGTCAAAAGGGTTAGCCGTATCGGGTCTAAAATCACCATAGCCGGCAATAGCAAATAACTCTGGAGGTAATCCCGTACCACGTCTAATATAGTCCTTAACCTGAAAGGCACGATCAGTACTGAGCTCTAGATTGTTGCGATATAAGAAACCCGGCACGAGTGGCACCGCATCGGTATGACCTTCGACCCTGACCTGCATATTAAAGCTAAACCCAGCCCTTTCAATAGCCACCACCCAGCTCGCATATCGATTACGCGCATTAGTCAGATCTAAAGAATTCACCAAATACACCAACTGATTCATGGTAGCAATATGCTCTTGTTGAAACTCTGCTCGTGCAGATAAAAACAATGGAGTTTGTTCAAATACGTCAGATAGAAACCGAATTCGAACCCCCATTGCCAAGGTGTTTTCAATTTCAATATGCTCCCAACCTTGCTCTACCCGTGCATGTTCTAAGCGCAAAAAGATATTATGGTTAATTTTTTGGAAAGCCCGTTGTTCACTAATACCTTCAAATTCGAGCAAAGCGATAATCAACACAAAAAAAGCCAATAAAACGGTGAACAAACCCACAAAAGTAAATAGCCAGCCGCGGGATTTTTTATAGTTTTCTAAACTAACTCGCTCCTGAATGGCGGCTTGCTCTTCACTTAATTTAGACATGGCTTAGACTCGTTTCATATTCTTCGCACTGGCTAATTTTTGTTGGCGTTGTTTAGTGAGATAGCTCATCATCATTTCACGCACTAAGATAGGTGAATGACTGCGTTTGATGGCCATAATCGCTTCATGAATAAGCGCTTGAGTGACCATTTCTTGTTCTGATAAGGTTTTTAACTTGCCTGCAATAGGCACGAAAATTAAGTTGGCTAACAGCACGCCGTAAAAAGTTGTCACCAATGCCAAACCCATACCGGTAAGCAGACCGGCTAACATATCATCAGATTCCATCGCTAAGGGGTCGGCACTCATTTGGCTAGTCATCATAATAATTAGACCCATAACCGTACCAATCATCCCAAAAGCCGGCGCATAAGAGGCCATATTCTGAAACATTTCTTGGCAATTAAAATGGCGCTGTTGTGTTTGTAACTGTTGAACTTCAAGCGCTTGCTCTAGCATGGTTTCCTCATGATGAACCATCAGCTGAGTAACGGCATAGCGTAAAAAATCATCTTTGATTTGTGGAATTACCTTCTCCAGTGACAATAAGCCCTGCTTGTGAGCCATGTGACTCAGTTCAGCCAACTTATTAATAATAATCAACATATCTTGTTGGTCTGCTACCAGGGTTTTTCTAAAGCCATGATAAGCACAACCTAATTGATTGAGAGGATAATTGATTAGAACCGCCGCAAGTGTGCCACCCAAAACCACCAATATCCCTTGCAGGTTAAAAAAGGCTGAGATAATTTGAAAAGTTGAGTAATCAACCATAGATAATAGAATAATGATACTGCCAAGCAACAAGCCTAATATTGTCGATGCTCGATTCATGCGTTACTCCACTTAATGGTCTTGACTGACATCTATGCCCTGTGCGAACCACTCTGCCGCTTGTTGATTTAATGCTTCTATCGCCTGGTCCGCTGGATAGATCACAGGACTTATCGCTACTTTAATCTCACCCGGGTATTTTAAAAAGCTTTTTTTTGGCCAAACCGCGCCCGCGTTATGAGTTAGAAAATAAACCGGTACCTGCATCTGTTGTGCTAACCTTGCCGCACCGCTTCCTAATTTACCTACGGTACCGGTTGGCACGCGTGTTCCTTCCGGAAAAATCACTACCCAATCACCTCGTTCATTCATGTGTTGCTTGGCTTGTTGCAACAGCTGTTTAAGCGCTTTACCACCCGCCGAGCGATTGATTGCGATGGGTTTAAGCATCGCCAAGGTCCAACCAAAAAAGGGAATCCACATCAATTCTCGTTTCAGCACATAAGTATGTCGCGGTAACAGACTATTTAACGCCAGCGTTTCCCATGCTGATTCATGATGCGCCATCACAATACTCGGCTGGTTCCTATCCAAGTGTTCTAGACCGGTTACGCTCACCTTCACCCCACAGGTGATCCGCAACCACGCCAGGGTTAAACGTGCCCAGTAACCTAAAACATAATAACGCACCCGATAGGGCGTCAGCCACAACACCTGCCCGAATACCGCAAACACTAGCGTTAAACATACCCGCCCGATTTCAAACACCAAGGATCGAATAAACACCAGCGCTCTATTCATCTACTACTCCTTGGACTGAGTGAGCAGGCCTGCTGCCACTGCGGCTAAATCATCATAAACCGGCAAATGTTTTGCTAACTCTGGATGCGCAGCCAGTGTTCGCTCACCCTTACCGCTGCGCACCAAATAGGGACGCATGCCAACCGCCTGCGCAGCTTGAATATCGGCCAAGGTATCACCCACCATAATTTGCTGCTGCAAAGGCCGGTTTAGAGTAAGGCTAATTTGGCGCAACATACCGGTGAGCGGCTTGCGTGCCACATTCGGCTGATCACTCAAATAAGGGGCATAACACAGCCAATCCAACTGGACATTAAACTCGCTGACTAAAAGCTGATTTAACTTACGGTGCATCGCACGCAAGGCCAAACGGTCATAATAGCCGCGCGCAATGCCAGATTGATTGGTCGCAACCGCCACTAGCCAGCCGGCGCGTTTAAACTGCGCTATCGCAGCTAAGCTAAACGGTATAGGTTGCCACTCATCAGCCGATTTAATAAAGTCATCTGAGTCAAAATTGATCACCCCATCACGATCAAGAATAAGCAAAGGTGGCATGGTATCACCCATTAATTTGCCAACCGAGAAATATCCGCGACCGCTAAAAAAGCTTGACGAATATGATTCAACATCGCGATGCGATTCGCTTGTAGTTCCGCGTCATCAGCCATCACGTGCACCTGATCAAAAAACGCATCCACCGGTTCACGCAACACCGCTAACACCACCAGTGCCTGCTGATAGTCACCCTGCGCCATCGCCGCTAAACTCTCGGCACGCACCTGACAAAACGCCGCCCAGAGCGCACGCTCAGCATCCTGCTCAAAACGCGTTTCCACCACCGCATCTGGCCAGGGTTGCGCGACTTTTTTCAAGATGTTCGCAATCCGTTTATTTGCCGCTGATAGACTTTCAGCTTGTTCTAAACTGGCAAAATGACGCACCGCTTGAATGCGTTGATTCAACTCTAACAAACGCGTCACGCCCGTATCCCGCACCGCATCAAATACCTGTGCAGAAACACCTTCATCTTGATAGTAGGACTTCAAGCGCGACACAATAAACGCCACAATCTCAGCCTGCTGTTCAGCACTAATTTGCAACTGCGGATAGGCTGCAGCGGCACGCGCCACCCAGTGCGTAATATCAATAGGCAGGCCTGCTTCAATCACAATACGCGCCAAGCCTAAGGCCGCACGACGTAAGGCAAACGGATCCTTATCACCGGTCGGTCCTTGACCTATAGCATAAATACCCACAATGGTATCAAGACGATCAGCCAAAGCGACAATCTGCGCCAAGGTGTCTTGCGGCAGAGCATCACCGGCAAAACGAGGCCAATAATGTTGCTCTATGGCTTGCGCGACCGCATCAGCTTCACCCTGTTGCAAAGCATAATAACGTCCCATCGTGCCCTGTAATTCAGGAAATTCACCGACCATCAAACTCATCAAATCACATTTAGCCAAACGCGCGGCACGCATTGCCGCCGCCGGCTCTGCATTCAACTCGGTCGCTAACTCACTAGCAAGCTGTTCTAAACGCCCAATTTTGTTAGCGACTGTACCAAGTTGTTGCTGGAATACGACTTTTTCAAGTGCCGGTAGAAAAGCTTCTAGGGATTGTTTGCGATCTTGATTCCAAAAGAATTGCGCATCAGATAAACGAGGACGGATGACGCGCTCATTGCCCGATACCACCGCCGCCGGATTTTGACTGGCAATGTTACTGACGGTAATAAAACGTGCCATCAACTCACCATTTGGTGCCAGGCAATGGAAAAACTTTTGATGGCCTTTCATCGCCGACACTAAGCATTCAGCCGGCACCTGCAAAAATTGTTCATCAAAACAACCCGCCAAGGCATTCGGCCATTCATTCAACGCCGTCACCTCATCAAGCAAGGCCTCATCAATCACTGGACGCGCATCAAAGCTATCCGCCACGCGTGCGACCTGCTCGCGAATACGCTCACGACGCTGATCAAAGTCGGCCAACACAAAACCTTGTTCTGCAAGAATAGACGCATATTCACTCGGTAATGAAATCTCGATTTCTTCCGGCGCATGGAAACGATGACCTCGGGTAGTATTCCCCGTTGGCAAACCTAGAATCGTCGCGGGCACCACTTGATCACCCAACATTAATACTACCCAATGGACTGGGCGCACAAATTCAATCGCTGAATCGCCCCAACGCATCGGCTTTGGAATCGGCAAGTGTTTTAATGCCTGCTCAACCAAGCCTGGTAATAGACTTGTTAAGGCGGCACCCGGCTTAACTTGACGCGCCATTAACCAGGCGCCCTTGTCAGTTTCTTCAGTAAATAGTTCGCTCAACTCTAAGCCACACGACCGCGCAAAACCTAACAACGCCTTGGTCGGCTGACCGTCTTGATCATAGGCTGCTTGCAAGGCAGGCCCTTTACGCTCAAGCGTTTGATCGGCTTGCTGAGTTTGCGCCGCTTCAACCCACACTGCTAAACGACGTGGTGCCGCATAGACATGCACCAGACCATAACTGAGATTAGCTTGTTGCAAGCCCGTTTCTAAACCGCTTGCCAAAGATTTTGCCAAGGTTTGTAACGACTTAGGTGGCAGCTCTTCTGTACCAATTTCGACCAAAATATCTTGTTGCGCCAGCATTATTTCGCTCCCTCTTGCCCTGCAGTATCTGTTTTAACCAATGGAAATCCTAATGCCTCACGACCATTAAAATAAGCCTGCGCCACATCACGCGCCATGGCACGAACTCGGCCAATAAAGCGCGCACGCTCAGTCACACTAATTGCATGACGCGCATCTAACAGGTTGAAAGTATGCGAGGCTTTTAATACTTGCTCATAAGCGGGCAAGGGCAGGCCGGCGGCAATTAATCCGGCAAAGGCTTTTTCACAGGCATCAAATTGATTAAATAAATGCGGCACATCAGCATGTTCAAAATTGTAGGCCGACATTTCCACTTCGTTTTGATGAAAGACATCACCATAGGTCACTTTGCCTTGCGGTCCATCCACCCAGGTTAAATCATACACACTATCCACGCCTTGCAGATACATGGCAATCCGCTCAAGACCATAGGTGATTTCACCGGTGACTGGACGACACTCCAAACCACCCACCTGCTGGAAATAAGTAAACTGAGTCACTTCCATGCCATTAAGCCACACTTCCCAACCTAAGCCCCAAGCCCCCAAGGTCGGCGACTCCCAATTATCCTCTACAAAACGAATATCATGCTCTAGCGGGTCAATACCTAGATGGCGCAATGAATCTAAATACAATTCTTGAATATTAGCGGGCGACGGCTTCAGCATGACTTGAAATTGATAATAATGCTGCAGTCGATTCGGGTTTTCGCCATAACGGCCATCGGTTGGACGACGACTCGGTTGCACATAGGCTGCACGCCATGGCTCGGGACCGATCGCGCGCAAAAAAGTCGCCGGGTGAAAGGTACCCGCGCCCATTTCATTATCATAGGGTTGCAATACGACACAGCCTTGTGCCGCCCAATAGGCTTGTAAAGTTTGAATTAGGCCTTGAAAACTGGATACATCAGCGACGAGTTGCTTATTTGACACGCTTCCATCCTCGGTTAAAATGACGAATCGAACCCATACGACCAGACTTTGGCTAAAGCCGCGTGCGTTCAAGCTCAAAAATAAAAAAATTAGCGCGATTATACCCTAAAAAGGATGATTTATGCCGTCAGATCAACCTCACACCCTCGACTTGCGGGGACTAAAATGCCCGATGCCGGTCATAAAAACCCAACAAGCGGCTCGCCAACTGCCAGATGGCTGCCTAATTGAAGTTTGGGTAACCGACCCGGCCGCTGAAAAAGACCTCGCTAGCTGGTGCCGAATTAACAAGCACCAACTGATGAGTGTGACTATTTTTAATGCCCCTGAACAACAACTTGCGCCCCCAAATTGGAAAATTCAGCTAAAATTACACAAAAATATTTCATCCAGTTAGGATCCGCTTATGACTCAAGCACCACGAATTCGCTTACTTACCCTCTTTTTTGTTGTAATGCTATTAGGCCTAGCTTGGCTAAGCCAACCCATTATGGCGCAAGATTACCAACGCCTAAACCTTGAACTGCCAGAACGCCAAATTAACAACACCCAAAGCCAACAACAAACCGAAAATTTCAGCCCTGAACTGCGGGAAGTACGCTACACCCTGCAGCGCAACCAAGGTTTAGGTCATGCTCTTCAAATCGTTGCCGACAATGGCAACCTGCTTTGGCGCATTGGCCGCCATGAAAATGCCCATTACTTCACCCGATTACGCTCAGGTGACGAGATCATTATGTGGCTGACCGCGGATGACGAATTAGCCCGCATGGAACTTAATCGTAGCCCCACTCTCACCTACATTCTGGAAATGAATGAAGAGCTTGATAAGGGTATGACCATCTACGCCGAACATAAGGAAGTTAAAACTCGTATTGTGATGGCATCAGGTGAAATTAATGACTCCTTTTATTTAGGCGTGCAAGCCGTAGGTGCCAGTCCACGCACCATTATGAACTTAGCTGACATCTACTCCTGGGAAGTCGATTTTGTCCGTGAATTACGCGAAGGCGACGAATTTACTATTGTTTATGAACGCCGCTATATTGATGGCCAATACATAGGTGACGGCGCCATTTTAGCTGCACAACTGCACCTCAAGCATCGTAATCGAACGATTAACGCCTTTCGCTTTGAACACGAAGGTGAGCTGCTAGGCTATTTCAATGAAAATGGCGACAACCTCCGCAAAGCCTTTATGCGCAACCCGATTAACTATACGCGGATTAGCTCACGTTTTCAGCGTGGTCGCTACCACCCGGTATTACAAGAAATTCGTGACCACAAGGGCGTTGATTATGCCGCTCCAACCGGCACCCCCATTTATGCTGCTGGCGATGGTACGGTTAAATTCCGTGGCTGGGGTCGCGGCTATGGCAACTACATCATCTTGCAACACGCCGGGCGTTATGAAACCGTTTATGGCCATATGTCACGCTTTGGCAAATTCAAACAAGGACAACGCGTTAAACAGGGCGACGTCATTGGTTATGTTGGCATGACCGGTCTTGCAACCGGGCCTCATCTGCATTATGAATTCCGTATTAATGGCGTGCATCACGACCCACTTACCGTTGAATTTCCAGGCGGCGACCCGGTGGCTAAAGAACTACAACCGGTTTTTGCCCAATGGGCAGGCCTGCTGAACGCTCAATTGCGCCGCACCGACCCAAGCATTACCCAACTCGCCAAGCTATTTGAATAGCTTAACCCAATGAACAGACAGTATTTTATTGGCTTGATGTCCGGCACCAGTGCCGATGGCATTGAAGCCTGTCTGGTCGCCTTCGAACAGCAAGACATGCAACTGATCGGGCGCTACACCCATCCACTGCCGCACGCGGCTGCGCTAAAAAACCTCAACAAGCAAACACACATTAGCCTGCTAGAGTTGGCTCAGCTAGAGCGCGATCTTGGCGACGCCTTCGCCCAAGCGACGCTCAACCTTATTGACCAACATGACATGCTACCCGAGCAGATTACCGCCTTAGGCAGTCATGGCCATACCCTGTTTCATGCACCCCAACTCGGCATGAGCTTACAAATAGGTCACCCAGCGGTGATTGCTAAACGCACCGGCATTACCACCTACGCGGATTTTCGCGTCGATGATATGGCACTCGGAGGCCAAGGCGCGCCCCTCGCCCCGCTGTTTCACCAGGCCTGGTTACACAGCAAAGCGCTGCAGCAAGCCTGGATGGTGAATATTGGTGGCATTGCCAATGTCAGCCTCATTAGCCCTAATACGCCATTGCAGGGCTGGGATACCGGCCCAGGCAACGGTTTGATGGATGAAATTTGCCAAGCCTATTTAAACTGCCGCTACGATGCCCAGGGTGAGCTGGCCGCACAGGCGACCCCCAACCAGGCCTGGTTACAAGCCTTATTGAGCGATCCATACTTTGCCAAACCACCGCCCAAAAGCGCGGGGCGCGACTATTTTAACCAGGCCTGGTTACAAGCACGCTTACCCGCTAGCGCCTGGCAAGCGCCTATAGAACTACTCAGCACCCTTAATGAACTCACGGCCATCACCCTAGCCAATAATATAAACCAAGCGTTCGCACCGGTGATAATCTGCGGCGGCGGCAGTTTAAATCGCACGCTATTAACGCGCTTGCAGCATAAAATTGGCACCCAACAGGTAATGACCACGGCAGATTACCAGACCGATCCTTTAGCTATTGAGGGGATGCTGTGTGCATGGCTGGCGCAGCAGGCCTGGTTAGGTAAACCAGTCGATTTAACTGGGGTCACCGGCAGTAGCAAGGCGTGTATTTTGGGTGGATGTTGGCAGGGAAGCTAGCCAAAATAAAAAATCATATATAAAAAGCAGGCCCGCGAGGGGCCTGAAAAAACCTTGCTTGCACAAGGCCTACGAGGATACTAACCAAGGAATCCGACAGCATAAATCGGAAAACACGGCTCACTTCGCAGTGAGCCTAACTTGCATTACATAAAGCTAAATGACTTGTTGATACCTAGCAACAGAGTGGTGCGCTCTTTATCACCAGTTGCTTCTTTACTTGAACGAAGAATAGAGAAGTCAATTGTGGTATCCGTGTAGATTTCAGTGCTATAGCCTAACTGAACCCAAGTGTGATCTTCGCCTTTCTGAGCATTGTCTTCATCTGGCAGAAAGCCCATACCACGACCATACACACCATAGAAGCCAGCATACTCTGCGGCTACACTTACAACAGTGTAATCACGATCACCTTTCTTGCCGTCAGCATCTTCTTGGTCACGGTGCAAACCGCGATCAACCATTAACGTAAACGGACCATAACCTGCCCAGAGATTAAGCTCGTCATAAGCTGTATCCCAATCACGCTCTAAATAACGATACAGGGTAAAACCCGCACCAAGTGTAAAACCACTGATTTCAGTTTCATAACCACCATAGATGTCGTATTCAATATCTTGTTCATCTACCTTTGCCGACCAAGCACCAATATAAAAACCAGACTCATGCTCATAATCAATACCAAATTCTGGTGAAACCCCATCAGATTGTTGTATACCGCGGAAATAATACTCTGACATTAAACCAATATTACCGGTCAATTCCGCTTGAGCAACATTAGGCGCCATGACCGCCATTGACGATGAAGCCACTGCAACAGATAACGCTAAAGATTTAAGTTTGAATGCATTTTTCATGTTTGTTTTCCTTTTTATGACTAACAAGAGCTAAACTCGAAAAAATATTAGCTTTTATCGTGCCAAATAAATAACAAAACTATAAAAAACAATCACTTAAATAAAAATACAACCTATAAGTAAATTTTTAACCAGCACTAAAAACCAAAAAAGGTGCAACACTGCACCAAAATAAAACTATTATTCACTCGACCCATCAGCCGTATCTTGCCTAGCTAAAATTCGCTCCTGCTCAGCACAAAAGGCCAGCAAAGCGGCATGCAATTGATGGTACTGCGCAATCACCCGTTCGGCAGCCGGTGTAATCCGCGTGCCACCACCCTGACGTCCACCGGCTTCACTCACCACCAAGGGCTCGGCTGCCGCTTGATTCATTTCATCAACCAAACGCCACGCCTTTTTATAAGACATATTCATTGACTTGGCCGCCTGACTGATTGACCCGCATTCGGCAATACGTTCAAGTAATAAAATACGCCCCTTACCAAAATAGCTCTCGCCATTCGGAGCCATCAACCACACCCGTCCACGAATCGAATCGCTCAAAACCTCACCGGGTAATTTTTGTTGTAAGTTCATTAAACCGACCTCAAAACCAATCTAGAATTAAATAACCGTATTTTCACATACACAAACTCTTAAAAACTGCGATAATTAATTAATAATATAACTATGCTAACCAAATTGGGTGTTTAGGTTTAACTATGGCTAAAAATAAACTTCGTTACCAGGGCACAGTCTCACAAACCAAAAAAATTGCACAGGAAACACTCAAAGAAATCGACAAACTTGGATTAGCGCCCAACCCGATTCACTTTACGCTTATCTTTGAACTATTAAGTGATATTGATCCCGAGTTAACTAAGCAATTAAAAGAGCTAATTGAAGCCAAGCAATACCAAGACGATCTAGCCATGCCGATTTATCAAGACCTGATTAAATCGGCACTAGCGATTAACCTACCCACCGCTGAAGTCCACCAACTTATTCATCAAGCGATTGGCGACACCCAGTCATGGAATCGCACATCTGGCGAACAGCAAGCCCAACTTAGCCAAAACCTTGCCGGCATTGCCGCCTGTGAAACCAAAGAAGCGGTAACTGACTATGTTAATAGCCACATTATTCCGCCGATTAAACATATTTGCCAAGCAACCGTTCAACTCCAAAATAAACTGGATGAATGGTCAGTTCTGATTGATAAACTCCGCGAAGACTTAAAAAATGCGCATAAACTTGCTAAAACAGATTCATTAACCGGTATTCCAAACCGCCACAGTTTAGATGAAATGATTGCCGAACACATCGAGCTGGCAAAAACCAAGGCTGAAACATTTTGCATGCTGGTTATCGATCTTGATCATTTTAAAAACGTGAATGATAAATACGGTCACTTAGTGGGCGACACGACATTACGCTACATTGCAAAATTACTGGATGCTGAAACCAAGGGACATGACCGCATCGCCCGCTATGGTGGTGAAGAGTTCATTATCCTATTAAACAAAATCACCTATGACAATGCGCTAAGGTTTGCTGAAAACATCCGCAACAGTATTGCACGAAAGTCCCTACATATTCGTGGTCACAAAGATCCATTGCACATGACCGTATCAATAGGTGTCGCTATGTATCAAATTGGCGAAACCCAGGACCAATTATTTCAGCGTGCTGACAAAGCACTCTATGCGGCAAAAGCCAAACGTAACACGGTAAGAGGCGAACATCAGCTCTAACGCTGACCACTCGTCTTAAAACAAACTAAATTTAAATAAAATTTATATCCTTTCCACAGGGTTATCCACAGGGGCAGTCCTTTATTTACCAAGTTTTACGCCCCTTCATCAACAAATCTCACCCAAAATACCTGTGCATAACCTGACAGATTTTTAGCTTGCACTTCATCGACAAATTTACTATATTTTGCATCTATATAAACGAAAACAACAATATGTAGTGCTTTATTTACCATGCGGTAACAATAGTTAAATCACAAAGTTTAAATATTATTTAATCTTTGAACGCTAACTCACTGATTTACAACACCATTACCTAGGGTAATATCCGAATAAAAATATTTTTTTATTCACAACCCTAACAATTGCAATGTTGCTACCCACAAAACATTTATTTGGCGCAGGAATTGATTATGTCTAACACAAGCTCTTCAGAAATTTTAGTCGTCAAACGCGACGGTCGAAAAGAATCCATTGATCTCGAAAAAATTCACCGCGTCATTACCTGGGCGGCCGAAGGCTTGGATGAGGTATCCGTTTCTGAGGTGGAATTGCGCTCGCATATCCAATTCTATGATGGCATTAAAACCGCCGACATCCACGAAACCATTATTAAATCAGCCGCTGATTTGATTTCAGAACATTCACCTGACTATCAACATTTGGCCGCGCGCCTGGCGATTTTCCATTTACGCAAAAAAGCCTTTGGGCGTTTTACGCCACCGTCGTTATTTGAACAGATCAACAAAATGGTGCGTGCCGGTCGCTATGATGCCCAGTTGCTAGAAGATTACAGCAAAACCGAAATTGATGAGCTTGATGGTTATATTCAGCATGATCGCGATTTAACCTTTAGTTATGCAGCAGTGAAACAGTTAGAAGGCAAATACCTGGTCCAAAACCGGGTTACCGGTGAGATTTACGAAAGCCCACAGTTTATCTATATGCTCATCCCTATGTGCCTATTTAGTCACTATGAGGGCAACACCCGTCTCAACCTAATTAAACGCTTTTATGATGCCGCATCAAACTTTAAACTGTCACTACCCACGCCCATTATGTCTGGTGTGCGCACGCCAACTCGCCAGTTTAGTTCCTGTGTACTCATTGAATGCGGTGACTCTCTCGATTCGATTAACGCCACCTCCTCATCTATTGTCAAATATGTATCACAACGCGCAGGCATTGGGGTCAATATTGGCCGCGTGCGCGCCCTTGGCAGCGCCATTCGTGGCGGTGAGGCGTTCCATACCGGCCTGATTCCGTTTATCAAACACTTTCAAACTGCGGTTAAATCCTGTTCGCAAGGTGGCGTGCGTGGGGGGGCAGCGACCTTGTTTTATCCCTTATGGCACTTAGAAGTTGAATCCCTGTTAGTGCTAAAAAATAACCGCGGTGTTGAAGAAAACCGCGCCCGTCATTTAGATTACGGCGTGCAACTCAACAAGGTGATGTATCAACGTTTACTTGAAGGTGGCATGATCACGCTGTTCAGCCCATCTGATGTGCCTGGGCTTTATGATGCCTTCTTCGAAGATCAAGCGGAATTTGAACGCCTCTATCAGCTCTATGAAGCCGATCCTGCCGTGCGTAAAAAACAAATTAAGGCGCTAGACTTATTCTCGCAACTCGCGCAGGAGCGAGCACAAACCGGTCGTATTTATATTCAAAACGTCGATCATACCAACACCCACAGCCCGTTTGACTCAAAACAAGCACCGGTGCGCCAATCTAACCTGTGTTTAGAAATTGCGCTGCCTACGAAGGCACTCAACTCAGTGGATGACCCAAATGGAGAAATCGCGCTCTGCACCCTGTCGGCATTCAACTTGGGGGCGATTGAAGACCTTGATGAGCTCGAAGAGCTGTCTGAGCTGATTGTGCGCGCATTAGATAGTCTGCTTGATTACCAAGACTACCCGATTAAAGCGGCACAGATTGCCAGCCTAGATCGCCGTACGCTAGGGGTAGGTGTCACTAACCTGGCCTATTATTTAGCAAAACACGGTGTGCGCTACTCTGATGGCTCAGCGAATGATCTGGTGCATCGCACCTTTGAAGCCATTCAATACTACCTGCTAAAAGCATCGAATCGTTTAGCGCAAGAATTTGGGGCCTGCCCGAAGTTTAATGAGACCACCTATGCCCAGGGTATTTTACCGATTGATACCTATAAAAAAGATGTCGATAGTGTCTGCAATAGCCCATTGCACTACGATTGGGAAAGTTTACGTAGTGAGATTAAAACTACCGGATTGCGCAACTCAACCTTAACCGCATTGATGCCTTGTGAAACCTCATCACAAATCACCAATTCGACCAACGGTATTGAACCGCCGCGTGGCTATATCTCGGTGAAAGCGTCCAAAGATGGCATCTTGAAACAAGTGGTCCCTGGCTTTAAAGAAATTAAAGCTAACTACGAGTTACTATGGCAGATTCCTAACAATACTGGCTATATTCAATTAGTCGCGATTATGCAAAAGTTTGTTGACCAAGCGATTTCGGCCAACACCAACTATGATCCGGCCAAATTTGAACAAGGTAAAGTTCCGATTAAACAAATACTGCAAGATTTACTCTATTGTTACAAGCTTGGTTTAAAGACCCTCTATTACCATAACACCCGTGATGGTGCGGCTGATTCGCAAGATGACGATGGCTGTGCTGGCGGTGCGTGTAAACTATAATAACAACAGGAAATCACTATGAGTTGCCAAGAAAAAATGACCTATTCCACTTTTTGTCGCAGTCAAAATGACGCGCTTAAAGAGCCGATGTTTTTTGGTCAAAATGTTAACGTGGCGCGTTACGATCAACAAAAATTTCCGATTTTTGAAAAACTCATTGAAAAGCAACTGAGCTTCTTTTGGCGTCCAGAAGAGGTCGATTTGTCGAGCGATCGCGCCGAGTTTGCCGCCCTACCCGACAATGAAAAACATATTTTCTTAAGCAACCTCAAATACCAAACGCTATTAGATTCGGTACAGGGGCGTTCACCCAACGTCGCGCTATTGCCGATTGTATCCATTCCAGAGCTCGAAACCTGGATTGAAACCTGGTCATTTTCAGAAACCATCCATAGTCGCTCCTATACCCATATCATTCGCAACATCGTGACGGATCCAAGCGTGGTATTTGACGATATCGTCACCAATGAAGAAATCGTTAAACGCGCGATTTCGGTCACCGAATATTATGATGAGTTGATTTTTTTAACCAACACCCTTTACTCGCAAGCCATTGATATTGAACAAGATGCGGTGTTTCGCAAAAAAATCAAGCGTGCGCTGTATTTAACCCTGGTGTCTGTGAACGTACTTGAAGCGATTCGCTTCTATGTTTCTTTTGCGTGTAGTTTTTCATTTGCCGAACGCTCGCTAATGGAAGGCAATGCCAAGATTATCAAACTGATTGCCCGCGATGAAGCCTTGCATTTGTCAGGCACTCAGCACATGCTCAACCTATTACGCAATGGCGATGACGACCCTGAAATGGCCGCAATTGCCGCTGAAGAAGAAGAGGCTATCATCAACATCTTTAAAGATGCCGCTGAACAGGAAAAGCAGTGGGCCGCGTATCTGTTCAAAGATGGCTCAATGATTGGCTTAAACACCAAGATTCTGCAGGACTATGTTGAATACATTACCAACGTGCGTTTAAAAGCACTTAACTACCCCACTATTTTCCAGCAGCGCAGCAACCCCTTACCCTGGATGAATAACTGGCTAGTCAGTGATAATGTTCAAGTCGCCCCACAAGAATCAGAAATCAGCTCTTATCTTGTTGGTCAAGTGGACACCAACGTTAGCAAAGATGACTTTGGTGGTTTTTCACTGTAACTAATCTACCAACGCAAGTTCATCTCAAGCGCCGCAAGGCGCTTTTTTATTAACCTTTACTAATGCATTCGCGACCCTCATTAATCTAAGCTAAAATTGAATTTCAATTTTTACAGGTCCCATTATGCTTAAATATGTTCAGCACTGGCTAAAACAATCAACCGCTAAAACCGATTTTAATTCATTGCTTAGTCAGCAGACTATACGACTCTATCAGCTCGCTTATGCCTGGACACATCAACCAAGTCTAAGCGAGGACCTAGTACAAGAAACGTTACTCAAAGCCATAGAACACAAAGACCAACTTAAAGAACTTGATCAGCTCTTACCCTGGCTCTGCAAAATATTACATAACCTTTATATAGATAAACTACGCTACCAACAGCAATGGCAATCGGTTACTGAGGAGGCCATAGACTTTCATTATCATCACCCTTCCAGTGAAGATGAATACCTTGCTGATGAAGCTATTGATAGCTTAGAGCAAGCCATGATCAAACTGACGGCCAGCCAACGCCAAATTATTACGTTGATCGATTTACAAGAACTAAGTTATCAACAAACGGCTGAAATCTTAGACATCCCGATGGGTACAGTTATGTCACGCCTATCTCGTGCTCGCAAAGAACTTGAAAGGCAGCTAATGACCAATAAACCAGCCAATAAAGATAATGTAATTGCCATGAGGAAACCATCATGAGACCTCACTTTAAACCCTATGAAATTGATCAATATGTTGACGATGAACTCGATATTAACGAGCGATTAGCTTTTGAAAAAAACCTCCAAAATGACGCTAATGCCAAGGAACAAGTGTGTGTCAAAAGACACATCAAAGCACAAATTTCACAACACTATAAAAAGATTAGCCCCCTAAATTCACACACAACGCAAACTGTTCATTTAACCCATTCCAAACCAAACATCATCCCTAGCTGGCGATACATTGCCGCAGGATTAGCAGGCCTGCTGCTTGGAATGATGCTCAATTTCTCCTACCCAGACCAAAATCACAATACGCCTATAGCACAGCCCTCGAATAAATTTGTCATTCATTTGGATAATAACCAGCAAGATAAAATGGTTGCGAGCCTGCAAAAGGCTAGTCAACTGCTTAATCAACAACCTAATACCCAAGTACAAATTATTACCAACCATGAAGGGATTGAGCTTTTTAATGCCCAAAATGCCATGGCTGATGAGATTATTACACTGGTTGAACAACATCAAAACCTTGAACTCATTGCTTGCCGAAGAACACTTGAAAGGATTGGACAGGAAGGCAAGACATTTAACCTACTACCTGCGGTCAGAGTGGATGAGCCAGCAGTCGATGAAGTAGTCAAACGCTTAAAGAGTGGCTGGACCTTTATTAAAATTTAACCATGTCATGATATATATTTAACCAATACAGACATCAGCAGCCTTGATGGAATAAAAAGGATCAAACTCCGTTATTACAATGAAGGTCACAAAACCTTTTACATTAAAAAATAACTGGGAGTCTACACATGAAAAATTTTGTCAAAGCTTTATTGGTTTCCTTTGCAGGACTGTTAACCCTTGGCAATATGCCAAGCTATGCAAACAGTTACGATGAACAAAAGGTGGTTTATCACGTCAACTATGGCGATGAACAACGCTACAGAGGCATGCTGGGTAACATTCAAAATCATATCAATGGTGTCGGTGAAGACCAAATAACCATTCATGTTGTCATGCACGGTGCAGGAATAGGTCTGCTCAACAGCGCCCATACCGATGAGTTAATTCAATCTCGAATTCTCAACCTAAAAGCACAAGGCGTAAACTTCAAAATCTGTGCGAATACCCTTCAAGGCAACAACATAGCTGTTAGTGAACTATTTGATGCCAGTGAAGCCGATATCGTCCCTGCAGGAGTTGCAGAAATTGCCGCATTGCAACAGCAAGGATTTGTTTACCTGCGCCCATAAGGCATTCCAACAATTCAAAAGGGACCTCAACAGGTCCCTTTTTATTGCAAGTAATCAATGAATCGAGCCTGTAAATTAAATTGTGTAAACGCTCATAGTTTAAAATCCCCCAAAAAGGAAAAATACTATGAGCCAATTCGATCAAGAAAAACTTAAAGCCATGGCTGCTGAGCTGGCCAAAGACGTTAAAACCCAAGCCGACTTATCTCAACTTTCCGCCGCACTGCTCAAAATGACCGTAGAAGCGGCTCTCGGCGCTGAGATGGAAGCTCACCTAGGCTATGCCAAACATCAGCCATCCGAGGGTGCTAACAGTCGTAATGGCTATTCCACCAAAACCCTCAAGGGCGACCATGGTGAGGTTGATATTAGCGTACCGCGAGACCGCGAAAGCACCTTTGAGCCCGTTATGGTGAAAAAGGGTCAGACGCGCTTGACCAGCATGGATGACCAAATTCTCGCCCTCTATGCCAAAGGCATGACCACCCGTGATATCGTCGCGACCTTTCAAGAGATGTATGGCGCGGAGGTTTCGCCCACACTCATCTCAAAAGTCACCGAAGCGGTGATGGAAAAGGTCACCCTTTGGCGTTCCCGTCCGCTCGATGAGGTTTATCCGGTGCTCTATCTCGACGGCATTGTGATCAAAGTCCGTCAAGACAAGCAGATCGTCAGAAAAACCATGTACGTCGCACTCGGCATCAACCTCTCTGGTCAAAAAGAATGCTTAGGGCTATGGCTGTCAGAAACCGAATCTTCCAAGTTCTGGTTAAGCGTATTGAATGACATTCACGCCCGTGGCGTGAAAGACATTCTTATCGCCTCGGTCGACGGTTTAACCGGTTTTCCCGAAGCGATTAGTGCTGTGTACCCTAAAACCGATGTGCAACTGTGTATTGTTCACATGGTGCGCAATTCACTCAAATACGTCGGCTACAAAGAGCGCAAGGCGGTAGCCACTGACCTCAAGCAGATTTACCAATCCGTTACAGAGGAAGAGGCTCTATTGGCGCTGGAGCAGTTCGAGACGAAATGGGATGCCAAATTCCCCAGTATCAGCCGTTCCTGGCGCAATCATTGGGACAATATCGCCACGGTATTCCAATACTCGCAGGCGATTCGTAAGGTGATTTACACCACCAATGCCATTGAATCCTTGAACTCAGTGATTCGCAAGGCGATTAAAAATCGCAAACTATTCAGTCATGACAATTCGGCCTTTAAAATCATCTTTCTGGCGATTGAATCAGCCTCAAAGAAATGGACGATGCCAATTCGTGACTGGAATGCAGCAATGAACCAGTTTATGATTCTGCATGAAGAACGCTTGCAAGCATATGTTTAACCCAACGAGCGTTTACACAGAATTATTTACAGGCTCAATGAATCACCCACATGGCATCCGACACTAAACACATGCCACCTAGGGACTTCAAGATGGGACGCACCTTCTCTACAATAGCCAAAGCCTCTTCATCGGTACAGGCTATTAACACATAGCTATTATCGAAGGTATTGCTAAAAATGTCGCCCCCTCTTAATCCCCTCTCGCCATTGCCGTAAGCCTCTTTAATAACGGTGTAACTTCGAATATTAATCTTAGCTAAAGAGGCCAATAAGTTATCTACTTCATGCGCATCCACAATAAACTCAACTCGCTTAACTGGTTTCATAATTAACTCCATAACAAACTAATAGCGGCAAAATACAACGGAATACCAATCACAATATTAAACGGAAAGGTAATACCTAACGACATACTAAAATACACACCCGGTTTGGCTTCTGGAATGGCATAGCGACAAATGGCAGGCACCACAATATAAGAACCACTCGCGACCAATACCGCCAATAACAAGGCATCACCCTGACCCATGCCCAATACATAGGCAAGACCAATCGCTAAACTGGCATTAAAGATAGGCATCAATGCAGCAAAACTGACTAAAAATGCATCTAAATCCTGCGTTTGGCGCAATTGACGCGCTACCAACAAGCCCATTTCCAACAAGAAAAAAGCCAGAATCCCTTTGAAAATAGCATCAGTAAAAGGTGCCATCATCGTTTTGCCGGCGTCGCCAGTGATGTAACCAATCACCAAACTCCCAATCAATAACAAGTGTGCACCATCAGTAAACGCCTCGTGCAGTACTGATTTAACTGAAATAGGTTCTTTCTGGCTGTTCGTGGTCACAGGCACACCGGCAAATGCTTCAGATTGTGCTTGTTGCTTGCGCACAATCGCAGCCAGTAACACCGCCATAATAATCGCAGGCGATTCCATGAGTACCATTGCCACGGTCATATAACCGCCAAAATCCACGCCATTATTAGTGAGATATTGTTGAGCGGCAATAAACGTCACGGCACTAATTGACCCATAGGTCGCCGCAATCGCCGCCGCATTAAAGGGTGTTGTGCGTTTGCGTAAAATTAAAAAGGTATAGGACGGTACTAAAAAAGCCATAAATAGCGCTGCAGCTATAGCAATCATTGCAGTGGATGTAAAACCACTGGCTGATAGCGCAACCCCGCCTTTAAACCCAATCGCGACCAACAAGTACAATGAAAAAAACTTAGCAATCGCCGGCGGAATTTCAAGATTCGACCTGACCGCCGCCGCAAACAACCCGAAAAAGAAAAACAATATCGCCGGGTCGATTAAGTTATTGATTAATGAAAAATCCATAACCCTCTCCTTATGTTAAAAACCATTAAACGAAACACTCGGGGCTATCCTATAGAGAAACGTGATAATATAAAAATGAATAATTTTTAATAAAACAATAGCCAACTGGCTATACAGAGGGCGTATGCGCATTACTCTTCGACAACTTCAAACTTTTGAAACGCTAGCTCGACGCCAAAGTTTCTCGCTGACTGCCCAAGAAATGCATGTCAGTCAACCCACGGTGTCGAAACAAATTAAGGCACTACAGGAAGAAATTGGCTTACCTTTGCTTGAACAATTCGGTAAAAAGATTTTTTTAACTGAAGCTGGCGAAACGCTTTATCAAACCTGTAACCAGTGGTTAAAAAGCTGGGATCAGTTTGAACAAACGATAGCCAATATGAAAGGGATGACCGCAGGACGCCTCAGAATTGCGACTGTCACCACCACCAAATATTTTTTACCCAAACTGATTGGTCAGTTTTGTCAGCACTACCCCGGCGTAGATATTCGTTTAGAAATTCTTAACCGTGAACGAGTCATGGAGCGTTTAGAACGCAATGAAGATGATGTGTATATTATGGGGGTACCACCAGACAACCCCAGGATTGAAGCGATGCCTTTTTTAGCGAACAGTCTGTTAATGATTGCCGCACTTAACCACCCCTTAACCAAACAAAAAAACATTCCTTTTACCCGAGTAGCACAAGAGCCTTTTGTTTTTAGAGAACCTGGCTCAGGCACACGCCTACAAATTGAAAAGCTGTTTGCGGAGCGGCATCAAACACCCGTTATTCGCTTAGAAATGGGGAGTAACGAAGCGATTAAACAAGCAGTTGCGGGTGGGTTAGGTTTGTCGATTCTATCTAGCAGTACGCTCATTCACGAGCAAAAAGATAACGAACTCGCTGTTCTGGATGTCGAGGGTTTTCCTATTAAACGCAGCTGGTATTGGGTGCAACACAAAAACAAAAATTTACCCATTATTGCACAAACTTTTTATCAATTCTTACTGGCCAATATCGATCAGTTTAAAGTTTAACGCGCAGCCTGCTCTACCACCAACGGCAAGCCCAGCTGCGTGTCATCAAATACACCTTGATGATAGGCCAAATGCCCATTCACCCAGGTGGATACCACTTGCGAATGCAACTCTGTGCCTTCTAAGGGCGACCAACCGCACTTATACAAAATATTGTCTTTCGACACCGTCCAGGGCTGGTTCAAATCGAACAACACCATGTCAGCATAATAGCCTTCACGGATAAAGCCCCGTTTTGACATACGATAAAAAGTCGCTGGATTATGGCTCATTTTTTCAACAATTTTTTCCAGCGAAATCACACCTTGGCGATAAAACTCCAGCATGATATTCAACGAGTGCTGCACCATCGGTGCGCCCGACATCGACTGAAAGTAAGGCTGATCTTTTTCTTCCTCAGTATGGGGTGCATGGTCGGTGGTAATAAAATCAATCCGATCGTCCAACAACGCCTGCATTAAGCCTTGGCGATCCTGCTCGGTTTTAATCGCCGGGTTCCATTTAATCCGCGTGCCTAAACGCGCATAATCCTGATCGTTAAACCATAGATGATGCACTGACACCTCAGTGGTAATCCGCTTCTTGGTGAGCGGAATATCATTACGGAACAACGCCGTTTCCGCTGCGGTGGTCAAATGTAATATATGCAAACGCGCGCTATGTCTGTTCGCCAACGCAATCGCGCGCTCGGTGGCTTCAAAGCAGGCCTGCTCACTGCGAATCAGCGGATGACACTCAATCGGCACATTGTCACCGTATTGTGCGCGATAGCGTTCTTCATTTTCTTCAACCAACTGTTCTTTTTCAGAGTGAATGGCAATAATCGCCGGACAACCGGCAAACAGCTTTTCCAGCGTTTCGGGATTATCCGCCAACAAATTACCTTTTTTGGTAAAATACAACCCATCATCTGACACCGCCAACAAACTCGAAGTATCGGTTTGCAGTACCTCATCTAAATTATCCCCATTCACCCCCAGAAAAAACCCAAAATTCGCCAAGGATTTCTGCGCGGCGAGAGCGTATTTTTCTTCTAGCAAGGGCATCGACAACACATTCGGACGCGTATTAGGCATATCAATATAGGAGGTCGTACCACCAGCTACCGCCGCACGACTCTCCGTTGCGATATCGCCCTTATGGGTCAAACCCGGGTCACGAAAATGCACCTGGCCATCAATCACGCCAGGCATTAGATACAGGCCGGTCGCATCGACTACCTCTAAGCCGTCTATCGAGGGAATAGTGCCCACCGCTGCGATAAACTGACCTTCAATCAATACATCAAGCTGTTGAATATGACCATCGTTAACGACCATAGCATTTTTAATCAAGGTTTTTTTCATCTAATGGAACATCCTGTTATATGAGGTAACTGAGTTAATCAAGCTTGCAGTGACTAAGACGTTTATAGCGCCAGGCCGCAAATAATTTATAGGCTATTCGTGCTAGCTGCAGCAGGCCTGGTAGTGCGACAATGCGTGCCAGCATCGACCAAACTCCACCCAACCCGCGCCAAATCACTAAAAAAGCATCAACGCCAAGATGCCAGTGTCCTTGCGCATCTTGCACGTGCAAATGTTTCAGCGCGGTTTGTAGGCTTATACCTTGCTGCGCTAAATCATCCGCAGACTGGGTAATATCAATCCATTCAAACACATCGGCAGGCTGAATTTTTTGATAATAGGCAATTTCACGCCGACACAAACCACATAAGCCGTCGTAATAAACGCGAATCAAACCCTTGATTTGGTGTTGAGCCACGATAGGTCTCCGTTAATAAAAAATATCTCTCATTATCTTGTTTGTAGCACTTTGTCGCAAGAGACCAATACAAGGATTAATTTTTCTTGACCTTTAATATAAAATTTACTGATACCCATATACAATATATTTATGTAGAATCCACAGTTGATGTCATCTTAAGACTTTTGTAATAGTCTCAAGACTTAAAAAAAATTAATATGGGTATTGAAATTATCTATCCATTTTCATGAGGATTTTACGATGGAACTCATTGGACTGTTCCCCACCTGGTACGAACCCGCAGTCGGTTCGGGCTGGGTGGTCGGCTTTATCGCCACTTTTCACATTCTCGCCTCACACACCTCGGTGGGTGCGGCCTTGTTATTTGCTTATCTGTCTTACCGTGCTTGGAAAGATGATCGTGATGACTATCTCGATTTTGTTAAAAAGTACGGGCTGTTTCTTTTGGTGTTTACCTATGTCGCCGGCTCGTTAACCGGGGTCGGGATTTGGTATTCCACCACGGTCGCCAGCCCGAACGGTATTGGCGCATTGATCCACTCGTTTGTGTGGAAATGGGCGACCGAATGGGTGTTCTTTGTGATCGAGGTGATTGGGATTTATATGATTGTGTATCTGGTCGGCAAGGTCGATAAGAAAACACATATGAAAATCTCGGTGATTTTTGGTATCGCCTCCTTCGCCACCATGGTGATTATTGTCGGCATTCTGTCGTTTATGATGGTGCCGGGCAAAGAAGCCTGGTTTGAAGACGGCGGTTATCTGCTTGGCTTCTATGGTGACAACACCTTTATTCAGTTGGCGATGCGTGCGATGTTTATGCTCACCATGACCGCCGTGGTCGGCGGCATTATTGTCGCCGGGATCAAAGACCAAGCGTTTAAAAAAGAAATGACCCGCAAACTCGGTTGGTTGGGGATTATCGCTACCCTGTTAGGCGCAGCCATGTTCCAGCTTTATCTGAACTCGGTACCTGACTATGCGTTATTGGTGATGGAAAACCGTTTGCCAGATTACTTTGGCCCAAGTATCGCCATCGTATTAGGCTTAACGATTGGTTATTTCGTGTTGACCATGGTGCAACCTAAGTTTTTGGTCAGCGGCTTTGCCGGCACCATGGCGATTGTGATTTTGGTCGCCGGGCTTTGGCCGGAAGAAACCGCGCGTGAATCCATGCGTAAGCCTTGGGTGGCGGGCCAATATGTGTATTCCAACCAAATCATCGGCCGTGATGTACCGGGCATGGATATTCAATCGCAACTGCCCTTGATTGAAAAAGTGGGCATTCTTAAAGCCCATCCGTTCACACCGGAACATCTGCAAACCGTGAATGACGGCAATAAAATCCAAGCCGGTGAATTTATCACCATGACCTATTGCGCTAACTGTCACTCGGTCAGCGATTCCGGTATTCGCCCGTTACATCGTTACTTCCCTGATCAGGTGAATGAAGAAGTGATGGCGCGCTATATCCGAGGCGCATTAGTGCCCGGCAATATTGCTTATATGCCGAAAATGCCAATGTTGGAATCGGAAGTGCAAGCCATTGCCGCTTACCTAACCAAAATGAACAATGACGGTTTAGCCGCCACCAATCTGGCGATTAGCGAAGAAATCGCTAACCGACAAGCCAAGCAATTGGCCGATAAAGCCGGTCTGGTGGTGAGCATGAAATCGTCTGCAGAGGAGATACAATAATGGAAGTCGCACAATTAACTGACATGATGTACGCCCTGCGCAATCCGGCGGGCGTGCCTTTTTACCCGATCGTATTTATCGCTTTGGGGGTGTTAACCTTCGCCATGCACATTTTCTTTGTCCAACTCATGCTGGGCACCGGTGCAATCACTGCCTACGGTGCGTTTAGCAATAACCCTTACTGGCAACGTCTTGCCAGTGCGATGCTGGAAATCGCCAAGGTTTCGGTCTCGGTGGCGATTGTGATTGGGGTCGCGCCACTGCTGTTTGTGCAGGTGGTCTACGACCCACAGTGGTATACCTCGAATGTGTTATCCGCACGCTGGGTAATTGGCTTTATTGTGATTATGATCATGGCCTACTGGCTGATGTATTACTACTATTTCCGCAATGGTAAATTTGGTCAGGGGTCGGATAAGCCCAAAGCACGCTGGTCGATTATTTCTAGCCTTGCGATCTTTTTGCTCGCCGGTTGGATTATGCACAGCCTAACCTCGCAAATGTTGCACCCTGAACTTTGGCAGCAGTGGTATATGCCCAATGGTGCAATGGATACCACAGGTTCACAATTGCATGCCAACAACCCTTGGCGCTTTGCCTTCTTTATCCTGATTGCGATTCCGGTTGCCGGCGCAATGATGGTGGCTTATCGTCGCTTTAAATCAGTGCGCGAAGATGCAGATCACGCCTATTTAAACTGGACAGCGGAATTAGGTAAAAAATGGCTTAAAGTCGGTTCATTATTGGTGTTAATTCCCTATCTTGGTTGGATGGTCACCCTGCCTGAAACCGCTGAAAACTTTGCCGGTTCCATCTGGAGCATCTTACCTGCGTTGGGCTTTATTGGCTTAGCGGTATGGTCACACCTACGTTTAAACGACGCTAAATCGATTTGTAACTATATGGTGTTGGCAATGGCGTTTATTGCGGTGTTATTGCCTTCCATTGGCCGCGAGGTGTTGCGTTATGACATTCTGAACGGTTTCTTTGGCTATAACTTTTTTGACTACAAAGTAATCATTGACTGGTATTCGACCCTATTGTTCTTCGGTACGTTTGCGGTCGTCGGTGGCGCGGTATTGGGTTACTTCCTCACCATTGCCTGGAAAGTCGGTCAAAGCAAAGGCGTGTATGTGCCAAGCGTCGCTGTTGACCGTGCCGGTACGATTGCCATCTGGATTATTTCACTATGGATGGTGCACTTCTTTGTGCTCGGTTTTTGGGTTTGGATGCAGTAAGGAGACAATGATGAAGATTAAAAATCAATTATTACAAAGCGCGCTGATCGCCTGCCTGACACTACCAGGCCTGGTGATGGCAGCCGACGCCAAACTCACTGATGAACAGGTGAATGAAATCAATGCCCAGTTCCCGATGCCAAGCGGCAAAATGCTTGGCGATAGCTGTGCCGCCTGTCATGGCACCCTGGGCGCCGAGTTTAACGAAGGCATGCCGCCGTTAGCGGGTATGAACCGCCAACACTTTATTGACCTGATGAAGGCGTTTCGCCAAGGCGATTTCCCGACCATAGTGATGCATGATGTCGCTTATGTGTACAGCGATGCTGAAATCGAGGCAATGGCGGATTATTTTGCCTCGCTACCGGCGGAACAATGGCCAGCGCCGAATGTGCGCGAATCGGCCTTTTTAAATCCTGACGGCACAATTAAACAAATCGGAGGTGCGCAATGAGCTCATCACAATCAACCCTAAGTCGTCGCGACCTAATTAAACGCTTTGGCGCCGCCGCGGTTGCCAGCACTGGCTTATTTGGTTTTAGCAACCAGGCCTGGTCAAGCAAGTCAGCGCATATTGTTATTGTCGGTGGTGGCATCGGTGGCGCTGCGACCGCGAAGTATCTGCGAATCGCGAATGCGGACGTCCGTATCACATTGGTTGAACCGAATCCGCAATACACCTTCTGCCCGGGCAGTAACGAGGTATTTAACGGTCACGAAACCCTTGAAAACCTGACCTTTAACTATGACACTATGCGCCAGCGTTATGGCGTCAATGTGATTCAAGACAAGGCGGTAGCGATTGACTATGCCAAGCGCCAATTACGTTTAGCCTCCGGCGAAAAAGTCAGCTACGACAAGCTGGTGGTTTCGACTGGGCCGGACTTTATCTATGACGCGGTCGAGGGCTATAGTGCCGCCCATGCCGCGGGTGATTTGCCACACGCATGGAAAGCCGGCGCACAAACCGCCAAACTGAAAGCGCAAATTGATGCCATGCCCCAAGGCGGTGTGTTTGTTATGTCATCTCCGGATGGTGCTTATCGCTGCCCCCCTGCCCCTTATGAGCGGGTCTCGATGATTGCCGATCAACTGTCGCGCACCAATCCCACCGCGAAGTTAATTATTCTCGATGCCAAAAACCGCTATACCTTCCAGGAGCACTATGAACACTACTGGAAAGAACGCTATGGCTTTGGCACCGAAAATGAAGTGATTAGCTGGGTGGCCGAAAAAGAAGGTGGCCGCGCGGTTAAACTCGATGCCGCCAATAAAACCCTCATCACCGCCAGTGGTGAAAAAATTAAAGCGGATGTCATCAACATTATCCCGCCGCACAAAGCATCAAAGTTTGCGATGGATGCAGGCCTGGCACAAGGCCAGCGTTGGGTGGATTTTGAAGCCAAAACCTTTAAATCCCTAGTTGACCCGAATGTCTATGTGATTGGCGATATGGTGAATGCCCCGATGTCGAAAACCGGCATGATTGCCAGCAACCAAGCCAAGGTGGTGGTGGAATCCATTGTTGCCGACTTGGAAGGCCGCGAACCCGGCACGCCGTTTATTGCGAATAACTGTGTGGCCATTATTTCCGATGACTATGGCATGACCATTGCCGACACCCATCGTTTTGCCGGTGACCGTTATTTGGTGCAACAGCGCATTTCAGAGGTGACGGATAACCCCTATGTTCGCCATATTCGTGCCGACTTGGCGAAAAACTGGCAACGTACTTTCCGCAAAGAAATCTTTCACTAGGGCCAAGGAGAATAACATGACCAAACCCAACCGTTTATCAAACGCCCTGGCCGGTGCATTATCCGCTTTGCTGATCAGCACCGCCGGTGCAAGCTTGGCGGCCGAACCTAAAGCTGCGGCTAAGACTTGGACGCATATTGAATGGAACCAAACCCTCAGCGAAATGCCGCAAGGTGACGCGTTACGAGGTGCCCAATTACACCGCGACGGCCTTTGTATGACGTGTCACGGTGATGCCGGTGTCGCGCCCTCACGCAATGCACCCAGCCTAGCCGGGCAAACCAAAGAATACACCTACAAAACCCTACTGGATTATCAATCCGGTTTGCGTAATGAAGGTGATGGCAAGGCCAAACTGATGCAAGCCGCCACCCTGCCGATGTCAAACCAAGACATGGCGGATCTCGCAGTCTATTATGCCCAGCAGGCGTTGCCGATTCGGGTCGCACAACCGGACACCGAACCAAAAATAGATCACATGATCCGCAAGGGTGAGGTGAGTCGGATGATTATTGCTTGCGCGTCTTGTCACGGCGCACATGGTGAAGGCAATGGCATTACCCCTGCCCTTGCCGGTCAAACCAGCGACTATTTTATGCGCACTATGCAGGCTTACCGTGACAAAAAACGCAGCAATGATATTCACGAAGGCATGGCGCAGTTTGCCTATGAATTGAGTGATGCTGAAATTCAAGCGCTCGCGGATTATTACGCCGGACTCGGTTATCAAGGAGGTGCCAAATGAACGGAATCAAAGCCATTATCTGGGGCATTATCCTCACCTTCGGCTCAATTACCCTCATCTGGCTTTTGAGCCTACTTACTGTTGTGTCAACTTAAACACAACAACATCCAAATCCTGCTCCTCAGGATAGCCCGCTTCGGCGGGTTTTTTAGTCCCTAAAATTGATAACGCACGCCTAATCCCGCGCCCACTGTTGGCTCAAGATCATACGTATCCTGTCTGTTGCCGCGCTGATTATAGGTTTCAAACTCATAGAAGGGAATATAACGCAAACTGGCGAATACTTCCCATGCCGGCGCAGGACGATGAATCAATCGAACATCGGTTTGCCAATTACTAATCTCAACATAACCATCGGCTTCAATGACACTGTCCTTTGCTAATTTTGCCAAGATTCGTTGATAGGCCAAGCCTGCGCTCACTTGCCAGTCAGCCGCAAAACCATAATTAACAAAACTACGCGGAAAACCGAGCGTGGCACTCCAGCCTTCAAACTCATTGGCGCGATAACTCAAACCCACCGCCGGTAAGATACGTGATTGCACAGGATGATAGCGGTAACTAAAACCAGCAATAATATCCAAATCCGGATTAAGACTATAAAAACCTAAGCTCAACAAATTGACACTGGTTGCATCATTAATCTGCTTTTCATAGTTCACACCCAGACCCAGTGTATTGAGCCAACGCCAATTTGGATTAATCCTGGCCATATAACCTGTGCTAATATTAAAGGATTCAAGCTGTTTTATCGGCTTGGACTGCTGGTCACCAAAAGGTAGCTCTGCTATATTTTTAGTATCAACATTCCAATGTTGGTAGTCCACGCTGATATAACGATTAGAGATCTTAAATTTAGCGACATCCAATGACAATTCACCGCGACTGTTGTCAAATCGTGACGATTGAAAATTATCATACTCAAATTCAATCGCGGGCTTCCAGGCCAAGGATTGATCATCATTAGCCGCATAAATGAATGTGTTATGACTGACCAGGCCTGCTAAAACGGCCATATATCGAATTTTCAAATCCAACCTCCAAGGTTATTTCACTAGGGTTTTGTGCCATCACGCTTGGCACACTAAGGTTTACATCAAAACACAACAAGACTAAACTGTTGTTAAGTATAAACATTTTGATTTAACAAGAGCGATTAGATTATGGACATAGGTGGAGGCTTGGCTTATATTCCGTCTGCTTGGGCGCCCAAACCCCAAGCTGCGTTGAATACGCAACCGAGCCAACCTGTATCTATCACACCCAATGCAACAGCAGATGAAAGCGCTAATCCATCTACATCATCCCCCACTAGCCAAAATCCTTTAGCGGCTAGCGATACCGCCACCGATCTTCGTGAAGATGCCAAAGAACGTCAGCAGCGCCAGGCTTACGAGCAGGTGATTGCCCAGTTACAAGCACGTGACCGGGAAGTCAGAGCGCATGAACAAGCCCATCTTAGTGCGGCCGGACCCTATGCTACCGGTGGCATTCAATATGATTATCAAACTGGTCCAGATGGCAAGCAATATGCGGTGGGGGGTTCGGTCGGCATCGACGTTTCTCCGATACCGGGCGACCCTGAAGCGACCATCCAAAAAATGCAAGTTGTGCAACGCGCAGCCCTTGCCCCAGCTGAACCCTCTGGTCAGGATATCAAAGTGGCGGCTCAAGCGGCACAACAAGCCGCTGAAGCACGAATTGAACTGCAAGCAGAACGTGCCGAAGAAATGAATGAACTTAACCAAGATGATACCGATGAACCCACTCAGCCTGATAACCTAGCTGAGATCAACGATAACATTGAACGTAATAATTTTGACATTCGCATACAGCTGCAAAACGCCCTCAACCTTGAAGGCTAAGGGGCAACAAAAACCCGATTGCGGCCCTTTTCTTTAGCTTGGTAAAGTGCATCATCAGCACGTTTCAGCAATGCTATGGAATCTTCAGCTTTATCCAAACAGGCAGACACCGCGCCAACACTCACGGTTACCACATCCGCTGCGGCTGAATATTCATGAGGTATCGCCAACTGAGAGACCGCTTCTCGTAAGGCTTCGGCTATGGTCTGTGCTCCCTTAAGATCCGTTTCCGGCAAAATCACCGAAAACTCTTCACCACCATAACGTGCCACCAAATCTGCAGGGCGTTTTATAACATCTTGTAGCGCTTGGGCAACACGCTCAAGACAAATATCACCCTGACCATGCCCATAACGATCATTAAAAGGCTTGAAGAAATCAATATCAATCATTAATAAAGCTAAAGGTTTCGAACTTCTGGCTAAACGATGACTTTCCTTATGCAGCGTTTGATCAAATTGGCGTCGATTCGCTAAATGAGTTAAACCATCAATTTGCGACATTTGCTCAAACAAATCGGTTTTCAACTTTAAGGCTAAATGGTTACGCACTCTTGATTTCACTATTGGAAGATGGAATGGCTTAGAAATATAATCCACCGCACCAATATTTAAACCCTTTTCTTCATCATGTTTTTGATCCAAAGACGTCACAAAGATCACCGGAATATTTTGTGTGTCTGGATCATTTTTTAACGCTTGGCAAACCTGATAACCATCCATATCCGCCATCATAATATCTAATAAGATCAAATCAGGCTGAGGGCTTGTTTTCACCAACTCTAAAGCCTTTGCACCAGAGTTGGCTAACTTAAGTCGATAATCGTCCTTTAAGCCATTAGCTAGAATTTTCGCATTAGTCGGCTCATCATCAACAATCAAAATAAGTGGCTTAGTGCGCTTAGCCAGTGCAGCCACTGTGTCATTAATATTGTCTTGCTGAGTATCTAACAATAATTGTGCGGCAGAATCCTCAACCGCTTTTTCAACACTCAGCTCCTGCTCTTCAACTGGTGTTGTATCCTGTTGTTCCCAGTCTAAAAACTGCGCTAAGGTTTGCTTGAGTTTAAGTTTATCTATCGGCTTAGCTAAATGCGCATCCATGCCTACAGCTAGCGCCTTTTGCTTGTCCTCCACCATCGCAGCTGCCGTTAGCGCCACAATAGGTAAAGATTGATTGAACTGACGAATCACTCGGGTCGCCTGATAGCCATCCATCACCGGCATTTGAATATCCATTAACACCAGATCAAAATCATGCTGTTTAACCGCCTCTACACCCAGGGCTCCGTCCTCGGCAAAATGAAGGACCAAGTTCAGCTTTGACAACATCTCTTTAATCACTTCACGGTTAATGTCATTATCTTCAACCACTAGAATGCGCTGACCTTTAAACTGCACTTCACTTTCAACATCTATGACCCCAAGCTCAACTAAACGCTCCAACTGGTTAATGGCGTTATATAAGCCTGAAGGACTAAATGGCTTATTCAACAACGGAAACTCATCCTCAGACATCATTTGCATATAACGCTGATCATAAGCGCTCACCATGAGTAAACCTGGCAAATCTAGTTCATGGTCAGAGTTCAAATAAAGTGATTTAATCCGTTTTAACGCCTCTAAACCATTCAGATTAGGCAACTCCCAGTCCATCAGAATCACTTTATAAAAGCGTGCGTCATCTAAATGAGCATTGACCATCGCCACCGCTTGCTCACCATCAACAGCTTCATCCACCTCAAAGTCCCAAGACTCTAAAATTTCTCGAAGCACCATGCGACTAACTGGTTGATCTTCAACAATTAGCGCGCGACAGGGTAATGGATCGCATTTAAAATGGTGTGGTTTATCAATCTTTTGTAATGGCAAAACAAAGCTCAACTCAAAACTAAACACCGACCCCTTACCAAATTCTGAGTGAACCTCAATATCAGAGCCGCCCATTAAATGCACCAAACGCTGACTAATCACCAAACCCAGTCCTGTGCCGCCATGTTTGCGAGTTATCGAGGTATCCGCTTGAATGAAAGCTTTAAATAAATTTTGCTGCTGAACCTCGGTCATACCTATGCCGGTATCACGAATCGCAAAAATCAACTTAGCATTTTGACCCTTAGCCGGATGGGTACGAATACACAGCTCAATCTCACCATGTTGAGTAAACTTAATCGCATTACCCATTAAATTAGTCAATACCTGGGTCAGACGCAAACTATCTCCAATCAAAGCTAATGGCACATCTGGTCGCACATGGAACACCAGCTCTAAGCCCTTTTCAGACGCTTTATCACTGAACAAAACTGAAATTTGGTCAAGCACGTCACTTAGCGAAAACTCGGCCTCCTCAACTTCCATTCGCCCACTATCAATCTTAGAATAATCAAGTACATCATTAATAATCCCAAGTAATAAACGCCCAGAATCATGGACCTGATGAATTCGACGAGAAATGTGTAAGGGCAGGTTTTTATCGTCCAACAGCATATCGGTAAGACCAATGACCGCATTCAATGGTGTTCGAATTTCATGACTCATATTCGCTAAAAACTCTGATTTTGCTTGATTCGCTTGATCGGAGGCCTGTTTAGCTAATTTCAACTCCAACATGATGTTATTTTGTTTGGCTAATAACGCATTAAAAGCGTTTAGCAATCGTCCTAGTTCATCCTGACGTTTTATGGCAATAGGCTCTAAAGTGTTTTGAGTTTCGTCTACCAGCATCTTATCGACCTGATCGGCGGCCAACTCAAGTGGTTTAAGCTCCCGGCGAATAAACCACACCATACTTAAAACAACCATAATAAGTAGGATAACAACCAGGCCTACTAACTTAGCCAACAAGCTAATAACGGGCTGCATAATTTCATCAGCTGCAACGGTATGCACAACCAACCAATCCATGTTGTCAAGTTTTGTTGCGGTAAACATGACCGGACCACAAAATTGACTTTCACCTACACCTAAACGCACGCCCTGGCGGATTTGAGTCAGAATCTCACTATCAGCAAGCTCATCTAACGACTTTAATACCAACTCGCGTCGCGATGCCGTTACAATTAACTGATCAGCTAAATCGATAACATAGAAGTGATGATTAACATCGATAATATCCTGCGATAGGCTGAGAATAAAATTATCTTGTGCTAGCTTAGTAACACCAAATACATAACCCAAAACACGCTGATCATTACTCAAAATAGGCGCATAAATATGAAATACTGGCTCTTTTACCGCGCGGCCAATAAAAATACCCGTAATCACAGGTCCTTTCGCTGCCATCACCTCATCAAAGAAAGGCCTATCCGCTATGTTTAGTTCGGTACGACCAGGAACATGGGGCGAGTCCACAATTAAACTTCCGTCAGGATCCATCACCACCAGGCCAGCATTAAAAAATTCATGCAACTTAATGCGGGTATCGAGCGTCTGCTGCATCTCGGCTAAGCTTCGCAAAGCTTCACCATCGGCCAGTAAATCAGCTAATTGCATTAGCGTGTTTTTTCGATCCGTCAATTCTTGGTCGATTCTATGCACCAACTGCTGATTCAGCGCCTCTTTTTGCTGTAGCTGTTGCGTTTTAGTTTCACTATAAACGGTATAGCCCACGGCTAACGCCACGATAAGCGTTAAACAGATAAACACAATCTGGGTAAACAGAATTAATCTTTGTGCTTGAGTGAGTTTTTTAGTAAATGAAAGGTTTAAAAAAGTCATCTAATCCTCAGATTGGGTTCGATTGGCTAAATAGTGATTGATTAATTGCCGCAGTTGTTCACTATCCAGCGGCTTAGCTAAATGATCATTCATGCCAACCGCTAACGCTTTATTTTTATCTTCGACCATAGCGGCCGCGGTTAAGGCAATAATAGGTGTAGCAGCGTCGAAGGCTCGAATCTGCTGGGTCGCTTGATAACCATCCATCACCGGCATTTGAATATCCATTAAAATTAAATCAAAGTTTGAGCTCTGGGCTTGATTAACCGCGTCTAAACCGTTTTGAGCAATAATAACGCTTAAACCCAAGCGCTGCAGAAATTCTTGTGCCACCAGCTGGTTAATTTCATTATCCTCAACCAACAAAACACGTCCAGTTAATGGACTAACGGAGCCTTGCTTATCTAGATGTTCATCAACTGACAAAGCTTGCATCGAAACCGGAATACAAAAACGAAAAGATGACCCTTTCGCAAGTTCAGATTGAATAGTTAAACCCTCGCCACCCATCGCACAGATCAGTTTTTCACTGATCACCAGCCCTAATCCCGTGCCACCAAAACGACGCGTAATGGAGTTATCAGCTTGCTGAAAAGGTTGCAATAATTTAGCCTGCTGCTCAACGCTCATGCCTATACCGGAATCATCAACTGCGAAACACAACCAGGCCTGGTTAGCAGCATCTAACTCCTCACTTACAGTCAAACACACCTCACCCTGCTCAGTAAACTTTAATGAATTGTTTAACAAATTGTTTAGTATTTGTTGCAAACGCTGATTATCAGCAAAATACACCTTCTTAGCATCAATCTTTAAATCAAGCTTAAAGGCTAAACCCTTCTGTTTTGCAATTGGCGCATGCAAACCAGTTAAGTTTTTTAACAGACTTTTCAGTTCAAAGTTGCGTGCTTCTAAAACTAGCTTGCCCGCTTCAATCTTCGAAAGGTCCAAAATGTCATTTAATATCGTAAGTAATAGCTGTCCCGACTCATAAATACGCTGCAAATACTGATCTTTTTTATGCGTTTTATCGTCCATGAGTAACTCGGTTAAACCAAGAATACCATTCATCGGTGTGCGAATTTCGTGGCTCATGTTAGCCAAAAATTCCGATTTAGCACGATTAGCTGCCTCGGCTTTATCAACGGCCTGCTGTAGAGCTTCCAAATGGGTTTTACGTTGATATAACAACCAACTAATATAAGAAGTTGGCGCCATCAGTAACAAGGCTAAAAGTAACAACCAACTATAAATTTGCAACGCATTAGGCGCTTGGTTTACCCAGCCCTCTTGCGGCATCGCCGCTAATTGCCAACTACCATAAGGTAAATATACGGTTTGCAAAAGGCTGTCCTGCTCAAAGAGGCTCGCATCACCGAAAAAAACCGCGCCCTGCTCACCTAGAGCATCTTGACCACGAATTGCAATATTGAGTTCAGTATCTAGCAGGCCTGCTTGTTGGTAAAGATCATCAATACGAACAACAGATGACACAAGCCCCCAAAACACTTCATGACCATCTTGCTCAATAAAAACCGGAAAACGACCAATCAGCCCCACCCCACCCTGTAACAGATTGACCGGCCCAGCCAGCAGCAAACTGCGCGCCTCTTTAGCACGCAACGCCGCCTCCTTTTGCGCAGGAATATCCAAATAATTAACCCCAACAATCGCTTCATTACCCTCAAGTGGATACATATACTGAACAGTTAAGTCAGGAGCGGCGGCAATATTTTGGATCAGCGGAAAATCATCTATAAGCGTAGCAACAAATCTGGCATAGGTTTGCTGAGAGAGCGTTGGATCAAGTTTAATCATCGCAATGAGACCTTCAACACGGCTCATACTGCTTATAACTTTACTTTCAAGCTGCACGCGTAACTGACTCAATTCATTGTCAATTTGATGCTGCTGGTCGAGTAACGCCTGCTCTTTTGCAAGTGACAGGGTGTAAAAAGTGGCGATAGCAATCAGTACCGTAACCAGCAACACAGGTACTAAAAAAGTTATGCGCGTAATCATTACTTGCAATATTAAACCCTAGCCTGCTGGTGAATCAGCGCGCTGAGCCTTGCGGCCGCTTGATCAAATTCAAAATCATCTAATTCTGTTCGGATAGCAGACCAGGCCTGGTGATAGGAGGTAGGTAACTGTTTGGCGAGTTGATCTAACTCCGCATCATCAATAAATTCTCTCTGTTTGATCCGCTCTCGCAACGACTCCAGCGCCATAATCATCGTTGAACTAAGTTCCGCAATACCTGCTTGTCGCTGAGACTGTGGTGTTGCAGATTCAACTGCGCCATCCAGCAAAGCCTGTTGTGTGGCCTTAAAGACTTGAGCAAATTCATCGATTAGTGCAGCCGCTGGAATCTGACGCTGTTTTAACTGCTCGTCCAAGTGCCGGCTTAAATCAAACAAAGCGGTAATGGCCAAATTACCAGCGACACCTTTTAGGGCATGATTTTGCTGTTGTAATTTTGTCCAAACCTCATCCGTGACACGGCTCAGTTCTTCTTTCGCAAGGCTTTGCAACTCGGCAACCAAGCCTTCATAGTCTTGTTCGAGCTGATCGGCAAACTTTGAGAGCAGTTTGTCATACAAGGCTTGGTTGCCTGCCAATAACGCCAACCCGGCTTGCTTATCGATTAAAGCCGCCGTGGTCTGTTTTGCCGCTTGAGACGCCTGCATATTATTATCCTGATATGAATTCGATGTTTGAATCGCCTGTGTGCATGCCTCGGCTAAGTAGGTCATAATCACACGTCTCAATTCATCGCTGTTTATCGGTTTGCCCAAATGGCCATTCATGCCCGCCGCCAAGGCTTTATGTTTATCTTCAATCATCGCAGCAGCGGTGAGCGCGATAATCGGCACGTCAGCGTTAAACTGACGAATCGCGCGAGTGGCTTGATAACCATCCATCACCGGCATTTGCACATCCATTAACACCAAGTCAAAATCCTGCTGTTTAACGAGATCAACTGCCCGCTGGCCGTTTTCAGCCAAAGTCACCTGCAAGCCCATTTGCCCTAACTGCGCTTGCGCCACTTCTTGATTGATTTCATTATCCTCAACGAGCAACACCCTGCCTACTAATTGATGCAACTGACTATGCTCAACTAAGCGGGCTTGCATTAAATCTTGTTCTTGTTGGTCACAGACTTTAAAAGGCAAATTAAAGCTAAAAATAGAACCTTGATTAACCTCTGACAAAACCTGAATATTATCGCCCCCCATTGCAGTAACCAGACGCTGACTGATTACCAAACCCAACCCTGTACCGCCATATTTACGCGTAATCGAAGTATCGCCCTGTGAAAAGACCTTAAACAACTGCTGTTGTTGACTAGGCGAAATCCCAACACCACTATCCTCTATAGCAAAACGAATCAACACATCACCGGGGGGGAGTGCTATCTGCTCTTGGGCCATTGCTTTGGTAACCTTAAGCCGCACATACCCCCTATTGGTAAACTTAATCGCGTTGCCGAGTAGATTAGTTAATACTTGGTGCAAGCGCATATCATCACCCACCAAGGCTTGCGGCAGATTTTGATCAAGATTCAATTCAAAGATTAAACCTTTATTTTGCGCTGTTTGCGCCAGCATACTTTTCAGATTGTCTAACTGCTTGGGTAAATAGAAAGGATGCGGATCAATTTCAAGTTTGCCCGCCTCGATTTTGGAGAAATCCAAAATATCGTTGATAATGCCTAATAATAGTCGTCCAGAAGCATAGATTTTGTGAAGCTGTTCATGCAGTTTATCAACATCCCGTTCTCGCATTGCCAGTTCACTTAATCCAATCACACCATTCATCGGGGTGCGAATCTCGTGACTCATATTGGCCAAAAACTCCGACTTGGCGCGATTGGCGGCATGGGCGGCTTGCTGTGCTTGATCCAACACCCACTCTTTATGTTTTCGCTCGGTGATATCTTGATGGGTACCCGCCATCCATTGCGGTTGACCATCGGCTGTCCAGCTTACCACTTTGCCGCGATCTAGCACCCAAATCCAATGGCCATCTTTATGGCGCATGCGGGCTTCAACTTCATAATGATCCACCTCACCTTTAAAATGCGCATTGAGTTGTGCTTCAGATTCGGCTAAATCCTCGTCATGCGCAAACTGCATCCAGGTTTCTATAGTGGTCGGCTGTATTTCACTGAGTTGATAGCCAATCATCTCTGCCCAGCGCTCATTAAAAATGGTTTCGCCGGTTTGCACATTCCACTCCCAGGTGGCGACCCCCGTACCCCAAATAATATTTTCCAGCCGCTTACGTTCATGGCGCGTTTTGTCGGCCGCCGTTTTTTGTTCGGTGATATTTAGATGGCTGCCCATCATTTCGATAGGCTCGCCCTGTTGATTAAGTTTGGTGACTTTCCCGCGCCCCTGCAACCACACCCAACCATCCTGGGCATTTTTTATGCGATATTCGACCAAAAATCCGTGATTATTCGCCACTTGGTCTTGAATATTAGCAAACACCTGCTCAATATCGTCAGGGTGTAACAGCGTGGTAAACTTATCAATACTCATATCAAACGCATGAGGTCGATAACCCAGTTGAATATAGGCCTGGTCACTCCAATACACCTTGCCGGTTTGCATGTCCCAGGTCCACAAACCGGTTTCGGATGCTTCGAGCGCAACATCTGAACGCAATTGAAGCTGCTCGGCTTGATTTTTGGTTTCGATTAATTCTGTTTGATCAAGTAAATAGCCATACACTGACACCACTTTGCCGGTTTTGTCATCATAAATCGGGCGGGTGTAATCATAGAACCAACGTGTCTGCCCCTGGGCATCAATCACACGATAGGACTGTTGCACAAAATCCTGGCGGTCATCTATTGCCTGCTGCAATTCTTTGACTGTTCGCTCAAGGTCATCCGGGTGCACAATTTGACCAAACTCAAAGCTATCGGCTTTCATATATTCAGGGCTATAACCCAAAACATCCTGCACATTGTCTGAAACAAACAGCACCGGCCATTTGCCTTCTACTCGCCAATTAAACAGTAAAACAGGGCCGTTTTTGAACAGCTCACGCTCAGCTTGGAAATGCTGCTGCTGTTCCAACAGATGAGTCTGCCAGTTTTCATAGACCAACGCGACTAAATCTTTTTGGTGCAAAATACCGACTATCTGATCATCTTGCGCAACCACTATACGTTTAATCTTTTTCTCCCGACTAAAGGATAAGGCTTGCTGTAACGACATATCACCCGCTAATGTAATTAGCGGCGATACCATAATCTGCTCGATCGCAATATCACTCGATGTTTTTTGAGCTAAGGCATGGGTAATATCTTGTTGAGTGACAATGCCCACGGCTTGCCCATCACGCTCAATAATGGCGGCAGTGTGTTGCTGTTCACGCAGATTCAACAACACGGTTTTTAGCGAAGCCGTAGCCTCCACGGCCAGATAATTAGAAAGATGAACCAGATCATTGATTTTTTTGTATTCGGACAGGTAGTGAGGGTCAAGATGAGCGGCCAGATCAGAATAACTGACAATACCGCTCAATTCACCCTGCTGATCGAGCAGACATAGGTATTCAAATGCGCCCTGCTTGAGCGCACTTAAACCGTCAATCACGGTGGCGGTTTCCGCCAAGCTATTAACTTTCTGTAAATCAACATCCGCAAGCGGCTGATCGAAATCCAACTCTTGCAAGCGAAAGGCAATCAACTCACGCGCGGTGAGCATTCTTAAACCCGACTTGCCAGTGATCACCACATCACGCAACTGGTGCTGATCCATTAAATCAACGGCGTGTTGAATGCTACGGTCATCAGCTAGGGTGATCACGTTTTTAGTAGCGATACTGGCAAGCGTAGGAAAAAACATAATTTAATATTTTCTAATTTGACCTAAATAGATTTAATGTTAATTCAAATGGCGCCCATTTTCTATATAAACCTTCGCGCCTTCTAGCGTCTTGCTAAGGTTTATTGTGCAGCTCAAGCTGTTTAAAAATGCGCAACCCTTGCCCAGATTGCTGACGCGCATCGTTGATTGCAGCGAGCTTGAGCCAATCAGCCAAGGTATGCTTTAACCTATTTGAAACCTGTTCCTGCGAAAGAAAAAATCAACCACATTACTTGCATTGGTATAAATATCCGCAATATAAATTGAGAGCAAGTCCTCGGCTTGTTCCGTCAAATCCGCCAGTGTCTGCATGATTAATTTCCTTGTTATTTAAATCGAAGCGCGATGCGTAAATGGAATTTTCTCACGCGTAAGATAGTTGATTAAAACTCTATCCTGCAACGCATCATCGACCAACCAGGCCTGGTTGATGGTGCTGGTTTCGATTGACTTTATCGCTTGCGTCGCATTATTCGCGACTTTGACTTGATAATCGGCTTGCGCTTGTTGCGCCAGGGTTTTGAGTTGCTGTTTGTCTTGGCAGACGATTAATAACACCGGTTTGGCTTTTGGTTTTACCGAAATTTTGGACTCTTTCGGCAAATGTTCGCTTAATACTCGATACAAATCATCAGAATTGAGAGGTTTGGCGAGATGGTCATTCATGCCAACACTCAGCGCTTTGGCGCGATCTTCTACCATTGCCGCTGCGGTTAAGGCGACAATCGGCATACTTGCATTGAACTGGCGTATCGCTTGGCAGGCCTGGTAGCCGTCCATCACCGGCATTTGAATGTCCATTAGAATTAAATCAAAATCCGGTTGCTTGGCTTTTTCCACCGCGATTTGACCGTTTTCAGCCAACTCCAAGGCTAGGCCGAGTTGCGTTAGCATAGTGGCAGCGACTTCTTGGTTGATTTCATTGTCCTCAACTAATAATACTCGACCTGATAGCCGTGTTGGCTCAGTGTGTTTAGGCTGGGGGTTGAGTTGGATTTGTTGTTGTGGATTACAGGTCATCATCGGCACACTAAAACTAAAGATTGAACCTTTATTCGGTTGGCTTTGGATATGGATGTCATCGCCACCCATTAACCTGACTAATCTTTCGCTAATCACTAAACCTAGTCCGGTTCCGCCATGTTTGCGGGTGATGCTGGTGTCGGCTTGGGTGAAGGCGTTAAACAGCTTTTGCTGTTGTTCAGCGGTCATGCCAATGCCGGTGTCTTGAATCTCAAAACTTAAAAACACCCCGAATGGGTTGTTGGCTGGACTATCAAGCTTGATGCTTAAACGCACTTCGCCTCGATCGGTAAACTTAACCGCATTGCCAATTAAATTCGTCAGCACCTGACGCAGCCGCAAATTGTCGCCATATAAACATTGCACACAATTGTCTTTACAGGCACATTGCACGCTAAACGCCAAGCCTTTTTCATGGGCCAGACCTTCAAATAAATCCGTCAGTTCGTCTTTGAGTTGCGACAATTGAAACTGCTGTGGATCCAGTTCTAACTTACCCGCTTCGATTTTTGAGAAGTCGAGAATGTCGTTGATAATGCCCAACAATAACCGCCCTGATTGATTCACGCGTTCAAGCTGGTGGTGCATTTTTTGCGGGTCGGTTTCGGTTAAACCCAATTCCGACATGCCGATAATACCGTTCATCGGTGTGCGGATTTCATGACTCATATTGGCCAGAAATTCAGACTTGGCTTTATTCGCCGCATCGGCTTCGCGCTTAGCTTGCTCTAGACTGGCTTGATAAACCTTTTGCTCGGTAATATCGAGGCCGGTACCGCGATAAGCAATCAATTCACTCGAGTCAGAAAACACTGGAACGCCACTAACCCGTTGCCAGATAGTCTGACCATTCTGATGAATGCACAGGTGCTCTAGATCCTTAAACGGAATTTGTTGTTCTACCTTGTCTGCAAAGTAAGCCCCAACGCGCGCTTTTTCTTCATCAGGCATAAACTCAAACGGGGAACGTCCAATAAGCTGCTCAACCGCCAACCCTAGTACGTGGGTAATTTGCTCAGAAACAAAAATATATCGACCCTGTATATCCACTTCCCAAATATATTCACCGGCGGCCTTAATCACGTCCTTAAAACGCTGCTCGGATTCTTCGAGTTTCTGACGCGCCTGCTGCAGTACCAACTGCTGTTCTTTTTGCGCTTGAATTTCCAAATGGGTGCCCATCATTTGGATTGATTGCCCTTGTTCATTCATTTTTGTGGTATTGCCGCGCCCTTGAATCCACGTCCAACCGCCTTGTCCATTTTTTAACCGGAACTCGACGACAAACGACTTTTCTTGCGCCACTTGCTGTTCAATTGAATCAAACATCGGCTGCAAATCGTCAGGGTGCAATAAACTTTGAAAAACCTCAAGACTGAGTGGAAAAGCTTGAGGTGCATAGCCTAACTGCACAAAGGCTTCATTTGACCAAGTGAGATCATTATTGAGTAAATCCCACGTCCACAACCCGATCATTGTCGCCATCATGGTTAAGTCATACTGTCTATTCTTCTGTTCTAGCGCGAGTTGCTGTTGTTTTTGGTTGGTAATATCATGCACAAAACCGTGCCAGATAATCGTACCGTCATCGCGACTGGAAGGGGTAGACTGCGAACTCAACCAACGGGTTAAACCACTAGGCAAATTAATACGAAATTCTTGCGACCAAGGTGTAAAATCGCGCACTGACTCTTCGATTGTATCCATTATGCCTTGAATATCATCTGGATGCACACGACTAAATAGCTCAGACGCATCATGCTGAACATCCTCAAACTGCAGATCAAATAAATCGGCAATCGCGGGGCTGGCAAACGAAAAACCAAAACTGCCGTCTGGATAGCGCACCATCTCATAAATCATACCGGGAATATTACTTGATAAAGACTGCAAACGATGATGGGCATGTTTTATTTCAGTTTGGTCTATCAAATAACCCAAAATTTCTACCACCTCACCCTGCTCGTTATACACCGGGCGCGTGTAGTCATAAAACCAGCGGCATTGGCCTTTAGCATTGATGAGGCGATAGTTTTGCTCCCAAAAAGTTTGTTTTTCTGCAAGATATTGGCTGACTTCTTGCCCAATCTTCTCGATATCATCAGGATGTACGAGTGAAACAAACTGAAAATCAGCCGCCAAAATCTTTTCAACCGGAAACCCCAGAATATCCACCACATTAGGCGAAACAAAATTCACCGGCCAACCTAGCTCGGGCCGCCACTTAAACACCAACACCGGCCCACCGGCAAACAAATCACGCTCATTCTTTAAGCGTTCTTGCTCTTGAGCTAAGCGCTCACCCCAGGCCTGGTACACCAAGGTCACCAACTCTTTTTGATGCAATACGCCTAAAGCTTCACCGGATAGCGTATCGATCACTAACAAACGTTTAATATTATGGGCGCGCGCTTGAGCCAAGGCATCGCCCAGTGTCAATTGACTAGCAAAGGTTTTTAACGGGGACGACATTACGGTTTCAGCCAGTACTGACAAATCCGCATCCTGATCAAACAAACGGACAATATCGCTCTGGGTAATCATGCCCACCGGCTTTTGTTGCGCAAACACCACCGCCGCAGTTTGCTGTGCTTGACTCAGCTTGGCAAACACCTGCTCAACACTGTGTCTGCTGTCCACCTTGACAAACTGCGACATGCCTAACACTTCAGCCAGGGTTTTGGATTGCGCAAGGTTTTCCGGGTCGAGATAACCGGCAAGATCGCTAAAACTCACAATACCCACTAACTTGGCTTGATCAACCAGGCACAGGTATTCATCAGGGTGACAACGAATAACCTCCAACGCCTGTAACACCGGTGCTTCAGGCGGTAAGGTGGGGACAGCATTCAATTCTACTTGACGCAAAGGCTGGTCAAAGTTGACCTGTTGTAAGCGAAAATGGATCAATTCGCGGGTTGTCAGAATCCGCAACCCCGCCTCACCGGTCACAATCATATCGCGTAATTTACGCTCAGCCATTAAATGCACGGCATCATTAATCGATTGACTGTCGGCAATCGTAATCACATTCGGGGTCGCAATCTCGCTCAGCTTAGGTAATAACATTGGATTATCCGTAAGTTGTCTCATTGCTCAAATATACCCCTTGCTATGTGGCTTTTCCATGATTTAAGTAAATATTATTGAAGGAAGTCAAATGCCATAAGTATTAACAACACACCTAATAAATAAAGTTTTAGAGTTTAAAGACTTCACTCCAACTAACCGTAATTATTAAAACTAGTAGCCTGATCAATTTATTGAAATAAAATTTGGTATAGGATAGCTTCAATTTTTATTAAGAGATGTTTTTATATCCCTGCAACCCCGTAACACTTTACTTATTGACGATGACTTGCTACAACAAAGCGTGCAGCTCGCTTTTATTGCAATTTTTGGGCACCAAGCATTTGCGGTTCGGCAAGATGCCTTTAACTAAGTTTGCGATAACTTATTTTAAAAACGAAAAACGCCCCGATTGGGGCGTTTGCATTTTGGCAATTGGGATTGACTTTTAAAACTCACTCCACTCATCGGCAGCCGGTTTGGGTTTGATAGGCAAGGCTTTTGGAGCGGAGGCCGATTTAGGCGCCGCTAGCTTTGCTGGTGCAGCTTGACGATGATTACCGGTATTAAAGAACACCATGTCATTACTGAGAATCGCGGCCTGTTCGCTCATGCTTTCAGAGGCCGCTGACGTTTGTTCAACCAACGCCGCATTTTGCTGAGTCACTTGGTCTATATTGGAAATAGCCTGGTGCACTTGCTGTACACCATCGGCCTGTTCTTTGGACGCTTGCGCAATCTGTTCAATCATCTTGGTCACTTCTTGCACCGCATCATTCATTTGGTTGAGCATATCGCCTGATTCAAATGCAAGCTTTGTACCTTGATCAACCCGACTAACACTTTCACTGATCAGTGTGGAGATTTCCTTAGCGGCTTGCGCTGATTTTTGCGCCAACGCACGCACCTCTCCCGCCACCACCGCAAAGCCTCGACCATGATCCCCTGCGCGTGCAGCCTCAACCGCCGCATTCAGTGCCAGCAGATTGGTTTGGAACGCAATACCATCAATCAGGTTTACGATATCTGAAATCTTATGACTGGACTCTTGAATTGCCCCCATCGCATCAATGGTTTGTTGCATCACCACTTTACCTTTTGATGCTTTATCAGCCACACCCACTACAACCTGAGTGGCTTCCATGGCATTTTGGGTGTTGTTTTGCACCGCAGAATTCATTTCTTCCATGGTTGCAGAGGTTTCTTCCAGCGCGGCGGCTTGCTCCTGTACGCGTTCACTTAAATCGAGCGCGCCTTTAGACACTTCATCAGCGGCGGTATGCACAATATTCGATGCATTAATTGCTTGTGATACCACACCGGTTAACTTCACAGCGGTATTATTAACCGCCTCAGTCAGAATACGTAACTCGCCATGGTATTCGCCTTCAATACGCTTAGTCAGGTCGCCATTCGACTGTGCCACCACAACATCGGTAATCGCATTCACTGCATTTTCAAGCGAATCCATGGAACCATTAATATTACCTTTAAGCTCGCTTAATTGCCCTCTGGCGTCGGCTTTTACCCGATGCTGGAACTTGCCTTCATTCATATAGGCCATAACGCTATTAATATCGACAATCACTTGATCGATACTATGCAAGGCGTTATCGACTTGTTGACTAAAGGCTTGTGGAACACGCTCGTCCATCTTGGCATCAAAACGGCCATTGTAGAGGGCTTGCATGACCTTGCCGAGCTCGTCCATCATAAAGGCCACCTGTTCGGCCGAGGCGTTAACCCCTTGTTTAAGCTTATCAAGATCGCCAACATATTGACCTTGCACACGTTGACTAAAGTCGGATTGGGCAATCGCACCAACCACGTGATTGGCTTCGGTGATGGCTTTGGCAGCATTTGCTAACAAATCATTAAAGGCATTAGCAGCTTGACCCACTTCGTCTTGACGCGACACCTTAATTCGGGCAGAAAAATCACCTTGTTCCTGCACATGACGCGAAACGCGCACCAACTCATTCAACGGTAAAGTGACCGCGCGCAGGGTGGTACGGGAGAAGAATATCGCCAGGGCAAAAAAGATCAATGACGCCATAATGGCCAATTTAAAGGTGAGCTGATAAGTTGCTTCATTACGTTCATTTAATTCTGCCGCAACACGCAACTGTAAATTGACCAAATCGGTAACCGCATCAGAGATTGGGTCGATCACTGGATAGAGGCGATCTATACTAAATTGCGTAATGCCTTGCATATCACGCGCTTTAACCAGACGCTCTAATTCATCAACGGCACGGTCAGCCGGTTCCATTAGGGATTGCGCCCTTTGCGCCAGCTGAGCTTCTTCCGGGGTTAAGGTGGTAGCCATATAATCGCCCCAGAGTTGACGTATATCGCGCTTAGCTTGCGCTATATTTTGTTCAGCTTCTTGCCAGCTAATGTTACCATTGCGTAACTTATGGTTAGTATCAACAATATTGACTGCATAGCTATCAGCAATTTCTTTTAAGCCCTGCAGCGGCACCACACGATCATCGTATAACTCATGCAGATTGTCATTGTTGACCTTCATACTCACCAGTCCAAGCACCACAGCCAGTAAAGCAAAGCCAAGTAAGGTTGAGACCAAGAGGGTGATACTATTTTTTATACTCATTTCTACTTTTAACCCTAAAAAATAAACTGCATTTTGCCTTATCTTCTCATAAAGACAGAGTTAAAGCGAGGCATCATAACCAACAAATCTGTAGATTAAACGTATAATTACTGAAACAAAAAAAGGCTCGCTTTGCCAATGAGAAATTTAAATATTCTATTAGTCGATGATGATCTGCTGCTACATCGTATTCAATCGGCTTTTATTAATGGCTTTGGTCATCAAGCTTATGCAGTAGCACACGCAGAAGATGCAATTACGGCTTTAAAAAACCAGTCGTTTGATTTGGTTTTGATGGATCTTATCATGCCGGATATCAACGGGTTTGAGATGACAAGAAGACTCAGATCTGAAGGATTTAAATTACCAATTGTGGCCCTAAGTGGTAACGATACGCCTGCCGATCGCCAGCAGGCGCAACAAGCGGGCATGAATGGCTACTTAACCAAACCACTTCGGCTGGATGCTTTTAACCAAGTTATTAATAACTTGTTTTAAAAACAAACAACGCCCCGATTGGGGCGTTGTTGGGGCGTTTGCATTTTGACAATTTGGATTGGCTTTTAAAACTCACTCCACTCGTCAGCAGCCGGTTTGGATGGTTTCGCAGGCTTGGACGCTAATTGACGTACTGCAGGTTTTGCTAAGGCCGCAGGTTTCGCTAAAGCTTTCGGCTGGCTAGCGGCATTGCCGGTTTTAAAGAACGCCATGTCTTGTTGCAACAACTGCGCCTGTTCACTCAGGCTTTCTGATGCCGCACTGGTTTCTTCTACCAAGGCCGCATTTTGCTGGGTGACACCATCAATCTGTGCAATCGCATTGTGAACTTGCTTGATGCCCTCAGATTGCTCAACAGAGGCCTGGGCAATTTGTTTAATCATCTCGGCCACATTATTAATCGCATCATTAATACCCTGCAGCACCTCCCCTGATTCAGCAGCAAGCTTGGTGCCTTCATCGATCCGTCCCACGCTTTCGTCGATCAGGCCTTTAATATCTTTGGCCGCTTCAGCTGATTTTTGCGCCAAGGCTCGTACTTCACTGGCTACCACCGCAAAACCACGACCATGCTCCCCGGCACGGGCGGCCTCTACCGCCGCATTCAGTGCAAGCAAGTTGGTTTGGAAGGCTATCCCATCAATCAAGGTCACAATATCAGCTATCTTATGACTCGACTCTTGAATCGAATTCATCGCACCGATAGTTTGTTGCATAACCGTGGCACCTTGGTTAGCTTGGCTTCTAACCTGCAAAGTAACCTCAGCAGTTTGTTGTGCGTTTTGGGTATTCGCTTGAACTGCCGCGTTCATTTCATCCATCGTGGCAGACGTTTTTTCTAATGCGGTAACTTGTTCTTGTACCCGTTGACTCAAATCTAATGATGCTTGCGACACTTCGGTAGCGGCACTGCTCACATTGACCGACGCATCGGTTACTGCGTTAACCACCTGTTTCATTTTTTCCATCGAATAGTTAATCGAGTTTTTCAGGCTATGTAGTTCACCTTTAAAATGCCCTGTAGGTAACTCGACTGTTAAATCTCCCGACGCCTGCGCGGCCACCACTTGACTGATTTTTGTAATCGCATCCGAGATGTCTTCCATCGAACTATTGATACCGTTTTTAAGTTTCAATAGTTCACCGCGTGCGTCAACCTCAACGCGATAATGGAAATCACCCTCTTGCATTTTAGACATCACGTGGTTGATGCTATTGATGGTTAGCTGCAAGTTTTGCACAGCCTGATCAACCTTAGTACGGAACTCCCCTTTAACAGTATCCGGCAAGCTAACACTAAAGTCGCCGTTATAAAGAGCATCCATCACGATTTCAAGTGCGTCCATTGTATTTTGAACACTCCCTACCGACGCATTAACGGCGTTTTTCATCACATTAAGGTCACCATGGAGAATATCAGTAACCTGAACATCAAATTTACCTTCGGCAACCGAAGACATGACGTCATTAACATTGGTTATTGCACGCTGGACATTAGCTGCAAAACGATTGTAGGACTGCACAATGTCACTGATTTCGTCACCGCGATCAAGGTACATGACTCGCCCATTAAAACGACCTGTGTTGATCATGGTGCGCATCGACGCCGACAACATTTTAAGCGGCTTAATCACCCGTTTTGAGATCACTAATAACAGTAATAGCACAATCGCAATCACCACCAACACGACGCCTAACAAAGACCAAATCACTTGTTGAGTGGCGGCGGCTATTTGCTGCTGAATTTGATCGGCCGGTTTAATCATCAGATGACGACCTATGACCTCACCGACCGGATTGTATGCAGGTAAATCTAAAATAATTGCATCACCTATGAAGTAACCGGCACGATTTTCACCCTGTTCAAATTTTGGCAGGTTATCACGCAGGTAATTGATGACCTCTTCATTAAACCAAGCGTTATGAGCCAACAAATAACCTGACATAAACGCATTGTTATTGACCAAAGTTCGCGGCATGCGATCACCATAAAAGCTTTGGTCGATTACCATGACCCAGTCAGTGTTGAGTTGCTTAAGATCGCGCACAATGGAGCCGACGCCACCCGAAGCGGACACCACCCCAACCAATTGATTGTTATAAAACACGGGCGCATAACCTGTCGCACCAATACCAAAGCCATTTTTATCAATGGATAGGTCACCCACTACACGCTGGGTTTCAAGTGCACGATCACGAATCCGGTCAAGATGTTCATCACCAAACTGCTCCAATGACCAGGAGCGCATAAAGGAGCGGCGTTCAGTATCATAAAGTTGAAAACGAATATTGCGGTAGTCAGTGATTCTAGCGAAGTGATTTTGAACTTCTGACAGACGCTGTTCTGCAACTGTCCGAGGCACTACTCCTGCCAAGGCTCGCTGAATTTCAGGCATCATCGCCGCGGTGGCCGCGATATCGGTCACAGAAACCGATTTAAATGCAATCTGATCTTTGATTTGTTGTTCTGCAACATCTAGCGCCTCATTGAGCTGCTGGTCAATAATCGGTGCAATTTGCGATTTATAAAACAAACCACCCAGGGCCACCAGGCCTGCTAACAACACGATCATGGCGTAAATTGCCAAAAGTTTTGCCAAGCTGCCAGTAATGGCAAACTTGTTTAACTTCGCTGCCAAAGGGGTGATGGCCATGCTGTTTTGCAGCCTTAGTTCACCTTGATTAATTTGACGATAAAGTTTTTCAGCCATGGCTATTTGTTGCGATGTCGCCGGAGTGCGAACCGAAACATAACCGAGTTTTTTGCCATCTTCAACCATAGGCGATACGTTGGCTTGCACCCAATAGTGGTCACCATTTTTAGCACGATTTTTTACAATCCCAGTCCAATCTTTACCGGCTTTAATGGTTTGCCACATATCCTCAAACACTTGGGCTGGCACATCTGGGTGGCGCAAAATGTTATGGGGTTGACCGACAAATTCCTCACGACTATAGCCAGAGATTTTTAAAAAGTCATCCGAGGCCGTTGCAACAGTGCCCTGTAAATTAGTAGTGGTAGATAAAATGTAATCTTCAGGAATGGTTATTTGGTTTTGTGTAACAGGTCTGTTTGACTGCACTTTTTAGCTCCAACTATAAATCTTAGGCTATAGAATTGAAATTGCGCGCTTTTTGACTAGAAGTTCAAAAATAAATTGGGTCAAGAATAACACCATATTAGTAATTAGTTAAGAGTAAACTGATTAATAGTGATACTGCAGAACCAAATCGTCTAAACTCATTGAAAGTTTCAATCACAATTTTATTCATCACCTCCTCCTTGACCAGATCGCAACGGCTTGATAGCTGATTTCAATTTGCTCAATAGATTAACTGGGGTACCGTTTAGATCATAAAATAACACTAAGTAAGGGTTTGCTATGTCAATCATTACATTTGATACGCTCCAGTATGCTAAAGCCCTTAAAGCCAAGGGCTTCACCACGGAGCAAGCCGAGGCCTTGGCCGAACAAAACAAGATTGTTTTTAATGAATTTGCTGAAAATCAGCTGGCAACCAAGGCAGATTTATTCACAGCCAAAGAAGAAATTAAAGCCGATACGCAGTCCATAAGGGCCGAACAAACGCTAATAAAGCAAGACATAGCACAAATTAACGCAGATTTACGGGTTTTAAAATGGGGTATTGGCTTGGTGGTTGGTATTGCGGTTACTGTGGCGATTAAATACCTGTTTGGGCTGTAAATCTTGGTAAATTATTGATTTTTGGGCTTAAAAAAACTCGCTTGATGCGGGTTTAAATGGTAATTTGGCGGAGAGCGGGGGATTCGAACCCCCGATAGGCTATTAACCTATACACACTTTCCAGGCGTGCGCCTTCAACCGCTCAGCCAGCTCTCCGTAAGTGCGCGAATTATAACGGCTAAGCTCGCCCTTGTCTATGAAACAACACAGCCAGGCAAAATAAATTCAACCTGGCTGTAATAGCCTATAAAACCAAGTTTAAATCCAATAACTGGATTTACATCATTTCAAGGTCCATCTGAACCGCTTCAACACCCGCTACAGCACATTCTTCATCAATATCGCCACCTGGCGCACCACTCACCCCAACGGCACCAAACAAACGGCCACCGGCCGAAATCGTCACTGAACCGGCCATAAAGGCAAGGCCTTCACCCAAGGTTGGCAATGCCCCTTCAGCTTGGCTAACTAACTGTGACCCATTGGCATTAAACATGACTGCTGTGTAGGCTTTTTTCTGAGAAATTGGCAAGGATACCGGTGGCGCCATCGAGTCACGCATCTGCACCATAATAATCCCGTTACGATCGACCACGGTAACCGATACCGGAATGCCTTTAGCTTCACAAGCTTTAATGGTTTCCATCGCGATTTTGTTGTTTACTTCTAGGGTTAATCTTGGCACATCAACGGTAAGCGATTGCGCATTAGCAATCGGCGCCATCGCCACAACCAGGCCTGATGCAACAAGTAAAGATTTTAATGATTGTTTCAACATACATCCTCCAAGATGATTTATATTTAATTTAATGTTATTGCAAAGCAGTTTGATTCTAACACCATCTGTCGCGAATGCTTACTGCCAAAACTAAGGATGAACTATGGATTTCACAATTTTTACACTCATTTTGCTCGCTGTGGTTGTCATTTATTTGGCCTCCGGCATTAAAATTGTGCCGCAAGCTGAATTACAAGTTGTTGAACGTTTGGGCCGCTACCATCGCACTCTGCACGGTGGGTTAAACTTTATCATTCCGGTTGTTGATCGCGTGCGTTCAAAATTTGGCACCCAAGAGCAAGTGATTGATATTCCGGTGCAAAAAGTGATTACTCGCGATAACGTCAGTATCGTCATAGATGGTTTAGTTTTCTTGCGCGTCAATAATGCTGAACATGCCACCTATGAGATTCTGGACCTCAAGCACGCGATTGCCCAGTTGGCGCAAACAACCTTGCGTTCTGAAATAGGTAAGATGGATTTAGACGACACCTTGTCATCGCGCGACACATTGAATGCCACCCTGATGATTGCGTTAGATAATGCGTCTGGCGGCTGGGGCGCAAAAGTCACGCGCGTAGAAATTTCTGACATCTCCGTACCCGAAGCCGTACAACACGCAATGGAACTGCAGTTACGGGCTGAACGTGAACGCCGAGCCACTGAGACTGAGGCGGAGGGGTTAAAAAATGCCACCATCGCCAAAGCCGAAGGTGACCGTCAAAAAGCTTTTAAAGAAGCTGAGGCTATTGAACGTACAGCCGATGCGAAACGTTATGAACAAATTCAATTGGCGCAAGGTCAGCAAGAAGCGATTGTGATGCTAGCGCAAGCGATGCAATCTAACCCCAATGCCGCAGAATTCTTACTGGCTAAAGACCGTATTAAAGCCTGGGAAGGCATTGCCGCCAGTGATTCGGCCAACAAGGTAGTGATTCCTTATGAAGCCACTGAACTGGTCGGTGCTCTATCGGTACTGCAAGGCGTGCTCACCCAAGCCGGTATTGCCAGCGGCACGTCATCGGGAGCGACTAAATGATTACACCAGGCCTGCTCGACCTGATTCCAAGCTGGGCGCTAATTGCATTGGGCTTTGCGCTCATCGGCATCGAAATGCTGCTCGGTTTATTTATGTTGATGTGGTTTGGCATTGGCTTAATTGCGGTTGGCTTGCTCAGTTTTGTGGTCGATTTTGAGTATGGCGAAATTCAACTCATTTTTGCCTTTGCCATCGGCTCGGTGCTGCTGTTCGCCCTGCGTAATAAAGTGATTGCCAAGCGCAACGCCAAAGAAGAAATTTCGGTCACCTACCAAACCGGTGGCATAGGCAAACTCTCCTTACACAATGATACCTGGATGGTGTTCTACCACGGCACCCATTGGCAAGTTGCCAATCCACCGGCCGAATGGCAAGAAGGTCAAAGGGTTCGCGTCACTAAAATTGAACTCAACCAGGCCTGGATTGAGCCTGAATGACCACCAGACTTAAACCACTTGTCACCTCAATACTAGCAGGCCTGCTATTGACTATCTCTGGGGGCAGTATGGCTGACACACCACTAAGCAGTCCACTTGAACAAGCGGCACAACAAAACCTAGTCACCCTGCCCTTTAACCCAGAAGTTGTGGATTTTAGCCAGGCAGATGACTGGCAAGGTTTAATCACTCACTTGACTGATTATAAGGTTATTTTTCATGGCGAAATTCACAACCGACTCAGTGACCATTTAATCCAAGCTGAATTATTACACCTGATGCATCAACAAACATCAGAGCTCGCGGTGGGTGTGGAATGGTTTCAAGCGCCCTTTCAAGCCTGGGTAGATGGCTATATTGCTGGACATTTAGATGAAGGCGAATTATTACAACGCACCGAATACTTTACTCGTTGGCGTTATGATTGGCGCTTGCTGCAACCACTAATGCATTATGCGCGCGATCATCAAATTCGTATCTTAGCGTTGAATGCACCCGCTGAACTCACCCGACAGATTGCGCGTGAGGGGCTGGAAAGTTTAAGCCATGAACAACGTATACAATTGCCCAAGATTCATCCACCCCATCCTGAACATGAACAGAGGCTTAAGGCTTTTTTTGGTCAAAATTTGGCTGAACACGCCAACACCGATAACTTTATCCATGCACAACGGACTTGGGACGAAACCATGGCCACGAATGCCGCCGCTTGGCTTAGAGCCAACCCAAACGCGCGCATGTTAGTTATAGCCGGACAATTTCATTTAGATTATCAACAGGCGATTATCGGCGATATGCTGCGCCAACTGCCCAATTTAGCCAGACAAACCTTAAGTCTTGCCAATGGTTCATTTGAAGAATGGCAATCGGACCGATTTGATGGTTTTTTGCTCACTGACGAGCTAGTTTTACCGGCACATGGTCGCATTGGCAGCCATATTACCCCACAGGGCCAGGCTTGCTTGCGTGAAATTATTGCCAACAGTGCCGCCGATTGGGCCGGTTTACAAGTGGGTGACTGTATTGTTGCGTTTAATCATCAACCGATTCGTCACTTCAGTGATTTAATGTTAGCGCTTTATGAAACCCTGCCAGATCAACGAGTTATGGTGACGCTGCATCGTAATAATACCAGCAACCAAGCTGACCGTGCGGACGAGGTCGATGTGATCGAATTAGAGCTCACGCTCGATTAACCCATCTAACCTATCGGCCAAACCATAATCAACAACACAATCACTAACAACCCAATCCAGGTTAACAAATAACCTAACCAATGAATGGTTTTACTGGCATGAATCAGCCCATGCACATTAGGATGCTTAAACCAATTTAGTGCGGCTTGCGGAGGTGTCAGCCGGCTCAAACGCTGACTGGTCGCACGCCATAATTGACCTAATCCTACGTGACCGGTTCGCCATTGCTCACCCAACCATTCATAGACGACTAATACATCACCTGCGGGCAACTCAAATTGCCGATTGATTCGAATTCGCCAGGCCAATGCGATCATCAAAGCTAATACTAAGGGGGGCAAGGCCTGCTGCAACATCTGCCCATAGGCTAAGCTGACCGGTGCCAAGATTTGCCAAGCGTTCGCACCGCCACTCACCGCTTGGGTAAACCAGCCGGCCAACAGCAACAGCGGCCAAAATAAAATTAATCCCAATACCAGCGCCCAAGCACTAAACGCACCGGCATCGTTCCAAATACGCGACCATGAAGGCGCCGCTTTGGGGATAACTAAGGGCCAAGGCTGTTTAAGCAAACGCCTAATAAAATGAGTCATTAACAACAAAGTGGCCCCAGAGGCAATACTTAACCACCAGAGTGGCAAGGTTGCGACCACCGCATCCATTTCACTGGATAATTTCATGCCGTATTTCAACCAAGCACCAGCGGTTAAGGGTGCACCCGCTAACACCAAAGCTAACAGCACCAGGCCTGCTGAGGCGACATAACGTAGTGCCATGGTCGTGGCAAATTTATACCAACCTAAACCAATAAATAAAGCGCTTTTCACCAGTGCATGATGCCAAACAAACAAAGCCACCCACAGTACCCAAATGCGCGGGTCGGGCGTTTGCCATACCCAACTTAGCCCCCAAATCAACCAACCCATTTGGCTAATGCTTGAATAAGACAACACGGTTTTAGGGTCAGTTTGAGTTAAGCCCATCACCACCCCATAGAGCATAGCAATTCCACCTAACCAAGCGAGTGCCATAAACACGGTTTCACTGAGCGGCATGGCCAAACTGGGTAATAAAATCCACAATCCAAGAATGCCGGCCTTAATCATCACGCCCGATAAAATGGCACTGGCTGGAATGGGGGCGGCGGTATAGGCTAAGGGTAACCAAACATGTAGCAAAGGCACACCTAATTTCACCGCCATACCCATGGCAATCAGTACCATGCCCCAGGCACCGGACGGTGTATCTATCCATACCATTAAATCGGTGGTACCCAATTCTGCCGCGCGTAGCAACAGGCCACTGAATAACAGAATTTCGCCCAAAATAGCCAGCATGATATACCAGTTTGCTGCCCGCTCTGCGTGGACAGTGCGTTCATGGACCACCAACCCCCACGCTGCTAGGCTCATTAAGCTAAAAAACAGATAAAAACTTAGGGCATCACCGGCCACGACCAGCCCTAAGCTACCCGCTAAACTCAGTTTCATAAACAACGGATAGCTAATATCATCGGTGGTGACCCAATGACTATGCCAGGCCACTAAGGCCCAGATAATAATGCTAAAACTCAGCCAAATAAATGACAGCTCATGCCATACCAAGTGAAAGCCAAGCAAAAAGCTAGGAAGATAAAGCGCATCAAGCGGTGAGATGACAGGGGCCAGCAACCCCAGTTGCGCAAACCATAACAATACCGCTGGGATAAGGCCAAGGGTGATAAGGGTGCCGGTATATTTTTTGGTAGCCGGGATTAACAAGCTGATTGTCAATAACAGCGGCCACAACCACAATGCCATCATCAGGTTCATCTGTCACCACGTCTGCTATGAAAAGTAAATTTATTGTAGCTGATTTGAACTTGCTCGTCAGCTTGCTGCCAAGGTCAAAATCAACAACACCATAACGAGTAGGCCTAGCCAAGCAAGTAAATAACCAAACCAACTCATCGTTTTGTGCGTTTGCATTATCGCCGGTAAACGCGCAGCTTTTAAATAAGCTGATTTTTTAGTCAATAACAAATACTTAACATTGAGTATATGGCCTCTCGCTGACACTAAATAATGCGCCAGCTTTTTAGCTGACCAGGCATAAAAGACCAGTACATCCCCTGCAGGTAACTCAAATTGACGATTAATTAAAAAGCGCCAGGCCAACGCAAGCAACAGCGCCATAAACAACGGCAACCAGGCCTGTTGGATCATCGACCCATCAACCAAACTCACCGGTACAAATGCCTGCCAGGCTGGATTACCTAAATTAACAGCTTGGGTAAACCAACCAGTCAAGAGTAATAAGGGCCAAAGCATAATTAAGAGCAATAAAGCTAGCCAGGCACTGAAGGCACTGTCATCATGCCAGACATTTGATTTTAGCTCCCCTGATACAGGCTTAGCTTTAAACCCATTTTGGCTAACTAAACACCGAATAAAATGAATCATCAATAGCAAGGTCGCACCTGAAGCAATACTTAACCACCAAAGTGGTAAGGTTGCGACCACGGCTTCCATTTCACTAGATAACTTCATGCCGTATTTCAACCAAGCGCCAGCGGTTAAGGGGGCGCCCGCTAAAACTAAAGCTAGCACCACAAGACCTGCAAGTACGATATAGGCTTGCGTCATGCTAGTGGCAAACTTGTGCCAACCAAACCCAATAAACAAAGCACTTTTAACCAATGCGTGATGCCAAGCAAACAAGGCTACCCAGAACACCCAAACACGCGGATCAGGCGTTTGCCATACCCAACTTAGCCCCCAAACTAGCCAGCCCATTTGACTAATACTCGAATAGGCTAAGATGGTTTTAGGATAAGTTTGGGTTAAGCCCATCACCACGCCGTAAAGCATAGCAAGTCCGCCTAACCAAGCAACAGCCATAAATAGGTTGTCAGTTAAAGGCATCGCCAAGCTAGGTAATAATAGCCATAATCCAAGAATACCCGCTTTAATCATCACCCCCGATAAAATAGCACTGGCTGGCGTGGGGGCGGCGCTATGAGCCAAGGGCAACCAAACATGTAACAATGGCGCACCCAACTTGAACCCCATACCAAGGGCAATCAGCATCATACCCCATGCACCTGATGGCGTATTCAACCACAGCATTAAATCAGTGCTACCCAATTCTGCTGCGCGTAGCAACAGGCCACTTAATAGCAGAGTTTCACCCAAAATAGCCAGCATGATATACCAGCTAGCCGCGCGCTCCGCTACTGGCGTGCGCTCATGAACTACTAAACCCCAGGCTGCCAGGCTCATTAAACTAAAAAACAAATAGAAGCTTAGTGCATCACCCGCTACCACTAAGCCTAAGCTGCCGCTTAAACTGAGTGTCATAAACAAGGGATAACGGATGTTGTCAACTTTGACCCAGTGACTATGCCAGGCCGCTAAGGCCCACACAAGGATATTAAAACTGAGCCAAATAAATGACAGTTCGTGCCACACCAAGTGAAAGCCAAGTAAAAAACTTGGCAGGTATAAAGCATCGACAGGCATTATCCTTGGTGCCAGCCAACTTAATTGCGCCAGCCATAGCAACATAGCTGGGATTAAAGCCAGGGTGATGAGCGTGCCCGTGTATTTTTTAGCGGCTGGAATTAACAAGGTGAGCGTTAATAATAGCGGCCATAGCCACAATGCCATCATCAGATTCATTAGCCACGACTCACACATTAAATGGATTTTGTATTCTAGCTGATTTGGGCTTATTCGTCAGCCGGTGGCGCATATAACCAAGGGCGCAAAGCTACAATCGCTTGTTGGTAACGACAAGGTTTACCAAAACGTTGTTGATAGGCCGTTAACCAGGCCTGCTGAGTCGCCGGTCTGCCAAATTTTTGAGCTTGCGACCACTGCAATAAGGCCTGCCAGCAGTCTTGTGCCTGTTGCGGTGAATGAATCGGTTGACGCATAATAGACCACAAACGCCCATGACTATAGCCTCGCACAATCAGCCAAACTAACACAGCAAGGATGAGCAGGCCTGCTATTAAGACCAACAAGGCCAGTAACAACCATAACCAGATTGGCAAGGCGATAAAAAACTGCGCTGGCAAGGTTTTTTCAGTTAACTGCTGGGTGTGGCGATCAAAATACAGCCAACTCACCGGAGCATAATAGCCCCAACGCACCCCATCCAATCGGAAAGGTTGTACCCAGGTTTGCGATAAGCCGCGCCCCGCCTCTTGCCACAGCACACGCGATTCACGTCGCTGAAATAACCATTCTGTTTGATGCTCAGAGGTTAATTGCTGTTGCAACAGGTTACCTAAAGGCGGTAAATAATCCACATCTACCACGCTCCAGTGGGTGTGAATTTCATACACCCGACCACTGACCATAATACTGGGGCGTTGCCAATGCCACTCAAGGGGGCCAGAAGGCAAGCTGGGCGGAACATAACTTGGGCGCACACGCACATTCACACTTTGTGGCGGCGCAAAAAACTGCCATACTCCCCCGCCTTGTCGCGTCGCAATACGAATACTCGGTGCACTGCGCACAAACTCACCTTCTTCATCTAAACGTTGCGCCCAAATTAAGCGCGCCTGCCGATTAGATAGGCGCTCTAGGGGCGCACTCTCCAAACCCGCTTGCTCCGGCATCTGTACATTTAAGCTCAAACCTTCATCGACTAATTCAATATCCAAGTGCTGGCTCCACCAGTCACCTAGCCAGCCTTTTGCTGGCGCGTCCGACCAATGTAATTTGATTAAAGGATTAGGTAACACCTCTAAGCGTTGCGCGGGTAAACGCAAAGTACCACTTCGCAAAGCCGGCGTGGTAATTAAGCCAGGTTGGTAAGGCGTCAAAGTCAGTCGCACCCGATCAACAGCAGGATAGCGCACTTGGATATGAAAATAGGCCTGCAGCGGGGTTAAATCCATGCGGCCAAATTCGGCGTGCGTATTGTCACTGCGTAAGGTCAGTTGAATACTTTCACCGAGGATTAAACTTGGCGTAAGACCCGTGGCTGAAGCGTCTGCAATGGCGTGCGCAGACAGCCCCTGCAAGACAATGGCAAACCACCAGCATATGATCGCTATCATAAGGTTACGCCTTAGGTAAAGTTTTACCATCGTTTTGCTTACCATGGTTTAACCCCTGGCAGCTCACGTGGCTGGGCCTGACGCGCTTGAAAACCGGCCTCACGCTCAAACAAATGAAACAAAATGCCCACTTGGTCATCAGCAATCGTGTCTAAGTAACGGGCTAAATCAGCCTGACGCTGCTCGCGGGCTAAATCTAGACGTTGCTGTTCAATGACCGCTTGGCCTTGCCAGGCCCCACGACTCGCAAACGTCGATTGTTGCTCGGGCGGTAACTCGGCTTGCTGAGCATCGCGCTCTGGCAACTCCTCGCCCCAATAGTCTTCATCGTCATCGCGCCCCCAGTTTTCGCCATCGGTGGCGCCAGCTAGGGTTGGATCCTCATTGCCGTCACGCCCGACGCCCTCGCCATTTTCTCCCTGTTCGCGAGCTTGCTCACCCTGCTCAGCCTGACGGGCTTGCGCCGCCAATTCAAGCGCTTGCTGACGTTGTGCCAAAGCTAAATTATGCGCCGCTTCGGGAAAGTCCGCTTGATGAATTAACGCGCCTTCAAAGGCTTCTACGGCTAAAGACCAGGCCTGCTGATCGGCATAACTTAAACCTAGGTTATATAAACTACGCGCCCGCTCGTCATGGTTTCGTGCAGTTAATAGCGCTTGACGAAAATAACCCTGAGCTTGTTGATGTTGCTGTTCGCGGTGCAACTCTTCTCCCGCTTGCATCCAGCGCACATAATCCGCTTGCTGAGCTTGTACATTGTTCATACTTAATAGGCTAACTAGCAGGCCTGCTACTAGCCACAAAGCAAGCGGTGATGAGGATATAGCTTGCCGCTGAGCCGACTGCTGACTGGGCGTCGAATAGCGCCACAATAATCCTAGCAATAACAATCCCACCACCCAAGGCGTTAGGTCGTAAAATGCGCGTTGCATAGCGCTCGCATCGTCTGCACTCTTCTCATCATCTAAGCCCAACCCAGCATTGACTAACAAACGCGCCTCATAGTCAAACCAGCTTTGTAGTGCGGCAGATTGATTACGGTCATCAACATAGCGCCCTTGTGCCGCTTGCGCTAGGCGTTGCAAGCTTTGTCGCGCCATTGGCACCGTCACCCTCACGCCATCATGGACCAGCCATCCGGTTGGTGAAGCTGAATCTGGCAAGCCCACCGCATCCGTCGACCCTACCCCGACCACTAGCAAACCAATCTTCGCCTGCGCATAGGCCTCAGCCACCGCCAGTAAACCAGTCTGTTGCTCTGCCAACACGCCATCGGTTACCAGCACCACCTGCTGCACCCCTTGCGCTTGCGCGACCCCTAAAGCCTGCTGCATCGCGACCGCCAACTGAGTGCCCGCAAACGGCAGGCGTTGTGCTTGCAATAAGCCCAACCGGCTTTGCAACAACGCCTTATCTTCGGTTATCGGCAAGGCCCAATAGGCCTCGGTACCAAACAGCATTAAACCCACGCGATCCTCGGCGGGTAAGCGTTGCGCCCAAGCCGCCATCAAGTTTTGCGCATGGCCAAAACGATCCGGTTGGCGGTCAAGTGCAGTCATCGAGCGACTGGCATCCAACAATACCAAATGGGTGATTCCGCCGGTTTGTTGGGGTGTGGCAGGCGCATCCAACGCCCAACGTGGCCCTGCTACGGCCACAATAAGCAACACACCCAACCAAAACCCGAGCGGCCAGCGCCAGGGCCATAATCTGGCTGACGCACCAGCAGCGAGCGACCAAGGACTCAATGATGCATCACTATAATCATTAAGTTGTTTATGCCGATAGACTAACCACAGCAGCAGGCCTGCAAGCCAGGGCAGCAGTAAAACTAACCAACCTGCCTGCCGAAAAAACAAGCCCGCTACGATTAAATCCGCCTCATTCGTGACCACGACGCCACCCCCGCAACGGATAATGGGTTAATACATGAATTAACAACAACAACCCGGCCACGCCGAGTGCCAGCAGCAACGGCCAATGGGCTAAACTCACCGCACGCCATTGTTCACCCTGCTCGACCACCCCTTCGCGTGCGCGCAGCTGCAATTGCGCAAAAGCTTGCCGTAACGCATTCGGATCATACACCGCCACAAATTGACCGCCGGTTTCTGCCGCCAGGGTTTGTAAACTCGCCGTTTCTAACGGCTGATAAATTAACCCAGACGAGCGGGTGGACAAGTCTTGCTGCCCGCCTAATCCAATGGTGTGAATCGCGATATCATTCAGCCTTGCATACTCAATGACATCGGCCAAACTCAATCGACTGCGTGCTTGTAAGCCATCACTGACCACCACTAACAGCGGATCATAATCCTTGGGACGCTGAGTATCAGCTAACATAGTGCGTATCGCCAAGGCCATCGCCTCGCCCATAGCTTGATCGGTACGCCCCGCTAGATAGGGCAGCAAGCGCGGCAATTCAGCGCGCACCGTATTTCGATCAGCGGTCATTGGCATCAGCGTAAAGGCCTGGTCAGCATATAAAATAATACTAAAACGATGTTGCGGCATGGCGGCTACAAACTCATCTAATACCTGCTGCAACACCGCCACGCGACTTAAAGGTTGGTCGTTTTCTGCATAGTCCTCTAGCACCAAAGACACCGAACTTTCCACCACCAAGGTGACATCACGGATAGGTTCAGCCTGACGAACCTGTTGCGGCAGCGCCTGCCAATAAAAGGGGCCAGCCAAGGCAAGCAATACCAGTATTACTAACAAAGTGCGCAATAGCGTTTGTAAAGGCATTAACCAGCGTATCAGCCCGGGTGACTGAACGGGTTGATCACCGCGCGTTGCCATAAATGCGGCTATTTTTGAATGATAAAAAACCGGCTGGGCTTGGGTGGCGGGTTCTGCTAACCACGGCCAACGCGCTTGACCCTGCTGACGCAGCCATCGCACCATGGGCCAAAGCACGACCAACAACAGGACCCAAGCGGCCTGCCAGTGCACATCTTGCCATAGTGAAAAAAATTCAGTCATCAGCGATTCGCTTTAGGCTAAATTCAGCCTTTTGCAGTTGGTGATAAAATTCTTGGGGGTCAATCGGCTGATTACTGAAACACGCGTCATAGAGCCAAGGATAATCGGCTAAGACAAGCGGCACCTGCTGTTGATAAATCGCCAAAGCGACACGGCGCAATTCAATGCTTCGCTCACTAGCCGTTAAATTGGCCGAGCCTAACAGCTGCACCCGTTTGATAAGGCGTTGCAAGCTACGCTTGGTATACCAGGCCTGGTAAGCTCGCCAGCCCCATTTCAGCAGGCCTGCTAAGACCACTAGCCCGCTCACTCCAACCAGCAATAATTGCCAACTCGGCCATAGCGTCAGCCCCTGCTCTGCAGCGACCAGCAACACGGGGTCATCCAGCGTTTGCGCTAGATCATACCAACCATCAGCACGCTGGGTAATACTCATCCGGCTCGCTCCACCGCTAAACGTCTAAAATCGACCAATTCATCTTGCGTGCTCAGCGCCCAGTGCGCAATACCATAGCCGCTCAGTCTAGTGGCTAAGTGTTCACGCTGTTGTTGCGCCCAGACATTATAGGCTTCGAGGCTATCGCGATTAAGCAGCCAACGACGCGCGCCCTGCTGTAACGCTAACAAGGCACGTTTGGGCAACTGCTGTTCAACCGGATCAGTGATACTCACCGCTTGGACATCATAGTGCGCATTAAGGGCATAGAGCCATTGCCAGTCCTGCTCAGCCCAATCGGCAAAATCGGTGATTAACCAGAGTTTGGCACCGGGCAACCAGGCCTGCTGTGCCGGCTTAATGCGTTGCGCAAAAGGCTGTTGATTCACCGCAGCTTGTGGCGGACAGGGCTTAGCCAAGTGGTTCATGCTACTCATAAAAATATCACGTGCGGCGGGCGTCGGCCAGCTATACAGCTGATCATGAGCTTGAATAAGTTGCCATTGCACGCCTTGCTGTTGCGCCCACCAGGCCAACCAACCGGTAAAACGCATAGCTTGGGTAACTTTTAAACGCTTGTGCGAACCAAATCGCATACTGGGCCCTTGATCAACACAGACGCACCAGGCCTGCTGACGCTCCTGCTGAAATACCTTGGTCATCGCTTGACCTGAACGCGCCCAAGCCCGCCAGTTTAAATGACGTAATTCATCCCCGGCGTAATAGGGCCGACTATCGGCATAATCCATACCCTGCCCGGTCGATTTAGCCCATTGATCACCAAACAAGGCTTGGCTACTGGCTCGCTGATTAGGCTTAAAATCAACCAAATCGGCTGCAATCGCTTGCGCCCAAGCGGCGATCTCAGCGACACTCATAATCGGTGCCGCGGTGATAGCAGTTTTAGTCAGCCCGAGTTTGCTCATGCCGCTGATATTCATGCCACAACGGGCACCTCAACCCAGCCCACTAATTTAGCCAGTAAACTATCGACCGTCCAACCCTGCGCGCGCCCGGCAAAACTCAAACCAAGTCGATGGCGTAGCACATCGGGTAACAGTAGCAGCACGTCTTCAGGAATGACATAGTTACGCCCTTGCAACCAAGCATAAGCGGTGGCGGCATGCAATAATGCAATCGACGCACGCGGTGAAGCGGCCACATCAAGGACCCCGGCTAAGGCCGGATCAAATCGGCTTAGGTTACGCGTCGCGGCAATCAACGCAACAATATAGGCTTCGATGGCCGGCGCAACATGAATATCAGCAACATCTCGACGTGCTTGCATCACATCCTGCGGCGTTAAACTGGTGGTATCGGGTTCGGCGTCCACCCCAAAATGTTTGGCTCGGTCACGGCGCAAAATTTCAAGCTCTTCCGTTTCAGTCGGATAATCCAACACCACATGCAACATAAACCGGTCCATTTGGGCTTCCGGTAACGGATAGGTGCCGCTTTGTTCCAATGGGTTTTGGGTCGCCATTACAATAAACAATTCCGGCAAGGCGCGGGTTTTGCCCCCCGCCGTCACCTGCTTTTCGGCCATGGCTTCTAATAATGCCGACTGGACTTTCGGCGGCGCACGGTTGATTTCATCCGCCAACACGATTTCATTAAAAATTGGCCCTGGCACAAAACTTAAGCCACCCTGTTGGGTATCAAGAATTTCCGACCCCATGACATCGGCCGGCATTAAATCCGGGGTAAATTGAATGCGCTGAAAACTGGCATGCACGCCTTTTGCCAAGGTTTTAACCGCCGTGGTTTTCGCCAGGCCTGGTGGACCTTCTAATAACACATGGCCACCGGTCAGCATCGCAATCATCATGCGTTCTAACAAGGCGTGTTGGCCGACAATCGTTTTTTGCAAATGGCGATTAAGATCAATAAACGCTTGTTGACTCGATGATGGCGTGACAGACATAGGCTTCCTTTCGGGCTTGATTTAATTATTCAACTAAATGGTTGAATAATCTACTGGATTTAGTTTCATAATGCAATGTTACTTCGTGACCAGCGCCCTAAATGTTTTTGGGCGTTGATTAATCAAACTTTAGCTAATCTATATTTTTAAAATTATAACTTGATAATCTCAGGTGACTAGATGACAAGCCCAACCTCCTTATTGAAAGCAAAATCTATTAGAAGGCTGAAAAATAGAAGGCTGAAAAAAAGCCGCATGATTATGACTCATGCGGCTTTTTCGATCTGACCGAGAAAGGCAAATCTGAAAACGATTAGTTGTTCAAGAACTCACGCACAGCGGTAGCCGAGTCTTCGTTGTAAAAATCTAGGAAGAAATGATCGGCACCGTCAATGGTCACCGTTTGCACCTTGGCCAGATCGCCCAATGCTGCAATTGCGCTGGGTAAATCAGCGACCACATCATCGTCTGAGCCAATAATCACCAAGATCGGTTTTTTAGCCGATTTTAGTAAGGTTGGGGTATCAAATTGCGGCTTAATGTCATAATAATCGACAAACGCCGCCGCGGTCACCTGTGCATCTTGGCAGTAAATAAAATCAATACCTTGCATGAGTTCATCACCTTTACCGGCACGAATCTGCTGTTGCGCTTGGCTTAAAATCGGTGCAATGGGTTTGCCAAAACTTGCTTCGTAGCTTTCATGCGATTGTTGTGCGCCAGTGGCCGGTGCCCATAACACCACATTCGCAATCGAATCACGATCACGCTCGGTCGCAAACCAAGCGATTTGATTGCCGCCGCGAGAATGCCCCATCAAGGTAACCTGCTGCGCGCCCTGCTGCTCTAACCAATCCAGCCACACGCCTACTTCATCGAGCGCATCAGTGTGTTTGTGGGTATGCGGTACGGCGCAATCGTACTCGCCATCACGGTCATTCAAACCCAAGGATAAATTAATCGATAGCGAGCTAATACCTTGTTCAGCCAAATTTTGCTGCAGCGCCATATAGGTCGAGCGCCCTTTATGCGTCAAAGTGCCATGTAGCAGCAGCACAAATTCATCGCTGTAGCTTTTGCCATCAGCCATTTCTAAATTGGCATTCAGGGTTTTACCCTGCCAGGTTTGTTTGATTTCTTCAGCATTGACCAGGCCTGCAAATGCCAAACTGCTCGCTAATAAGCCAGACATAAGGGTTTGTTTTAAACTCTGTTTCATCCGATGTTTCATAGTCTCCTCCTACAGAGATGGGGTTAAGCTTTATTTTGTTTTAATAGTTAAACTGATTTAAACCGTTTTACGCGACTGCAAGGCTAAGTATACCCATAATCCGGATAAAAACATCATGCCGCCGACAAAGTAAAACGGCCAAACGACTGAGCTGGTATAGAAGGCCAGCAAGCCCATTAACAACGCACCGACCGCATAACCAAAGTCACGCCAAAAACGATAGACCCCGAGCAGACCGGCGCGTTGTTTCGGCTGGCTGTAATCCGCCACCGCGGCACCGAGCGTTGGGTAAAGCATCGCCATACCGAAGCCCATAAAGGCGGCTAACACTGACCAGGCAGCAACCGAATCCACCCACACAAAGGTTATGCTAGTCAGCGCACACAGCCAAAAACCGCCGACAATCAAAGCACGACGACCAAACCTATCTGACGCCGTGCCGGTAATCAGTTGCGACGCGCCCCACACCACGCCATAAACAGCAATAATGCCACTGGCTTGCACTAGCGTTTGGGTTTGCGACAATAAATACACCGGCATAAAAATCCACACCAGCGCATCAATAAACTTTTCCACCAGGCCTGCTTGATTCAGCGCAATCAATTGTTTGTGCTGAAAGGTGCCGATTTTAAATGCTTGTACAAGTGTTTGTTTTTCACCGTCATCGCCATGCTGGTCGTTATGGTGCTGTTGATGCAAATTCGACCAGGGTCGGGTATCTAACACTTTCCATAGCGCTAACAACAAGCCGACTAAAATCACCACTAAACCGAACCCGAGTAACGCATCACGCGCACCATAAACTTCCGCTAAATACGCGGTTAACCAACCGGCTATACCCACAGCGGCATAACCGGAAAACTCATTCAAACCGTTGATTAAACCTTTTTGATTGGTTTTAGCGAGATCAAGCTTGCTATTCAGTGCCATCGACCAACACAAACCTTGGTTTAAGCCGAGAAACACCATTGCCCACACAATCCACCACCAGCTCTGGGCGTAAAAAATCAAAAACGGCACCGGCAAGGCCAACAGCCAGCCCATCACCAATAATCGGCGGCGGCCATACTGCTCACTTAAATGGCCGGCAACCAGGTTCATGGTCGCTTTTACCAAGCCAAACACCAACACAAACATCACCAAGCTCATAAAGGCTTGCGCGGCCAAACCAAACTCGGTTTCTGCCAGGCCTGGTACCACCGTGCGCGTCATCCCCAACGCCAAACCGACCAAAAAGACTTGAATCAGTTGCTGACTAATTTGTGATAGATTGGCTTTTATACCGTGTTCAATGGGTGTGTGCATCAATCTGCCTTTAATATTCAACTAAGTGGTTGAATATTAGCTGACAAGATCGTATAGTGTCAATTCCAAATGTAAAATTAACGCGAGGTTGCGCTATGTTTCTATTCCAACACACCCCTGATTCTGAACCCGGTTCCTTGTCTTATATGCTTGGCTGCGTTGGTCAAGGTTTGGCGGTTGCGGTCGATGTCCATCAAGACGAAGTTGATCTTTATTTAGAAAAGGCGGCACAAAAAGGCGTCATAATTGCCTATGTGGTCGATACCCATGTGCATGCCGATCACTTTACCGGCGGCCTTGAACTCGCCCAACGTGCCGGGGGCGAATACTGTTTGTTTAAGGACTCACCGGCGCAGTGCGATTTTACCCCGTTAGCGGATGGTCAAGTGATTAAAGCCGGTAATGTTCACGCGCAGGTTTTGCATACGCCCGGCCATACCGAAGACAGCATTTGTTTACTGGTGACCGACAAATCCCGCTGTGACGAACCTTGGTTTTTAGTCAGTGGTCATACCTTATTTGTTGGCAGTGTCGGCCGCCCGGATTTACATGGCAAAGAAGAGATCTTAGCGGACGCATTATTTGACTCTTTACATCAAAAAATTCTACCTTTAGCCGATTACCTAGAAATCCTACCCGGCGCACAAGCTGGCAGTGTCTGCGGCGCAGGGATTAGCGGTAAACCGGTTTCCACCATCGGTTTTGAAAAACGCCACAACCCCACCCTAAGCCTTAGTCGTGATGCGTTTGTCACTCACGTCAAAGGCACCATTCTTCCCCAGCCAGAAGGTATGGACAAAATCATCGCATTTAATGCCAACCCCGATTAGTGGGTTAAAAGCTGAGTTATAATAAGTGCTATGACAACACACTCTCTTAAATACAATTTGTTTGATCAGTTGGCGCAGGTCAGTAAGGCGCTGGGGCATGCGAATCGGCTGATGATTTTGGATGTGCTGGTGCAAACCGAGTGCGACGTGGATACCTTGCATCAAAAACTCGGCTTGAGTATTGCCAATGTCTCCAAACACCTGCAAACCCTAAAACAAGCAGGCCTGGTGATCAGCCAACGCCAGGGTCAACGTATTGTCTATGCGCTGAGTGACCCCAGTGTATTTCGTTTGATTGTCAGTTTACGTGAAGTGACCGAATCGCAACTGGATTCGATGCAAACCCTGTTATTAACCCACTTGCAACCCAACACGCCATTTGAACCGATTTCGCTTAAAGCCTTAAAAGACATCAAACAACCCTATACGCTGCTGGATGTGCGCCCTGAAGACGAATATGCCGCCGGTCACATTCCGCAGGCGATTAATATCCCGATTGAACAACTGGCACAAAAACTGCCGGAACTCGATACCGATCGCACCTTAATTGTCTATTGTCGCGGCCCCTATTGCATGTGGTCGCAACAAGCGCTCGACCAATTGCAACAGCACGGCATCCAAGCCAAACGCCTGGCCGAAGGCTATCCCGAATGGCAAGCTTACAGCCATGCTCTCTGACAGCCTAATCCACTCGCTGAATAACAGCTTAAATCAAACGCTCGAACTCCAAAACATCACACCGATCGCCGGCGGCGATATTCACCAGGCCTGGTTACTCGAAACAAGCCAAGCAAAACTGTTTTTAAAACTTAATCGCGCACAATCCGCCCCGGTGTTTGCCGCAGAAGCCTGGGCATTACAGCAAATTCAGCAAAGCCAAACTATTCGTTGTCCTCAGGTTATCGCCCTGGGCCAAACCGACCAGCAGGCCTGGTTGTTAATGGAATATATAGCCTTGTCTGGGCGGGGCGATGATTTTAAACGAGGTCAAGCCTTAGCGGCGATGCATCAAACGCAGCATCACCAATTTGGTTGGGAGCAGGATAACTTTATAGGTCACACCCCACAACGCAATACTTGGACGCAAGAATGGCTGGATTTTTATCGCCAGCAACGTCTTGAACCGCAACTAGCCCTTGCCAAACAACAGGGGGCTAGCCAGCGGCTAATCGAAAAAGGACAACAACTGGCCGAAAACCTAGCGGTGTTTTTTGAACACTACCAGCCAGTACCGTCTTTATTACATGGCGATTTATGGGCAGGAAATAGCGCCTTTTCAGCCCAAGGCGAGCCGGTTATTTACGACCCCGCCAGCTATTATGGCGACCGCGAAACCGATATGGCCATGACTGAATTATTTGGTGGCTTTAGCCAGGCTTTTTATCAAGGTTACAACCAGGCCTGGCCATTAGATGCCGGCTATCAACATCGTAAACCGATTTATAACCTGTACCATATTCTCAATCACTTCAACCTATTCGGCGGCCACTATCAACACCAAGCCGAACAGCTGATTGATCGATTGCTTTCACAGATTTAATTGCAGGGTTAAACTTTTAGTCTGCAGGACGAAGACGCGCAATTAAGCCACTATCGGTACTGAAATAAACCAGGCCTGCTTGGTCAACCGCCAAAGAACGTATGCGCTCATTTAAATCCGTTAACAATCGCTCTTCACTGATTGCTTTACCCTGCTCATTCAGCGTCACCCGATTTAAATGGCGTAAAGCCAAGGCACCGGAAAATAACGAACCTTGCCACTGCGGAAAAGCTTTTCCCCGATAAACCAACAAACTACCCGGTGCAATCGAGGGCGTAAACACCTTCACCGCATCCACCATACCGGGTTTACTCGTCACGCCAATCGCGCGATCTCCCCAATATTCTTTGCCTTGCGACACTAAAGGCCAGCCATAGTTTTCACCCGGCTGAATTAAATTAATCTCATCTCCCCCGCGCGGACCATGTTCGTTTGACCACAACCGACCGGTTGCCGAATCAAACGCCATGCCCTGCGGATTACGATGACCAAAGCTCCAAATCTCATCCAACACCGCTGGGTTACCGACAAACGGATTATCCTTCGGCACGCGACCATCTAAATGCAAGCGCATAATCGTACCAATATGATTAGCCGTGTTTTGACTTTGCTGACGTTCACCACGATCACCGACGCCAAAAAACACATAGCCTTGATCATCAAACGCAATCCGACTGCCAAAATGCTGGCCGCTACCGGTTGAGGATTCGCTAATCAACAAATCTTGCCAATTTTGCAATTGATTCGAGCGCGCTAAATCCGGCAATTGCGCCCGTGCTAAAGCGGTTCGCGCACCAAATTCATCGGGATAACTATAGGTAAAATACAACCAGGCCTGGTTATGGCCGTCATTGTGCAGAAATTTGACATCCAATAACCCGCCCTGCCCGGTGGCCGCGACAGCAGGCAGGCCTGCTAACCAAGTCACTTGACCGGTTTGAATATCCAACACCCCCGCCTCACCCGAGCGCTGGGTAAACACCAACTGATGTTCGCTAACAAAGTCCATCCCCCATACCACACCCAAGCCAGACGCCAAACGTTCTAGGGTAAAGTTGCTTTGCGCATAGGCATAAGATAACGACATCATTAGCGCCAATAAACCAAACGTTAGTTTTCTAGTCCATGACATCCTATAAGTCCTCTCAGGCCAGCTGACCGACAACATAACCCAAAGCTGTCATAAAAGCGGGCTCCTGAAACTTCTTCAACCCGGTTTCAGCAAACGACATTGGCATACCATATTGCTTAATCGCGGCTTTCTGTTCGGTGGCGGTTAAAAGGCTCACTTTAATATCGGGAATTACTTGCAATACGCCCTCAAGAATAAAACCGTTCGCGCCACCGGCAAATTTACCTTTTTTCATTCGCGCACGAATCACCACCTGATCCACCTTATAATCCTCAACCAACTTCGCAAAGGTTTTTTGAAAGTAAACCAAGGCCTCACGGCTATCTGGGTTCGTGCAAGAAACCCGCGTGGTGCGACACGCCGGCAGGTGAAACACGCCTTGTTCAAACTTTAGCAAGCTAACAATCGCATCGTTACCACTTAAATCAACCCCACAAACTAACATCGCGCCTCCTAGCTAAACAGTATACTTACATTTAATCGAACAGCCCATCGAAGGAATCTGCTCTAACGGCCCAACACCGGTTAAGGCAACCTGTTTCATCACTTCAAACAAATCTCGCCGCGTTCCTTATGGCGCGGTATGTTTTCTTGAGGCATCAAATTGTCCACAAGGACATAAATTTTTCGTTTTTATAATTGCGCTAACCAGTTTTCTCGCGAATGGCGTAATGTCATGGATACCCTCCAAATAGTTTATTTTAACTACGCCACTGTATATCAAGCTTTCGGTGAGAATTCGCACAATCTTTTAGATACAAATTAATCAAGCTTTGGTAAGGAATCCCTACCTCTTCAGATAATGTTTTAAAGTAATCGATTACATCTTCGCCCAGCCGAATGGTGACCGGTTTTTTGAGTTTCGACGCATAAGGATTAGGCTTGGCTTTCATGGTTGAAAAATCATATTCGTCTTTCATTTTTTTGTTTCCCCTGTAACACATTGTTTCCCCTGCATCTTATCAACACCCCGCCCCACCGACCAGTAAATAAAATATTGACGCGAACTGAAAATTAGTGATAACCTATATCTAAGCTTTTATAGCTGATTGAACCTTTACCTAGTGTTTTGGTTCGTGGCCGCGCCTCAGTCGCCATAAGACTGGGGCATATTTTTATCCTTTCTTTGTTTCAACCAAAAAGCTTTCACGTTTAATTTTTGTAAGATAGCTTCCGTCCGCAGGAAAAGCTGTTACAAACTGATGATGCCCATCTCTTTTTTGTGGATCATTGAATACCACTACATATCGTTCCTCAACAACAACCAATGTTCGTCTTTTAGCAGTACGGCCTCTATCTGTTTGTCGGCTTTGACTGTATCGTTGAATCGTTCCCGCAGTTAATGCCAACACCTCTTTAATCCATAGAATTCTTCTTGCTCTTTTCTTAGAAAAGCCTCCATCATGGATTCCAGCAGAAGTTCGATAATCGGTTGACTCTGTAAAGGCATGGTCAAAAGCATGCGCACCAAATTGATACGTGACACCACACCAATCGGTAAAAGTTCTTTTGCGCCCCAACTCATCTTGAACATAAGTTTCCAAGTAAACCTGACGGTACTTTTCAATTAACTCCTCTTCCGTATCAGCTTTTAAACGCAGCTGTGGCCACAAACTTTCACACACTGGTTTATTTTCCTCGCCAATTGAAGATGTTAAAGTTTCGCTCACCTCTGGTTGTAGTGAAACGCAAACTTCCCTTGCCGAGCGAACTAGCTAATTCTTCGACAAATGCGGATTTAAATACACTCGCTTTAGGCCGTTTTTGCATCTCATTCCAACTATAACCCACCGCACCCATCAACAAATCTGAGAGTTGAATTAATGGCTGATTATGTGACTCTACAGGCTCCAAACAAGCTAGCTTGGCACGACCAGATAATTTATGAACCAAAATCTGGCGTAACTCTTCGAATCGTGTGCTAGACGCATTCTGCTGCCAATCAAGGTAAATATAATAAGTTTCACCCGGTTGTAGCCAGTGAACCAACAATTGATAATACAGCTTATAAAACCCTAATTCTTTATCACCATCATTCCACTGTTCATGATTTAGCTGCCTACGATCGATCACAATGCACCTAAATGAAAGCGAGTTTTCTTCAGAAAATATTTGTATAAGACTCCGGTAGAATTCAGCCTTGTTTGGCGATAGTTTTTTCCAACCAAATTCAGATTTAATACAATGTTTGGTCATGAGGCCGTGTAAACGGCCAACAATGCGGTGCTTTTCTTCTCGCGGGCATTGTAGCGCACCGATAACAATATAAGGTTGAGAGGGGTCTGAGGTATGGCGACTTTCATCGCAATAAACGTTGTAGATAGTCATAAACTTTCCTATGCAGAAGGCAATCCAAGTTTATCGAAGAATGCACGGTTACGTTCTTTAGCAGCTTTTACTAACTGATTAAAACTAATCACCTCGATATAAGCTTTGTAATTAGGGTTGTAACCGAAGTAACCCATTCCATCAGCTGTCATTGTCAAACTAAAATTTTTGCAGCGCTTTATCATTGTCGGAGTTAGGTCACAAACAATATAACAATATGCAGGGATATCATGATTTCTTGGAATGAGTAGACCTGATTTTGTTTTCGCTTGTCCATCGCGAATTCTCTCAACATAACCAAGAGCCTGATCTATTGGGTCTTTATCTTCACCTTCACGCATATCGTTGCGCATTGGGCGTTTGATTTCGACCACAGTTATAGATGCTAGTGGAAAGCTAGTATCGTCATTAACTAGCAAAGGATTATCAAACACTCTCAGACTAAGCAGGTCGGGCTCCTTATTTGAATCATTTCCAGTGATAGGCATGGAGTTTAGCGTTTTATCAGAAGCCAAATAATTATGAAATGCCAAGCGCTCGTCGATTAACCATAGATTACAGGAATCCTGTAAGACTTCATTTGAGTCTTTACGCATAGGCATGATTAGTTCATGAATCATATCTTCACGGGCATACTTGCCATCATCAAGTTTCTCGATAGACTTTTGTAGCAGGTCAATAATAACTTTGCGATGTGAAACATAATTAGCAAGGTCTGATTTTTTAATGTCTTCTGCTTTGCGTAGATATTCACTCAGCCGTTTATTGTACTCTTCAATATGTTCCTCATTCTGAGGTTGCATAATATCGTGGCCTTCACTGACTAATTGCCTTTCCACTTCATACCACTGAGCATGCAAATGCATCTCAAGCTCTTTATCTGATTTTTCAGGATCAACGATTAGCAACTCTTCTGCAACATAATTGGCAATTGGCCGGTAGCGCGGTGCGTGATTGTTAATAAAATCATCTACTCTTTTGCGACCTGCTGAGACATTTTCTGCGAGGACATCATGCAAATACGCTTTTGTGCGCTCTAACACAGCATTGCGAATATCTTTAAAGCTCACTTCGTTGAGCATGTCCTCTACGTTTTCAGTAATATCAAAAGAGGTGCGTTCGCTTCGCACGTGTTTGTTGAGGTAATCAGAAGATACATAGCAGGTGTAGGTGAATTCGCCTGAAGCGTCTGAGATTTTGCCATACAGGCCAAGGAGCTTACCTTGAATAGACTCCTCTTTAACCAGCCGGTTAGCCGCACATAGAGCTAACTGATGCTTTTTATTTACCGATGCACGAAACTTAATGTGAATTAGATCAAAGGAATAATCACGGATATTTATAGTTTCGGGAAACGCACTAGCGTGCATATGTTCTTCAAACAAATGTTCAAGATCGAACACCTCACCTGCATCTTTTACCATTATCTTGGGTGCGCTGCCTTGACGAACAAAATACCAGAGCACATGCTCCAGCAATTGATTAGCGATTGATGAGCCCTTTGCGGGAACATGCTTTCGAAAGGTTTCATCAAAACTGATTAGTTTGATGAGTGTACCCGATTGTTTATCGGTTGCTTCTATAATCTTTTCAGAATGTACACCCTTTTTGTCATTAAACCGAAATACTCTCTTTTTCAATACATTATTGTCATCAAGAAAATGGCTCTCGATCTCGGCTAACTCAAAGGCTTTAAGCCACATCAGGCGTCCAACACCACGACAACCCTTATCTATTTTGTGTTCGGAATCTAAGGTTTCAAATGATTTAAAATTAGCTTCATCAAACCCTAAGCCATTATCAGTTATAGTGAAACCAACAATCGGAGGCACAGATTTATCACCTAGCTCAAGATCATTTTGCGTACTGCGGTTTATTTGTAAAACAATCATCCCGTTATTGCTGTTAGTTTTTTCTTCAATTGAATGAATAGAATTTACCACCGCTTCAAATACTGGCATCAAGCCATGACTCTTGGGAAGAGAGGTATTCCGTAAACGACCCTTTAAGTTTGTTTGCAAGCTCACAAATCTGCCTCCTCTTTACTCATTATTATTCTTGCTCAAGAAATCATGTAGCTGCTGTAATTTGAGTAACAGCTCATCAAAAGTAATGATCTGTACATTCTTTGAGTTACGCCGGTAAATTTCAAACGATTTTTTTTGTCATCATCGGTTGGCATCGTTCCAATCACTAAAATGCAATGAACTGCATAAGTTTCAATATCATAAATTCGATTATTATTTTTTATTGCGGCTATGTTTTGTTGTAGTTGATAACTTTGATCCAACACCTGCGTCACCGAGCCTGTTAATCCGGTAGATGCGCAATAAACTTCACCGCGATAAGGCGTTTTGTTAAGCAAGGCAGAAGATGGCTTTTTTATTTCTATCAGTGCCAAATTGTTTGTGACACCATTCTTAATCAAGTAATCGGTTATTTTATCGCCACCACCTGATAACTTTTTTCCGCCTACACTTGCTTGATCCGAAATTTTTATTGCTGGATAACCAAACGCAAGACTCAAGATAAATGGATTTTGGTTGAAAAGTACCTGCCAAGTATCTTCTTTAGTCTTTTTGCCAAGCAACTCTTCATAGGCGGAAATCAGACGCTCAAGTGAAACCAGCTCAATATCATTTTTTAACTTGGTTAAGGTAATAGAATCAGTTTGTTTTACCGCCGTTTTATCTTCCGTGATCATGCTCATAGCCGCCTGCTTATCAGTATCACTTATTTTGATTCTAAGCATTTTGCTAATGGCATCGTTATCGGTAGGCAAGGGCTTTTGCTCGACACCTAACCTGTAGGCAATATGGTTATAGGTAGTAGCAGCCTTCGTGATACGGGCGACTTTTCTTGCTCTATCCGTAATACGGTTACAAGCACGGCGCATTTCATCATAATCATCTAAGTTTAAATGAAAGCATTCATAACCCGTATCGTCAGTTGGCTCATCGCCAATTACAAGGCATTGATGCTCAGTATGTTCCTCAACAGCTGAAATGATCGCTTGAAACTCTTTTGTCAAACCTAAACCATAGCGAATATCTTTGATAAAACCTGCTGGCAATTGTTGCAAGCTTTCAACAACCTCTTCTTTTGAATAGGGTGCGGAACCAAATTCTAGCTCAACATTAATCTCATTAATTTTGTCGTATTTTTGTTTTAAATAATCTGGATGGGTTGGCAATGTAAATATGGGGTAGATCGTAATGAATCTATCCTGGCCGCTAAAGAATGCGATTTTTCGTTTATATTTGCCAGTATCTTCTGAATCCAATCCAGCTTCCTCTAGTTCATCCGATCTAGGAAGATAAAAAACTTCCGTGCAGTTAGGAAAGACCTCTTCAATCTCAATATTTAACTCTTCTGGAGTGAAATCATCGGGCAATAACCTAGCCATACTGCCTCCTTAGAGTTCGCCTTTAAAGGCAGAATCGAGAATTGATGCTTTTAGATCAATTAAGTCTGAAACCTTGAAGCTGAATTGCGCTTTCAACAGGCGATGCTTTTCACCAAGGGTTTGCACCTTTCCAACTAATTCAAGTTGAACATTTAATGGAGGTAATGGTATTTCCAAATTAGAAATCATCGCTTTTGTTAAGGCTTGGCGTGTTGCTCCACCAGCCCCTTGAAATAATAATGCGGACTTAAATTTTGGGCTTACCAATAAATAATTTAGATATTGAGAATCAAGTAACTCATTCGGTCGGATGATACAAACGTGTTGATTTACTCGCGCTGGCAGTAAATCATCTGGTGCAATGCAACATCTAGCGATGGATGCACCCGTAATGTTTAAAAGTACATCGCCCGTTTCAACCTCTACATTACTAAGTTTGCTCGCTTGGTTATCATCAATAAAAGCTAACCCCTCCGGTTTAAACACTGAATCATAAACATTAAGGCTACGAATCAATGATATACCTGAATCTTTATATGCTTTTTGACCACCTTTTGGCGTCGCACCGCTACCAATTTTCGTTGTTAACGAAGACAAGCACTTAGTTTGATAACTCTTGTAAACTTCTTCAAAAACTTGATCGAGAGAACTCGCATACAACGCATCAGCCAGTGTGATGCTTTCCTGCAAGTGTTCGATGGCGGTGTCGATGCGGGTGAGCAGTGCATCGAGTTTTTCGACGATGCGTTTTTGATTATCAATACTAGTTATTGGTACTTGTGCAATTTTTTGAAATAGATTTGTTGTTGCTCTTGGCATTCTCGCGCCAGAGCAATTATTCATCGCAAGTTCAACAAAGTATTGCGTTCTAAGGAAATAGGCTAAATACTGTGCGTCAACATTTTCATAGCAATCAAAAGGTATTATTTCAGTCGTCGCCACACCATCAAATTCAGCAACAAAAACCTTATTTAAATAAGGCCGTAGCTTTCCATAAAGCACCATCCCTTTTTTAAACTCAACTTTTGTACTGTTTATTTCAGAACCTTTCGATGGTAAAAAGTTAGTTAGTTTTCCAGTATTACTCTCTATATTTTCCAACCCGATGTAGTTATAAAGCCTTGTATTATCAGGGGTTACAGTTTTCCTGCTTGGTGTACAAACCGCAGTTAAAGGCTGCCAGTCCCACCCCTCCGGCAGTTCGTATAAAACCTGTTCCATACTCACGTCTCCGCCAGTAGCTGTTCAATCTCATCAAGCAGGCCTGCTACTTGTTGTTCTTTGATGCGGATTTGTTTGAGGATGTCATTGGGCGCGAGGTGTACCGTGTCTTTTTGTTTGGCCGGGTTTTTAGCGGAGAGATCGTAGTCTTCCCCGAGTTTACTAGCGGATACCGTCCACGAGCGGTCTGTGGTGGTTCGACTGTTGTAAAGCTCAACAAACTCGGCTAAATGCGCGTCTGTGATCGGTTTGTTTTTGGTGAGTTTTTGTTCGGGTTCGCATTCGTAATACCACACATCGCTGGTGCCGCCGCTGCGTTCAAAAAACAGTACATTGGTTTTTACGCCAGAATAAGGCAAAAACACACCGGCGGGCAGGCTTAAAATCGTGTGCAGGTTAAAGTTTTCGAGCAGTTCTTGTTTGACTTGTTTAAACGCGCTATTGGTTTGAAATAGCACGCCTTCGGGTATAACAATCGCCGCTTTGCCACCGGTTTTAAGGGTTTTCATAAAGTGCTGCATAAACAGCAGTTCGGTGGCGTTGCTTTGAATCGGGAAGTTCTGTTGGATTTGTGATTTTTCTTTGCCACCAAATGGCGGGTTGGCGAGAATGATGTCGTAGCGGTCTTTTTCTTGAATATCGCGGATATTCTGCGTCAGCGTATTGCCGCGAAATAAATTCGGCGATTCGATACCATGCAGAATCATATTCATCATACCCATCACATAGGCCAGCGAGGTTTTTTCAAAGCCGAAAAAAGTGTCGTGTTGAATAAAATCCCATTGCTCGGTAGTGAGTTGCGATTTATTGGCTTTGAGATGGTCGAAAACTTCGACTAAAAACCCACAAGAACCAGCGGCAGCATCGTAAATGGTTTGACCAGGCCTGGGGTCGAGCACTTTAACCATCGCCCGCACCACCGCGCGAGGCGTATAAAATTCACCGGCATAACCGCCGGCATCGCCCATGTTTTGTAGCAGGCCTTCGTACACCAGCGACAGCTCAAACATTTCATCACTTGATTGAAAATTTAACGTGTCGATAATATCCAGCACTTCGCGCAGGGTGTGGCCAGATGCCACTTTGTTATCAAGATATTGAAAAATCCCGCCGATTTTATAGGTGAAGGATTTGGGATCAGCGCTGGTGGCATTGGCGAAGTTTTTTAGGTAAGGAAACAGTTCTTTATTCACGTAATCGGTGAGGTCGTCGCCGGTGCGAACGCGGTTAATATCCAGCTTGCCATCGGGCGTTTTCGGACAGGCCCAGTTTGACCAGCGGTGTTCTTCATCCAATACGGGTTGGTAAGGTTTGCCGGATAAAATGGCTTCGTCTTCTTTTTCGGCTTCGTAGTCGTCTAAAAACTTGAGAAACAACACCCATGAAGTTTGTTCGGTATAGTGCATCGCCCCGCTAATACCGTCATCGCGGCGCAAAATATCAGTAATTCGGTCTATTTTTTGTTGTAGTGACATGGTTTATAGTTTTCCGATAATAAAATTGTACATATTAGTGATGTCTTCACTGATTTCGTCAGCGGGTATTAAGTCGATATAAGCTTGAAGCTTCTCAATGTCTAGTCCAATCCCATCTGTGTTGATTAATGGGTCAATAACACTCTTGGCATTCAGACGACGTATATCATCGTTATCGTCACTGGTATTCGGTTGTAAGTGGTTACTCGCTGCAATATTGCGATTGTTAATTTGATTGAGCACGTTATGTTGCGATAGTGCTGTGTATGAAAGAAGATAATTTTTTATCTCGCGTCGTTTCCAAGCAAGAAGATATGAGTTAACCCTAACACCTCTTGGCCATCGAATAGAGGTCAATAACTCACGATAAATTTGACCATTAACTGAAACACCATTGTCATTCCAATCTAAAGCAGCTTCATCACGGTCACAAATCATGAAAATATTGGACGTTTCAATTTCAGATTCAACATTACTTAATCGTGAAATCCAGTCAATTTTGCCTTTGCCAAAAGTTTCATTTACCGTTGTGTAACTAGACAATTTTTTCATAGCATGAACGGTTTTCAAAACTGTAATATCGTGACCTTTTTTGTTAGCCAACAAAGTGAAAATCAACCAGTCATTGTAATCATCTAACAAGGCAATATTTGGTAACTTTCCACACACTTCAAACTCTACGGATTTAGCCCGAGACAGTACGCTTAAACGATTGATCAATTGTTTGATTTTGTTGTCTTCATTGATTCGGCCATTTTCTACAACCTTTAGGTGTTCAATGCGATTTTCTTTGGCTGAAATTGAATCAAGCAAATGGGTGGTAGTGATTGCATAACCTTTAATGCTATGGAGCAGCGACCATAATTTTTCGACGTTTTTATAATGGAGGTGGGAATCCGCTTCGTCGAACAAAAAGAGCGTATTTTCTGCATCAAACAAATCAATTAAAGAGTATAAAAAAAGCAGTTGATACTCGCCATCACTTAACTGATCAAGCTCTAAACCATTTTTAAAAATTAACTTACAGCTCGACTTATCAATAAAGTAATCATTATTAGCCGCCTGGGTAAAGAAACTTATTTCAGGTGAAAAGGGGGATATATTATTTTGATCGCCACTATCCTCTTCTCCACCAGAAAGTACAAGGCTATCACTTAGGTGAACGCGGCGATTGTAATCAAACGATACATCGATTAAACGGTTTGCTGGAATTTCGACTTGCTGTTTTTTCAAAGTTTCTTCGAATTCAAAATTGCCTGAAACCAAATTGCTAATAAAGCTTTCAAGTGCTCTAAAATATGGCGTATCTCGTAAAGTATCTGTTTCACCTTGTTCTTGGCATTTAAGTGCTTCTTTCACACGGTCTACATAATTTTTTTCAACTTTAAAGGCGCACTTTAGAACAGTACTTTCATCATCCAGATCAGCAGATTGTGATACATAATTACGTTCAACAAGAAAAGTTCTAACTTTTCCTTTTCGTTTGATCGCTGTAGCCAAAAATATCAATAGTTTTGACCAAGGTTTATCGAAATAAAGACATTCTAGAGTTAGGCCTCTACCTGCTTTACGCTCTTTTCTAAGGTACTCACTGAACTTTGCCGAATAATTTTCATTTTGCCCTGAAGAAAAACCGACTACATTTAAATCAGTGTGGTCTGCCTTACTCAATCGCTGCTCAAATACTGACTGCAAAATGCTTGATTTGCCACTGCCATTTTCACCAATTAAGGCTGCCACCTTATTGATATGCAAGACTTGAGGCTGATTGTGTAGCGGGTTAGGCGGTAGTGTTAATTCCATTTATTTTTCGCCTTTTGTTTGTTCTTGTTTTAGCTGTACAATTTGCTGTTTTTCACGCTCCAGCTCTTGGCGTAGTTCTTCTTCACTTGGCAGGATCAGGCGGTAGCGGCTGGCGAAGAGTTGTTCACTATCTTTAAGCACGGAATAGCGCACGATGGATTCGTCCTTATTCGTGCAGAGGATAATGCCAACCGTTGGGTTGTCGTCTTGGCCGCGTTTTAGGTCATCGTACATTCTTACGTACATATCCATTTGGCCTATGTCTTGATGACCGAGTTCGCCGGTTTTAAGCTCGAACAATACGAAGCATTTGAGCAGGTAGTTGTAGAACACCAGGTCGATATAAAAGTCTTTGCTTTCGGTGCTCACACGCTGCTGGCGCGCCACAAATGCAAAGCCTTTACCCAACTCAAGTAAAAAGCCCTGCAATTTGTCCATGAGTGCTTGTTCTAGGTCGGATTCGAGCAGCTTTTCAATGCCTTCGATACCTAAAAACTCCAGCATCATCGGGTCGCGCACAAAGCCTTTTGGTTGAGGTTTTTTAACCTGCTGCGCCAGTTGTTGACTGGCTTCATCGGTGACGGCTTGTTTGTTTTGGCTGATTAATAAACGCTCATAATACAGCGTGCCAATTTGTCGCTCCAGCGCACGCGTACTCCAGTTTTGTTCAGCGGCTTCGTTCATGTACCACTGACGAGCGCGTTCATCTTCCACTCGCAAAAGTCGGCGATAATGCGTCCAGCTTAATTCGGGACGCAGTGCGTCTCGAATTGGAAAGGCCTGATAAAACAGGCGCATTTTACGTAAGTTTGTAACATCAAAACCTTTACCAAACTCAGCGGTGAGTTGTTCCGCCAACTGCTCTATTAGCTTGCTGCCATATTGAGCACGATTTTCACCTTGCTGTTCAAACTCGACAATATGCTGCCCTATTTGCCAATAGGTTTGCACTTGAATCGTATCCACCGCACGATAGGCTTGATTTCTGGCGTGTTGAATCAGGGTTTTTAGCTGATGGATTAAGGGGTTGATGGTCAACATGGCGTGCTCTATTAATAGTACAACTGGTGCTGGAGTTGTTTAAAGGCATCAAGCAGGTGGGTGGCTTTACCACCGAACGCGATTGAGGCGTCTTTGGTGGTGCCGAGTCCCGAGAGTTCGATTAGCGTTGGGATGCGATCACGCGATAGTTCCGTTACCCCTGTTTGCTCGTAACGGTCGAGGACAAAACGCAGGAAGTCTTGCGCTTTTTCATGTTGGTATTGGGCAAAGAAATCCGAGTTGCTCCGCACCTTGTCAGCACGCGCTTTACGCGTTGCCATAGGTTGTTCAAACGCTAAAAATGCGAGTAGATCAAACATATCGCAGTCTTCTGCCTCAAAAATGCGGCGTAATGTTACGAGTTGTTCCTTATCAAATCCCGCGTGTATTAGCTTTTGCAGTAATTGATCACGTTTATCCGGGTCTGACCATATTTGACGTAATTCATCAACGCTTTTAAACAGGCCTGGTAGTTGTTGAATCAAACGCTCAACAAACTCTTGAATGGTTAGGGGTTTGCCGTGTTCGTCAATATAGCGGGTTTCAACATCAATCACTTTGATTTCGCGGTATTGACCCAGCTTGATTTTTAAACGTGTTTTCGGCGGTTCGGTTGGGCCACCGGTTAGCGGCTCCGGCTTTTCAGGCGGCTGTCCATAAATAGGATTAGGGTCTTTTACACCACCGGCTGGCGGTTCGGGTTCACCATCCCAATCATCATCGTAAAACTTGTTGGTTGCGCCACGAAAATCAATAATGGTGAAGTAGTCTTTACCGTCAAATACTCGCGTACCCCGCCCGACAATTTGTTTGAATTCGACCATTGAGCCAACAGTGCGATCTAACACCACATTACGCACATTGCGGGCATCAACACCGGTAGTAAGCATTTGCGATGAGGTTAAGATGGTGGGGATGTCTTTGTCATTGTCTTGAAACTTCTCCAGCAATTCGCGCCCTATTTTACCTTCGTCACTGGTCACGCGTACACAATAGTGCGGGTCTTTAATCTGTTTGTGTTTGTTGATCATATCGCGCATGGTGAGTGCGTGATATTGGTTTTCACAAAACACGATGGTCTTATCCATTGTATTGATGTTTTCAAGAATTGATTTAGCTACCAGCTCAGTTCGATCATCAACCACAATTTTGCGGTCATAGTCTTCGACTTGATAAATGTCTTGTTCAGACTCGCCTACAATGATTTGATCGTCTTTGGTGAGTACCAATTCATCTAAATTAGTACGAATACGTTTAACGCGATAGGGGGTTAAAAACCCATCGTTAATACCCTCTTTGAGTGAATATTCAAATACTGGCTTTCCAAAGTATTCATAGGTATCGACGTTATCTGTGCGTTTGGGGGTCGCGGTTAACCCTAGATGCACTGCACTGCTGAAGTGATCTAAAATCGCACGCCATGATCCAGCTTCATTAGCTGCACCACGGTGACATTCATCAATCATGACTAAATCGAAAAAATCTTGCGGGTAGGCTTTGTAGTAGCCATCAATATTTTCTTTTTCGGCTATCGCCTGGTAAATCGCAAAGAAGATATGCGCATTGGTGGGCACCACGCCATTACGTTTACGCACCTCATCACCATTGATTTTTATCACATCTTTTTCATAGGGGTTAAATGTGTTGATCGCTTGGTCAGCGAGAATATTGCGGTCAGCAAGAAATAGTACTCTTGGGCGGCGTGAGCCAAATTGATCACGATTCCAACGTGCTTGAAACAGTTTGTGGACGATTTGAAATGAAATAAAGGTTTTGCCCGTTCCAGTAGCCAGCGTTAATAAAATACGCTGTGCGCCCTGCCCAATTGCATCGGTTGCCGCATGCACCGCCAGCTCTTGATAATAACGTGGTTGCATGGCACCTTCTAAATGGAAAGGTACATTTCTTAACTGCTGCCCTACATCACTATTAACGCCTTGATAGCGTTGCTCAAGGGTTTGCGGGTCTGGGTAAAATTCTACAAACTCACCCTTACCTGTTTCTAAATCAAACTCATAGGTTTGCTTGCCATTGCTTGAATAGACAAAACGTACTTTGAGCTTATTGGCGTAATCAATAGCTTGCTGAAGACCTTTGGTGGGATGTTCTGATTCTTTTTTAGCTTCGATAATAGCTAAATAGCGATTGTCTTTATGTAGCAAATAGTCAACGAAACAACGCCGTCCACGTACATTACCGGCCATTTTTCGACCGTCGGTGAAATAGTGTTCACGGATAATTTGGCTGGGTTGCCAGTTTGCTGCTTTTAAAGCGGGATCAATATAATTAGCGCGGGTATCGGCTTCTGATTGCATGAGTTACTCAATAATCTAATATACGATTAAGTAGTTTAACCAAGCCTGGTTATATCAGCAAGGTTCATTAATTAATCATTGCTTCCCTCACTCAAACTCGCTCGCGACCAGGGTCGATACCCAACCCAATGGGGTGGCTACATGACCGGCCCAGACACCCAACACAATAATCATTACTGTAGTCACCAATGGCGGCACTAACAAGAGTAAGTGGGTTTCAAAACGCTGACTCAGCACCTGACGATGCGGCCATTGCGAAGGTGGTGGTAAAAACCAAGCTCGATAGATCGTCGGTAAAAAGTAAGCGGCATTCAGTAAGCTGGAAATAATTAATACGCCAATCACCCAGTAAAAACCACTTTCCCACGCGCCCAAGCCCAAATACCATTTGGTAATAAATCCGGCCAAAGGCGGCAAGCCAATCATGCCCAGTGCTCCTATCGTAAAGGCCAGCGTGGTCAGTGGCATGACTCGGCCAACCCCATTGAGCTCCTTAATCTTGTGCACCCCTAGGGTTTCAGCATAATTACCGGCGGCCATAAACAGGGTGATTTTCATAAACCCTTGATGCACTATATGAATTAACCCGCCAATAGCGCCAATTGGCCCTGCCAGCGCCAAACCTAGCGCCACATAGGACACTTGGCTAACCGTTGAGAAAGCCAAGCGCTTTTTAATATCCTGCTGAAATAATGCGCGCACCGACCCATAGACAATTGTAAAGCTGGCCATGCCCAACAACACCCAATGCAAATACAAGTCACTAAACACATAAATGCCGTAGATTTCATAGACAAAGCGGGCTAGGCCAAAGGCACCGGCTTTAACCACGGCGACAGCGTGCAACAAGGAACTCACTGGCGCAGGAGCCACCATCGCTGTGGGTAACCAACCATGAAATGGAAATAACGCGGCCTTCACGCCTAAACCGGCGATAAACACTAATCCTAAGCCAAACAATATTGGCGCCATATCTGGATTAGCCGCCCAATAGTCATTTAAATAGCCGCCCACCACAAACGCCTGCGTACCCACTAAAAGGTGCAGGCCAATCGCGGCGGTAAGCAACACCAAGCCCCCGCTCAAAGTGTAGAGCAAATATACCCGACCAGCCTGCAAGGCTTTTTCAGTGCCACGATGTACCACCAGCGGCCAGGTTGCCAAGGTCAGCAATTCATAGAAAATAATGAAGGTGAATAGGTTACCCGCCATGGCCACACCGGTGGTGGCACTGACACAGAGGTTAAAAAACCCAAAAAAGCGCGCGCGATTTACCCCCCCCTCTAAATAACCTATGGCATAAAGGGTGGTAAGCAACCATAAAAACACTGACAACACCAAAAATAGCATGGCTAAGCCATCTATTTTGAGCAGAATCGTCAAGCCGGGCACGAGCGTCCAGCCAAACTCATAGGTGTGCCCTTGTAGCAAACTCGGCATTAACGCCAACACTAACACTAGCTTAATCAATGCAGCCGCGATGTTAACACTTGAGCGCAACCAAACACGCTCTTCGGCAATTAAAAACACCAACAACGCCACACCAAATGACAAGCCCATAATGACCAACGGCCAAAATGAATAAGCCGTCGTCCAGCTAATTAACTGTTCGATCATAAGGTCGCCCCCCATGGATAAAGCGGAAACAAGGCTAATACCCATACGCTTAACACGAGGATGAAAGGCACAGCAAGCAATGGCCAAGCTAATTGACGGTCACTGATACACTCTGCCGGACGGCCATCGGCCTGCTTGGGTGCAAACTGACACAGCAAGCGCTGCTCAAGCGCTGGTTGCAATAAACGACCCATATAGGCCAGCGTAAATACCCCACCTAATATCAAAGGCGCGAGCAACCAAAACTGACCTAAGGCCACGCTCGACTCAATTAACCACCACTTACCGATAAAACCCAATGTTAAAGGCAGGCCTGCTAAGGCTACCGAACCCAAGCCCAGTGTCCACAAGGTTAAAGGGGAATTACATAACACGGCTAGTTGATCTTTTAGTTGATAACTGTGAGTCAGCAAAATTAAATTGCCCGCTACTAAAAATAAACCCGCCTTGGTTAAGGCATGCGCTGCGATTAACCAAAATAACAGTAAACTCGGGTTAAATTGATCGGTGACAGTCAATATTGATTGCGGATGCAACAGGATGGCCAAGCCAATGAGCAGATAACCAATTTGTGCCACCGTTGACCAAGCGATTAACTCTTTAAGCAACGGCGTTTTCCAGGCACGCCAAGAACCCCAAAAAATAGCCATCGTACCCAATAGCGCCAACAGCAGAGCGATCAGTTCATTACCGAGCGCGGCAAAAGGTCCCACGCCAAATCGCCACATTAAATAAAACGACGCCTTAATGACCAACGCTGACAGCAAGGCACTCGCTGCCGTCGGTGCACGACCATGTGCTAGCGGCAACCAGCCATGTAACGGCCAAGCCGCTGTTTTGGCGAGCAGGCCTAATAACATCATGCTCCAGGCCAAATGCGTCACCCAGTTATGCTCAACCACTTCAGCCAAACCAATTAGATCTAAACGCCCATATTGGCCATAGATCAACGCGACGCCCAGTAGAAAAAACATCGAACCGGTTAAGCTAATTATTAAATAACGCATTGCGGCTGCAGCGGCACCCGCTTTGGTCGATAGCGCCACCAGCGCCACCGCCACTAAACCCAAGAGTTCAATTGTGACGTAAATATTAAATAAATCACTTGAAAGAATCAGCGCATTCATTGCGCCCCAGCCACCTAACCACAGCCCCCAAAAATGCGCTGAGGTCTCAGTATCAAACCACGCATAAGCCATAATGGCTAAGCTCACCAGCCCTACCAGCAACAGCATCAAATGGGCTAAATCATCTAAATACCAGGCTATCGCTAATGGCCGCTCCCAGCCACCTAACGCCCATAATCCTTGATACTGGCCGACGCCCCATGCATCGATACTCAGTAACACCAACATCACTAGCATTCCTAGCCCAGCGGTGAGCGTTATCCAACGTCCATGCGAGCGAAACAAGGCCGCTAACCCACCTGCAATAAGTGGCAATAACACTAAACCGGGTAGCAAGGCCGTCATTGCGAATCCTCCAGCGTAGCATGATGCTGTTTAGATTCCTTGGCGACACGTTTCATTAACGCCAGCCCCAAGGCCATCGCACTAATGGCAACCACAATGCCGGTTAATACCAGCGCGTGGGGTACCGCATCGGCCGGTTGTGCCCGTGCTGCAAAAGCTAAAAACAGCATAAACACCGCAGACCCCATAATGTTGACCCCGAGTATTTTATGTAACAAATGCTGGCGCATCACCACGCCCCATAGACCTATACAAAACAGTACTGAGCCGGTGACTAAATAGATGGCGATTTCATTCATAACGACGTCCCTCACCGGTAAACAGCGCGGCCAGAATAAGCGCTATAGAAAAGGTTGCGGCTATTTCAATTGCCAAAATCAAAGCCCCTGCATAAGCTGGGTCATAACCCATAAACCCATACCCCAAAAGCAGACCTGCTAATCCAATACCAAAAAAAGCCAATAAACCACCCAGCCAGAGTAGCTTAACCGCCCAGTGATGAATCAACCAAGATACGAATACCGGACTTGCTTGACCCAATTGGGCTTGCTGAACCAAGAAGGCCAAAATAAATGCCGTAGCCAAGAGCGCACCGGCTTGAAATGCGCCACCTAATAAATAGGCGCCCTGCCATAATATATACCCAGCAATCAACACTAATAATGGCAGTACTAAACGGCTAAAGTATATGAGCACCCGTCCTTGTAACTTAACGCCATGCCACGCCAAGCTTGGGCCCAAAGCCCGTTGTGCTGCCCAAGCCCACATGAGTACGGCCAATTCTAAGGCCGTATCCCAGGCGCGATAGTTGAGCAGTACCGCAGTGACGGGATGCTCCACACCGGATAGCGTAATATTAGCCATGACCAAATCTGACAATCCTGGCGCAGGCTGCACTAAACTCATTAAACTAAATGCCAATAGCCCGCCCACACCAATCGGTAGGACCAAACTAAGTAAATTCGTTTTAGTCAGCTTTATATCCTGGGTGTGGTGCATTTGACTCAGCGTTGCCAGCAAAAGCGCGCCGGCTAAACCCGCTCCAATGGCGACTTCGGCTAAAGCAGCATCTGGTGCCTGCAATCTCACCCAGACCAGTGCTAGCAACAAACCAAATACAATAAACAAAACAACCGACTCAGCAAGATTAGGTGTTGCTAAACAACGCACCGCTACAATAATAATAGCCAAAGCAAGGATTAAATCGACCAGAATCATCTTGTCTCTCCAACTTGCTTATTGGGTTGCTTATTGAGTTGTTTTTTACGTTGCTGTTGATAGGCTCTTTGTCCAATAACATGACTAACGGCGGCGGCACTGATAATCACCAACGCCCAAATCAAAAATAATTTCAGCGTGATGTTAAGGCTTAAAAACAACATGGCCATACCCAACAAGACTAACCCGAGACCTAAATTATCCGCTTTAGTCAGCGCATGCAGACGGCTTAGATCATCTGAAAAGCGCAACAAACCTAAAGTTCCGGCAATAAAAAACAGCAAACCAATTAAGATACTGATACTCGCGAGACTATGAATGATCCACATGGTCATCTGCTCCCTTTTGATGGCTATCGAGTTGTTCTGGCCGCAATAACTTTGCAAATGCAATGCCGCTTATCGCAGCTAAGAGCGCTAGTAACAGGGCTACATCTAGCAAATTTTGATTGCGCATCACCCAAGCCAACACCACAACCAAGGCCACACCAGTTGATCCTGCAAGCTGTGCAGCAAGCATCCGATCAGTCAAATTCGGACCTTGAATCACTCGCCATAACCCAAGTAATAGCAACAACGCCAACACAGCCGCAACCAGCCAGAGGAATGTGATCATTTGCTCACCCCCATAGGTCCTTGAGCAGGGGCAATAACCTTAGGAACCTGCTGCGACGGATGTATTTCTACCCCAATAAATTTGGCGAGCAAGCCTTCTAATGCTTGTAAATCTTGATGGACGTTTAATGAATCATCCAATAAATGAATACGCACCCATTTTTGCGATACAGCTACAGTTAAGGTCCCCGGAAATAACCCAATTAAGCTGACCCAAACACTACGGGCCCAGCCTTCAGGTAATTGCAGATAGTAATCTAGATAACAGCTGTGAAGTGATGGCTTGGCTTGAATGGCGCGACGACTGACGTCCCAACCACCCAATACAGAGGCACGAACAAAAAGCAGGATCAGAGAGGGCACATATCGCCAGTGAAGTGCGTAGTTTAAGGGTGGCCAAAGCTTGTGCATTAATAATGCAGCCGCAAGCGTCCAAATCAATGCGAACGAGCTGAGTTGTCCATCAGCCAAGCTCCACCATATCATTAGAGATAATAGCCAAAACACAACAATGCGACGCAAAACAATCCACATTCGAAGCCCCTTAGTGTAGTTAAACAAGCGCTTAGCTAAATTAAAGTTTATTCTGCCGCCAGCATATCCGCTTGCCAAAAACCCTGCTCAGTTGCAACAAGCGACTTCAGCAGCGCTAAATCTTGTTGCATAGTCGCCATTAATGTCCATGGCGGATTGATTACTATCATACCACTGGCCGTCATGCCACGACCAGGGTTATCAGCTTGCCAACCCAGCTCAAATACCGCAACATTGCGGATGCCACTGGCTTTTAAATCACGCCATATTTTATCTATCCGACGTCGTTCAACCACTGGATACCAAACTAAATAGGTTCCGGTCGCAAAACGTTTATAGGCGGCCAACAAACGTGTTACGACTTCGTCATAATCTTGCTTAAGCTCATAGGGCGGATCGATTAAGATGACCCCGCGACGCTCTTTGGGGGGGACTTGCGCAATCAGTCCTTGAAAGCCATTTTGTTGGTAAATCTTAACCCGCCGGTCTGTTGCCGTGTGCGCTTGGAGTTGTGAAAAGGCTTGCGGATGTAACTCGTAAGCTACCAAACGATCAATATCACGCAGACAATGTTGCGCAATGGCCGGAGAACCTGGATAAAAACGTCCAGACACCTGCTGTTGCGTAAGTTGACGAGCCTGCTGTTCAAAGGCACTTACCACTTCAAGATAAGCCTTTATGCTCGGTGACCAGGCCTGCTCGGGCAACGCCCAAAGCTGTCCAATGCCCTGTTTAAACTCGAGGGTTTTTTGTGCTTGCGCATCGGCCAAACTATAGCCTCCCGATCCAGCATGGGTATCAACATAAACCAAAGGTTTATCTTTTTTGACCATATAAGCCAGCACATTCACCAGCACAAGATGTTTGAGCAAATCGGCGGCATTGCCGGCATGAAAACCATGCTGATAACTTAACATTTTTCTACCCTATCTTCTTTAAATTCCAACAAAATCAATATGTATTTCAACAAGATAAACAATTGCTTCACTTTTATTTCTTAAGTGTTACAATCCGTTGACATTTTTATTACAACTCGCTTTTATATCTTTACATGGACCGCTTATGGAACTGAAAAATATTCAACACCTTGAAGAGGCTGGCCAACGTAGCCGCAAAGAACTCTTGCGCTTTGGGTTAGCGTTATTGTTCATTATTGGTGTCATACTATACACCTTTATCAATTACGGTCATATCAGCTTTACCCTAGTCGTTGCCGCGATGATTGGGGGTTATATGGCGATGAATATCGGCGCTAATGACGTTGCTAACAACGTCGGCCCTGCGGTTGGCTCTAAAGCAATGACCCTCACCACGGCCATCATTATTGCAGCGGTATTTGAGGCGGCAGGCGCTATCATTGCGGGTGGTAGCGTCATTACCACTATTAAAGGTGGCATTATCAACCCGGCTGATGTAGATGATACCGAAGCCTTTATTTGGCTAATGATGGCCGCGTTGCTGGCCGCTGCAGTATGGTTAAATATTGCGACTGCTCTCGGCGCACCGGTTTCGACTACCCACTCTATTATAGGCGGCGTTATGGGCGCGGGTATTGCCGCAGCTGGCTGGGCGATTGTTAACTGGGGCACCGTAGGACAAATCGCGGCGAGTTGGGTAATTTCGCCCATGCTGGGCGGGTTAATTGCGGCCCTGCTGCTTTACACCATTAAACGCACGATTACCTATCAAGAAGATATGATGGATGCCTCACGCCGCATGGTGCCTTGGTTGTTAGCCTTGATGGGCTGGGCTTTTGGCACCTATTTGATGATGAAAGGCTTTAGCCAAATCATGAAGGTCAGCTTCTTAACTTCGGCCTTAGTCGGTTTGGCCGTTGCCACTATGGTCTATTTTATTACTCGTCCACTGGTTAATCGCGCGTCAGTTGTTGCCTCTAACTGCAAAAAAGGCGTTAACCAAATGTTTGTTATCCCATTAATTTTTGCTGCCGCGCTATTAAGTTTTGCACACGGCTCAAACGATGTCGCTAATGCGGTGGGGCCTTTAGCCGCGATTCATGAAGCACTCACTTCTGGTGACGTAGGTGGCACTAAAGCCGCCATCCCAATGTGGATTCTGGTGGTCGGTGCAATAGGGATTGCGCTAGGTTTGGCGCTCTATGGCCCCAAACTCATTAAGACCGTTGGCTCAGAAATTACTGATATTGACCAGATGCGTGCCTACTGTATTGCGATGGCCGCAGCCCTAACGGTTATTTTAGCTTCACAATTAGGGCTTCCAGTCAGTACCACTCACGTTACCATCGGTGCTATTTTTGGGGTCGGTTTTTTACGTGAATATTTAAAGGCGAATTACCAACGGATGATTCGACAAATCGAAGAACATCACGAAGGACAAGAACGTGAAATTGTTGAAGCCTTTATTCGCCGTTTTGACAAAGCCAGCTTGGCTGAGAAAGGCCGCATGCTGCAAGACTTAAAAACCAAGAGCCTGGAAAATGATGCCCACTTGACCAAAAAAGAGCGTAAAGGTCTCAGAAAAGCCTACAACCAAGAATTGGTTAAGCGCTCAATCATTTTGAAAGTGGTTGCGGCTTGGGTCATTACCGTTCCAGCTACAGCCTTACTTGCGGCAGGCATTTTTTACTCTATTAATTTGATGATGGCTTAGGCCCCATCACCCAAAAGCATCGTTAAAAACCTGCCAATTGGCAGGTTTTTTTTATTAAAAAAGTCACCAGATGTTCTCAGCTTCGAAAGCTGTCTAATTTTTAAGCAATCTAAAACTTTAGTTGCGATACTAACAACTTGGCGCAGTTTTTAAAAATTCATTAACAGAGTTATCCACAGATTTTGTGAATAATTCCCAGCCAGACCTCAACAGTCGCTTAATCAATAAATCCTTTAAATACAACAATTTAATAAAATACAACTCATGTCAACCCCCTAAAAACATGATTAAAATTAAATTTTTAAACTATTTCGTGCACAAGCAAACTATCTCAACAAAAATCAAGCAGTTTTTTGCATAAAGCTTAATAAAAACCTGCTAATTAGGTTTTAGACGTGACCTAAAAGGCCTGAAGCGTTAAAATTTAAACTTATTTTTATCTTTCGAGTTTAAACGACATGGCGCGCATTTTAGGTATAGGCAATTTAGTTCTTGATACGCAACTTTTTTTACCCCACTATCCGTCAGAAAATTCCGAACAACGTGCACAGACTCGAGTGTTTGCGCTGGGCGGTAATGTCGCCAATAATTTAAACGTACTGCAGCAACTGGGACATGATTGTGCCATTTGTGCCACCTTGGCAACCGATGATGCCGCTAAACGCCTTAAAAAGGCCTTAGAAGAACGACACATAGATACAAGCCTAATTCAACGCTTTATTCAAGGCTCGACCCCGACATCCTATGTGCAGATTAATCAACAAAATGGCTCGCGTACCATTGTTCATTATCGTGATCTACCTGAAATAAGCTTTGAGCATTTTGCCAAAATTGAAATTGAAACCTTTGACTGGTTGCATTTTGAAGGACGCAACCTTGACGCACTGGGTGGCATGCTCAATATTGCTAAAACCTTTTTAAGCCACCAGCCTATTTCTATTGAGCTGGAAAAACCCCGGGACGGGCTTGAAGCCCTATTAGAACAGGTCAATATCATCTTTACGGGTGAAGCCTATGCTAAATCCTTGGGATTGGTGCAGGCTGATGAACTGATCACCCACCTACAAGCCTTAGCACCGCAGGCGACTATTATCTGTAGCTGGGGAAGTGATGGGGCCTGGTATGCGGCACCAGGAAGTCAACCCAGTCACCAACCCACTCAAGCCTTAGCCAAGCCTGTCGATACCCTAGGCGCCGGCGATACCTTTATCGCCGCCACGATTGATGCGTTAATCGCTCAAAAACCGCTAGCAGACGCCGTCGCAGCTGGCAATCAGCTTGCACGCCGCAAATGCCAACAACTCGGCTTAGATAATCTATTAGCCCCTCTGGTCACCCGCAAACCCATTGCCAATATTAAACATATCACCAATTCACGTGCGACCGTTGTGCCTGCACCGGGACTGCGTCACAAGGTTGTATTGATTAAGCATGACAATGAAATTAAGGCTTATTTAAATAACTGTCCGCACCAAGATGTGCCATTGGATGAAGCCTATAAAATTGATATTAATCCCTTTGAAATGACCATGAAATGTTCAGTCCATGATGCTTTTTTTAGAATTGAGGACGGGGTCTGTGTTGAAGGACCTTGCTGGCGAGAAGAGTTAACACCAGTTGATTTGGAGATTGATCCAGAAACCGGTGCTATCTACGTAGCGGAACAATAAAAAGTGTTAATCGGCGCGCTAGCTTATTTAAGCTGGCGCTGTCTTACGGCTTCATAAAGGGTAACCCCTGCTGCAACCGATACGTTTAAGCTGGACACCTGCCCTTGCATAGGAATGGCCACCAAATAGTCACAGGCCTTACGCGTTAGAGGGCGCAACCCCTTGCCTTCGGCGCCTAAGACTATCGCCACCGGACCGGTTAAATCAGCCTGATAGAGCGTTTGCTCTGTCTCTCCCGCCAAGCCAGTAAACCAAACACCCTGCTGCTGTAACTGCTCCATCGTACGCACTAAGTTAGTGACGACTACTAGCGGCACTGATTCGGCGCCACCAGAGGCCACCTTACGCACCGTAGCATTTAGGCCTACTGCATTATTCTTTGGCACCACAACAGCGGTCACACCCGTTGCATCAGCCGTACGGAGGATGGCGCCTAGATTGTGTGGATCCTGGACTTCATCCAAAAAGACCAGCAGTGGGTCGGTTGTTTTGGCAACCCAGTCGAGTAAATCCGCTTCGGTGTAAGCCGCTTGCGCGGCAACATCAGCATAGACGCCCTGATGCACACCCGCCAGCTGATCAAACACTTTTTTAGGTGCGCGCTGCACTCTGACGCCCAATTGCATTGCGAGATCCAGTAAGGCCTGTTGACGGGCATTTAAACGCCCTTCGCAGAAGACTACCTGAAAAATCTGCTCGGGATGCTTTGCCAGCAGTGGCTCTAAGGCATGCAAGCCATAGACTTGATCAGTCATTCTTAGCCTTGGATCGAGTACGACGTTTGCGATTATTTGGGCGAGAGCGCGAACGTGAACGGCGCTTTTTCTTCGCCTCGCCCTCGCCTTCTTGCTCTGAAACTGGGTTGTCAAAATCATCACTGTCGTTTTCAACAACGAGCACTTCATCAGCAGGTTTGTTAATTAGTCGCAAATCAATCTTACGGGTATCTAGGACAACCTGAGCTACCTGTACTTTGACACGGTCACCAATACGATAAACCTTACCCGTACGCTCGCCTTTTAGACAATGACGTACTGCATCAAAATGGAAGTAATCCTCACCTAATTCAGTGACATGGACTAAACCTTCAATATAAAGCGGGTCTAGCTCAACAAACATGCCGAAGTTAGTTACTGAACTGATCACGGCATCATATTCTTCACCTAAACGATGCGACAAGAACTCACACTTCAGGAATGTCACGGCATCACGCGTTGCTTCATCGGCACGACGTTCGGTATCAGAGCAATGACGCCCCATTCGAGTCATATCTTCTTCATTATAGGCAAAGCCTTGTGCCCCTTGCTTTAACCAGGCCTGGCGAATGGCACGATGAATCAACAAATCTGGATAACGACGGATCGGCGATGTGAAATGCGCATAGTGTTCAAAGTTCAAGCCGAAATGGCCTTTGTTATCCGGCTGATACACTGCTTGATTCATACTACGCAACATGATTGTTTTAATTAAATGCTCAGATGGCATGCCTTGTGCCGCTTGTAAGACCTGATCAAAGTCCTGTGCACTTGGCTCATCACCCCCTTCTAAACTTAAACCAAAGTCCTTTAAGAAACCACGCAGCTTGGTCAATTTTTCTTCTTTAGGTGGCTCATGAACACGATAGACAATCGGCAGCTTGTGCCACTTTAAATAGCGTGCTGCAGCCACGTTGGCCATCAGCATACATTCTTCAATCAAACGATGCGCATCGTTACGAACGACAGGAATGATCTTATCGATTTTACGCTCACCATCAAACACTATTCGCGTTTCCACCGTATCAAATTCTAGCGCACCACGCTCAGCTCGTGCCGCATGCAAAATATGATAAAGCTCATAGAGTTGATCAACTGCATCAACGACCTCAGCAAATTCGGCTCTAAAAGCTGAACTTGAATCCGTGACCATTTGATGGACTTGGTTATAGGTTAAACGCGCTTTGGAGTTCATCACCGCTTGATAGAACTGGCTGCGTTCTAACTGACCGTCTTCAGTGATGGACATATCGCACACCATACAAACGCGGTCCACATTCGGATTAAGTGAACAAAGATCATTGGATAACTTTTCTGGCAACATCGGAATAACCCGTTGGGGGAAATATACCGAATTGCCACGCTCATAGGCTTCTTTATCCAGTTCAGAACCTGGCTTAACATAGTGAGAGACATCGGCAATCGCTACGACTAGGCGCCAGCCATTTTTACGGCGCTTGGCAAAGACCGCATCGTCAAAATCTTTGGAGTCTTCACCATCAATAGTCACCAATGGCAGACTACGCAAATCCTTACGATCGGCATAATCCTGCTCGGTCAACACTGACGGAATGGCGGCTAACTCCGCCAATAATTCTTCTGACCATTTATTAGGAATATTAAAAGTTTGAATCGCCGTATCGATTTCCATGCCAGGTGCCATGTAGTCACCGAGCACTTCCACCACCTTGCCCACTGGGCCATGACGCTGTGACGGATGCATAACAATCGCTACGCGCACGATTTGCCCTTCCTGCGCATTTAATAAACCGTCGGCGGGGATAAACACATCTTGGGTAATACGATTATTGTTGGGGTGAACCCATGCTAGGTTTTGCTCAATGTGAATACGCCCAACCAGCTCTTCGTTAGCACGACGCGTTACTTCAACAATAGCAGCTTCTTGTCGTCCGCGACGATCTTCGCCCACAATCGATACGATAACCTCATCGCCATGTAAAACCTTGTGCATTTCATGTGCAGAGAGTAATAAATCCCGCTCAACTTGCTCGCTGGCGACAAAGCCAAACCCATCCGGGTGGCCTGTAACAATCCCCTTAATCAAATCCATTTTCTGGATTAAGCCAAAGGCACCACGACGGTTTTTAATTAATTGACCATCCCGCAACATCGCTTTTAGACGGCGCGACAAAGCTTCAAAACGTTCTTCATCTTCCTCATCTATGCCCAAGCTTTGAGCAAGCGGCCCCAAACGCATGGGCTGTTGTAGTTCGGCTAGGTGTTCTAAAATAAATTCCCGACTCGGGATAGGGTTGTCGTATTTTTCCGCTTCACGATCAGCAAAGGGGTCTATAACAGGTGTAGTAGTTTGTTCAGTCACTCGATTCCATCTTACTTAGTAGGTGGGTTGGGATGACTTAATCTTATCTGCCATCCCAAACCCAATTAATTTTTCGTCAAACCTTGCTCAGCATTAAATTCATCCAGCATCGTGTCTATGACATTCTGCACAGCTTCTTCCAAAACTGGATGATAAAAAGGCATGGCTGACATTTCATTTAGCGTTAGGCCCGTTTGCACAGACCAAGCTAATAAATGACCAAGATGTTCGGCACTAGGCATCGCTAATTCCCCGCCCAGTAAACGCCCGCTGGTTCGATCTGCATACAAGCGAATTCGGCCATAATCTTGGTCCATCACTATAGCACGGCCATTGTTACAATTTAAATCGAACGACCCAATTATTATTTCACGCGGGTCAAGCTCATTAAACGAAACCCCCACTCGACAGAGCTGAGGATCACTAAACACAATGGCCGTTGGGGTTAACGGCTTACTGCCCGTTAACACCGGGTAGTGTATAGCATTTTGCGCGGCGGTTTTGCCTTCTCTATTAGCTTCATGCAAAATTCCATGAAAACCACTGGCATCGCCGGCAACAAAAATGGGCAAATCACCCAATTGCAAGGTGACTGGATCAACAGTTAAATTTTGCAAAGCCTCAGAGCGCCAGTCTGAATTAGGTCGTCTGCCAAGGGTTAATAACACCTTGTCACCTAACCATTCACCACCTTGGTAAGTTATTTTAACCTGATTTTGCACGCGCAGCGGCACAACCTGTTGATTTATTTGAACCGGAAAGGTTTTTGCAACGTGTTCGAGCATAAATTCATTACAAAATGGATCTTGTAAACCGCCGACTTGACCTTGAGCATCAAAACCCATTACCTCGACACCTAAATAGGCTAGCGCCTGGCCCAACTCTAAGCCAATTACCCCTAAACCAATCACAGCCAAGCGTTTTGGCAAGGTTTCGAGTTCAAAAATAGTATCACTAGTCAGCGCCAGGTCACCCAAATTCGCTGACCATCCATCTGGCACTATCGGCTTCGAGCCCACCGCCACAATAATCCGCTCGGCAACAATAACATGATCATCAACATGGATCTCACCATTTGGATAGACCACGGCTCGTCCGCTGATAAAATGCTGCTCTGATAATTTATCTGTGGTGTTCGCTATCAAGCCAGACGTAAATCTATCGCGAAAACGCCGCACGCGTTTGAGCACCTGGTCATCATGCAGAATAGGCTGTGCAGGCAATTCTATCCCCAACGCTGCAGCACCTTGCCAGGCCTGGTAATGCTCAGCAATATGAATCAACGCCTTTGAAGGCATACAGCCTACGCGCGCACAGGTCGTGCCCAGTGGCCCCGAATCAATCAGCACATAATCATCCGTTTGTTTTTTGATCTCAGACCAAGCGGTTAAACCGGCCGAGCCGGCGCCAATAATTGCAAATTTGACCCGTTTTACCTGTTGAGTTGTTTTCATCCGCACTGCCTCACAAAAAAATTACTAGCTAATGGTCTATCAAGGCTCTAAAATCAAAATTATGTTAAAGGGTAACTTTACCACTATGAGAGATGGGCTTACAGAAACTTATCGCGCATGCCAGGCGTTCATAACACGCGCCCGTATTAGCCTTATCATAATCATACTCGGTCTTTATGTCACAATTGGCCCACCATTAAATGCGGCAACACCTCCCCAGCAAACGCTCTTTCAATCCTACCACGATAGACTGATGCAACCTTTTTTTGGCGACTTGGAGGAAATGCGAGAACGACGCCTTATTAGAGTATTAATAAGCTATAACCGCACGCATTACTTTATGGCTGAACATGGTAGCCTCGGCTTAGAATATGAATTCCTGCGCGCTTATGAACAAAGTTTAAATCGTGGCCCACTGCAGCAACGCTATCAAACCCACCTAGTGTTTATCCCGACCCCTTTTGACCAATTATTTGACGCACTCAATGCCGGCCGCGGCGATATTATTGCGGCAGGGCTGACGGTTACCGAGACGCGCAAAAATCTTGCCCTATTTACCCAGCCTTACATTACAGGCGTCAACGAAATCTTGGTCAGCCACCAACAAGCTACTCCCGTATCAAAATTAGAGGACTTAGCCGGGCAAAAAATTATGGTAGTTGCACACAGCAGCTATTTAGTTAACCTGATGCTAGCTAATCAATTTTTAGGCCAGTTAGGCCTTCAACCCATCGAAATTATTCAAGCACCTAGCACACTCGATGCTGAAGATGTATTGGAGCTAGTTAATGCGGGCATTATTGACTTTACGATCACCGACGACCATATTGCTAGAGCTTGGTGGCCAGTACTCGACAACCTTTTACTCTACCCTGATTTTCGATTTCATCACGAAGGCCAACTGGCTTGGGCGGTAAGAAACAACAACCCAGAGTTACTGGCCTCCCTAAATAACTTTATTGAACATCAAGCCAAGCCTGGGCGCTATTTAAGCAACTTACTTTTTAATAAATACTTTAACGAAAATCGCTGGCTACAAGAAGCCGGACTCACAGCAGAAAGCTTCGATCAACTTAATCAATTACGCCCTTACTTTGAGCTTTATGGCGATTTTTATAATTTAGATTGGTTACTTGTTGCAGCCGTTGCCTTTCAAGAGTCGCGTTTTCGCAACAACTTAATTAGCGGACGGGGTGCGGTAGGGATCATGCAAATTCTACCCAGCACCGCAGCCGCACCACAAATTGATATTCCAGCTATCGATGAACTCGAGCAAAACATTCACGCCGGCACGAAATATTTAGCTTATCTTAAACATCAAGTTTTTACCGGACCGGATTACACGCCAGAAGAAAGCTTAAACTTTGCTCTTGCGGCCTACAACGCTGGGCAAACTAGGATTAGACAACTGCAACGAGAAGCTGAGCGCGAAGGTCTAAACCCTTACGTATGGTTTTATAACGTTGAACAAATTGCACGCCGACGAATAGGCCATGAAACAGTTAACTACGTGCTCAGTGTGCAACGCCATCAAACCACCTTCAGCACCACCCTCAGTTTAATAGAAGAGCGAAGAATCACTCGCACGCCTCGACCTGATCCTTCAACCCAAGCCACTGAACAACCCTAGCTAATCTTGCAAAAAACTTGTTTTTTTAACCGAAAAGGTTAGAATTTACTGAATTTTTTTAAACCAACTGAGAGTTAATCCATGATTAGATTGCATGAAATTTTGAAACGTGATGGCGTCAATAGCGAACTGAAACAAGTTATTAGCCATATTATGATTGCCTGTAAAGAGATTTCCCATAAACTGGGCCAAGGCGATCTAGCCGGTATTTTAGGTTCGAGCGTCACAGAAAACGTTCAAGGTGAAACGCAAAAACTTTTGGATGTCGTTTCTAATGACCTGCTCAAAAAAATCCTAGTTGAAGACAACTGCGTTAAAGGGATCGCCTCAGAAGAAGAAGACTATACTGTAGCGGGTACAGAGTCAGGTAAATACTTAGTCTTGTTTGACCCATTAGATGGCTCGTCAAATATTGATGTTAACCTATCAGTGGGCACCATCTTCTCTATTCTTGAAGCACCAGATGATAGCCGTCAAGGCGATGATCAGACCATTTACTTACAAAATGGACGCAAGCAAGTAGCTGCAGGCTATGTGCTTTATGGCCCTTCAGCAATCCTAGTCCTTACTACAGGTAAAGGCGTGAACTTCTTTACGCTTGACCGCCATATTGGTGAATTTGTATTGACGCGCGAGCAGGTTAAAATCCCAGCAGATACCAAAGAATTTGCGATCAACATGTCTAACCAGCGCTTCTGGGAAGACGGCATGAAAAGCTACATCAATGATTGCTTAGCTGGCGAAACCGGCCCACTAGCCAAACGCTATAACATGCGCTGGGTAGCCTCAATGGTTGCTGAGGTACACCGTATTCTAGTGCGTGGCGGTATTTTCATGTATCCATGGGATAACCGCGAGCCAAACAAACCGGGTAAATTACGCCTAATGTATGAAGGCAACCCAATGAGCATGATCGTTGAGCAAGCAGGTGGCTTATCAACAACGGGTCGTGAGCATATTATGGACGTGACACCAGAGGGCATTCATCAGCGCTGCCCCGTTATGCTTGGTTCAAAAAATGAAGTTGAAAAAGCCATGGGTTATTTAAAAGACTAAGCTTTTTTGTCTAGCTATATCAAGCATCAAGATTCTTACCACCCGCCCAGCGGGTGGTGTTGTTTTACAAACCTACACAATTTAAAGGACATGACATGGGTTATGCAGCCGTTCCAGCAGGCAAAAGCTTGCCAAATGATATTAATGTAATTATTGAAATTCCTGCTTTCGCACCACCGATTAAATACGAGGTTGACAAGGACACGGATCTTGTTTGGGTTGACCGTCTGCAAGGCGCCACGATGGCCTACCCTGCTAACTATGGTTACATTAACCAAACCCTTGCCAATGATGGCGATCCAGTCGATGTTTTAGTCGTCACCCCTCACCCACTATTAGTGGGCTCCGTGATTCGTTGTCGCCCAATTGGGATGTTAAAAATGACCGATGATGGCGGTGAAGACGCCAAAGTTATCGCTGTTCCCGTTGATAAGCTCAGCGCGATCTATAAAAACATCACTGCCGTCGAACAAATTCCCTTGCTAAAAGAGCAGATTGAACATTTCTTTAAGCATTACAAAGATCTAGAACCCGGTAAATGGGTCAAAATTGAAGGCTGGACAGATGCAGAAGGCGCTTTTGCTGAAATCCTAGCCGGTGCCGCGCGTTACCAAGGCTAAGTCTTCCATCTAGACAGCAATAGCCACCGATTAGCGAGCCGTTTCGCTCGCTAATCTCTTCACTAAACCCCCTGCCACTAGACTAATTCTGCTATAATTGTGCAAATTTTTTTGGAAAAGCACTGACATGAATGTATCTGCCCAAACTGAATCTCATGACAAACAGTTACGCGCGCGCGTTAAACTGCTGGGTCAACTACTTGGTGAAGTTATTGAAAGCCAAGTAGGTAGAGCTACCCTCGATGCAGTAGAAAAACTCCGTCGTGGCTATATCCAACTTCGCAAACAAGACGATCCCGAATTACGCCAATCGCTGATTAATTTTATTGAACAACAAACCCCCGAAAACTTAATTCTAATTATTCGAGCCTTCAACATTTATTTTAGCTTGGCTAACCTAGCCGAAGAAGAGCATCAATATCATGATCGTCAAAGCCAGCTCAAATCTGATGGCCCACTTTGGATGGGGTCCATGCTGCAAACGATCGGTGAATTTAAAGAAGCCGGTTTATCAAGTGATGACGTATCAAAGCTATTAAGCCGTATTAAATACATTCCGGTATTTACTGCCCACCCGACCGAATCCAAGCGCCGCGCAGTTATGGAAAACCTGCGTCGTATTTTCGTGACGCTAGACGGTCTCAATGAAGCAGAAACACACAATAACAGCTATACCAAACAAGACGTTATTGATAAGCTGCGTTACCAAATTCAGGTACTCTGGAAAACTGACGAGGTTCGCCAGTCAAAACCAACGGTAAGTGATGAAATTCGCAACGGTATCTACTACTTCCGTCAGTCCTTATTCCAATCAGTGCCTCAGGTTTACCGCTATCTTGAGCGAGCCCTTAGCCGTCACTATCCCGATATTGCCCACCAAGTTCCACCTTTTCTATCTTTTGGTTCATGGATTGGCGGCGATCGAGATGGCAACCCGTTTGTTACCCATCAAACCACTCGTGAAGCGATTTACCTTCAATCTCGCTCCGTACTTTATGAGTATGAAAAACGCTTGCTTGAACTAAGCGCAATGCTGACGCATTCACGCCACATATGTGACATTCACCAGGACGTGATCAATCGTGCGACGATTGTCGATGCCGATTTGCTTGAAAAGGTCTTTCACAAACGCGCAGAACGCTTTAAAGATGAACCCTATCGCCGTTTCTTATACTTGATGCGTGGTCGGATCAGAGAAAATTTGGCCTATATCGAAGCGCGACTAAACAATGAACAACCCCAGTCTTCGTCACGCTTTGCTTATAGCTCAGAAGATGAGTTTTTGGCTGACTTACACTTAATCCATGATTCGTTGTGTAATCACGGGGATCATAGTGTAGCGAATGCCACCTTAAAAGACTTGATTCGCTTAGTGGAAACCTTTGGCTTTTATTTAATGCGCTTGGATATTCGTCAAGAGTCCACTGTGCATACCGAGGCGGTTGCCGAGTTATTGAGTCATCTTGATATTGACTACAATGCCTTAGACGAAAACGACAAATTAGCTCTGCTTGCTAAGCATGTTGCTTCAGCTACCATTATTGATACCCAGCATCTGGCATTGAAGCCGATGACCGTGGAAGTGCTCGAAGTCTTTAATGTGCTACGCGAACTGCGCAAAGAAATCAGCCCTAAAGCCTTTAATAACTATGTCATCTCCATGACTCATGAAGCCAGTCATGTCATGGAAGTGTTATTTTTAGCGCATCAAGCAGGCCTGGCAGGCTATAACGCAGGCAAGCCCTATTGTGACATTCATATCACCCCACTGTTTGAAACCATTGAAGATTTAGAACACATCGTTCCGGTAACCGAAAACCTATTTAACAACGCAACCTATCATGCGTTATTAAAAGCCAGCGGCAACCAACAAGAAATCATGTTGGGCTATTCTGATTCGGCCAAAGATGGCGGCAATCTTTCATCGGCTTGGTCGCTTTATCAAGCGCAGCAAAAAATCATGAAAGTGGCTGATGCGTTTGAAATTGACTGTCGTTTGTTTCATGGCCGCGGTGGCACAATTGGTCGCGGCGGCGGTCCAACCCATATGGCGATCTTGTCACAACCGACTGGGACAGTGCGCGGTGAAATTAAATTTACCGAGCAGGGTGAAGTATTGTCATACAAATACAGCAACTCTGAAACAGCCAGCTATGAATTGTCCTTGGGCGTAACTGGCCTAATGAAAGCATCACTCTGTTTGGTTACGGATGTGGCAGAAGATAATCCGGCCCATCTAAACACCATGGAGCAACTTGCCAAAGATGGTGAGTCGGCCTACCGCCTACTGACCGATCATACCGAAGGTTTCTTTAAGCTGTTTTATGAAGCTACACCAGTTAATGAAATTGGGTTACTGAATATTGGCTCAAGACCTTCGCATCGTAAAAAAGGTAACTTGTCTAAATCATCAATACGCGCCATTCCGTGGGTATTCGGTTGGGCACAAGCACGCTTAACCTTCCCGGCTTGGTTTGGCACAGGCTATGCGCTAGATGAATGGGCGAAACGCCATGGTCAAGCAGGCCTGCTAGATATGTATAACCAATGGCCATTTTTCCGCGCATTATTGAGTAACATTCAAATGGCGTTGTACAAAACGCAATTAATTACCGGTAAAGAATATTGTGAAATTGCCAGTGATCGAGCGCAAGCCATGCACATCTATAACATGATTGCTGAAGAACATACCCGCACCGTTGACTATTCATTATCGGTGAGCGGCAATCCTTACTTGATGGCTGAAACCCCATCTATTGCCTTGTCTTTACAACGCCGCAACCCCTATTTGGATCCACTTAATCATATCCAAATCGTATTGCTAAAACGTTACAAAGACGAAAATGTCACTGAGCAAGAACGAGAGGTTTGGCTTAAACCCCTTCTTAACAGCATTAACGCAATTGCAGCGGGTATGCGCAATACCGGCTAGGTATTAGATTAAGCACAGCGTTAATCAACGCGATATAGGTTGATGATTTGGTAATTGGCGCCCTATTAGGTATAATGGGCGCCGATTTATTTTTGATCCCCTTTACAGGCAGGCACATAACACTATGCAAATTCAACTTTTAAAATCAAAGATTCATCGTGTGACCACGACACACGCCGAACTAGATTATGAAGGCTCGTGTGCAATAGATGCCGCCTTACTAAGCGCGGCGGGTATTCGCGAATACGAACAGATTCAGATTTATAATGTGCGTAATGGCGAGCGCTTTACCACCTATGCTATTAGTGCAGAAGCCCACTCAGGCACGATTTCGGTCAATGGGGCGGCGGCACATAAAGCGGCACCAGGCGATTTATTGATTATTGCAACCTATGCCCAAATGACTGAGGCTGAAGCCGATTTATATAAACCTATGTTGGTTTATGTTGATGCGGACAATAAGATCACCCATACTCGCAATACCATTGCACCGCTCAAAGCGGCGGTATAATCTCGATATTATCTAATAAACGGGTGGTGCCTAATCGGGCTACCACCAACAATACACTCGGCTTAGTGATATCCATCACATCAGTCAAATCTTGTTGATCCACCCAAGCAATATAATCCACCTCATCAAAACCCGCCACAATGAGTTCTTGCTGTGCCTTTGCACAGACACCTGGCCAACTGATCATAGGGTGTTCGGTTGCAACGATAGCCTGTGCCAGCTTGCTTAATACTTGATATAACTGCGGGGCGATACGGCGCTGAGTTGCATCCAAATATTGATTTCTTGAACTGAGTGCCAAGTCATCAGTATCACGCGCAATCGGCCCTTTCAGCAGCTGAATCGGCCAATTTAAATCGGCCACCATCGCTTGAATCACCCGCCATTGCTGATAGTCTTTTTGACCAAATACGGCCACATGGGGTTGCACTAGATTAAACAGCTTGGCCACTACCGTCACCACACCATCAAAATGACCGGGACGCAGTGCGCCCTCAAAACGCGACGCCAATAAGGGATCAGCACTCACACGACTCTGCCGCCCTTCAGTAGGATAAAGCTCGCTAGCTGAGGGACTAAACACCAGATCGCACCCTAGGGCTTGCAATTGATCACAATCGGCTGCCAATGTGCGTGGATATTGGGCAAAATCTTCGCCTTCACCAAATTGCAGCGGATTCACAAAAATACTCACTACAACATAATCAACATGGCTTTGTGCCAGTGATACCAAGCTCAAATGACCGGCATGTAAATTACCCATCGTCGGCACCAAGGCCCAGGTTTTGCCAGCTTGACGCCACTGCGCCAACTGCGCGCGTAACGCCGCAATATCCTGTACAACTTGCATTAACCTACCTCATGGTCTGCAGTGGGAAAGGTTTTATCTTTAACCGCTTGCACATACGCCTCAAAAGCGGCCAAAATCGAATCACGCCCAGTCAAAAAGTTTTGACTGAATTTGGGCGCTCTTCCAGGTGTTAAACCTAGCACATCATAGCTCACCAATACTTGACCATTAACCACAGCCCCCGCACCAATACCGATGACCGGAATGGGTAAGGCCGCAGTAATCTGCTTTGCCAATTCACTAGGCACACATTCAAGCACCAATAAATCAATACCCGCCGCTACGAGCGCTTGGGCATCGGCTAACAACTGCGCCGCTTGCGCGGGGTCAGTACCTTGTACCTGATAGCCCTTTTTTAACACCGATTGCGGTAACAAGCCTAAATGACCACACACCGGTACGCCACGCTCAGCTAATGCCTGCACATAAGAGACGATGCGCTGACCGCCCTCAAGCTTTACCATATCGGCCTGGCCTACTTTTAAAAGCTGCGCGGCCGCATCCATCACCGTGTCTAGATTTTTATCGGCCATAAAAGGCACATCAGCAATACACCAGGCCTGCTTATTACCGCGCTGTACCATCTGCGTGTGATAAACCATGTCCTCAAGCGAAACCGGCAAAGTCGTGCGCTGACCTTGCACCACCATACCCAAGGAATCACCCACCAAAATAACATCCACGCCCGCCGTATCAGCCCAATGCGCAAAGGCCGCATCATAGGCCGTCAAACAAGCTATGGGTTCTTGCGCCGCCGCCATTTTATAGAGTTGTTTCAAAGTTTTTTTCATGCCATTACCTTAGAGTCTGAAGTATCAGATGCATATAAAAAAGTATCCGGCAGTTTTGCTAAACAGGCTTCAATCGTGCCATAACCGGGCAATACCAGGTCAGGTGCTAAATCAAGTAGCGGCACCAAGACAAAATCGCGCTTGGCTGCCATAGGATGCGGTAAGGTTAAATCAGCCGTTTTCATACTTAGCTGGCCATAACAGATGATGTCTAAATCTACCAAACGCTCGCCCCAATGACGGCGCTTAACCTTACCCAAATCTAATTCAAGCGCCTGCAAAGCAGATAATAAGGCTTCAGGCGCTAGATGGGTTTCAAAACAACATGCGCCATTAACATAATCAGGCTGATCTTGTGGTCCCTGGGGTCTAGACCTATACCAGTTAGAGACCTGCAGGTTACGAACCGAGGACCACTGCATCATCTCAAAGCAGGCCTGCCGCAGTACCTGCTCCGAATCACCTAAATTACTGCCTAAGCCCACAAAAACCTGCACCCAGTTATCTGTTGGTGGCTGTTCTATAACCTTAGTGTGGTTAGTCATGGGTAGCAGACTGATCTGATTTTTTACGGTAAAAATTACGATTAGAACGTTTGCGCCGCCCTGGTTTGGCATCGCGAACCATTTGATTAGCAAAACGAATCTGTTCAAGTGGATCTTTTTCTTGGTAGTCTGTCCACCAATCAAATAAATCTTTAAGCTCAGTCTCACCGGCCGCAACCCGAATGCCAATAAAATCATAAGCAGCCCTAAAACGCGGATGGGCTCTTAACGCAGCGGCTCGATCACCAAATCGCTTATGCAATCTAAACTGCAGATTCCAAATATCGCGAACTTGTGCAGTAAAGCGTTTCGGTACAGCGGTGTGCGAACATTGAATATGTAGCACATCACCTGCGGCAGCGAATAACGCATCTTGAGGCGACAAGCCATCATCCAAATAATCTTGCCGAGCTTGCATCATCGGCTCCCAAAGCATCGCAGCAAACAAAAATGCAGGATTAACCGGCTTATCCTCAGCAATACGTCGATCAGTACTTTGCAGCGCTTCAATCACTAACTGCCGGGGAAAATGCTCGTTTTCAGTGGCTAAAATCGCATCTGTTAACGGGAACAGATGTTTGAACAAATCATAATGGCGCAGCTTTTCAAATACCAATATCGCCGCACCACTATGAAATAGCTTTAGCACCTCATCAAATAAGCGTGCATTGGATACTTCTTTTAGTAAGCCGCCCAACTCCGCAATCGGCGCCTCAGCGCTTGGCGCTAAATTAAAACCAAGCTTTGCCGCAAAGCGCACCGCACGAATCATTCGCACCGGATCTTCACGATATCTAACCCAAGGATCGCCAATTAACGCAATTTGAGCAGCCTGTAAATCTTCACGCCCATCTACATAATCAATAACAACATCGCGTTTGGGATCATAGTAGAGCGCATTAATAGTGAAATCTCGCCGCCAGACGTCTTCGTCCATCGTGCCATAGACGTTGTCGCGGAGTAAGCGACCGCTATCATCAATTTGTCGAGCAGGATGATTGTCATCCTGGCCACCCCGAAAGGTCGCCACCTCAATAATTAAGCGGCCATAACGCACATGGGCCAGGCGAAAACGCCGACCAATTAACTGACAGCGATGACGAAACACCTGCTTTACTTGATCCGGCGAGGCATTCGTAACGATATCAAAATCTTTAGGCTCAATACCTAACATCAGATCCCGTACCGCGCCACCGACCAAATAGGCCTCATAACCGGCTCGCTTTAAACTAAATACCGTATCAAGCGCGGCCTTATCAATCAGGCGGTGGTGGATACCCTGCTGATGACCAGAGTAGGTCTGTACATTCGTGCCGGATATCTCAGCACCCGTTACCTCGCGTGTTTGCTCCGGGGTAATTCTGGCCAGACGCCGCGAGATGGCATTAAAAATTCGTTTAATCATGATGAATTCATTACAAAATAAAGCCGTATTTTAGCAAGGTTAGTGATTAATTAGCCAATAATTAAGGCAATCACCGCGAAACTTTAGATAACTTTGCGCCTTAGGTTTAGAATCGGCTAAAATTTGGTTTATTTAATGGGAGAAGACTGTGGCTCAAACACTCGATGTACAACAACAAGACCTGGTAAATCGTCTCAATTACTTTACCAATTGGAAAGATAAATACAAATATATCATTGATCTGGGTAAACAGCTCACGCCTTTTCCAGACGAGCTCAAAACCGAAGACAACCGTATTCATGGCTGCCAATCCCAAGTCTGGATTGCGATCAGTGAGCAAGACGGCAAGTTGCAAATGCAGGCAACCAGTGATGCGGCGATTGTAGCCGGCCTCATTGCGATCTTATTAAGAGTCTATCACGACCACACCCCTGATCAAATCATCAATACACCACTCGACTTTTTAGCGACTACAGGGTTATTACAGCACCTTTCACCTAACCGTTCGACCGGCTTATATCACATGATCAAGCGCATTCAAGCGGAAGCGCAGGCTAGAGTTTAAACCCTGTTACACACAATCAACCCAAACAAAAAACCCAGCGCAAGGCTGGGTTTTTGATAACTTAACTAATTTAACTAATTAAGCAATTTTCAACTCTTCTTGACGAGTCGCTTCTAAGGCAGCGATGCGATCTTCAATGGGCGGATGTGACATAAACAACGCCCCTAGCTTGCTTGGACGATTTGAAATACCAAACGCCGCCATTTGATCGGGCAATTCACCTGGCTGCATCATTTGCAGACGACGTAGTGCAGCGATCATATTTTCTTTACCGGCCAAATAAGCACCGCCGTTATCCGCATGGAATTCACGACGACGCGAGAACCACATGGTAATCACACTCGCCAATATACCGAAGATGATTTCAAAGATGAATGACGCGACATAGTAACCAATACCATGGCCTGATTCATTTTTAAGAATAATACGATCAACAAAGTGACCGGCGATACGGGCAAAAAAGATAACAAATGTGTTAACTACGCCCTGTACTAATGCCATGGTAATCATATCGCCATTGGCAATGTGCGCCACTTCATGACCCAATACCGCTTCAACTTCATTGCGCGTCATGTTGCGCAACAATCCCGTAGACACGGCGACCAACGCATTGTTTTTACTCATACCCGTTGCAAAGGCATTTGGATCCGGTGCGTTGTAAATCGCGACCTCGGGCATGCCAATACCAGCTTTTTCAGCCTGACGACGCACGGTATCAACCAACCATTGTTCATCAGCATTGCGTGGATTTTCAATGACCTGCGCACCGGTCATTTTCTTCGCCATAAACTTCGATAAGGCTAAGGACACAAATGAACCAGCAAAACCAAATACCGCTGCAAAAATCAGCAGGTTACCCAAAGCTAAATCTACACCGTTGGCTTGCAGGGTTGAACCCACGCCCAACAAACTTAATACGATCGATGCAACAGCAATGACCGCGATGTTGGTTAATAAAAACAAACCAATTCGTTTCATTCGTATTTCTCCTTATTTGAGAAGATTAAAAATTTATCAGTGTTAATATAAGCTTTTTTTATGAGGTTTCAAGTAGTGATTGTCCTCATCACCCAAAAAACTTAGTTTTTTAATTTTTCTTGCAACAAATCATTCACTTGCGCTGGGTTAGCTTGCCCTTTCGACTGCTTCATCACCTGCCCTACAAAAAAGCCAAACATCTTCTCTTGACCCGCTTTATAAGCCTCAACTTGCTTCGCATTGGCCGCCAACACCTCATCAACGATTTTCTCAATCGCACCGGTGTCGGTAATTTGCTTCAAGCCTTTGGCTTCAATGATTTGATCGGCACTGCCCTCGCCCGCCCACATCGCCTCAAATACCTGCTTTGCCAACTTGCCTGAGACGGTATTATCGACTATTCGCGCCAGCAGGCCTGCTAAGGCATCCGCGTTGATCGGTGACTGATCAAGCGTTAAGCCTGCTTTATTTAAAGCTTTAGCCAGCTCGCCATTCATCCAATTGGCTGCTAACTTGGCTTGTTCAGCCCCAAGATTTGCGACCAGTCCCTCGAAATAGCGAGCATTGACCGCGGCCGCAGTCAACAATTGCGCGTCATAGGCAGACAAACCATAATCCTGTTCAAAACGCACTCGCATTTGTCCAGGCAACTCTGGCAGACTCGCTTTAATTGCGGCCAACTGTTCATCACTCACCACTACGGGCAACAAATCTGGGTCAGGGAAATAACGGTAGTCGTTCGCCTCCTCTTTGGAGCGCATCGAACGAGTTTCATCGCGTTCTGGATCATACAAACGTGTTTCTTGTACGATTTCGCCACCACTTTCTAAAATTTCAATATGACGATCAATTTCATAGGCCAAGGCTTTTTCAATAAACTTAAAGGAGTTAATGTTTTTTAACTCGGTGCGCGTACCAAATGGCGCGCCTGGCTTGCGTAAGGACACATTGACATCGACGCGGAATGAACCCTCTTGCATATTGCCATCACCAATTTCCAAAAACTGCACCAGCTCATGAATAGCTTTCGCATAAGCAATCGCTTCGGCAGCCGAACGCATATCCGGCTCAGACACTATCTCCAACAAAGGCGTGCCAGCACGGTTCAAATCGATTCCGGTTAAACCATGAAAATCTTCATGTAACGACTTACCGGCATCTTCTTCTAAATGTGCACGCGTAATTCCAATGGTCTTTTGCTGGCCATCAACTTCAATGGTGATTTCACCCTTACCTACAATCGGCAGTTCAAACTGAGAAATCTGATAGGCTTTTGGTGAATCGGGATAAAAATAATTTTTACGTGCAAACACCGAAGTTTGCCCAATTTCTGCGCCAACCGCCAAGCCAAAACGTACTGCTAACTCCACCGCACGCTCATTTAATACGGGCAATACACCTGGCATGGCCAAGTCAACAATATTGGCTTGCGTATTAGGCTCTGCACCATAAGCGGTCGGCGCATTAGAGAATATTTTCGATTCACACGCCAGCTGCGCATGAATTTCAAGTCCAATCACAACTTCCCAATTCATAGTGCGGCTCCTTGTGCTAACGGGGATACTTGACGATGCCAATCAGTATGTAATTGGAACTGATGCGCTATATTGAGCAACTTCGCTTCACTAAAATAGGGCCCTACCAAGTGCAAACCGACTGGTAAGCCCTGCACCAGGCCTGCTGGAATGGACATGGCCGGTAAGCCGGCTAGGTTAACGGGAATCGTGTAAAGATCCGCTAAATACATACTCAGCGGATCATCGGTTTTTTCGCCCAGTTTAAACGCTGGGGTCGGCGCCACAGGACCCATAATCACATCACACTGTTCAAAAGCGGTTAAGAAATCTTGTTGGATTAATCGACGCACTTTTTGTGCTTTAAGATAATAGGCATCGTAATAGCCAGCCGATAACGCATAGGTGCCCAGCATAATCCGCTTTTGCACTTCAATGCCAAAACCTTCAGCACGCGAACGTTCATAAAGATCAGCTAAATCTTTTGGATTCTCACAACGATGGCCATAACGCACGCCATCAAATCGCGATAAGTTTGATGACGCCTCTGCAGGCGCCAAAATGTAATAGGCCGCCACGGCATGTGCTTGATTGGGTAATTCAACGGCGACACACTGCGCACCCAACTTTTCATATTCAGCTATCGCTGCTTCAATAACCTGTCTAACCTCGGCATCCAAGCCCTCACCAAAATAACTGGCCGGCACACCAATCCGCAGGCCTGCTAAGGGCTGGTATAAGGCCGCTATATAATCAGGTTTAGGTTGATCTAAACTAGTCGAATCACGCATATCAAAACTATGCATCACATCCAGCGTTAGCGCTAAATCCTCTGCCGATTGCGCCATCGGGCCAGCCTGATCAAAACTTGACGCATACGCAATCATGCCAAAGCGCGAGGCTAAACCATAAGTTGGCTTTAGGCCACTAATGCCACAAAAGCTCGCAGGTTGGCGAATAGAACCGCCGGTGTCTGAACCAGTGGCAAACGGAACCAGGCCTGCTGCAACAGCCGCAGCTGAACCGCCCGAAGACCCACCAGGGACCGCATCAAGCGCCCAAGGATTTTTAACCGCACCAAAATAACTCGACTCATTAGACGAACCCATCGCAAATTCATCCATATTGGTTTTACCCAACATCGGCATATCAAGGGCTTTAAATTGACTGACAATGTGTGCATCATAAGGAGCCGTAAAATTGGCCAACATCTTTGAACCACAACTGGTTAACACGCCATCAGTACAAAAAATATCCTTGTGCGCCATCGGAATACCACACAAATGAGGCGCATCACCACGCGCCAAACGCTTATCTGCTGCTTGCGCAACACTTAACGCCTGCTCAGCCGTCACGGTAATAAAACTATTCAACTTAGCGTCATGCTCAGCAATCCGCGCCAAAAAAAACTCGGTCAGCTCAACACTCGAAACCTGTTTGGTTTGCAAAGCTTGGTTAAGCTCTGCTAAAGACATCATATTCATTAATGCGCTTCTCTTATTTTAATCAATCACTTTGGGGACTAAATATAACCCTTGCTCACATGCCGGAGCGATGGCCTGATATTTATCACGTGGAATGTCCGCTACTGCTTGGTCAGCTCGTAAGCGCTGGACTTTATCCAGCGGGTGCGCCATCGGCAACACATGATCGGTATTGACCTGCTCTAATTGAGCAAATAAATCCAACACATTCGATAACTTAGCCGACAACCGGCTTAAATCCTGCGAAGATACATCAAGTGCCGACAATTTAGCGATTTTCAATACTTCTTGTTCTGATAAAGCCATACAGACGACCCTTTTAAAAATTTTTGACCGGATTACTAAAGCCAGTAATTTTAACATTGAATCCAAGTGACGCCAATTTAGTCTTGGCATAGATAACTTTTATTCTAATACCCAAACAAAAATTGCGCTAAAATAATAAAAATTAGTCTCATTAAAACTACTCTATTAGGACATCGCATGTTTCGTAAATTAATTGGCCTGTTTTCTAACGACCTATCCATCGACCTGGGCACCGCAAATACTCTTATCTATGTTAGAGGACAAGGGGTTGTGCTCAACGAACCCTCAGTCGTTGCCATTCGTGACAATGGTCGCGGTAACCGCCAAATCGTTGCGGTCGGCAATGAAGCCAAACTCATGTTAGGACGCACCCCTGGTAATATCAATGCCATTAGACCACTGAAAGACGGTGTGATTGCTGACTTCCATATCACTGAAAAAATGCTGCAAGCCTTTATTCGTAAAGTACATGAGGCCAAATTTTTTCAACCCAGCCCGCGCGTATTGGTATGCGTGCCCTCTGGTTCGACCCAAGTAGAACGTCGCGCAATTCGTGAATCTGCAGCGGGTGCGGGTGCAAGACAAGTGTTTTTGATTGAAGAACCCATGGCCGCTGCGATTGGGGCTGGCATGCCCGTAAGTGAGGCCAGTGGTTCAATGGTGGTTGATATTGGTGGGGGCACCACTGAGGTAGCGACTATTTCTTTGAATGGCATTGTCTATGCCGACTCGGTAAAAGTCGGGGGTGACCGCTTTAACGACGCGATCATTAAGTTTGTACGCCGCAACTACGGGATGTTGATTGGTGAAGCCAGCGCTGAAAAAATCAAACATGAAATTGGCTCTGCTTACTATGAGGCCGACCCTAAAACGATTGAAGTACGTGGTCGCAATTTAGCTGAAGGCGTACCGCGTAGCTTTGTTTTAAACTCGAATGAAATCCTTGAAGCCTTGCAAGATCCACTCGCCGCCATTGTTGGTGCGGTTCGAACGGCCTTAGAGCGCACGCCGCCTGAGTTAGGATCTGATGTAGCAGAACACGGTATTGTGTTAACCGGCGGCGGTGCCTTGCTGCGCAATTTAAGCACCCGCTTAAGTGAAGAGACCGGTGTTGCTGTAATTGTGGCCGACGATCCTTTAACCTGTGTAGCACGCGGCGGCGGCCGAGCATTAGAAATGATGGATGACAAGGGTCTAGACGTATTTTCGCACGACTGATCCTTTAGTATTCAAGTCAAGTTAGGAGACAGACCATTAGCCTCAATGCCAGCAGCCCGCAACAGGATGCCGTTCACTTCTTAGCGGTATTCATCCTTAGTTTGTTGCTAATGGTTTTCGATTATTATGGTCAATACTCTGGTCAGGTAAAAAGTTTACTTGCAACAGCACTTGAACCCGTTGAAAGGGTAGCTAACCTGCCTTTTCAAGTACACAGCTGGTATTTGAGTTCCAGTACTGATCAAGCAGAACTTAGAAATGAATTACTACAATTACGTTCTGAGAATCTACTCCTAAGAAATAGACTTGCTCACCTTGATACCACAGAGCACGAACTAGAAAGATTGCAACGCTTATTGGGTACAACGGGACGTATGGCTAATTATGATTTACAAATTGCCAGCGTCATTCAATTCTCAATAACACCCATCACTGAATACAAGACGCTAAATAAAGGTTTAATAAATGGGGTGCGCTTACAGCAACCCGTCGTTGATGCAGAGGGTGTTGTTGGGCAAATAAGCGAAGTCACTCCATTTAAAAGTCGCGTACTGCTTATTAGTGACCCCAACCATCAGATCTCAGTTAGAAATATACGAACAGGGGCACGCGGCATCCTAACAGGCATGGGCAATGGGATGACACAATTGCACTTCATGCCCACTAACAGCTCTGTAAGAGTTGATGACTTGCTGGTTACTTCTGGATTAGACGGCTTATTTCCATCTGGCTACCCGGTTGCAACAATCGAGAGCGTTGAACAATTTCCTGGTGAAAGCTACCTTACAATTAAAGCGAGGCCACTTGCCAACCTGCAGCACAGTTATGAAGTCCTTATCATAGAAAGACAAAAAGATGACTGATAGAATTAATGACATCGAATTTTCTAGGGTCACCTGGTTATGGCTGTTAAGTTATTTTGTTGCACTTACTTTAAATGCCATTAACCTACAGCTGACCATGCCTTTTTTTCTTCCACCACTAGCGTTGATTATTGCCTTTTTTTGGACAACCTACTACATCCATTCCCCACACCTAATTAGTGTTTTTATACTAGGTCTTTTATATGATGGCTTGTATCAATCGCTGCTTGGCATGCATGCATTGCTTTTTGTTTTACTTATGTTTTTGATGCTACGTATTAGGCTACGTTTTCGAAGCTATAGGATTTGGCAACAATCACTAGTGATTACTTTTTATTTAGCGATCTACCAACTCACTAATTACTTAATGAACGGTGAAATCTTAACGGGCTCTCAAACTTGGCATTACTGGACAGTACCTCTGCTAGCAGGATTACTTTGGGTGCCTATTTATATGAGCTTTCGCTGGATAATCTCTCTCCATACCCACACCTAGCAGACTATGGCACTATTTAATAAAAAGTCTTCTGAAATGGGCAACAGTTGGACACCCAAAAAAAACAATAGTTGGCCCTTCAAGCAAAGACTTTGGATCGCCCTCGCCGTTATTTTAATCACATTTAGCGGTCTTATTACCCGCATGGTGTATCTACAATATCACCATTATGAAACCTATTTGGGTCTTGCTGAAGGCAACCGTATCTCTGTTCAGGTCATTCCGCCAGAACGCGGTAAAATCTTTGATCGCCAAGGCAGAATTTTGGCCGATAATCGTCCCGTTTTCTCATTAAGTTTTACCCGGGAACGTATCCCTAACCTAGCTGAAAGTATTAATGATTTACAAGTTTTATTTCCTGACTTAGACCCAGAAAGACTAGAACAGTTTGCCCAACGCATATTGCGATTACCGCGACATCAAACGCATGTGTTTCCAGTCAGCCTGAATGAACAGCAAGCCGCTGTCTTTGCCGCTCATAATCATAAGTTTCCAGGCATTCAACTAACTGCTCGCCAAAAACGTGTCTATCCATTTGGTGAAACAACCGCGCATCTTGTGGGCTATGTTGGCCGAATTAGTGAACAAGATATGGCGCGTATTGATCGAGCACGTTATCGTGGGACCGATATTATTGGGAAGTCAGGGTTAGAAAGATTTTATGAATCCAGCTTACACGGCCAGCCTGGTTTAAGGCGGGTCGAAACCAATGCGCGTGGCCGAGTTATCCGCATTCTTGAACAGATTCCAGCTACCCCGGGGGAGGACTTACACCTAACCGTTGATATCCGCCTACAACAATTTTTAGAACAAGAGTTAGCAGGACGACGCGCTGCTGCGGTGGCAATAGAACCGAGCACAGGGCAGATTTTAGCCTTTGTCAGCACACCAAGTTATGATGCCAACTTGTTCGTCGATGGCATCAGTCACAGCGAATACAATACCCTATTAAACGACCCAGAACGCCCACTGATCAATCGTGCTAGTAGAGGTCAATATCCGCCCGGTTCAACCACAAAACCCATAACGGCGTTAGGTGCTTTGGAACTTGGGTTCACCACCATGACTGAACGAATTTTTGATCCAGGTTATTTTGAATTTCAAGATCGGCGCTACCACAATTGGCGACGCGAAGGACATGGTTGGACAGACCTAAAACGCTCCATTGTTGAATCGGTGGACACCTTCTACTACAAAATGAGCCTAGACATGGGTATTGATACTATTCACGACATCTTAGCACCCTTTGGTTTTGGTGCACTAACCGGCGTTGATCATCCCGGTGAACAAATGGGAATTCTACCTTCACAGGCATGGAAGCGAGCCACTCACGGACAACCTTGGTTTCGCGGTGAAACCATTATCTCCTCAATAGGACAAGGCTATAATCTAGTGACGCCTTTACAATTAGCACAGGCTACCAGTATTTTAGCCAATCGCGGCAAAGTCATCACCCCGCATTTTAAGCGTGACCTTGAACCCACTATGCATCAACTGCCGATTCGTAATCGTCAAAACTGGGAATATGTTATTAATGGCATGATCGATTCGGTGCACACCCCCAGGGGTACGGCTTGGAGCTCAGGCAGACACATTCAAGGATATAAAATTGCTGGCAAAACTGGAACGGCGCAGGTGTTTAGCTTAAATGATCAACTTTATGTAGAGGAAGAGCTAGATAAGCGTCTTCATAATCACGCACTTTTTGTAGCTTTTGCACCCGCCCATCAACCCAATATTGCGATTAGTATTATCGTTGAAAATGGGGGCGGAGGCGGTCGCACTGCTGCGCCTATTGCCATTCGGGCGATAGATTATTACCAGCGAGAATTACGATGATAGCACTCTGGTCTAAAGCTCGGCTGGGTTCAACCTATGTTAAACCCAAAAATTGGCTGGCACGCATTCATATTGATGGCTGGCTGCTTTTAGGTCTGGCTACGCTACTCACAATCAGTTTAATGACTATCTACAGTGCATCAGGTGCCGACTGGCAGGTGACCAAAAACCATGCTATTAGAATGGGGATTGCCGTAGTTTTAATGCTAATATTTGCTCAAATCCCACCGTCCTGGCTTAAATTGGTTACACCTTGGTTTTTTATTGCTGGTTTTTTTATGCTCATTGCCGTACTGGTTGTGGGCGATATGGGTAAAGGGGCACAACGTTGGTTAGACTTGGGCTTTGTTCGCTTTCAACCCTCTGAAATGATGAAGCTAGTGCTCCCAATGATGATCGCTTGGCTATTTATCAGCCACGATCTTCGCATTCATCCGCTAAGGTTTATCCTAGGCATCTTATTAACCCTGCTCACGGCTGGGATGATTTTTTTACAACCCGACTTGGGTACCGCACTACTTATTGCAATGAGCGGTTTGTTTGTGGTTTTTTTAGCAGGCCTGCCATGGAAATTTATTGTCGGTGCATTAGTTACACTTCTTGCTAGCGCACCTATTGCATGGAACTTCCTCCATTCCTATCAACAACAACGCATCCTAACCTTTTTAAACCCGGAATCAGACCCTTTAGGTGCCGGCTATCACATTATTCAATCAAAAATTGCGATTGGCTCTGGGGGTATTGAAGGTAAAGGCTTTTTAGGAAGCACCCAAGCCCATTTGGAATTTTTACCTGAAAGCACCACCGACTTTATTTTTTCAGTGTTTGCTGAAGAGTTTGGCCTCATTGGTGTTGTGGCTCTGCTTGTCGTTTATTTATTTGTATTGGTACGTGGCTTAATGATCGCTTATCAAGCTCAAGAGCGTTATGCCCAATTGGTCGCGGCAAGCTTCACCCTCACGTTTTTTATCTATATCCTTGTCAATATTGGCATGGTAAGCGGCTTATTCCCTGTGGTAGGCTTACCCTTACCGCTTATAAGCTATGGCGGGACGTCTATGGTCACCCTACTGATCAGTTTTGGGATACTAATGTCAATCCATACCCATAAGAAGTTTCTATATCAAAACAACCAGGAGGCTTAGTTTTGAGTAGCATTAAGCCCAAAACATGCCTCATTTATGATAAATTATGCCATTACTATTTAAACCTTTTATGAGTCTAGCTTTATGAAACTAAGTCGTACACTGTTCGTGAGTCTTTTGGTCAGCCTTAGCTTAATTGCACCTAAAGTGTTGGCCAATACCCCGTTCATTATCCCATCACCGCCTAATGTGGCAGGCACCGCTCACATTGTGATGGACTTTGACAGCGGCGCGATAATCACCAGCCAAGAACCTGACATGAAAATTGAACCGGCTAGTTTGACGAAAATCATGACCGGCTATGTCGTGTTTAGTGAAATTCGCAATGGCCGCATTCAGCTCGATGATATGGTAACGATTAGCCATAAAGCTTGGCGTATGCCCGGTTCACGTATGTTTATTGAAGTCGATACACAAGTGTCGGTTGAAGATTTGATTCGTGGCATGGTCATTCAGTCTGGGAATGATGCCAGTGTGGCCTTAGCAGAACACATCGCCCGAACCGAAGAAGACTTTGCAATCTTAATGAATCAATATGCCGCAAAACTTGGCATGACTAATACCAACTTTCTGAACTCCACAGGACTTCCTGACCCTGAGCATCTAACCACAGCACGTGACCTGGCCATTCTTGCCCGTGCGCTGATTAATGAGTTTCCCGAGTTTTACAGCTGGTACTCTGAGCGCAGTTTTACCTTTAACGGTATTACTCAGTTCAACCGTAACCGTTTATTGTGGCAAGATCCAACCGTTGATGGCTTAAAAACTGGCCATACCAGTTCCGCTGGCTATTGTTTAGTCAGTTCAGCTAAGCGTGATGATATGCGTGTTATTAGTGTTATAGCGGGTACAGATAGTGCTAACCAACGTATTGCCGAAAGCCAACGTTTAATTAACTATGCGTTCCGTTTCTTTGAAGGCCACAAACTATATGATGCGGGACAACGTCTACAAGAAACGCGAGTTTTTGGCGGTGCCAAGGACCTTATTAACATCGGCGTTGAAGAGGCCGTCCATGTCACCATTCCACGTGGTCAATACCAAAACCTAGCGATTGAGTTAGTGATTCCTAACAAACTCAATGCGCCCATCGCAACTGGCGATCAAATTGGTAGCTTACAAATTAGTTTCAATAACGAAATCCTAGCGGAGCCAGCGATAGTCGCCCTTGAAGCAGTTGAAAAAGGCTCGTTTTTTAAACGGTTGTTTGACAGCATCAAACTCTTCTTTAAAAACCTATTTAGCTTTGGTAACTAGCCATGAGCGATAAGGTGACGCAATGGGCATATCTAAATGGCCAATTTCAGCCTTTGCACGAAACGAAAATCTCGGTCCTTGACCGAGGTTTTTTATTTGGCGACGGCGTTTATGAAGTGGTACCGGTTTACAACCAACAAGTATTTGAGTGGCCGGCACACTATGCCAGACTTGAGCGCTCGCTTGCGTTAACCCATATCCCCAACCCACTCGATCAGCAGGCCTGGTTAGCCTTGCTAAACGAACTGATTCAACGCCACCCTTGGCCTCATCAGTTTATTTATCTACAAATCACCCGAGGTGTACAAACACCCCGTGATCATTTGCCGGCCGCTGAATTAATCCCTACGCTACTTGCCTATACCAACCCCCTAGCGCCGATAGACAAACGAAAAGTTAGCCAGGGTATTGCGGCGATTACTCATGCCGATTTACGTTGGCAACATTGTGATATCAAAGCGATTACTCTGTTAGCCAACGTCATGGCTAAACAAGCGGCACAGGCCGCAGAAGCGCAAGATGCGTTGTTAGTTAGACCTGACGGCCGCGTAACTGAAGGTAGCGCGAGCAATATGTTTTTAATTAAAGATGGCACTATTCATACCCCGCCGCTCAATGAATTTATATTGCCAGGCATTACCCGACTGGTGGTTGAAAAACTTTGTCGCCAACACCATATAGAATTTATTGAGCGCGATATTGATCAAGCTGAACTAAGTACCGCCGATGAATTATGGTTAGCCAGTTCAACCAAAGAGATTATTCCGATTGTGCGGCTTAATCATCAGCCCGTTGGCTCTGGCCAAGCTGGTCGGCTTTGGTCACAGATGTTTGACCTGTATCAAGCGTATAAAAATCGTTAAAGGATAGGCATGACAGACAATAAGTACCCAACTCACACAACTGCGCCCAATCAGCCCGACACGTTAATTGAATTTCCTTGTCACTTTGAATTAAAAGCGATGGGACAACATTGTGACGAGTTTGTTGAGCTGGTTTATCAAACCACCCAAAAACACGCGCCTGACGTCAGCCGCGATGCGATACGCTTGCAAGCCTCTAAAAATGGCAAATATGTATCAGTAAAAATCACCATTTACGCCACCCATATTCAACAAATTCATGGCATCTATGGTGAACTTAATACCCACCCTGATGTACTTTGGACGCTTTAAGCGCGGTAACTATGGCGGCTGGTCTGCCCATTCATATTAAACGCCTGGGATTAATTGACTACCAGGCCTGCTACCAAGCGATGCAGAATTTCACCCAAGCACGCCACTCTGACACCGACGATGAAATTTGGTTAGTTCAGCATCCACCGGTATTTACTCAGGGTCTGAACGGCGATACCAAAAACCTGCTAGATCTCTTGCAACGCCCAGCAAACATCCCACTGATCCAAACTGACCGTGGCGGCCAAATCACCTATCACGGGCCGGGACAATGGATCGTCTATCCGCTGCTTAACCTAAAACGTCGCCAGCTCGGTGTCAAAGCACTCGTTCATCTGCTTGAACAGACAGGCATTCAACTTTTAGCTGATTTTGGCATCACCGCCACCGCCCGCGCTGATGCGCCTGGCCTTTATGTGGCCGGTCAAAAAATTGCTTCACTGGGCTTAAAGGTTAAACGCCAATGCAGCTATCATGGTCTGGCGCTAAACGTCGCAATGGACCTTAGTCCGTTTCAGTGGATTACCCCTTGCGGGCTGACAGGCATGCAGATGACGCAAGTCAGCAACCATTTACCTAACTTCGATACAAGCCACGATTCTGAGCAGCTTGGCGAGGCGTTACTCAGCCATCTTATCGCCGCACTTCACGCACATGGCGCATCTTCGTTATAATAGCCCCTCGACCCAAAGAGATTAGACCATGCAAAACTATCAGGAAATCAGCCTCGATACCATTGGCGGACTTAAAGCTCGCAATCAAGCGATGAGTAAAGGCGAATATAAAACCAAAGCGCTCAAGCACCGCCCCGACCCTGAACGTGAACGCTTGGCCAAACCTAATTGGATTCGCGCCAAACTGCCCAAGGCCAAGGACATTCATCGCATTACCGAACTCAAGCAAATCCTGCGTGAGCATCAACTGCACACGGTTTGTGAAGAAGCTTCTTGCCCTAATTTAGGCGAATGCTTTGGTCATGGCACCGCGACCTTTATGATTATGGGCGATATTTGTACTCGCAAATGCCCATTTTGTGATGTCAAACATGGGCGTCCAAAAGCACTCGACCAACAAGAACCTCACCACTTAGCGACCACCATCAAAGCCATGCAACTTAAGTATGTGGTGATTACTTCTGTTGACCGCGATGATTTACGCGATGGCGGTGCGCGCCACTTTTTAGCCTGTGTACAAGCTATTCGCGAACACGCACCCGACACCCAAATAGAAACCCTAGTACCGGATTTTCGGGGTCGCTTAACCGTCGCGCTAGATCTGCTCGCTCAGTGCCCGCCCGATGTGCTTAATCATAATTTAGAAACCGTACCGCGCCTTTATGAACAAGCCAGACCAGGCGCTGACTACCAAGCGTCACTGGATTTGCTGCAACGCTTTAAAACACTGCATCCACAGGTCAAAACCAAATCGGGCCTCATGGTCGGACTCGGTGAAAGCTATGCCGAAATGCTCGAGGTACTTAAAGATTTACGCGCTCATCAGGTGGATATGCTAACGGTGGGACAGTACCTCCAGCCGAGTGTTCATCACCTAGCCGTTGAACGCTATTGGACACCCGATGAGTTTAAGCAATTACAAAACGATGCTTATGCGCTCGGTTTTAGCCATGTTGCCAGTGGCCCGATGGTGCGCAGCTCTTATCATGCTGATTTACAAGCTAAAGGTGAATTTTAATGGCTCAAGATTCGATTCAACGTTTTTTATTTCAAGACCATGCCGTGCGCGGCCAAGTGCTGCAACTGCACCAGGCCTGGCAAGCCATGCTGCAGGATCGTCATTACCCCACTAACCTGCAACAGCTGTTTGGTGAGCTAACCGCCTTTGCGGTATTGCTGGCAAACGGTATGAAATACGAAGGCCGCCTCACCCTGCAAGTGCAAGGCAAGGGTCCGGTTAATTTATTAGTTGTCGATATTGACGACGCTCTGCAATTACGCGGGGTAGCCAAAACCCAAGCCCCCTTAACCGACTTAACCGGCGCACAGGCATTATTGGGTGATGGGCAAATATTAGTTACCCTAGAAAACCGCCAAACGGATCATTTTTATCAGTCTTATGTTGGCCGCGAATCGGATGACCTGGTGCAGGACTTACAAGGCTTTCTTACCCAATCAGAGCAACTAGAATCACGCTTATTTATTGCCGTTAGCGACACGACGATTGGCGCGCTCTATTTACAAAAAATGCCCGAAACCGATGGCCATGATGCCGATGCTTGGGATCGCGTCAGCCATTTAGCAGCCACAGTCAAACCGGAAGAATTATTAAACCTCGACAGCGCAACGCTATTGACGCGCTTATACCACGAAGAACAGGTTGAACTCTTTCCGGCTCGTCTGCCGCTCTATCACTGCCCCGGCAACCGTGAACAGGTCGCGACCATGATAAAGGCGCTTGGCGAAACCGAGGCGCGCGCGATCCTAGCTGAACAAGGGGAAATCGTCGTACACAATGATATGTGCAATCGCTACGAACGCTTTAATGCCGACGATCTAGATCAACTGTTTAAACCGGCTTAGCCTGAAAACAATCGCGGCCAATAAACCCACTTTGTGCATTATTTATGGCTTTACCCTAGCATAAACGGCATAATTGGCTAGTAAATCCGTATTTTTAATCTAACATTGGAGTATGAACCATGAAAAACGCATTAAAAAACAGTCTTTTAGCCAGCGCAATCGGCCTAGGCATGATGGCTACCCAGGTGCAAGCCGATGGCGGTCTGGGTGTCGGCATAGGCTATGGTCTATTGGCCGGTCCGACCCTGGAGCTTAACTACCCTATTAACAGTTATTTAGTCGCGCGCGGTTCAGTTTCAAGTGGCATGGGTTTAAATCAAACTAATCGCGTTGACGACGTCAACTACAGAATTAAAGCCGATGGCGGTATTCACCGTTTGGGCTTAAATTATCATCCATTTCAGGGCAGCTTTTTCTTGTCGGCCGGCTATGCAATTAACCAATTTGAACTGACCGCGAATGCAAGAGAATCCGGAACAGTGACTGTTGGTGATGATACTTTTGATGGAACTGTAGCCATTAACGGCAAACTAAAATGGGATAACGCACCGACACTTTCACTTGGTTGGGGCCACAGCCCGAAGCAAGGTTGGGGGGCTTTATTTGAAGTCGGCGCGATTTTTACCGGTGCCGCCGATGTGAATTTAAATGGCACTATTAATGACAACTCACGACAACAAGCACTAAACGACGCCCTCAAAAACGAAGAACGTAAACTAAAAGACGAAGTGGCAAAACTCGACTTCCTTCCTATTTTACAACTTGCGGTTACCTACCGCTTCTAAGTCCCATCTGGGCGTCATCCGACCATCCGACGCCCAAGTTGGAAAGTTTACTCCGCCAACTGGCGGGTAAACGCCTAGCCCACAAGCAAAAACAAATAAATCTCAATTAATAAAAATGGGTTGACAGTGATGGCCTAAGCGATAGAATATGTATCAAATTGGTAAATTTTTAGACTGTTTTTTGATGATGTTCAAACACTTCAACGAGCATATTGTAAGTAGTTTGGTCTATATGTTTAGTAATCGTCGCTTGGTAAAGCTCGCACAGCACATGATGTAGATGCTCATAGCGATCTTGATTTATGGTATTAATATTTGCTTTAACGGTTTCAAGCTGTTGGTGTGTTTGGTCCAACCAAAATTTTGGCAAACAAAAACAGTGCTCAATGTGACGTGCAAATTTTTCTCCAATATTGCGTGTTGGATTCAAACCCAAGATACGGCTAACCTGCGTAGGCGAACGCTCAATTCTTTCAGAAAAAAGCGTTTTATTACCTATAAAATTAACAAGAAGTTGCGCATTGTGGCGCCTGATATCGTAAATACTATTCATATTTTATGAATAGTAACCATGTCAATAGCAAAAGTATATGACCAATTGGTTCATAGAAGGAAAAATAATGTTTGAGCTTGTTTACACTAGTCGTGCTAGTAGCATGATGACGGAAATTGAACTGGAAGAATTACGCAATGAGGCTATTTACTTTAACTCTATGCAGCAGATAACAGGACTGCTACTTTATAACAACGGGATTTTTTTACAACTTCTTGAAGGCGAACAACACGATGTTGAATCCTTATATAGCAGGATTAAACAAGACTTCCGTCACTATGATGTTCGCCAAATATATAGCCGCCCGATAGATCAACGAAGCTTTAGTAGTTGGTCAATGCGATTTATCAATGTATCCCCTCATCTGCGCCAATCCTCCCACAACATTCTCTTGAAAGATAAACTTGATCTTACCGAAGACTGGATTCTGCCCAACACCGCAAAAATGCTCATCAAAGCATTCCAACATTTATAAAATACACCCGATAATCAGGAACAGATCTATGGAATCAAACGATCCTCTCCAGCCCGCCAAATACCGTGGATTTGTTGTCGCCCTAGGCGCCTCCGCCGGCGGGCTTGAGGCGCTTGAAAAGTTTTTTGCCGCTTGCCCAACCGATACCGGTTTACCCTTTATCGTAATCCAACATTTATCGCCAGACCATAAAAGCATGATGGCCGATTTACTCGGACGCTACACCGTCATGCCAATTAAACTGGTTGAAGAAGGCATGCCGATTCAGCCCAACCATGTTTATTTGATTCCTGCTGGCACGATTATGCGCGTGGTAAGCGGTCATTTTGTACTCACCCAAAAAACGCCGCATGTACTCAGCTTGCCAATTGATATCTTTTTCACCTCGATGGCCGAAGATTACAGCGACAAGGCCATCGGCATTATTCTTTCAGGCACAGGCTCAGACGGCACACGCGGTGCGTATGTGATTAACGAAGCTGGCGGGTTCTTATTGGCACAATCACCAAAAGAAGCCAAGTTTAACGGCATGCCAAACAGCGTAATTGCTACCGGATTGATTGATGACGTGTTAGATGCTGAACACCTTGCTAGCCGACTCCTCGACTACATTAAAAATCCGCAAAAAATTGTTAAACAAGACACGGCGCAACCAGGCCTGGATTATGAAGACCCCACCCATTTAATTTTCCACTATCTGGCGCAAACCACAGGCGTTGATTTTCACCAATACAAACAAGCCACCGTCACCCGACGGATTGAACGGCGGATGCAAGTTAAACACATAGCAGATGTCAAAGACTATGCCAAACTACTTGAGATAGACCGCACGGAACTGGCAAATTTAAGACGCGAACTCTTTATACCGGTGACCCGTTTTTTCAGAGACACGCCTGCATTTGATGACCTACAAACGATTGCGATAGATGATATTGTCAGCAAAGCTGATAACGGCAACGGCATTCGTATCTGGTCAGCAGGCATATCGAGTGGTGAAGAAGTTTACTCCATAGCGATTTTGTTTTTTGAAGCCTTTGAACGTGCCCGTCGCTGGCCGAATTTAAAAATATTCGCCACCGATGTCAATCCGCAAGCAATTGAACTCGCCTCAGCCGGTCATTACCCTGAATCGATTGCGGCTGAAGTCAGCCCAGAACGTCTGCAACGTTTTTTTAGCAAATCCGGTAGTGAATACATTGTTAAACCCGAGCTGCGTCAAGTCGTGGTATTTGCCAAACATAACCTATTGGCAGACCCGCCCTTTACCCGAATGGATTTGGTCACCTGTCGAAATACTTTAATTTACTTTCAAGCCGAACCGCAAAACAAAGCCTTGCAAAGCTTGCAATACGCGACAAAACCCGGCGGCTATTTATTTTTAGGCTCGAGTGAATCGATAAACGCGATTGCCAAGGGCTTTGATACGGTTCATGCAAAAAGCAAAATCTTCCGCAGAAACTATGTCAATATGCCACTTATCGGCCTAGACAATAGTAAAAACTCGCTGAAACGCCAACCTCGCCTAACCAGGCAGTTCAGCAAACTGAACGCACTTGAAACGTCTGAAGTCGCACTACTTGATGAAACCAGTCATCAATTGATTAGCGCCTATTCTCCGCCTGGTTTTTTAGTGAACGATCATCAAGAAATCATTCACCTGTACGGCGATGTCAAACCCTTTTATAAAATTCGTGCCGGCGCAGCCAGTATGGATATTACCCGCATTTTACCGGATGGGCTTATCTCCGTGGTTTCCGCTTTATTATTCAAAGCATTAAAAGACCAAAAAATATTTTATTCTGACCGCCTAAAACTTGAACTCGAACCAGAAAATCCTTGCTTGTTACGTGTCTGCGTCAGACCGATTAGCAGCAATGCTGACGAAAAATTTGCTTTGGTGCTGTTTGAACCCCTTTCCTTGCAAGATAATGACCCGCAAAGCCAAACCATTAACCTCGATGATGAAACCGCTGCACGGATTGAGGTGTTACAACAAGAATTAGCGGCAACCCGTGAAAGCCTTCAAGCCACGATTGAGGAGCTTGAAACCTCTAACGAAGAACTGCAGGCCACCAATGAAGAGTTGATGGCCTCGAACGAAGAACTACAAAGCTCAAACGAAGAACTGCAATCAGTCAACGAAGAGCTCAATACGGTCAATGCCGAATACCAAGAAAAAGTGCTACGCCTTAACCAATTAAATGCCGACCTCGATACCATGGCGAAGGCTGTGGGCGTAGCGACCATCTTTGTTGATCACAATCTAAATATCAGCCGGTTCAGTCCCGATGCGGTTGGGCTGTTTAAGTTACGTGATTCAGACCTTGGACGCCCTTTGAGCGACTTGCACCACAGTTTTGATAACGAACATTTAATCGACTATTTTGAACAAACCTTAAAAACCACACTTCCGTTTGAAACTGAATTGATACACCAAAACCACAAGAGCTACTTGTTGCGGATTCTGCCTTACAAAATACCTTCAAGCGACAAGCATGGTGCTGTGGCTAGTTTTATCGATGTAACTGGTATTAGTGACCAATAATGACCATGAACACGCTAGATAAAGACACCTTACGCCAACGGGCGAAGCAATTGTTAGAAGACCGGCCCGATTTCACCGATATCGAACGGCTTTCGCAAGCGAATATGTCGGCATTGGTTGAAGAAATGCAGGTCTATTTAGCCGAGCTGGAAGTCCAAAATCAACAACTTCAAGACACCCAGCTCAAATTGGATCACCAACAGGTCCAATATAAAAAACTGTTTGAGCACTTACCCATCCCGGCTTTATTGCTCGATCAAGCTGGCATTATTCTTGATAATAACCATCAAGCTGAATTGTTTTTTACCCACCGAACGACACGCCATTTAAGCCATCACTCAATCTTTCGCTTTTTAAGCAAAAACAACAGTCAATGGTTATTTAATCGCTTAAACGACCGCGAAAATCAGGAGGCCTTATCGGCTGATTTTGAGTGTGAAATACAAGCCCAGCGCATTCCGGTAAAAGTCAGTATTATGCCGATCAAACCAGTGATTGATCAGCTTGATGAACGTCAATTCATCATCACCATTATGGATTTAACCGCCCAATATCAGCGCCAAAAAGACTGGCACATGTTTCAAGGCATTTTGGATCATAGCTCGGTGATGATTTATGCCTTTGACTCTGATGGAAAGTGTTTACTCGCTAATCAAAAGGTTGCAAACATGTACGGCTTAGCCACCCCGTCTGACGTCATCGGCCAAACGCGTGAACAATTAATGTCTTTGCAGGACTCAAATCGTCATTTTCAAAATGATATCGAAGTAATTCGTTCACAAAAGCCCCTGCAACTCAGAGAGGACATGGTTAGAGATGGCAAAATTTTCTATTTCTTGACGGATAAATTTCCACTGTTTGATTCGAACAACCAGGTCTTTGCAGTCGGCGGCATTACCTATGACATCACAGAGCAAACCGAACACGAAAAACAGCTTACGATTTCGAATGAAATATTTAAAAAAGGCCAGGATGGTATAATGATCTGTGACCCGGACGGGTGCATTTTGTCAGTTAATAAATCCTTTGAGCACATCACCGGCTACACAGAACAAGAATGCTGGAAAAAAAATCCGCGTTTTTTAGCCTCAGGTCGGCATTCAGTTGAATTCTACAAGACCTTTTGGGACAACCTTCTGCGCTTTGGTCATTGGCGTGGCGAAATTTGGAACAAACGTAAATCGGGTGAGATTTACCCGCAGGAGCTCTCCATTTCCGCGATCAAAGACACTCAGGGTAACCTGATTAACTATCTGGGTGTGTTCAATGATATTACCGCCAAAAAGCAAGCTGAAGATGAAATTCTGCATCTCGCGTTTTATGATGGTTTAACCGGCGTAGCGAATCGTCTGTTATTGCGCGAACGCACTGAACAACTCATTAGCGAGGCCTCACGCGAACCGATTGCCTTTAGTTTAATGTTTATTGACTTGGATCACTTTAAAGAAGTAAACGATGTGCATGGACACGATATGGGGGATTTACTGCTCAAACAAGTCACGCAGCGCATCAACCAATTAATACGACCTCAGGACACCTTAGCGCGCTTAGGCGGTGACGAATTTGCCATCCTATTCCCCAGACTCAACCCTTTTAACAGTCTAGATTTAGGTGAACGCTTGGTGACGACCCTCGCCGAACCCTATCTAATCCAAGACGCCAATCTTCACATTTCAGCATCGATTGGCATCGCGTTATTTCCCGACGATGCACAGGATTACAACACCCTATTAAAACATGCCGACCTCGCCATGTATCACGCCAAGCAATCTGGACGCAACAGTGTGTATGTATTTAAAAATGAACTCGAAACTCAACTAACGCGCACCGTTAACATTGAAACTGAATTGCGTTATGCGATTGAACGCAATGAGTTTGTATTGGTGTTTCAACCTCAATATGCACTTGAACAGAACCAATTCACCGGCTTTGAAGCCCTGATTCGCTGGCAGCACCCCGAAATGGGCACTGTATCACCGGAAGTGTTTATTCCGGTAGCCGAGCGTTCTGATTTTATCATCGACCTCACCGACTGGGTTTTAAGCCAAGCACTTACCACCCTGCAAACCCTGAGCGGTGAACACCCAAACCTAACCCTATCGGTCAATATTTCAGCGCGCGAACTGATTCGTTCTGACTTTGTAGAGCGAATTCGACAACATTTATCCAAGCATCCGACTATCAATGCTTGTCAGCTTGAACTAGAAATCACTGAGCGCATTGCAATGGAACAGCCCCAAAAGGCATTAATGATTTTTCAATCATTGCGTCGATTGGGAGTAAGCTTAGCGCTGGATGATTTTGGCACAGGTTATTCATCACTCAGCTATCTAAAAAGATACCCGCTGAATACATTAAAAATTGATAAGACATTTGTTGATGAAATTGGCATTGATGAGGAAGATGAGGCGGTGTGCAAAGCCATAATTTCACTGGCAAAAGCGATAGGTTACCAGACCATTGCCGAAGGCGTAGAAAATCAGCAACAAGCTGAGTTTCTACGCACGCATGGCTGTGACTTTATTCAAGGTTACTATTATGCCAAACCATTAAAATCTGACGCTTTAACCGCATTATTTGCAAATCAAACGGCTTGATCGCGGGTAAACAACCAATCTTTTTCACTCGATAATGCCGGCGCAAATTGGTAGCCGGCATAATCAAAATGTTTTAAACCTTCCACGTCTTGCAGCTGATGGTCAATCGCATAACGCACCATCAAGCCACGCGCTTTTTTGGCATAAAAACTAATCATCTTATACTGACCGTTTTTCCAATCTTTAAACTGTGGCGTAATCACCGGCACGGTGAGTTTTTTCGGCTTGACCGCTTTAAAATACTCGTTCGACGCCAAATTCACCAACGGGCCTTGCGCCTGGGTCAAATCATCGTTAACGGCTTGGGTAATCTGTTCCCCCCAAAAGGCATACAAATCCTTGCCCTGGCTATTGTTAAACTTAGTGCCCATTTCTAACCGATAAGGCAACATCAAATCCGTTGGGCGCAATAAGCCATACAAACCCGACAAAATCCGCAGATGTTGCTGCGCATAAGCCCAACCTTTTTCAGTCAAACTCGACGCGTCCAAACCCTGATAGACATCGCCCTTAAACATCAGCAAGGCCTGTTTTGCCGCCGCATCATCTGCTTTGGGCACTGACCAGGTCTGGTTGCGCTGAAAATTCAATTCCGCCAATTCATCGCTAATATGCATCAACTGACTTAACTCAACCGGTCCAAGCGGTTGTAGCGCTTGCATTAAGGCGTGAGCCTGCGTCATAAAGCGACCTTCAGTGATCGCTAAATCAGTGGGGCGCGGGGTTTCATCTAGCGCTTTCGCTGGTGAAATCAACATCAACATAGCTTAAGCCTCAACAGGTTTGATACCTAACTCGGTTAAAAAATGACGCAAGGCCATAATGTCATCTTTGTTTTCAATATCATGACCATGGTGCGGCGTATGAATCACTAACTCATTACCATCTAGCACAATCTTGGCACGACCATGATGGGACATATCCACTGTCGCACCATAATGCTCAAGGGCATGAGTCAGTTTCTTCCAATCAATATTCGCTGCAATCGGGTGGGCAAAAATTTTCGCTATCATCGCATCGTGTTTATTACTCATCTTCGTCTCCTTATCTGGGGTTAACTATCCAAGGTTAAACTGTTAAATCCTGTACTTTTTCAGTATAGCACCAAGCTAAGCACTAAACCCACTCAAATCCTATCTCGCTTGAACATCTTGGCGCGCTTGGGCTAAGCGCTCCAACGTACCGACATCCTGCCAATAACCGTTATAAACCTGGCCGGTCACGCGTCCTTGCGCCATCGCATTGCGTAACAAGGGCGCTAAACCTAACCGCGAAACGGTTAAACCTTTAAATAAGTCTGGTGATAACAAACTAATACCGCTAAAGGTCCAACCGCCTTCTGCACTCACGTAACCCTGCTCGTCCAAGCCAAAATCCCCAACTGTTTTAAACGCCGGCGTGGGAACCAGTACCAAATGCGCCAACATCCCCTCGGCGAGCGTTTGCGGCATCACCGACCAATTAAAATCGGTCAGGATATCGGCATTGACCACCCAAAACGGCTGCTCACCTAACTGGGGTAACGCCATGATAATGCCGCCGGCGGTTTCTAATCCGCCGGCCGGTTCCAACTGGGCATGCCACTGCCACTGGCTCGGCAAACGCGCCTTTGCCTGCTGTGCATAACGCGCCACCTCAGCGAACACTTGTTCAGCAAGCCAAGCGCCATTCACCACCACTTGCGTCACCGGTGTTTGTTCTAACGCAACTAAATGACGCCATAGCAAACTCTGCCCACCGACATCCACCAGCGGTTTGGGACAACTATCGGTTAAGGGCCGTAAGCGCTCGCCACGACCGGCCGCTAAAATCATCGCCTGCATCATTCGTTGCATCCTGTTGCGCTTGGTAAACTACATAGGGGTGATGCCTCGCAATAAACCATAACAGGGCTGACCAATTCTTCCAGCGCTGCCAGCTCAGGGTAAGCCTGAACTTGTTGTAAAAGGTAACCCAATGTAAGCGGCAAGGCCGTTAAATACCCCTCTTTGCCATCACGCAGATATAAACGCGCAAAAATCCCTGCCGCTTTTAAATGCCGCTGCACTCCCATCCAATCAAAATCTTGCCGAAAGGTTTGCCAGTCCGGCAGACCTAACTGCCCACCTTGCACTAACTCACTGGCTAATAGACGCTGATAATACTGCTGCAACCAGGCCTGCTGCTGTGCCATTGGCCAATCAATATAACAGTCACGAATCAGCGATACCGCATCATAGGTAATCGGTCCTAACACGGCATCTTGGAAATCTAGCACGCCAAGAATGGGCTTCGTGTCTGCGGCGGTCGGCAAGGACATTAAATTGCGACTATGGTAATCACGATGCACCCAGACCTGAGGTTGCGCCAAGGCACGGTTTGTTAAACTCTCGGTTACTGCTGACCAGGCCTGCTGCTGACTAGCCGTCCATGATTGGGCGCAAAATTTAGTCGCTAACCAATCACTAAACAAACTCATTTCTTCGGCCAGCTTTTTTGCCGAATAAGGCATTATCAGCCCTGACTGAGGCCAAACCTGTTGCGCCTGTTCAAAACTATTTAACTGAATTTGTGCCAAATCCAATAAAGCCTGCTGATAAAAGCGATTCACGGCATCCTTATCCTGCTGAACCTGTGATACCGCCTGCCAAAAGGTGGTGTGGCCAAAATCATCCAATACCAAAAAACCAAAATGATCATCCTGGGCATGAATCCGTGGCACCTGATAATCCAGGGCGCTTAAGGCCTGCGCCCAGCGCACAAACGGCTGCATATCCTCTAGCCCAGGTGGCGCATCCATCACAATAAACGATTGCGCGTGATCGGCGCGGATAAGCCGAAAATAACGCCGAAAGCTGGCGTCGGCAGACGCCACTTGCAAGGGCAACCAGGCCTGGTCTTGCAACAGTGGTAACTGACTTAACCAGGCCTGCATCTGTTCTAGTCGCGGGTCGGGTTGATGGCTGAGGGAATTGTTAAATTGACTAGTAAGTTGACTGTCTGACTGCAAGGCTTATCCTTTTGCGGAACACCCGCCCATTTCTAAGACGCCCAGCCTATTCTCAGGTAGAATGAGCGCAAAGAATTTTTCAAAACCTGAATTTAATAATGCCTGTTTTTAAATGTCAACCATTGCCCTCATTTATCGCTCAACCCAGTAGACTATTACTGCACGGGGTGAGGCTTGGCCTGGATGGGTTTTCAATGCCACTTGTGTTACTAATGGGCGCTTTAATCCTGACCAGCTCACATGCGCTGGCTGATCGCTGTGCAGTAGACTGGCTCGAACCGCCGCGTGATTTAAGTTTCCCCATTAATCAACAAGGTCTGAGTGGTCAATCCCTGAGCCAACCCAATGCCAATACCTTTTGGCTAACCGGACAAGTTGAACTGCAAGAAAATGGCCTGTGGATTCAGGCAGATCAAGCCATCTATCAGCGTGAGCAACAAACTGCACGGCTGTTTGGTCAAGTGCGTTTACAACAAGCAGATCTCATCTTACATACGCCAAACTTGCATTATATTGCCAATCCGCAACAGCTTTTGGCGCAGGATATTCGCTATCAATTTACCGACACCCGTGCCCACGGATTTGCCACCCAGATTGATGTACAACCTGAACAAAACATCAGCTACTTAACCCAAGCGTCTTACACCACCTGTGCGTTAGATAACCCAGATTGGACATTAAGCGGACGCGAACTGGAGCTGAATCAAAACACCCGTCGGCTCTATGTTAAGCATGCGCGTCTAGATTTTTATGGGGTGCCGATTTTTTACAGCCCCTATTTAGATATTCCTCTCGATGACCGTGCTACCGGGTTACTCTTTCCCTATTTTGGCAGTGTCAACGCGCCACAAGGCGCGGCATTAGGCGTTTTTGCACAACCCTATTATGTCAATTTAGCGCCCAACTTAGACACGACGCTGACTTTGATTGCCATTGAACAACGCGGCTTGATGCTGGATAACGAGTGGCGTTATTTACAGCCACATCATCGTGGCGAACTCAGTGTCAGTTTCCTAAATGATCAACTAGTGAACGATCAAGGGCTTAGTTTTGTCGATCGCTCTGGCCAAAGTCAAAATATGGATGCCAGTGCCGATCGTTGGCGCGTCAGTTTTGCCGGTCAGCAGGCCTGGTCACGCGCTCTGCGCTCTAACCTCGTTTGGCATGAAGTGTCTGATCCTGACTTTTATAATGACCTGCCGACCAATTTTAATGAAACCAGCAGTTTACGCACTCGTGACACCCGCCTGGAACGTCGCGCTGAATTGCGCTATAACCAAGGGGCATGGCGTGCGGAATTAAATTATTTGGGCTATTTGCCATTGCGTAATGGTGAAAATAACAGTATTAATGAAGGCTATCTCGAGAAGGCGCCAGAACTTCGCCTGGGTTACAGTCAAAACCTGGGTCAATGGCGCGTGAGCCTGAACACTGAACGCACCGAATTTGTTCGTTATCGTGGTTTCAACGACTTTCAACGCGAAGGTCAAGTGCGCGGCATGATTAATCGCGAGCAAATGGGCGAGCGTTGGTTAGTGCAACCACGCCTAGATTATCGCATCAGCGAAAGCTATGGCTTTATTAATGCCACAGTGCAAGCCAACCAGCGCCAGTATCAAGTGATCAATCCCTATGCGCAGACCGATGCACAATCATCCAATATGGTGTGGCAAACTGCCCTTCGCGGAGGATTAATCTTTGAGCGCGATATCAACCTATTTAACCAGGCCTGGCAACAAACGCTTGAGCCTGAAGTGCAATATTTGTATGTGCCGTATGTTGATCAACGTCGCTTGCCCGTTTATGACTCAGGACGGGCCAGTTTAGATTTTAGCAATTTGTTTCAACTTAACCGTTTTAGTGGCGTTGACCGAATCGGTGACACCGAACAAGTGACGCTAGCCGTCACTACCCGCTTTATTGACCCAGAAGGCGCGCCCAAGCTCGATGCCGCAATCGGCCAAATTTATTATCTGCAAGACCGTCAAGTGACCTTATCCGGTTCAGCCTTAGACACAGACCCTCGCTCCGATTATTTTGTACGTTTACGTAGTTTTTTTGACCCTTTTAGCGCGACCAGCACCAGTCAATGGGATGAACAAACTCTAGCGCTCAAACAAATCAATAACCGTTTAGAGGCTTATTGGCAACCACGCCTGGCTTTGCTGGCTACCCACCAAGGGTTCAATTTAAATGATCAAGTACGCCGCCAACAGTCGCTAGGCTTAGGTAGTGTCTATCAACTTAGCCAAAACTGGCAGCTAGCAGGCTATGCGCAATGGGACCTAGAAACCGACCGCACCCTGCAACGCGCTGGTGGGCTACGCTATGAAAGTTGTTGCTGGGCATCCGAACTGATTATAGAACAAGCAGAATTGCTCGATGGCCGTTATAATACCAGCATTAAATATGTCATCGAATTTAAAGGTTTAAGCAATGTGGGTAACCGCCTCGCTGATACCCTACGTCGCGAACTGGATTTTTAAAGGACACACTATGACCGCTCAAACTCGCTTTAATGGCTCTTCATTACCCACTTGGCTATTAGCAGGCCTGCTTATGGCCGTGGCCAGTCTTGCACAAGCCCAAACCCCCTTAGACCGCATTGCGGCGGTGGTGAATAACGATATTATTTTGCTCAGCGAACTTGATGAACAAACCGATTTATCTTTGGCTGAGTTACGCGAACGCGGCATTAACCCGCCAGCACGCAACATTATGCAAGAACGCGTATTAGATTCCATCATCATGCAAAAGCTGCAAGAAGAACGTGCACGTGAGCGGGGTTTGCGGGTATCCGATGATGATATCAATCGTCAATTGATTCAGATTGCGCAAGAAAACAACCTGACGTTAGTCCAGTTGCGCGATGTGCTCAATCGCGAACAACCTGACGGCTTCAACAAAATTCGGCAACAAATTGCGAATCAAACCCTGATTCAGCGTTTACGTGAAATTGAAGTGATTAGCCAAATTGCGGTCACCGAAGACGAAGTACAGCAGTTTATCCAGCGTCGTAAACTTGATGCGGCCAATAACGAATACCGCTTGGCACATATCCTAATTAGCCGCCCCGATTCTGCGACTCAAGCGCAGCGTAATGAACTGCAAGCCCGCATTAATCGGATTTACCAACAGCTACAAGAGGGGGCATCGTTTGCTGAAATGGCTATTACCCATTCTGAAGGACGCCAAGCGCTAAACGGTGGCGATTTAGGCTGGTTAACCGATGATCAAATTCCGTCATTTTTTGCCGACACGGTGCGCAGTTTACAACCGGGTGATATTTCGCCAATTATTGAAAGCTCGAACGGGTTTCATATTGTGACCTTGCTCGAAACGCGCCGTAATCAAAGCCAATCCGGTTTGGACTTAGAACAAGAGGCGATTCAAGCGATTCGTAATCGTAAAGGCAATGAAACTTTTGATTTGTGGATGCGCCGTTTACGCGATGATGCGGTCATCGATATTCGGTTGTGAGGCTGAATATGTCCTATCACCCTAGTCGTTTAGTCATTAGCTCGGGCGAACCTGCCGGCATTGGCCCAGATTTGATTGTTGAGCTCGCCCAACTCCATTGGCCGGTGCCGATGGTGGTGATAGGCGATCGCCAACTCCTGCTAGACCGTGCGCAACAACTAAACCTGCCGTTGACCCTACATGACTATCAAGCCGATGAGGCGCAAGCCGCACTGCCTCCTGGTGAACTCTATCTACTACACGAACCCTTAGCGGCGCCCTGTCAAGCAGGCCTGCTTAATCCTGCCAATGCCCAGTATGTCCTTAATATGCTCACGCGTGCTACCCAAGGCTGTTTGGCCGGGGAATTTAGTGCATTGATTACCGGTCCGGTGCATAAAGGCGTGATTAATGACGCCGGTGTCGCCTTTAGTGGTCATACTGAAATGCTGGCAGAACTCAGTCAGGTAGATCAAGTAGTGATGATGTTGGCTACGCCCGGATTACGTGTGGCACTGGCGACCACCCACCTCCCCTTGCGCGCAGTGGCCGATGCGATTACCCCCGAATTAGTGGGTCGCGTGATGGATATTACTTATCACGCCTTGCAAACTCAGTTCGGTCTAGCCACACCGCGCTTATTCGTTGCCGGCTTAAATCCGCATGCGGGCGAAGATGGCCACATGGGGCGCGAAGAAATCGACATCATTAACCCCATCATTGCGCAACGCAAAGCACAGGGTTGGGCGGTTTCGGGCAGTTATCCGGCAGACACCCTGTTTACCCCGGCCAAACTCAATCAGGCCGATGCCTTTTTAGCGATGTATCATGATCAAGGCTTGCCGGTACTCAAACACAAAGGGTTTGGCCAGGCTGTCAATATCACGCTAGGTCTGCCGTTTGTGCGCACTTCGGTAGATCATGGCACCGCACTCGAGCTGGCCGGTACAGGTCAAGCCGATGCAGGGAGTTTTCGCTATGCTATTCAAGTCGCACTAGAAATGCTGGAGGCGCAACATGAGCCGCGCTAATACCCACGGCAAACCCAGTTATAGCGCTAGCGGCCATCAGCATAAAAAGCAATTTGGCCAAAACTTTCTGAATAACGATGGCATCATTCGCCAAATTGTCAACGCGATTCATCCCCAGCCCGACCAACATTTGGTAGAAATTGGTCCAGGTGAAGCCGCGCTGACAACCCCCTTGGTACAACAGGTTAAACGCCTGGATATTATTGAAATCGATCGCGACTTGCATCAACCTTTGCGTAACAAACTTGGGCACTACCCGGCTTTTGCTCTACATCAAGCCGATGCGCTCAGTTTTGATTATGCCCAGCTGGTCACCGACAACCAACCCTTACGTCTAGTGGGCAATCTGCCCTACAATATTTCCAGCCCGTTGATTTTTCACCTGCTCAATTATCTTGACTCTATTGCTGACATGCATTTTATGTTACAAAAAGAGGTGGTTGAACGCCTCACCGCGACACCGGGCCATAAAGCTTTTGGTCGCTTGTCGGTGATGGTGCAATATTATTGCGAGGCAGAACTGCTATTTATTGTCGGGCCACAGCACTTTGACCCACCGCCAAAAGTTGATTCAGCGATTGTGCGCCTCACCCCAAGACGCCCCTTGCCCTATCAAGCCACCCACTTGGCCGACTTTGCCGCGCTGGTAAAACAATCCTTTGCAATGAAACGCAAAACCCTGCGTAATAATTTAAAAGGCTGGCTCGATGATGCCGATTATGCCGCGTGTGATATCGACCCCAGTCTGCGCGCTGAAGCACTAGCCGTGGCCGATTTTGTAACCCTCGCAAACCACTACACCCAAAAACAAAAGGACACCTAACCATGGCGACCTATGTCATTGGCGACTTACAAGGCTGTTTAGACCCACTCATTGAGTTACTCGCACAGATTCAGTTTGATCCCGCCCATGACCAGGCCTGGTTTGTTGGTGATATTGTTAATCGCGGCCCACAATCACTTGAATGCTTGCGCTATGTCAAAAACATGGGCGATGCGGCTAAAACCGTATTGGGCAACCATGACTTTCATTTGTTAGCCAGCTACCTCGGCGTTGAAAAATACCGCGCCAAATCCGATACGCTCGACCCGATTCTTGAAGCAGATGATGCCGATGAGTTGATTGATTGGTTTCGCCAACAACCGCTAATGATCCAAGACGCACTGCATCCCTGGGTAATGGTTCATGCCGGTATTCCACCGCAATGGACTATTAGCGAGGCGGCGGTCTATGCGCAAGAACTTCAGGATGTCATGTGCTCGCCCCGCTGGGAAGCATTTATTCGCGACCATCTGTTCGGCAGTAAAACGCGCACTTGGCATCCGACCTTAACAGGTTGGGAGCGTTATCGATATATTGTCAATGCCTTTGCCCGGATGCGCTATTGTGATGCCAAAGGTAAATTAGAGTTTAAAACCAAATCACACCCGCAGCACTTTAATCATCCTGAGTATTTACCCTGGTTTGCGCATCCGAACCGACGCAATAAAGATCATCAAATCTTTTTTGGCCATTGGTCAACGCTCGGTGCCATGGACGCCTACCAAGTCCATGCCACCGATACCGGGTGTTTGTGGGGCGGCGAGCTAACCGCCTATTGTGCGGATACCCAAATTCGCCACAGCGTGCGCTGCCCCTGTTATGCCGACCCCAAACCAGCGAGTTCAAGTTGAGGTGCGCTCTTGATTAAGGCCGACGAACTGTTACAACGCTTACAGGCGATTGATCTTGCCCAGCTTAATCCGCAAGAAGTCGAACAGCAGGTGCTCGGCAAACGCGTGTGGCTGCACACCTTTACCTTTCCAATCACGATTGGCATTTTGGCAATCTTTACCCTGCTCGCCACCTGGCTAGTCAACAACATGTTGTATGGGTTTTTAGTCGCGCTCTTGGTGGTGTGGTTTTTGGGTAAATTATTTGAAAGTTATGAACATGACACGCAACGCCAAGTGCAGGCGCGTTTGGAAGAGATCATTAAAGGAATAGAAGGAGAACAAGGTTTACTGATTCACTTTAGCGCGTTTTTACCTAAACGCTATGGTGCATTATTACAAGCCTTGCGTAAACAACGTTATGGCTATGTATTGCAGTATTATCAAGCTGCGACCTTGTTACAAAAACGTCTTGACCAGGCTCGGTTTAAAAAATATTGGCATAGCAAATATCCTGAAATGGATCCCGAGTTATCCGATGAATCTACTGACGACTATGCCAATACTGGCCAACAAAAAACCGCCTGACTCCATGACTGAACTCGAGTCAATCAATGAGGCAGGCGGTTTGGGTACAACAAAGTTAAAACGAATCTAAACTAGTATAAATTTATTGCAACGCATCAACACGCTGCTGCACCTTCGCCAAAAACTCAGGATTTTGCTGCAATAAACCAATCATCTCGCCGTATTTTTCTACGCTCATACCTTCTTTTTCAATCAAGGCAATCGCTTCCTGCTCAAAACGGGCATTCACTTCCTCTAGCAACTGCTCAGTCACTTCCGCTTCAGGCATTTGCATCAAGTCCATTTGATATTTTTGTTTTAGGTTTTCAACATTAATAATTGATTGCGCGAACAAATCGACATCCGCATCTGAAGGCATCGCCGAGGTTTCAGCTGACACAGGTGCGGTGTGATTGTGTGCTAAGGCGACCTGAGTAGTCATCATCCCGCCAGATAGAGCCAATGCGGCCATCCATAATTTCATAACACATCCTTTTAATAGCTCAGCAGGCTTGCAAAACCCGCTAATAAAAAAATAGCTCCATACCGGAGCTTTACAGTCATGTCTATTCAACCATGCCGGCTAGCGACTTGTCAAATCCGCTCAGCTTAATGAGGCGTCTTAGGATTAGCCATGTGCGCAGGGGGTTGACGCTGGTAATTCGGTTTGTCGTGCCTGCCATTCATCTAACGTATAGGTGTGCAAGGCCAGTGCATGAAATTGCGACATCAAGTCGCCGAGCACCTGATAGACCGCCTGATGGCGTTTGACACGGCTCAAGCCGTTAAATGCCTCACTCACCAACACCAGTTTAAAATGCGATTCCGTCGCTGGCCCGGCGTGCAAATGGCTATCATTGTGCAGCTGCATGTCATAAATAGGTAAATTTTGTTTAATCTTGGCTTCAATCTGTTCAGCTATACTCACAGGATTTCCTTATTTATCGATTAGGTGTTGGGCGTTGCGGCTGAGTTATTTTTGCTAGAATACGATTTTATTTTCAAAACGCAAGAGGAGTCAGCATGGCCACCATTACAGTCATCGGTCAAGGAACCGCCGAATTTAACGGCGAATTTTCACTTTTAGAAGCCCTTGACGAACAAGGATTTGATATGCCCTATTCGTGTCGTGGCGGCAACTGTGGCGCTTGCGAAGTCAAATTAATTTCCGGCGAAGTCGAGTTGATTCAAGACCCCATCTATGAACCCGAACAAGGCCATATTTTAACCTGCAGCGTGATTCCCGTAGGTGATGTCGAAATAGAATTGCTGTGATTGCTAAGCCTTTCTAATTTCTATAGCAAAACATGGCGCAGCAGGCCTACTCATAAAGGATAGACGATGAACCACCCTGTTGCGCCCTCCCGCTTCACAACGTTCATTAGTATTTTTTGGCAATTTACCCGGCTAGGTTGGCAAGCTTTTGGCGGGCCACCTGCGCACATCGCCCTGTTTCAACGCCAGTTAGTTAATCGCCAGGCCTGGTTATCTGAACAAGACTTTGGTCACTATCTATTAATCAGCCAACTCCTTCCCGGTCCCGCGAGTTCACAACTGGGTTTTTTAATTGGCGTCCATCGCGGCGGATTAGCCGGTGGCATCGCCGCTTTCATTGGCTTTACCTGGCCCACTGCGCTCCTCATGCTGACGCTGGCCTACTACAATCTCACCGCGCTGCCCGCCCATTGGCAACCAATTATTTTAACCAGTTTACTGGTGTTTGCCTTGGCACTAGTGACCCAAGCGACCTGGCACATGGCGCAAAAGTTTTGTACTACACTACTACTCTGGGCACTGGCCTTGGTCAGCACTGGTTGGCTAGTCTGGCAAAACAGTCTAGCAGGCCTGCTAGTATGGCTGGTTATGTTAACCTTATTGGCGCAATTGCGGCCATGGTTAGCATCTCGGCGAGCCCAAACGGCTTCAGCGCAAACGCTCAATCCATCGCCTGCCGCAACCGCGCCCGAAACCACGCAGCATATCCCGCATCGTCCAAGTCGTCAGCAGGCCTGGTGGTTACTGGGTGGCACACTCGGCTTAGCTCTACTGCTTCCCTTGCTGGCATGGTTATTCAATAGCGATGCCTCCCCCAATCTTTGGGCAATCAGCAGTGCGGTCTATCATGCCGGCCTGTTCGTAATGGGCGGAGGTCAAGTGGTGCTGCCCTTTTTACAAATTCAATGGGTCAATAACGGTTGGATCAGTGCCGAAGACTTTTTAGCTGGCTATGCCTATGCGCAATTTATGCCGGGACCTATGTTTGCTTTTGCCAGTTATTTAGGCGCACTGACCCATGGACCCATTGGCGCACTGGTGGCCACCTTGATGATTTTCTTACCCGGGTTATTACTGGCTTGGATCAGCTTAAGTTTGGGACAAAACCTATTTAAGCAGGCCTGGTGGCAACGTGCGCAACCACTGGTATTAGTGGCACTGGTCGGCTTACTGGCTGCGATGATTATTAATCCACTCGCCCTGCACACCCTCACCAGCCCTGCCGCTATCGCTGTCGCGCTACTCAATCTTGCTTTACTGCAATTTAAACGCCTACCCAGTTTGTTATTGCTACCACTAAACCTGGGGTTATTTAGTCTTCTACTGTCCTAATTAAGTTGAAATCATGGGTAATAGGCAGCAAGCTGAGTTGTGCTAAGATAATGGTCATATTAATCACGATGAAATCAGCAGTAGCCTATGAAAAAGCTCCCAATTGGCATTCAAACCTTCGCTAAAATCCGCGAAGGTGATTTTGTTTATATCGACAAAACCCCGCTGGTGCATCAGATGGTCAACAGTGCTGGGCGGTTTTTTCTATCGCGGCCACGGCGTTTCGGTAAAAGTTTGCTGCTCGATACCTTTAAGGAACTGTTTGAAGGCAACCAAGCCTTGTTTAAAGGCTTGTACATTGAAGACAAATGGGATTGGTCAACAACCTATCCGGTTATTCATTTAAATTTCGCCAATGGCGTGATTGAATCCCGTGAGGATTTAGACCAGCTAATTTACAACCTGTTAAAAGAGAATCAGCAGCGGCTCAACCTGATGTGTGATCAGTTTTCACTGCATGACCCCGCAGGTTGTTTAGCGCAACTAATTCAAATGGCAGCGGCACACTATCAACAGCAAGTGGTGGTATTGGTCGATGAATACGACAAACCGATTCTAGACAACATTGACCAGCCGGAACTGGCCGCCTCAATTCGTGATGGCTTAAAAAACCTCTATTCGGTGTTTAAAGGCCAAGATGCGTTTATTCAATTCGTGTTTATGACCGGTGTCACCAAGTTCTCCAAGGTTAGCCTGTTTAGCGGGATGAACCAGCTTAAAGACATTACGCTGGATGCCAATTATGCGACCCTCTGTGGTTACACCCAGCAGGATTTGGAAACCAGCTTTGCCAATCACCTTGAAGGCGTTGATTGGGCTAAACTCAAAGATTGGTACAACGGTTATCAGTTCTTAGGTGAGCCAGTCTATAACCCGTTTGATATTCTGCTGTTTATCTCCAATCAACACACCTATCGCAACTACTGGTTTGAAACCGGCAACCCGAGTTTTCTACTCAAGTTATTTCGCCAACAGCGCTATTTTTTACCCGACCTTGCCAACATTGAAGTTGGTGAAGAAATTCTTGATTCATTTGATGTTGAGCACATCAATCCGATTACCCTGTTATTTCAAGCGGGCTATTTAACAATTGATCAGGTAGAAGAATCCGCTTGGGGTGGGCAAATTTATCATCTGCGGATACCGAATAAAGAAGTTATGCTGGCACTCAATAATCAATTCTTTGCGGGTTATAGCCAACAGTTCGATCAAGTTGGCTATCAAAAATCGCTTTACAATGCGCTAACGCAAGCCAACTTCCCGGCGATCCAGCAACAAATCGAATCGCTATTCGCGAGCATCCCTTGGCGCAATTTCACTCAAAACGACCTGCCCGATGCCGAAGGCTATTACGCCTCGGTACTGTTTGCTTGGCTATCCAGTATTAACGCGGTGATTATTCCAGAAGACATTAACAACCACGGTCAAGCGGACATGACCATTATGCTCGGCGAGCATATTTATGTGACTGAAATTAAACTGGATAAAACCGAGGCCTATCAACCGACTCAGCCTAATCCCGCGCTAGCGCAAATCCAAAGCAAAGCCTACGCGCAACAATACCTCGCCCAACAGCAAGAAGGCAAACAGGTTCACCAACTGGGGCTAGTGTTTAACAAGCACGCACGCAACCTGGTGCAAATGGATTGGCAGACGCTGTAGCGCCACACCTGCGTTCCGTCACTTAACCCCACCTAGCCATATATCAAGCGTCAAGTTTGTAAAAATCCCGTAACCTAACCTTCATTTTGTTTAACCAAAGCGTCACCTACACAATCCTTGGGATCAGTAAAGTGTTGCCTGTGTTTGTTGGCACACCTTTTTTTACTTTACAAGGACAACCCAAATGAAAAAGAAACTTTTAGCACTCTCTATTGGTGCCGCTTTAACGGCTGCAACGGTTCCGGCCATGTCAGCAGAATTGAAAATCTCTGGCCGCGCGCATGTATCAGTTGATCATATTGATAATGGTGCTTCAGGCGCTAGAGGTGCAGCAGATGCAAAAAGATCTGGTTTAACTGCATCTTCAAACTCTTCGCGTCTTCGTATTTCAGGCTCAAAAGAAGTGACTGAAGGCTTAACCGCAATCATGCAACTTGAATCTATGATTCGTTTCGATCAAGGTGAGGGTGGAACATTTGGCTCGCGTGACACATTTGCTGGTTTAAAGGGTGATTTCGGTACTGTACGTATTGGTTATTTTGACACGCCTCTAAAGAAAGTCCGTAGCTTCACTGACATGTTCGGTGACCGTATTGGTGATGCGCGTAACATTACTTCAGGTGATAACCTGAGCTTTGACAACCGTTTCAAAAACTCTATCGGCTATACCACACCAAATTTCAATGGCTTTAATTTTGATCTTCAATACTCAGCCACTAATGAAGATAACGGTAGTGGACGCGATGCTAACCTAGACAATGGTCGTGAGGCATTTAGTGCTGCACTTAATTATCGTGCAGATGGCTTACGTATGTCAGCCGCAGTAGAAAGTTTAGGTCAAGGTTATGCATCTAACACAGCAACTAAGCAAAATGATGATGCAGTGGCGTATCGTTTGGGTTTAACTTACGATTTTACTAAAGAGTTAAAAGTGGCTGCTTTCTACCAAAACTCAAACAAGCGTAAAACTTACAACGCCGATCGCACTGTTAATAATGAAATAGGCTCTCGCGATGTATTTGGTGTAGGTGCTTCATACCGCATGGGTGATTATGTTGTACGTGGTCAGTACTATAATGCCAGCAATGAAAGCGACACCAAAAAAACTGGTGCAGATATGTTTGCTGTGGGCTTAGATCGTCGCTTTGGTCGTGATTTAACTCTTTACGGTGCTTACGCTATGACCAACAACCAAGATAACGCCAAGTTTTCTGCTGTAGGTGGTGGTCGTGATACCCGTATCACAACAGTTAATGGTAAAGATGTATCTGCGTTCTCTTTAGGCTTAATCTACAACTTCTAAGTTGCGTTGAAGCCGTAAAGCTGTGTTTTCCTTTTTCGTTAGTTAGTCACGACTTTGGGTCCTCGCGAAGTCGTTTTGGCCGCCCCCTCGGGCGGTCTTTTTTTTGCCACCAGCCCTGTTCCCACCACTATCATCCCCTCTTCATAAAACCGCTATAAAACCATCATCTGCCCGTTACAAATCGACTCTAGCATGGAGTAATAAAATTATTCAAGGGGATTTAGATGAAAATCGCGGTGGCCGGTACCGGCTATGTAGGCTTATCTTTGGCGGTATTACTTGCGCAACATCATCAAGTCGTGGCATTGGATATTCTGCCCGCAAAAATTGACCTGTTAAACGCCAAGCGCTCACCGATTGTTGATGAGGAAATCGAATATTTTCTGGCTAATAAACCGCTAGATCTAACCGCAACCTTGGATAAACAACAGGCTTATAAAGACGCAGAATTCGTCGTTATCGCCACCCCAACCGACTACGACACCGAAACCAATACTTTTAATACCAAGTCGGTTGAAGCGGTTATAAATGATGTGCTGGCGATTAATCCCAACACCACCATGATTATCAAAAGCACCATCCCGGTCGGCTACACCCAGTCCGTCAAACAAAAATTCAATACCGACAATATCATTTTCTCGCCAGAATTCCTCCGTGAAGGCAAAGCACTATGTGATAACCTACACCCATCTCGCATTGTGATGGGTGAACAGTCTGAACGCGCGCAAGTCTTTGCGGGCCTGCTACTAGAAGGGGCGGCCAAACCGAAAGACGACATTCCGGTACTCTTTACCGACTCCACCGAAGCCGAAGCGATAAAACTGTTTTCCAACACCTATTTGGCGTTGCGTGTGGCCTACTTCAACGAACTCGACACCTACTGCGAAACCCACGGCCTCAGTACGCGCCAAGTGATTGAAGGGGTCGGCTTAGACCCACGCATCGGCAACCACTACAACAACCCGAGTTTTGGCTACGGTGGTTATTGTCTGCCAAAAGATACCAAGCAGCTGCTCGCCAACTACCAAGACGTACCACAGAACCTGATTGCCGCAATTGTCGATGCCAACACCACAAGAAAAGACTTTATCGCCGACCAAGTGATTAGGAAACTAAATGCGATTGCAAAACAATCGGAGATCGCCACGGCCTCCGGCCTCGCGATGACTGAAACAAAAAAAGTCATTGCGAGGAGCGACAGCGACGCGGCAATCTCGCCCCAAGCGAAGTCAGCGCTTAACGCAGTGGAGCCTGAATCCCCCAAGGTCGGCATCTACCGCCTCGTCATGAAGCAGGGCAGCGACAACTTCCGCGCCAGTGCTATCCAAGGCGTGATGAAACGCATCAAAGCCAAAGGCATTGAAGTGGTCATTTACGAACCCGTCTTAACCGAACAAGGCCAAACTTACTTCTTCCACTCCAAAGTCATCAGCGACCTAGCCGACTTCAAAGCGCAAAGCGACGTCATCATCGCCAACCGCCTGGTTGACGACCTGCAAGATGTGCAACACAAAGTCTATACCCGTGATCTATTTGGCCAAGACTAATTTAAAACTGGCTCTACAACTGAAAACAGCGCCGGCCGCTATGATCGCTACTTAACGCCACGACCTCCCCCGACGCTTCAAATAGGGTTATGCCCCACCCTGGATGAGCTAATCCATCACGTGCGCGACAATTTCTATTCATTTGGGTATCGCAATCAAAATTCCACAAGCCTTGGCGCACATACAACTGCTGCCCTTGCACACTATCACGATGACCATTTACCAAGCCGATAATCCCCGCCGCTTTAAGCTGTTGCGCGCCTTGCGCGGTCAACGGCCAGTCATATTTGCGGTATTTAGTGCGCATCAACGCCCCTAACGGGCCATAGTACAAATTAAATAAATCGCCACTTTGCCAGGCCTGCTGATACTGCTGCTCTAACGCATTACAATTTTGTCGTTGTCCCGCTTGCCACAAGGCAATGGCGGCATCATTCACTCCAGCATGACAAAACCAATAAGGCCCCGCCACCCAATGCAACTGCCAAGTATCAATTAAATCCGAGAACTCGCCACCCGGCGCTAAAAATTGCGCCACGGCCCAACTGCAGGCCTGGTTAAATGCCTGTGCTGAATCAAAACGCTTTAAGCAGGCCTGCTGCATATCGGCTTGCTTGGCGTGCAACTGTTTAATTTCTTTTTTTACTAATCGCTTGCCTAATAACGACTGCGCCTGCTGACGAAAGGCTTGCGGCCAATAGGCATCAACCCAACAGGCAGGATGGGTGACGAGATAATCAGCCGGACATTCTGCGTGCATCTCTGCCAACAAACCTATGGCTTTTTTACCCATTCGAGAGAAGAAATGACTATGCAGCGGATGGGCGTCTAGCTCGAGCGCGCGCATCCCCAACATAAAACGCAAATCATGATTGCCCACCAACCAAATTGAATCGGGTTTAGCCTGCCAAATCTGCTTTAACAGTCGCAACAACACCAGTGTGCTTGGGCCTTTATCAAAACAATCACCGCCTAAAACTAATTGACGCTGCTTGCCTGATTCCGTCCATTCAAGATGGGCCACGCAAGACTGGGGCGTCACTAAGCCACCGGCCATTAATGAGCGCACTAAGGCTGGCGCATCACCGTGGATATCGGTAATAAAAGCTAATGGACGATGAAGTTGGCGATGGGTTTTTGGATGATGTAACACCAAATTACGCGGCCAAGCGGCCGAACGAGGTGGCTGCGCTTGCGCGGATTGAAGCGGCCAATTTTGTAGCAGTGCCATACGCGTTCCTATTAAATAAAACTTTTAGGCTACGCGAACGAGATGTCCGTTTAATGACGCTTGCTTGACAAGTTTTTGACGCTGAAGCGTCATAAAAACATAACCTAGCTGCATAAAAAATTTATTACTGTTTAGATCATAAATTTTTGAGGATTAAGCCATGGCATTTTTGAATAACCTAACCATTAAAACACGCTTATTTTTAAATTTAGCAATGATCTTTCTGGCACTTGCAACCCTGGTGCTACTTGGTTGGCAAACCGCTAACACTAGCGCTCGCGAAGCGGAGCGTTTAATTCAAACCGATCTACAACTTGGCGAACCCTTGCGGTTCTTTAATCAAAACTTTATTGAAACCCTACAACTTTCAAACGCCTACACTTTAACGGGCGATGCTAACACTGGACAAAATTTCAACCTTAAAGTGGATGAACAAATTGCCGCATTAGCAGGCCTGCTTAATGAGCTAGGTGCTGAATTAGATTATGACGAAGGAGGCAGTTTACTCATCCTTGATATCCACAACGAAGAAAACCTTGATTTTATTAACACTCTTTATGGTTTAGACCGGATATTACGTAATCTAAAAAACGCTACCAACTCTAGTGTGTTTATGGAACAACGCATATTACAGACTTTGGACTTTGGTATTCAGGCGTCTAGCTTAAGTCTTCGTAACGCGTTGGATGAACTCAATCGCTATAATCAAACAGCCGCCAACGCTGAATTAGCCAGTATTCTTGCTAGCTTAAGAGAGCGCTTGGTACTTTCTCAACGACTAACCGCTGAAATGATTGCTGCAAAAAACCCTGAAATCAAATCTCAATTTGATGAAATTGGTCTTGGCTTTGCAGCACGTCCGTTGGTACAAAGCGTGCAAGACGCATTACGAGGTGATTTTTTTAATCGCCAATTAGCTAGCCAGCTTGATGAAGCATGGGGCAATTACTTTGATGCCTTTGGTGATATCCGCGATACGCTCATTACCCAAGTCCAAAACAATCATTCGTTGGCAGAACTTTCAGGACAGGGCAACGACATTTTGGTCACCACTAGCGCATTGTTGCAAGCAGCCAATACCACTAGTTTGCAACAGCAAGCACAAGAGGCTGACACAATGGCTAACCAACTCGTTATTATTAGTAGTTTAGCCGCTTTGGTTTTATTGTTAGTCAATCTGCTGATTAGTCGCTCGATTGTTTCGCCAATTGATCAACTTAAAAAACAACTGTTAAATCTCAACGAAACGTCCAACTTTTCTACCATGTCATCCTTAACCGGTCGCAATGAGTTGGTCGAAATGCAACAAGCGATGATGACACTGCTCACCCAAGTTACCGATGCGTTTAACCAAATAACTCAGGTTAGCCAAAATTTAGCGCAGGGGCAAACCTCGCAACGCATGAGCGGGGATTACCGCGGTGATTTAGCCAAGCTAGCTACAGAAATGAACGCGAGCTTGGCCAATATCGAACAAACTTTGAACCAAGTCGAAACCGCCGCGCAGGCCTTGGCTGGTGGGGACTATAAACTCAGCATTGACAGCCAAAATCAGCAAGGTCGATTTTTAATCGTCACCCAAGCTATTAAAGACGCGATGAACATTCAAAACCAAGCAATAGAAGATATTCGTCATGTGACCCATGCAATGCGAGAAGGTGACTTTAGCCAACGTGTTACCCTCAAGATGCCTGGAGATCTGGCTAATCTAAAACGCTATCTAAATGAATCTTTAGATCGCCTAGCGGAAGCACTAGATGCTAAATCAGCGGCTCTTGAAGCATTTAGTCAGGGGGATTTTAGCCACCAGTCTGAGGCTGTATTCAATGGCAAGCTTCATGAGCTAAACCAACACATGATGCGCATGGCACAGAGTATTAGCCAAATGCTGACCGAAGTAAGAGATGCCTCAGATCATGCCGCCCACGGCATTCATGAGATTAGTAGCGGCAATCAAGATCTCAATGATCGTGTCCAAAAACAAGCTGCTGCACTGCAACAAACCACTCAAAGCATGCTCGACATGGTGGTAGATGTCAACCAAACTATGGCGGATGCGCAAGATGTCTCGCAAAGCACAGAACAAATGTTCCAGGCCTCTACTACAGGCTCGGCAACAGTCAGTGAAATGGTTAATGCGATGACCGCTATTCAAGAAGCAAGCCATGATATCAGTGCCTTGACTGACGCGATTGATTCAGTCGCTTTCCAAACCAATCTGTTGGCACTCAATGCCTCAGTGGAAGCGGCCAGAGCCGGTGAAGCTGGGCGTGGCTTTGCAGTGGTGGCATCAGAGGTACGCAATCTAGCACAACGTACGGCTGAGGTTTCCAAACAAATTAGACAAGCCAGTAACATGAATATTGAACGAATTGGTAAGGGCATGACCCTCAGCCATCAAACCCAACAAATATTTGCTGACACCCTGGCAAGAGTACAGAAGATTAACACTAAAATTGGCAAAATGAATACTGCCTTAAATCGTCAAAATGAAGGCATTCAAGAGGTTAATGACGCGCTGTCGGCTATTGACCATACCACCCAGCAAAATGCTGCTTTGGTTGAACAAATTGCCAGCACCTCAGCCAACATTATTCATGAAGTCACGCGTCTTGAACAAAAGGTCAGTCAATTTAGATTGATTGAACCTTCCAAGCGCCACGCTTTACCTGCTTCCAATAAGGCTAATTTGGTGCAGCTTCCTGCTGCTTAAGGAGAAAGTAATGACCTTAACTAACCATCGTATTGATCACCAAGACGCGGATGAGCGCTTGTGTAATACCAGCAATAACACTGAGTTTTACCAGGTGTTAGCACCCAAGCTCAAGCGCCGCGACTTTTTAATCGGCAGCTTAGGCTTGGCGTTTTTAACCCTTCCTAAAGGAGCGGCTTTGGCAAATGAAAGTACGCCATCAACCGTCAGCAGGCCTGCTTCTCGACTGGGGTTTAACCCTGTCATGGTCAGTGAAGCCGATAAAATCATCTTACCTGAGGGCTATCAATACCAGGTCATTTTGCCTTTTGGCTCGCGTCTGCCCCACCCTGACCAAGAACTTACTATTGGCAGTCATCATGATGGGATGCATTTTTTCCCCATCTATGGCGGCAATGGTGAAGGCTTACTCGTGCTCAATCATGAATATATTGAGCCGCGTTTTTTGCATAACAGTTATCAGGGACGCACCTTCAGCTCATCTGCGGTGTACATTGATTCCGAAGGGCATCGTGACGCCAAAGAGGTGTTAGATGAAATGGCCGCGCACGGTGTCACTGTCGTGCACATTAAACGTGATGAGCAAGGCGAATGGCTACCAACGACCAGTCCACTCAATCGCCGCATCGATGCCACCACCCTGATGGAGATTAGCGGTCCGGCGCGTGGACATGAAAAAATGCGCACACCATTTAGTCCAGAGGGTACTCAAGCCCGCGGCACAATTAATAACTGCGCGCATGGCGTAACCCCTTGGGGTACCTACTTAACCTGTGAAGAAAACTGGGCGGGTTATTTTTATAACCCCACCAGTCAACCACGTGAACAACAACGTTACGGCGTGCGCAGCGAAACGTCAGGACGTTATGCTTGGGAGCGCGCTAAAGGCTCTGCGACTCATGCTGACCTATTCCAGCGTTTTAAAGCCGACGATGAATTTGTTAATGAACCGAATCAATTTGGCTGGGTGGTTGAAATTGATCCACTCGACCCGCATAGCACACCGATTAAACGTACTGCATTAGGTCGTTTTGCTCATGAAGGCGTGATTTTTAGACCCGCTATTGAGGGTCAACCGATCGAGTGCTATATGGGCGATGATGCCCGTTTTGAATATATTTATCGTTATGTAAGCGATACCACTTATTCCAAAAATAAGCCGCAGCCCAACCTGTTAGACAAGGGTACGCTGTATGTAGCCAAATTCCATGAGGATGGTCGAGGTGAGTGGTTACCATTAGTCTTTGGACAAGGACCTTTAACCGCTGAAAATGGCTTTGATAGCCAAGGCGATGTATTAATCAACACGCGCTTAGCCGCTGATCTAATGGGCGCCACTAAAATGGATCGCCCTGAATGGGGCGCGATTGACCCAAACTCTGGAGAGGTTTATTTCACCTTAACCAATAACACCCGCCGCCAAGCCGAACAGGTAGATGCAGCCAACCCGCGCGCAGGCAATCCTTATGGTCATATCATCCGCTGGCAAGAATCCACCACCCTGCCAACTCACTTTAACTGGGATATTTTTTTGTTGGCAGGCGATCAAAGTGATTCAGAGTTTGCTGGTGTGCCGCTCAATGATACCAACCAGTTTAATGCCCCAGATGGCCTATGGTTTGATAAGGATGGTCGTTTGTGGATTCAAACCGATATGAGTGAGCGTGTATTGAATACGGGTGATTTTAGCCAATTTGGTAATAATCAAATGTTAGCCTGCGATCCAGCTAGCGGTGATTTACGCCGGTTCTTAGTCGGTCCAATTGGCCAAGAAATCACCGGCATTACCGCTACACCTGATGGCAAAACGCTTTTTATCAACGTGCAGCACCCGGGCGCAACCACCACGGCTGACGCGTTTAAACGCAATCAATTTAGTTCACGCTGGCCCATGGGCTATGGTGTGCCTAGATCAGCCACGGTGGTGATTACCAAAACCGACGGCGGGGTCATCGGCACTTAACGCTCCCGCCTGATTGCTTAATAACCCTAGCCCAAATAACGCTGTCGTTTTTTGGGCTTCACCTTGTCCAGCGACACCAGAATAAAACTATCTACACAGCCGCCAAAATCCGCATCTAAATTAAACCCATGAAACTCACAACCTCCAGGCTCACAAAGCTCGGTGTATTGCTTATATAGCGTCGGTACTTTTACCCCGTCTTGTTCAAGTTGATAATTTAAGCGCTTAAAGGATGTCGCATAATCCTGGGCATAATCAGCCTGAGCCGCTGTCAAGGTTGATTCAGACAGCAGATAAGGCGTATGACCTTGTACCCCCGGTAATTTCGCGCCAAACTGCTGCCAGTAAAAGCTCAAAATTTTCTGTTTGGCTGGTTCTGGATAAGCCGCACTTAAACTGACCGGACCAAATAAATACTGCACCTCTGGATGCGCTTTTAAATAGGCGCCTATGCCATACCACAAATAATCAAGCGAGCGCATACCCCAGTATTTGGGTTGCACAAAGCTACGTCCCAGCTCTATGCCCTGTTGCAGCTTGGGAAGTAACGGCTCGTCTAGCTCAAATAAACTGGCGCTATAAAACCCAGCCAATCCCTTTTCAGCGACAATCCTAGCGCCTTCACCAATGCGATAGGCACCGACTATATCCAACGCCTCGTCATCCCAAAGCACCAAATGTCGAAAATAACGGTCATACGCATCTATATCACTGGGTAGGCCGGTGCCCTCTTCAACGGTGCGGAAGGTCAGTTCTCTTAAACGACCTATCTCGTCCATCACTGGACAGTTTTCTTGAAAGTCATAAAGATAAATGTGTTTACCATCGGAGGTTTGACCCAGCAACTCTGCCGCTCGTAAGGCTTTACGTAACGCCTTGCCATCGACAGGATGCGCAATGGTATTCACTTCTGCGAACAATGGCGGTTTACGCAATTTCTTCGGCGTACCAAGACGATATATATGCTTTCTAAAACGCGCTGCCAATAAGTCCTGATCTAGGTCAAGTGCAACCAGCGTTTTGGGCAAAATCAACTTACCAACATGAAATACTAAGCCGCGCTGTTCTTGCTTAAACATTTCCTCAATCAACATTGCGGTACCGAGGGGCTTATAAATCGCTGATAGGCTGTAAAACAAGGCCGAATTACGTGCTTCAATTCGAATAGGTAAAATGGGGGCGTCGGTTTTCAAAGCCAGACGTAAAAAACCTGCTTTCCATTTCCCATCACGCACGCCATTCGGACGAATACGCGACACTTCACCAGCTGGAAAGATAATCAAGGCTTGATCGTCTTCTAACGCCTGTTTCATGGCTTTATATTGTTGTTTTTGCGAAACCTTGCCTGACATATTATCAATCGGGATAAATAAACTGCGAATCGGCTCTAATTCACTCAGCAACTGATTGGCAACAATGCGCACATCGGGTCGCACCGAGCGCACAAGCTTTAGTAAAGCAAGGCCATCTAAGGAACCTATGGGGTGATTTGCCACAATCATGACCCGTCCTTCGGCTGGAATGCGTTTCAATTCGCTGGCGGCGACTTGATAATCAAATTGAAAGGTTTCAAGCACCTTATCTAAAAAATGAAACCCACGCAGATGCTGATTAGCTTGAATAAACTCATTAATTTCATCTTCGTGGGTAATGGCACGCAGTAGTTTAATGAGCCATTTGGCGCCCGGTTGCGCCAGCAACTGCGGATAATGACTCACTAGGGTGCGCTCAATATTAATCATGCTAAAAACTCCTCAAGCATAAAAAAACCCAGCACAAGGCTGGGCTTTTAAATCAATTAATCTGTGTTTTCACAACAAATTAATCTAGTTTACGTAACTCGCGCTCTGCAGCTGAACGTGGTAATGGTACATAACCACTATCTAGTACAACCTGCTGACCTTGCTGAGAAAGAACCATAGTCATAAATTCTTTAACCGCTGGCTCCATAGCCTGTGAAGGTGGATTGTTCACATAAACGTACAATAGACGTGCTAATGGGAAGTTACCGTTTGCCGCGTTTTCTGGTGATGACTCATAGAAAGGCTCACCTTCAGCACGCGCTAAAGGCACTGAACGTACGCTTGAGGTTAGGTAACCAACACCTGAATAACCAATACCGTTAATAGAGGCAGATACACCCTGTACTACAGAAGCAGAACCTGGCTGTTCGTTTACAGAGTTCTTGAAGTCACCACGGCAAAGCGCGATATTTTTGAAGTAACCATAGGTACCTGATACTGAGTTACGGCCGTAAAGCTGTACTGGACGATTCGCCCATTCACCGGTTAGACCCACATCACCCCAAGAAGTCGCATCTTGACGCGCACCACAAGCACGAGTTGATGAGAACAATGCATCAACCTGTGGCAAAGTTAATCCTTCGATCGGGTTATCCTTATGAACAAATACCGCTAACGCATCAATGGCCACACCGATTTCTGTTGGCGCATAACCATAACGTGCTTCAAAAGCAGCGATTTCGCCAGCACGCATCGCACGGCTCATTGGACCAAACTGAGATACACCTTCAGTCAAGGCAGTCGGTGCAGTTGAAGAACCCGCGCCTTGAATCTGTACGTTTACGTTAGGGTACAAACGGTTGAATTCTTCAGCCCATTTAGTCATTAGGTTGTTAAGGGTATCAGAACCCACTGAGCTTAATGAACCCGAAATACCCGAGGTACGCTCATAATTTGGCAAGGTTGGATCAACAGCTGCGATAGCTGGTTGTAGTGTTAATGTAGCAGCAGCAAAGCCCATAGCGGCTAAAAGTTTACGACGTAGCATAATTTAAAGCTCCTTAGGAGAGTTAAGTGAATTTAAACTTCCTGCATAGTATGGTGTTGCAAGGTAACAGCTTAATGAACAAGATTTGACAGTTTTATGACAATTGCGCAACGACGTGATGCATGACGGGATCACGCGTCATGGCAGCGGGAAAAATAACGCGGAAAGTAGAACCCACTTTTAAACGACTTTGAATATCGAGCTTGGCATGATGACGTTCGATAATGTGTTTAACAATTGCCAAGCCAAGCCCGGTGCCGCCTGAACTACGTGAACGAGCGGTATCGACGCGGTAAAAGCGTTCAGTTAGACGAGGAATATCCTCACGGGAAATACCAATGCCCGTATCCTGAACTTCAAACACGAGTTGATGTTGCTCATTTTCAAGCCAACGTACAGTAATTTTGCCGCCCGGCGGTGTGTAACGAACTGCATTAGTGGCCAAATTTACAAACACACTGCGTAGAGGTTCCACCAAGCCAAACAGGTTTTTATGGGTCGCTATCTCAAACTTAATCTGATGCTCATTTTGACTCAGTAGATGCATATCCTGCTCAAGAACAGTGAGGACTTCTTGCATATCGACCAAATCAGGTGGGGTTTTATAACTATCTGCTTCAATTGCAGACAAGGTTAGTAAATCATTGATGATATTTTGCATCCGCTGTGCCTGACTATTCATCTGCTCTACCGGGTTTTGCCACAATACCGGTAAACGCTCATGATCATCTTGCATTAACTCTAAATAGCCGCTCAACACGGTTAAGGGTGTGCGTAACTCATGTGACGCATTGGCTACAAAATCACGACGGACCTGTGCCAGGTTATGGGCTGCAGTAATATCGCGCACAATAAATAAGAAATGATGCTGAAAGTAAGGCACCATCGACGCACTCAAGCGCTGCGTGCTTTGATGGGTTTGATAGAACTCGACCGTTTGATCAAACTCACCCGCTTCAAAATAAGCAATAATCTCCGGCTGACGCAGTAAGTTGGTAATCAACTGCCCAACATCGCTTTGATTTAATCCAAGCAAGGCTTCGGCACCATGATTAATCCATTCAATTTTAAAATTTTTAGATAACGAAATATGCGCATCAGGCAGGAGGTTCATCGCCTGTTGAACTTGATCCGTTTCCGACTTTAAGCGCTTGATTTGACGCTTTTCTTGAAAAGATTTTTCAAAATAACTATCAAAAATATCACCCCAAACCCCAAAAGGCACTTGGTGGGCTTCCAAGTCAGCACTTTTCACCATGCGTAAAAAACGCGCAAAATAAAACATATTGCGCAACACATATAACAAAAAAATCAATAAAAAAGACCAGCCCCAGGCTTGGGTAATTAAGCCGGCAATCGTCGCTAAAAAAATAAGCACCGCAATGCCAATTACTTCTTCATGGAAGCGTAAGCGTTTTGATAAGTCAAAGAGTGGCTTAATGCCAAGCATAATGATTGCTCAACATTAATCAGCAGCGCGTGGGTCGGGTTCCGAAAAACGGTAACCGGCACCACGAATAGTATGGATATAATCTTCACATTGTAGCGGTTCAAGCAATTTGCGTAAGCGGCGAATATGCACATCGACTGTGCGCTCTTCAACCACCACTTGTTGCCCCCAGACCTGATCCAATAGTTGGCCCCGCGAATAGACCCGATTAGGATGCTGCATAAAAAACTGCATCAGCTTAAACTCAGTCGGTCCCATGCGGACCTCCTGCTCCTTCGCCCAAAAACGATAACTGGCCAAATCCATTCTCAACTCACCTAGTTGCAACACTTCTGTGGTTTGAGTTTCTGGATCCTGACGACGAAACAAGGCACGAATACGCGCGACTAAAGCACGAGGAGAAAACGGCTTGACTACATAATCATCAGCGCCCGCATCAAAACCCATCACTTGATCGGTTTCTTCACCGCGCGCTGTTAACATCACAATCGGTAAACTACGCGTTTTCTCATCCTGTCGAATACGTTGCGCAAGCTTTACCCCACTAATACCGGGTAACATCCAATCCAGAATAAGCAAATCCGGTGCGTCATCTTGAATTTTCTGCCAACCCTGTTCAGCATTAGCAGCCAAAACCACATCATAGCCTGCTGAACTTAAGGTAAAGTGCAACATATCACGAATGGCGGATTCGTCTTCTACGACAAGTATTTTGGCAGGGGGCATAAAGTCTCTCATCATGGTCATCGATTAACTAATATTTTCTAAAAATTCAGCTAAACGATTCGGGTCAATATTACGCATTTCCTGACCATTCACCAAATAAATGATGGTTTCAGCCATATTTCGAGCATGATCGGTAATGCGCTCACTTGCCCGTAAAGCATAAATCAATTCGAACAAACATACCACATCGACATCCGAATCTTTAAACAGCGCCATGACTTCATCAGTCGTCACTTTAAAGAGTTCGTCCACACGCTCTTCTTCCTCAATAATGCTGCCGCAACCTTTGATATCTAAACGCACAAACGCATTCAAGGCTTTTTGTAACATCTCGGTAGCACGTGAAGCAATTTCAATCAATTGCTTATAACCATTTAAGCCTTGGCAACGCCCATCATCCATTTCAGCGATATGCACAACCATATTGGCAATCTTAACCACCTCGTCACCCATGCGCTCTAAATCGACACCTAAGCGAATGGCCGCAATAACCAAACGTAAATCAGAGGCGGTCGGTTGCTGACGCGCTAATAGACGCACACTTAAACGGTCAATTTCAATTTCTTGTTGGTTGACCAACTTATCAAGATTTATGACCTCTTTTGCTTCATTTATGTCGTAGTTTTGCACAGCATGAATGGCGCTAGCCAACTGACGCTCTACTAAACCACCCATTTCTAATACTTGATTAAATAACTCTTCAAGCGCACGGTTAAATGAACCAGATACATGTGAACCAAATTCTTGTTTTTCCATTTCGACTACCCTTCTTTTAACCGTAACGGCCTGTAATATAATCTTCTGTGCGTTTAACCTGTGGGTTGGTAAATAAACCATCCGTATCGGTATATTCAATCAGCTCACCCATATACATAAACGCGGTGTAATCCGACACACGAGCCGCTTGTTGCATGTTGTGGGTCACAATCAGAATGGTGAAGTCTTTTTTCAATTCAAAAATCAATTCTTCAATTGCCAAAGTTGAAATGGGGTCTAAGGCTGAAGTGGGTTCGTCTAGTAACATCACCTCAGGCTGAATTGCAATCGCGCGCGCAATACACAAACGCTGCTGTTGACCACCCGACATACCCAAGGCATTTTCATTTAGACGGTCTTTAACCTCTTTCCACAAGCCCGCGCCTTGCAACGCCCACTCAACGGTATCATCAAGGGTCGATTTATTGTTGACACCCTGCAAACGCAAACCATAGGCGACGTTTTCATAGATACTTTTTGGGAAGGGGTTTGGTTTTTGGAATACCATACCAATTCGGCGACGAATTTCAGCCACATCTAATTCTTTGGCATACATATCCTGGCCATGAATATACATCTTGCCATCGACACGAACGATATCAATCAAATCGTTCATACGGTTAAAGCAACGCAGTAAAGTTGACTTACCACAACCTGATGGCCCGATAAACGCGGTTACGCGCTTTTCAGGAATATCCATGGTGACATTCTTTAAGGCCTGAGAATTGCCATAATACAAATCCCAATTTTTAACCTGGATCGCGATTTTCTCTTCCGCAAGATTCATATTGCGGTGATCACGCCCCGTATTTACACTAATGTTCTGACTCATAACTTTTTCCTTCTAACCTAAATTCTGTCAATTAATGTTCGAGTGATTTATATTTTTCACGTAAGCGGTTGCGGATCATAATCGCGCCCAAGTTTAAGCTCACGATGACCAATACCAACAACAAGGAAGTGGCATAGACTAGTGGCTGTGCAGCCTCAACGTTCGGGCTTTGGAAGCCGGTATCATAAATATGGAAGCCTAGGTGCATAAACTTCTGATCCAAATGTACGAACGGTGGATTCGTATTCACTGGTAACTCCGACACTAACTTCACGACCCCAACCAGCATCAATGGCGCCACTTCACCCGCAGCACGCGCGATGGCTAAAATCAAACCGGTCATAATGGCGGGTGTTGTCATGGGTAAGATAATCCTCAAAATCACTTCTAACTTAGTTGCACCCAAGGCCAAGCCGCCTTCGCGAAGCGCGCGTGGAATACGGGATAAACCTTCATCTGTTGATACAATCACCACAGGCAAGGTCAACAGCGCCATGGTTAAGGCCGCCCATAGCAGGCCTGGTGTACCAAAGGTAGGGTTAGGTAACACATGGCTATAAAACATTTGGTCAATCGAATAACCGAGTACGTAAACAAAGAAGCCCAAACCAAAAATACCGAATACGATAGAGGGTACACCGGCTAGGTTATTAATCGAGATACGCACCAGCTTTAATACTGGGCCCTCTTTAGCATATTCACGCATATAGATTGCAGCCAAAATACCCATAGGCATTACAAACAATGTCATAAGGATAACCATCGTGAAGGTACCGACAATAGCAGGAAATACCCCACCCTCCGTATTGGCTTCACGCGGATCGTCTAACAAGAAGTTTTTAATTGAACCTAAAAAGAACGCGGTTTTTTGACCCAAATGCATATCGTTCGGTTGCCAAAAATCGACTACCTGATCAAGTCCTAAACGTCGTTCTGAGCCATCTGATAGCGTCACAACGACCGTACCTAAAGCTCGTAAGCGGTTGTAAAGCTCAGCTCGAACTGTTTCTAACTCACTAAACTCTTGATTTAAACGCGCACGTTCAGCATCGAAATTAGCTATCGCTTCTTGAGTAAGCTGACCACGCTGATCTAAACGACGTTGTTCAAAACGGATTTGTTCTAGTTGGTAGTTAATGCCCCCGATAAGACCTTTTTCAATACGACGCAGTTCTTTACGAATCTGACGGCTTTCTTTTAGTTGCGCATGCATACGATTTTTAACCGCCTGCAAATCATCAAGCCGCTCACCATTCACTTCAAAGGCGTTGATATAACCAAACAAATCGCCATGAGAGTAACGCTCAAAGACCGTAATGCCTTTCGCTACTTCTTTAGCGGTGATATTGCTTTCGTTAATCCAACGAAAATCGATACCAAATACATCGCGGTTCGCGGTTTTGAGCAAGATTTGATTTTCACGTAAGCTCATGCCCGAGTTTTGCGGATCTTCAAACACACGCACACGTGTGTTATGAATTTCAGCGGTATAAACCGCAGGGCCGGCCGCCTGTTCTACTTTAAACTCATAGATCTGGTGCGGCCAAAAATGACTCAACCCGCGTGCTGAGATCATCAGCAATAAACCAAATACTAATACAACAGCGATACTGACGGCAGAAGCACTAAACCATACCCAATGTTCGCCTTTATTCATCCATGTTTTCATGTCTAATTCCTTTTATCTTGGGTTACAGTGAGCCGTATTTTTTACGCATACGCTGACGAACTATTTCGGCAAGGGTGTTAAAGAAGAAGGTAAAGATAAACAACACTAAACCAGATAGGAATAACACGCGATAATGAGTACTATCGACCTCTGTTTCTGCCATTTCAACCGCAAGGTTGGCTGACAAGGTTCGCATCCCTTCAAAAATATTGACATCCATTAGCGGTGTATTACCTGATGCCATCAATACGATCATCGTTTCACCGACACCGCGACCAAAGCCCAGCATCACGGCCGAGAAGATACCTGGACTTGCAGTCGGTAGGACCACCCCAACCATGGTTTGCCAACCGCTCGCACCCAGCGCATAAGAACCGTTTACTAGATAACGCGGCACACTGTATATTGCATCTTCTGCCACCGAAAAGATGGTCGGAATCAAAGCGAAGCCCATCGCAAAACCGATTACCATGGCATTACGTTGGTCAAAATCAATCCCCGCACTGTTAGTCAACCAATCACGCATATCACCGTTGAAGAACATTTTTTCGATGGGTACACTCATACTTAGCGCAAACCAGCCCAAGAATATAACTACCGGCAGCATCAATACGGCTCTACGACCAATTGGCACCATCAAACGAATCTTTTCAGGCAACCGAGACCAACCATAGCCAAACAACAAAATACCTATGGGCACGACAAAGACGATGGCAAAGAAGCCAGGTAGATTCGCTTCCATATAGGGCGCTAACCAAAGACCCGCAAGGAAACCTAGAATAACGGTTGGCAACGCCTCAATAAGCTCGACAGACGGTTTAATCCACTGTCGTGTTTTCTTGTCCATAAAGAAAGCGGTGTAGATTGCGGCAAAGATCGCAATCGGCACGGCAAACAACATTGAATAGAGCGCGGCCTTAATCGTACCGAAAGTTAAAGGCGTTAATGACATCTTGCCTTCAAAGTCATCAGTACCTGAAGTGGACTGCCAAGTATAGGTCGGCTCTGAATAGCCCTCATACCAAACTTTCTGCCACAAGGACGAGAAAGAAATCTCAGGATGCGGGTTGTGAATGTCATAGCTGATTAGACGACCCGATTGGGTTTCAACTAAGGCGCCATCTTCGCGTGGTGCAAAACGAATGAAGGTAATAGGGTCTTGTGGGCCTGCTGAAACTTCACGAAGATGACGCTGGGAAGTTGAGTAGTAAAGGTTAAACTGCCCCGCACTATCTCCCAAGGCAAAGCCACGACGCGTACCCTCAATACCAATCGCAGTAATCGGCTGATCACCGCGTGAAAAATCACGAATTTCTTGCAAAGCAAAATCGTTATTACGATCGCGCACCGGGAACCACTGCACCATACGGCCTTTATCTGTCCCGAACAGCATTGAAGTATTACCATTTAAGTACTTGGCCGAAGTAATGGTTTCATCTGGACGCACCACCCGAACCTGCTGTAGCATTTCAGGCTGCTGAATATTTGCAATCGAATAATAACGCGCCATTCCTTCGCGCGTTACCAAAACCAGGTCACGCATGTTGCTAGCTAACATAATGTAATCTGAAATGAAGTCGGTACGAATCTGTGACTGTGCAACCGGATTCAACTGGATTTCATCAGAGATAAACGAGGTGCGCTTGCGATAGTTGCGAATACTCAAAGCATCTGAAAAATCAGATTGTGCAATAATCATCATATTTTCATCGACATCACGCACCGCTAAGCGATCTACCGATCCATCATGGATGGCTTTGGCATCCTCACCAAATGGCCATTCAATAACCGGCGTAATGACACGCTGACCACCTGGAAAGGTCAGGTTAAATTTAATCTGTCCTAGAATAACGCCACCATCACTCAAACCAAAAGCAAAGCGATTGGTTGGTTCGTCCACTAGCGTAAAGCTGGTCACGCGAACACCCTCTGGTACCGGCACTTTCTTATCTAATAACACATCCGCGTTGTCAGTTGAGAAACCTAGAATCCGACCTGCGTCGGTAATTCGAACACCAACGGCTTTATAGTCGTCAATAGCGTAATGGACGGTTTGTTCTGACAAGCCACCCGGCACGCTCATCTCGGTGCGCTTATCAATGTCTGCCGACACAAACATCGGCAGCACAACATAAATTAAGAAGAACATAATTAGGAATACGGCAAAAATAATCCCGATCCCCCCGGTACTGATGCCGTATTTTGCGGTATGATCAACAATACGACGACGCACTAAACGACGTTTAGAGCGTTTTCCTGTTAAGGCCTCATTGAGGTTTTCTTTGATAAGCTGGCTCATTTAAACGGACTTCCATCTTGAGAGATTAATTTCTGCCCACTATAACCAGTGAATATGACAGCTAGATGTCAAAACAGTTCATAACTGATTTATTTTAAGCACCAACCCGAAACAATCTGCACCAAAATAAACAAGCGTTACACGCTTAAAAAGAATCAAAATAATATTGAAATTATAAAAATTTCAATATTAATCAAACACCTAATAAAGCGAGATTAGTATTTACAAAATCTTGGCATGGTTTACGCTTTAAATCGACTGAAAACAATTACAACCACAACGAAGGATAAGATTATGTCGCAAGCAATTTTTGACCTGATTAAAGAACAAGAGATTAAATGGGCTGATTTACGTTTCACTGACACCATTGGCAAAGAGCAGCATGTAACCATCCCGGCTACTGAAGTTGATGATGAGTTTTTCGAAGACGGTCATAGCTTTGACGGTTCTTCTATTCGTGGTTGGAAAGGCATTCAAAACTCTGACATGTTGCTAATGCCACAAACTGATGGATATTATGTTGATCCATTCACCAATGATCCGACTATTGTTATTCGTTGTATGATCGTTGAACCGTCAACATTAGAGCCTTACGAAAAAGATCCACGTGGAATTGCTAAAAAAGCAGAAATGTACCTAAAATCAACCGGTGTAGCGGATACTGCGTTCTTTGGCCCAGAACCAGAATTCTTTATCTTTGATGATGTACGTTGGGGCGCAGACATGTCTGGCTCATTCGTTAAGATCGACAGTAATGAGTCTTCATGGAACACAGAAAAAGTTTATGATGGCGGCAACATGGGTCACCGTCCAAAAACCAAAGGCGGTTATTTCCCAGTTCCACCCGTTGATCAGCTCCATGAAGTGCGTGCCGACATCTGCGCTATGGCTGAAGCGATTGGCTTAAAAATCGAAGCTCATCACCATGAAGTAGCGAACAGCGGTCAGTGTGAGCTAGCTATTGCTGGCAACACCTTAACGGCTAAAGCTGACGAAGTGCAAATGCTTAAATATGCAGTGCACAATACTTGCCATCAATTAGGCAAAACCGCTACTTTTATGGCTAAGCCCATTGTTGGTGACAACGGTTCAGGGATGCACATTAACCAGTCATTATCAAAAAATGGTAAAAATATTTTTGCTGGTGATGTGTATTCTGGTTTATCACAAGAAGCGCTTTGGTACATTGGCGGCCTAATGAAACACGCACGTGCATTGAATGCCTTCACTAACCCAGGCACTAATTCTTACAAGCGCTTGGTACCTGGCTTTGAAGCGCCGATTTTGTTGGCCTACTCAGGCTCAAACCGCTCGGCATCGATTCGTATTCCTTATGCGGCTTCTGAGCGCGGTCGTCGTGTTGAATTACGCTTCCCAGATCCAACAGCTAACCCTTACTTGGCGTTTGCAGCCTCATTAATGGCTGGTTTAGACGGTATTATCAATAAGATCGATCCAGGCGCGCCTGCTGAGAAAGACCTATATGACCTACCACCAGAAGAAGAAGCGACCTTCAAAACTGTTTGTGCCTCTTTAGAAGAAGCATTAGATGCATTGAACGAAGATCGTGAATTCCTAAAAGCGGGCGGTGTGTTTACTGATGAAGCGATTGATTCCTACATCAAACTGAAGATGGAAGATGTGACACGCATGCGTGCAACGACCCATCCGATTGAATTTGATATGTACTACTCAGCTTAACGTGTTTCTGGAGAGCCATCTCCAGAGCAGCATTAATCCACAAAAAACCCAGCTCTAAGCTGGGTTTTTTTATTATCGCAACCAACGTTGTATGAGTTCACTGAAACTATATCGCGTAAAATAACCCGCCATCATTAGCAACATCCACGACCAGATTAAAATAGGCCAATGGGTCCAGTGACTAAAGGGCGTTGCACCTTCATAGGGTTGAACCTCACCACGCAACACGCCGATTTCATAAGGCGGAATCTGCTGTTTAATCTGGCCATCTACGCCAATAATGACTGTATAGCCCGTATTGGTCACGCGGGCTATTTCACGCCCCACTTCACGCGCACGCATTTGTGCCTCTTGACGCAACTGTGCAGGCTCAAAAGTATGACTAAACCAAGCGTCATTACTGGCGGTAATTAAAAACCGTGCTTGGGGTAGATCACGGGCGATTAAGCCGCCAAACATCATTTCAAAACAAATCGATACACCCACTGGGTGCCCCGCCAACTCCATTAAAGGTTGTCGAGCTGGACCGGCACTAAACTGTGAAAAGGGAAGATTAAGGTGATCAGCAACTAACTCAACCATTCCTGACATCGGATAGTACTCACCAAATAATACCAGCTTACGTTTATGGTAAGTTTGATCAGGCTGGCGCAAATTAATCATCGAATTAAAATATTGATTAGCATCTGGACTGGGTCGAGTAATCGCCCCCACCACAATATCACGAGATTGTAATTGCGCATCACCGACAAAATGCCGTAGCAAGCCTGCTGCGGCTTGATCAAAATAGCCTGGAATCGCCGTTTCTGGCCACACCACAATTTGGGCATCCAAATTCTCACGGGTCAGGCGCGTATAGAGCCGCATCATATTGGCAAATTCAGCTCGCTCCCACTTAATATCTTGTGATACGTTACCCTGAATCAGGGCAACCGAAACCGGCTCATCAATCGGCGTAACCCAGTTTACTTTTTGTAGACTGCCGCCAATTGGCCATAAAAAAATCATTACCAAGGCGGCTGGCAACACCTGACGGTACTGCAGCATCCAGACCAGCAAGCCTGCTGTCATGGCGACCGCAAAACTAACACCATAAACACCTAATACGGGCGCATAACCATCTAGCCACGTATCTAAGTGCGAGGTACCCATCAGCAAAAAGGGTAAGCCGCCAAAGGTATGACTGCGTAACCATTCAACCAACACCCACACCGCGGGCATCAGCCACAATAATGCCGCACCAGGCCAATTAGACGAGGCTAATTTACGAATAACCAGGCCTGCTAAAGCGACAAAGCTTGATAGCAGCAAAACAAATAGCGTCACCAGCAAAATAGCAACAACCAGACCGGCTTCTGAATAGAAATAAATACTCGAAAATAGCCAGCTGACGCCTAAGCCAAATTGCCCTATACCAAACCATAGGCCATAGCGAACGCCATCGGCAAGGCCGGTGGATTTAGCTATCCACAACCAAAACAAACCAGTTAGGCCGACTAAGGCAAGCGGGGAAAATTCAAAAGGTGCAAAGCCCAGCACAGTCATGGCACCAAACAGCAGTGCTAGTCCTGCCCAACGATTTGGCACAAGCGCCCTGCCTAAATGACTTAAGCCACGTTTAAACTTAGACATTCGTGGGAACAAGCTGCTTATCTGATGGTTTTTTGACCGGCTTCACTAAAAACAAATGCACGCGGCGACTATCTGCTTTCAGCACTCGAAAGTTAAAGCCTTGCAAGACGATTTCTTCATCCTTTTGCGGAACATGACCCAAATGTGTCGCAATCAACCCACCTAGGGTTTCAATATTGCTGTCATGCTCAAGAGCAACATTAAATGACTCAGCAAACATATCAAGCGGTGTGATTGCCTGCACTCTAAAACTGCCGCCATTGTGCGGCTTTATTAATTCCTCTTCGTCTTCGTCATGCTCATCTTCAATTTCACCGACGATTTGTTCAAGGACATCTTCAATGGTAACTACCCCGGCCAGTCCGGCATATTCATCCACCACCAGTGCCATATGATTGTGACTAGACTTAAATTCACGCAGCAATACATTAACCCGCTTACTCTCGGGAATAAACACCGGTTTACGATAAATTGAGCGCAGGTCTTCAATTGAATTTAATTCACCCTGCACCATCAACTTAAGCACGTCTTTGGCTAATAAAATGCCCAAGACTTGGTCTTTGGTCTCGGAAATAACGGGATAACGAGAGTGGGCAGAACGGGCAATTTCTTGCAAGATAGATTCGAGCGATTCAGATTCATCAATCACATCGACTTGTGGACGCGGCACCATAATATCGCGAACACGCATTTCACTTACATCCAACACGCCTTCTATCATATAAAAGGCATCATGGTCTATCAGCCCTTGCTGTTGGGCATCTTTTAGCAGGATAATGAGGTCGTCTAAATCTTCCGGTTCATTTGAAAACACCCGGGCAATACGATCTATCCAAGACGACCCGCTACTACTGTCACTGTCACTCATGGTGAGGCTTTAACTCCATTAATATAAAAAAATTTAATGTAACAAAAAATAATTGTAGCGGTATGACAATTTAACCAAATTTAACCAAATTGGCATGTTTACATGACTTAATCCGCAAGCTCCGCTTCGCTATAAGGATCGGCAAAACCAAGCTGGCACATAATCTTTGATTCCAACCCTTCCATTAATGCAGCTTCGTCATCTTTAAGATGATCAAAACCATGCAAATGCAAATAACCGTGCACCAATAAATGGGCCCAGTGGGCTTCAGGCGATATCGCCATCTCCTGTGCTTCAGCTGACATCACTGGCACACAAAACACCAAATCCCCTACATGCGGCGTACCCAGTTCGGCCAATAGCTCAGCAGGCAAACCGGCTTCATCCCAATCATCGACGGGAAAAGACAACACATTAGTTGGTTTATTAATACCCCGATAGGTCTCATTAAGCTGCTGGCTTTCAAGGGCATCAACAAATCTTAGTGTTATGGCATAGTTTTGATCCGAAAACTCATCGGCATCATAGGCTATTAATTCGGCCTGCGCCGCTGCTAACCAGCTTAAACATTGTGCTTCAGTCGGTAACTGTGGATCATCTTGGACAACTTGTATATCAAGTTCAAACATGGTTTTACCCTTTTACCCTTTTACCCTTTTACCCTATTGGCGATTGATCGGCGCGGCCTGTTCATAGGCCTGCACAATGCGTTGTACCAGTTTATGGCGCACCACGTCCTTAACTTGGAAAAAGGTAAACCCTACCTCATCTACCTCAGCCAAAACCTCAATCGCATCACGCAATCCAGATTTTTGATGCTTAGGCAAGTCACACTGGGTGATGTCGCCCGTAATGGCGACGCGTGAATTAAAGCCCATGCGCGTCAACAGCATTTTCATTTGTTCAATGGTGGTGTTTTGCGCTTCATCCAAAATAATAAAGGCTTCATTGAGGGTGCGGCCCCGCATAAAAGCAAGCGGTGCAATTTCAATAACGTTTTTTTCAATCATGCGTTCAACGGCTTCAAAGCCGAGCATATCAAATAACGCATCGTATAAAGGACGTAAATAGGGATCTACCTTTTGGGTTAAATCGCCTGGTAAAAACCCGAGCTTCTCACCGGCCTCGACCGCAGGCCTGGTTAAAATGATCCGTCTGACTTGATCCGCTTCGAGTGCCGCCACCGCAGAAGCTACCGCTAAGTAAGTTTTTCCCGTACCTGCTGGACCTATGCCAAAATTGACTTCATTATTTTTCATCGCCCGAACATACTGGGTTTGATTAGGATTACGAGTTTTAATTTGCTTGCGCTTGACGCGAATAATTTCAAAACCTTCACCGCCACCTGCAGAAGCCTGGACTAAACCCTGTTGAATATCTGTAGAACTCAGTAACAAATGCAGGTCTTCAGGCAACAGCGTTTTATGCTCAGCTTCCGCATACCAAGCGCGCACAGCACGCTCAGCAATAACCAGACGACTTGGATGACCGGTGATTTTAAATTTAAACCCAAGATGATTAATTTCAACGCCAAGCTTAAGCTCTAAATCACTTAAATGTTGATTGTGCCAGCCACAAAAGTTTTGTAGCTGCTCATTAGACTCGGGCGCCAAATCAAATAGAATGGAATCCAACTGATTAGAGTTACTCATAGGCCGTTATAACGCATAATAACGCGCCGCATCGCGTTGCAGGCCTGCTTCTGGTTCATCAACCACCTCACCTCGCAAGGAATTAGTTAAGGCTTCATGAATTTCCACCTCCACAAACTGGCCAATCATATCAATGCGACCTGGAAAATTAACAACCCGATTATTCTCGGTTCGCCCAGCCATCTCATCCGTTGAACGACGCGATAAACGCTCAACCAACACTCTTTGTTTGGTACCAATCATAGCGGCACTGATCGCTTGTGTTTGTTCATTCAACAAAGCTTGCAACGCATACAAACGCTGTTTCTTTTCATCCATCGACACATCATCAGGCAAACTCGATGCTGGCGTGCCAGGACGCGGACTGTAGATAAAACTAAATGAACGATCGTATTTCAACTCTTCGACTAGCTTCATGGTGGCTTCAAAATCTGCATGAGTTTCACCTGGGAAACCAATAATAAAATCCCCCGACAAACTTAGATTTGGACGATGCGCCCGCACTTTGCGAATAATCGACTTATATTCCAACGCTAAGTGATTACGCTTCATCAACGCCAAAATTCGATCTGAACCAGACTGAATTGGCAGGTGTAAATGAGACACCAACTCGGGAATTTCACCAAACGCATTGATAATATTGCTGGTCATTTCATTGGGGTGCGAAGTGGTATAGCGAATCCGGTCAATCCCTGGGATTAAACGTACTGCGTGCATTAAAATCGCTAAATCGGCGATGTCACCATCGGACATCACACCCCGATAGGCATTAACATTCTGACCCAGTAGATTGATTTCACGCACCCCCTGTTCGGCTAGAGTGCGAATCTCGGCCAACACATCGTTAAACGGGCGACTGACCTCTTCACCACGGGTATAGGGCACCACACAGAAGGTACAATATTTTGAACAGCCTTCCATAATCGACACAAAGGCCGATACGCCGGTGGATTCTGGCTTAGGCAAATGATCAAACTTTTCAATTTCTGGAAAAGAAATGTCAATCACTGCTTTAGCCTTACCGTCCCGCGCGCGCGCGCCTAACGCATCGTTAATCATATTCGGTAAACGGTGCAGTGTTTGTGGCCCAAAAATCACATCCACATAGGGCGCACGCTGGCGTATAACCTTACCCTCTTGTGAGGCAACACAACCACCGACGCCAATCACCCGATTAGGCTTTTCAGCTTTCCACTTTTTCCATTTACCCAGTTCATCAAATACTTTTTCTTGCGCTTTTTCGCGCACCGAACAAGTATTCATCAACACTACATCGGCTTCTTCTGGGGTTTCAACCAAACGCAAACCATGAGTGTTCTCAAGCAGATTAGCCATCTTTTCTGAGTCATACTCATTCATTTGACAGCCATAGGTTTTTATCAATAACCCGCCGCCAACAATTGAATCATTGGAGGACGAACCTTGCTTTGTTAATAGATCACTCATGTTGCTTTACCTTATAAATCAGATGGTTAACAGGCACCAGCCAAGAAAAATAGCCGCATAGCTTACCATAAAACCTTACCCTTGCGTGGACTTAAGCATTCACCTGCTCAGCAGCTAAAATTTTCGGCAAGCTGGTTAACACCGAGTCGGGGTTTAAGCTCATCGAACTGACCCCCAAATGCACTAAAAACTCAGCCATTTCTGGATAATCAGATGGCGCTTGACCACAAATACCAATTGGTTTACCCAAAGTTTGCGCTTGTTCAATCGCCATCTGCAACATCTTTTTCACGCCTGGGTCTCGTTCATCATAAGAAGCGGCCACTTTAGCTGAATCTCGATCCACCCCTAACACCAGTTGCGTTAAGTCATTACTTCCAATGGAGAAACCATCAAAATACTCGGCGAACGCGGACATCATCAAGACATTATTAGGGATTTCACACATCATATAGATTTTTAACCCCTGATCACCAGACCGAATGCCTAATTGATTCAGCAAGCTTACCACCGCCTGCGCTTCATTCACACGACGACAAAATGGCACCATTACATTAACGTTGGTCAGACCCATTTTTTCTCGCACCTGTTTAATGGCTTGGCACTCCAGCGCAAAACTCGGTGCAAAATCAGCATCAATGTAACGCGCCGCACCCCTATAACCGATCATCGGATTCTCTTCCTCTGGTTCATACAGGCTGCCACCTAATAAATTGGCATATTCATTGGATTTAAAATCCGAAAAGCGGACCAACACGGGTTTGGGATAAAAGGCCGCCGCTAAGGTAGCAATTCCTTCCGCTAGGGATTGAACATAATAAGATTGCGGTGATTCATAACCCCGAATGCGCTCGCCAATAGCGGTTTTTAAGGGCTGATCAGTCAACTGCTCATAGTCCAATAGCGCCTGTGGATGAACACCTATAGCATTAATGATAAATTCCATTCTGGCTAAACCTACGCCAGCTACCGGCAAATGCGCATAGGCAAAAGCCAATTCAGGATTGCCAAGATTAAGCATAATCGGGGTGGCAGGCAACGGCAGGTCACTCAAGTCGGTTTCGGTGATGTCAATATCAAGCAGTCCTGGATAAATCTTGCCCTGCTCACCTTCGGCACAACTCACCGTCACATCCATACCGCTAGTGAGATGTTCTGTGGCATGTTCACATCCCACCACAGCAGGAATCCCTAGCTCACGCGCAATAATCGCTGCATGACAGGTACGCCCGCCCCGATTGGTGACAATCGCACCGGCCATTTTCATAATCGGCTCCCAATCAGGGTTGGTGGTATCGCTCACCAAAATTTCGCCGCGTTTAAAACTTGATAACTCAGACAGGTCTTTAATCACTCGCACCTGCCCTTGACCGATCTTACCGCCGACGGCTCGCCCAATCACCAACGGCGCAAACTCAGGAGGCGCCGCTAAACGATAGTCTCGCTGAATCGCTTTATTTTTTTGCGAAATAACGGTTTCTGGGCGCGCTTGAACAATAAATAATTCGCCGGTTAAACCATCTTTAGCCCACTCTATATCCATCGGCTTGGTGTAACCGGCTTGCGCCGAATAATGTTGCTCAATAATCATCGCATAGCGTGCCAGCGTCACCACATCGGCGTCGCTCAAACAGAACACCTCGCGTTCAGCACGCGAGGTAGGCACATTTCGCACGGGGGACTTGGCTGCGGCTGAGGCATACACCATCTTAATTTTTTTGGCGCCTTTATGGCGTTTGAGTACCTGCTCAAATCCTTGTGCTAAAGTCGGTTTATGCACATAAAATTCATCTGGGTCAACCGCACCTTGCACGACATTTTCACCCAGCCCCCAGGCGGCGGTAATAAACACCACCTGATCAAACCCGGTTTCTGTATCCAGGGTAAAAATCACCCCAGATGAAGCTAAGTCACTACGCACCATACGCTGCACACCAATCGACAAGGCCACCTGATCATGATCAAAGCCTTTATCAATACGATAGTGAATTGCACGATCCGTGTATAAACTCGCAAAACAACGTTTGCAAGCTTCTAACAAATCGGCTTCACCTTGAATATTAAGGTAAGTATCTTGCTGACCGGCAAAACTGGCATTCGGCAAATCTTCCGCCGTCGCGGAGCTACGCACCGCTAAACTCAGTTGGTCACCTAAACCCGACTCGGCTTGCAAACGCCCATAAGCCTGATGCAACTGACTAATCATATCAGCCGGCCACTTGGCATCATAAATCCAGCCTCTAACCCGCTTAGCGCGTGTGGCTAAATCATCCTTATCATCTGGATTAAGTGCTTGCATTTCAGCCGAAATTTTTCCAGTCAGCTTGTTTACCGATAGCAACTCGCGATAAGCCTCTGCCGTCACCGCAAACCCCTCTGGCACAGGCACACCTTGACTAGCTAAAGCCTGCACCATTTCGCCTAGTGAGGCATTTTTGCCACCCACCAGCGGCAAATCATCCAGGGTCAACTCACTAAAAAACCGAATGTAATTCACTGACATCGTTATCCTCCAAGGCTAGGTTAGTTCAAGGTCATGCTCATCACGGCGACTCCCAATACGTTGGAAAGCCTGTAAATCGAATAAGGGCAAGGTGGCTAATAAATTATCAAAAATATCTGATTGAATGCGCTCATAATTCGCCCAGTTTTTATCGGCGCTAAAGCAGTAAATTTCGATTGGCAGCCCCACTTCGCTAGGCTGCATTTGACGCACCATCACCATCAAATTTTGATTAATTAACGGATGTTTACGCAAACGCCACTCCACATAAGCTCTAAAGAGCGCGGTATTGGTCAAGTCCGCTGTATCAAGGTTAATCAAAGTTTGCTCGGCAAAAAAATCAGCCAGCATGGGCGACTGCTTGATCTTAGCCATTTCTTTGGCATCGACAAAACGAATAGAGTGAATATCGACCAAAATAGCGCGCTTAATCCGACGTCCGCCAGATTCCTGCATCGCCCGCCAGTTTTTAAACGAATCGGAAATCAGCGCGTAAGTTGGCAGGGTCGTGACGGTATTATCCCAGTTACGCACTTTAACCGTAGTTAACGCCAGCTCAATCACACTGCCATCTGCACCATACTTGGGCATCTCAATCCAATCACCGCGTGCCACCATCCGATTGGCCGCAATTTGAATACTGGCCACAAAACCTAATAAGGCATCTCTGAATACCAACAGCAAAACTGCCGTTAGCGCCCCCAAACCACTGAGCAGATAAGCAGGCGAGGCGCCCATTAATAGGCTCACCGTCATAATCGCCAGCACGATAAAAATCACCAGTTTCGATAACTGTGAGATAACTTTAAACGGGATATTTGAATCTTGATGGCGTGCCGCCAGCATCGCCTGTACCACATCGGCAAGTGCCGCCAGCAATAAGGCAACAAACGCATAGAGATAGAGCCAAGTAAGCGTGTGAACTAAACTTTCCCACCAAGGCCAACTACCAAAAAAAAACGGGACCAATTCAACCAATAAAATCGCAGGGATTAAATGTGCAATGTGACTGGCTAACGCAGGACGCTGTTCAGTAGTGGCATCCAGGGTATCGCCCTCAAACCAGTCAATTAAATGATTAACCCAAGGCCGCACCAGTTGCCTGGAGAGATAAAAACTGACCCCTACAAACAACAACACCGTGACTACACTGGTCATCGCCACCAGTATATTTAATAACGTAGGGTAAGCAATCCAATGACTTAATAAGCCCGTTAACCAATCAACTAACATAATGCCTCGTAGCGTTTATTTTTATGCCACCAAGCCTATCAAGAATGGTTAAAAGTTCAAGCTTTTTAATTGGGTTAAATAATGATGGCCTTCTCGGCGCAACCAGCAGGCCTGCTGATGGTAATTGGGAAAATAGTGTTCAACCAACTGCCAAAACGCTCGACTGTGGTTGAAGTGAACGAGGTGGGCTAATTCATGCACGATCACATAATCAATAGCCGCGTCAGGACATGCGATTAATGCCCAATTAAGCTGCAACTCTTGGCGACGGTTACAACTACCCCAACGACCGCTATAAAAACGAATCTTCAACCCTTGCGGTTGTTTCGGCATTAAATCAGCCCAATAGGCTAAGCGTTGCGGTAAATAAGCATCTGCTTGCTCTAAGTACCAACGCTTGAGGGATGTGGGCGAGTCTTGTGGCGTAATGACTCGACCTATATTACGATAGGGCCATAGTTGGTTAGGTACTAGACCAGCTATAACAGGAAGCTGCTTCAATTGTTGACGCCACCAGGACTGGTGCTCGGCAATAAACTGCGCTAGCCATGCGTCCGAAACACCTAAGGGCGCTAAGCACCAACACCCCTGTGGATCAACGCGCAACGCGACTCGTTTACGCCGGCTGTCACGTTTTAACACCCAACTTTGCCCGGCGACCGATAATAATAGCTGCGACATTAAGACCGCGCGGCTTCTTGCTGCAATTGACTTAAATCACGTAATACATCAGCTACGTGCGCTTCTGGATCCACACCCTTGTAAACCTTGGCAATTCGACCATTTGGGTCAACTATAAAGCTGTTACGACGCGCAAAACGTAGCGGCCCTAGCTGCCATAAAGAGTTGTATTGCTTAGCGACGTCACCACGTTCATCGGACAACAAGCTAAACGGGAGCTGGTACTTTTCGGCAAAGGCAGCATGACTGGCTACATTGTCGACACTTATCCCAAAAACTGTGGCCTGTTTGGCAATGATGCCGTTGATATTATCTCTAAAACTACAGGCTTCGGTCGTACAACCAGGCGTATCATTTTTGGGATAAAAATACACAACCACCCATTGCCCACGATAATTCGCTAAGGATTCAATTTGTTGGTGTTGATTCATTAAACTAAAATCAGGTGCCACATCACCTGGCTCTAGAGCAAGGGCTGAAGACACGGGTAAAAAAGCTAAAAACAAGCTACGTAACCATTTCATTTCATCACTCCAAGCATGTTTATTTACAAAAAGATTAAATGTTCACTTAATTTAACGATATAAGCTCGATAAATGTTGCAGTCTTTGCGATTTTTACCTAATATTCATGCAGGCCACATATTTTTTAGGCTCACCTGTTTTCAACTTACAACTAGTTATTGCTTAAGTAAAACATCTTTAACCCGTTTTAATGGTTTAATCTTACTACTCAATTAACTAGCTGGTTTTATATCACATTTTATTCAAGCTTAACGGGAGTGTATTCATGTCAAAAGAAGCATTAGTTGATCAAATCGTTGCAAACACCGGTCTTACCAAAAAAGACGCAACCGCTGCAATTAGTCAAGTTACCCAAGCTATCTCTGATCTTATGGTCAAAGGTCAGGACATTAGCCTAATCGGTTTCGGTAAATTCAGTGTTAAAGACGTGCCGGCACGTACTGGACGCAATCCATCGACAGGCGCTGAAATTCAAATCGCTGCTCGCAAACAAGTCAAATTTACCCCTGGTAAAGGTCTAAAAGACGCTGTAAACTAATTTATACCAACAAAAAAGGGGCATAAGCCCCTTTTTTTTGCCGAAATAAAGGCTCTCTCAATTAATACTCACCCAAGCACTACTTAGCTTTGTTTCATTCAAAGGCTTAGTTAAATAGCCATTCATGCCTGCTTCAGCTGCTTCTTTACGATGATCATCACAATCATTCCCTGTTAAAGCGAGTATTGGCGTAGTGACACCTCGACTTCGCAACATTCTTGCCGCTTCTAAACCGTCTATCTCTGGCATCTGCATATCCATTAACACAAGATCAAAATTCGCCTTTTGGAGCTGATTGGTCAGAATCGTAATGGCTTCAGATGCTGAGCTGACCGCAACTACACTATGTCCGAACCTGTTTAACAAACCATGCTGAATTTTAAGCATGCTGAGTTTGTCATCCACCAATAAAATGTGCAATTTCGGCATGCTCATTAAAACGTAGTCCACTCATCAGCGCTTGCTTTAGCGGGTTTTGTCACTTTTTCGGTGGCCGGTTTTGCCAAGACTTTTGGGTTACTGCTCGGTGTGGCTGCTAATAAAGCTGGCTTTGGCTTTTTCACTGACTGACCCAACATTTCATTGCCAGTTTTAAAGTAGGCCATTGTATTGCGCAAATTAGTGGCTTCATTTTCCAAGGTTTCCGCTGCAGCTGTCGTTTCCTCAACCAAGGCCGCGTTTTGCTGAGTCACTGCATCAATCTGCGTAATCGCTTCATGCACCTGAGAAATGCCTTGGCTTTGCTCGAATGACGCATTAGCTATTTCTTGGATCATATCCGCCATTTCTTGAATAGACTGGGTGATTTGATTTAAATAGTCGCCTGATTTTTGCGCTAACTGTGTACCATTGCCAACTCGGTCAACACTCACATCAATCAAACCACGTATTTCTTTGGCTGCCTCGGCAGATTTTTGCGCAAGCGCACGAACCTCACCCGCCACGACGGCAAAACCACGCCCATGCTCACCGGCTCTAGCTGCTTCAACAGCCGCATTCAATGCCAGCAAGTTAGTTTGGAAAGCAATACTATCAATTAACGAGATGATATCGGCAATTTTATGGCTCGACTCTTCAATCGCTTTCATCGCACCTAAGGTTTGCTCCATTACCTGAGCCCCCTCAATGGATTGCGACTTAACTTCCAATGACAACTTAGCCGCTTTTTGCGAATTTTGACTGGTATTTTCAATCGCCGAGCTCATCTGATGCATGGTCGCGCTAGTTTGCTCCAGTGCCGCAGCTTGAGATTGCACACGCTCAGATAAATCCGTAGCACCCTGTGAAACCTGTGCTGATGCTTCACTCACTACCTGCGCTGCTTCAACCGCTGAAGCAACCACTTCTTTTAGCTTGTCTGTCGCATAATTAATCGCATTCTTTAAATCATGAATTTGGCCCTTATAAACACCTGGAGCTAACTGATGGGTTAAATCACCCGTCGCCTGCGCTTCTAACACACGGCTAATATCAGTCACCGCATGACCAATTTGAGTGAGTGCACCGTTTATGTTATCTTTCATGATTTTCAGCACACCATCAGCCTCAGCGCTAACTTTAGAATCAAAGCTACCGTCATTCATGTCTTTCATAACACGGATAATATCGTCGGTAATATTGGCTTCCTGAGTACGATCTAGCCACTCCACCACATAACCCACTTTTTCACCTTGGTGGATAATCGGCACCACCGTTAAGCGCAGCACTAAACCAGCAACACGCAATTCACCTGTCCAAGGTGCCGTCATCTTGCTCACCATCGCGCGCTGGTGCGATGGGTCCTTATGGAAAATATCCATATTCGAACCCACAATCTTGGCTGCCTCGAACTTAGGTAAAGCTTGTTTGAGTTGTGCTTCATTACGGGTAAACATCTCGCGCAGAGACTTATTGATACTTTTGATATTAAAATCTTTGTCCGCCACCATGATATTAGTGCTGGCAGCATTCAGGGCAGTCGTTAGCTCCTGCGAAGCACGTAATTGATCATAATTTCTTGCGGCCGCTTCAGCCTTACGCGAACGAATTAGGTTCATCATAAAGCCGAGTTCAGAATTATCATTAATCCGCAAGCGGTAATCACTGTTGTTGATATCCTCAATCCCTTTTAGGATAGTCTTATTCAACGTAAGTTTGTTATAGAGCTGACTAGCCATATAGCCCATAGCGACAACAGGTACAGCAAGTAAACCTAAGTAAATAAGTGAACTGGTTGTGACAAAGCTTACACCAGCGCCAACTGTACCAGCTACTCCAATCAATAACGGCAAGGTGGCTTTTGCTCGTTCAGTATGAATTGAGGGTCTAGCTGTCCAAGGGAAACCAACCTTGCCAGCTTTAATATCAGCATAAAGCTTAGTTGCAAACTGCTTTTGTTCTTCAGTAGCAGGGTAACGGACTGATAAATAACTAGTAATCTTACCATCTTTAAACACAGGAGCTGCGTTGGCCATTACCCAATAATAATCACCATTTTTACGCTTATTCTTAACCAGGCCCTGCCATGGCAAGCCAGCTTGAATCGTATCCCAAAAATCTTTAAACGCCTCCTTAGGCATATCTGGATGGCGCAAAATATTGTGAGGCTGATTAATCAATTCTGCATCGTTGTAACCCGACGCCTCTTTAAACCCCGCATTGTAATCAATAATGTTACCGCGAAGGTCAGACGTTGAAAGAATGACGAGATCCTTAGGAAGGATATATTCTTGACCAGACATGAATGTCCCACCTTATAAGTTTTATGTACTGTAATTATGCCGCTATGGTGATCATTTTAAAAGCCTAACGTGCATAATTAATATCCATCAAACCAACAAGGTGGTGAATAATGCACCTAAAGCTACTAGGGTAGCTTGCCAGCGCAACTTGAAAAACCAGGCCTGCTGATCTTGTTGACGTAACGCCACATAATCCACCGCTAAGGCCAGCATAAAACCTAACATCAAACCTAACACCGCCCAGCTGCTGTCGTTTAGCATCAATAGCACCCATACCGCTACAGCAATGATGTTGGCAGTGACCAGCAAACCCAGACTAGCCGACTCGGTCAAGCCCGACTGCAAACTTCGCCCCCATTGCACCCCAGCTAAAAAACTTAGAATCACCGCGGCATAAAAAATCATCGCTTGCGGCCAGCTTATCCAGTCTGGCCATAATTCTAAACCAGGAGCAAAACCCAATGCTGCTAGCGCACCATAGATAAACGGCAACATTCCCGCATAGGTAAAAACTTTCGCCAGAGTTTGATACATGGGCGACTTAACAATCCCCTGCTTTTGCTCGCTCATTGATGTTTCCTTGCGGATTGACGTTTTGATGATCCATTTGACCGTCCAAATGCGGGCACACCCAAGGCTTTAGCTTGCGCGGGCCAAAAATGACTAAAGCGTTTTAGCCGCGTCGGTTGCAGCTCGGACAACAAAAAATGACTCGGGTTGGATTGTATTTCTAGCCTAACCTTAGACGAACAGCTTGCTAACCAGGCCTGCAACACAGGATCCAGTGCCGCAGCAACATAGACAACTGGTTCTGACTCTTGCCCTAAAGACTGATCTTGTTGCGCCAAAAATGCAGGCCAAAACTCAGACGGCTTTCCGACGTAAATTTCTGCCTTAAGTGCGACCAAACATTCATAAATAAACACCCGTCTTTTTAATGACCAGGCCTGCTGGGCAAAATAATTCGCGTCCCAAAGGTACACCAATCTATCGCTCGCCCGCCAATCATCTGGTTTAGCCAAGGCTTCGTCATGTAACCAGAACAGCCGAGCTGGAGTTTGATTAAGATTAACATTCGAACTTAGGCTAGTCATGATTACTCCCTAACTTTGGGAACAACTGTCGCTGCAACGTCTCATAACTGGCCGCTAAACTGGGGTTGTGTGCAGGGGAGAGATCAAAGGCATGAGACTGACCGGCAAACTTCACCACATTATCAAGATTAAAAATATAGGGTTTGCTGCTAAAGGTGGAGGCCACCCATTGCCAAGATAAACTATTACTGGCTAAGTCGCCATCCAGCAAATGACCCAGCATCCATTGTGCGCCGGCCTGCCATCGCACGTGCCGCCAATGGACCAAATAACTGGCCAAATATAATCGCGCATGATTATGCAAATAACCTTGCGAATAGAGTTGTTCAATCAACTGGTTAATAAAGGCGTCCGGAGTTTGTGCGCGCATCACATCGAAGGGAAGCTCGGCCAAATAATTGCTGGCCGCAAAACCAGTTTTATAAGGTTCGATATCCTGCCATAAATCGGCAGGATTGAGCTGTGCAATATGGTGAAAATAATCGCGCCAACTTAGTTGCTGCAAGAGTTTTTGCGCTTCGTCTAAGCTTTGCTGCGCCAAGCAGGCCTGCTTGAGGGCAGCTGGCGTCAACACACCATGGCGCAAATAGGGTGACAAACCCGACACCGCACCATTTAAATAATTGCGCGTTTTACCATAGTCGGCAACAGGCCAAAGCTGTAGTGCCATCGCGGCCTCATCGGCTCCACCCACAACATCGGACACACAGCTCGCAACAGGACCGTCATTCAAGGCAATTAAGTCAGGCGACAAGGCAAGTACCTGTGCCACCAGATCTTCACGCTGGCTAAACTGCAATGGCAGCGGCGTGAGCAATAATGTTTGGTGCGTCATGAGCGATACAACCCCATTTCTCGCACGCAAACCTGCACCGGCCCGGCCTCACCCAACGCAATCACCGCTAAACGACGCACATGCGCCAAATCCAACGGGGCATCCGTACGATAAGGCGCAAAATCGGTAAAAGCAATATATTGGCGCTGCCATTGCGCGCTGACTTGGGTTTCATAACGATAAGATTGCCAGGGTCGCATCAATTGGTCAGTTTTTAGATGGAGCGCCAAGGCCGGTGTCTGGCCCCGCCAATCCACATAAAAACCATTGAACTGGGACAAATCCACGCCTCGATCCAGCACCCATTGCATTTGAATAAAACCACCATTATTTTCTAGGCTGACCTGCCCCTGCAAACAAGTTTGGATTTGACCCTGCTCGGCATAGGTGTGCACCTCGCCATGGGATACACCGCCCATCACCTGATCACTAACAAAATACCAGGCCTGCTCGCCTGGCGTTTGATTAAAGTTTGGGAAGAGCCTTTGCTCTGCAGTGGGGGTTAGATGTTGTTTCATGAGCTTTTCCTAGTTAATTAAATAGATCTGAATTTAAGGCTCAAAAAATTCGCCCATAAAGTCAATCAGCTTCCCGGAATCACTGGGCTGACACGATGCGAGCACCTGATATAAGTGCGCGGCGGTAAATTCGGGCGACTGCAAATCACTGTCAGCAACATGACGACTAAACGGCGCCGACAAATCACTACGAGTGGTACCCGGCTGCATCCCCATCAAGGTAAGCTGTGGGTGGGTTCGCGCCAACTCAATAGCGAAAGTCTTAAGCAACATATTTAGCGCGGCTTTCGATGCACGATAACTATACCAGCCACCCATGCGATTATCACTAATACTGCCCACGCGCGCAGACAATACCCCGATTTTAAGGGCTATACGCCTGGGTAACCTATCGATAAGTTGTGATAGTAACAAACTTGGTCCAATGCTATTAACCGCAAAGGCGCGCTGCATTGCCGTCGCATTAAGTGATTGATAGCGCTTTTCCGGTTGCATCGTCGCATCATGCAACAAACCTGTGGCGAGCCACACTTGCGCTAGGTGTTCAGCAGGCTGCGCTAACCCTGCTGCTTGCGACCAGGCCTGGTAAGCCTGCTCAAATAGCTCTGGAATGTGCGCTGGATCACTGAAATCCATCGCTAAATCAATGACTTGATGTGGCGTATTCAATGACGGTAAACGCTGCGGTTGACGTGCCATTCGTACTAAACGTGCCTGAGCCGGTAAGTGCAACAAAGCCTGGTTAACTAACGCATGACCAATCGAGCCACTGGCCCCCACCACGAGTATGTCTTGATTCATCGTATCCTCACGATCATTAACGTTGACGATACTGCGGCGCTTTGTATTGCGTCGCGCAATAGCCCCGTCCCACCGTAAACTCGCGCAACTGCAAATGTTTCGTGGCACGCCCGGTGACCCGCTCACGCCAACGCTTAAAAGAGCCCGGCTTTAGGTTATTGCGCATCAGCTTAATCACCTGCGGCTCTGTTAAACCAAACTGCAACTCAATGGCTTCAAAAGGAGTACGATCCTCCCAAGCCATTTCAATAATACGATCCAAATCACCCTCTACTAAATCTGTCACGCTACTTAGTCCTGTGCTTATTGCGAATTGTTATCCAAGTTTCGTCTTGCATTTACTTCGTTTTACAGTATAAAGTTGTACAAAAGTTATGCAATACACTGCATCAATAGCCGTGTTAATTTCATTTTTGACCAAGGTTGCCTCATGACTAAATCCGCGCCGCCAAACAGCTATCCACTACCTAGCCACCGCCTTAACCGCCTAGCACGCTTAGGCAAGGTGGCCGGGGGCATGGCCGGATCTATTCTTTACCAAGGTACCAAACAATGGTTACAAGGCGAAAAATCAACCAAGCAATCACTGGTATTGAGCAGCCAAAACATTCAACGCTTGACCGATGAACTGGCCAAAATGCGCGGTGCCGCGATGAAAGTGGGCCAACTCTTATCCCTTGATGCCGGTGAACTGATTCCCGATGAACTCGCCACCATCCTCGCGCAATTGCGCAATCAAGCGCCCTCTATGCCCATTTCGCAACTGCAAGCCCAACTCAACCAGCATTGGGGTAATAATTGGATGCAGGCCTTTAGTCAATTTAGTTTTTACCCGATTGCCGCCGCATCCATTGGTCAGGTGCATCGCGCCCATAGCCTAGCCGGTGAAGATTTAGCCATCAAAATTCAATACCCGGGTGTGGCAAATAGCATTGACAGTGATGTTGATAATTTAGCCAGTTTATTACGCTGGTCCCGATTAATACCCAAAGACGTCGATTTAGCACCGATTCTTGCCGAAGCCAAACAACAACTGCTTTTAGAAACGAATTATCAGCACGAAGCCGAAGCTTTAAATACGATGGCGACCGCTCTTAAGGCAAACGATCTGAACGACTATTTTGTGTTGCCAAAAGTGGATCAAACCTTGTCTAACCAAGCGATTTTGGCGATGAGTTTTATGGCCGGCGAACCCATCGAAACCCTGGCTAACGCACCCCAAGCCACGCGGGATAAATTGGTTACCGCGCTGTTTAGATTACTTTTGACCGAGCTGTTTGACTGGCAACGGATGCAAACTGACCCGAACTTTGCCAACTTTTTATACCAAGCCGACACCCAACGAATTGTACTGCTCGATTTTGGCGCCACCCGCTCATTTAGTGCTGATACAGCGTTAGGTTACCGCCAATTAATTAGCGCTGCTCAAGATAACCGTGCTGACAAAATGGCGAATGCGGCCCGCCAAATTGGGTTTTTCCAGCAAAACATTTTGCCGGCACAACAAGACACAGTGATTGAGCTATTTAAGCAGGCCTGCGAACCCTTTTGTTATCATGGCGCCTTTGATTTTGCGCAATCCGATATGTTGGCGCGGATTAAGGATCAAGGCATGGCGCTGAGTTTTGAACAAAACTATTGGCACAGCCCCCCTGCGGATGCGCTGTTTTTTCATCGTAAACTGGGCGGCCTGTATTTATTGGCCGCCAAACTTCGCGCAAGAGTGGATATGCATCAGGTCTTTGCGCCCTATCGCATCAATGAAGCCCCTACACCCTAATTGCAAAACCGATTAGAATGCCTCAACTAGATTAGCCACCTTAGCTTAAACAGGATGATTGATGACACCATTAAAGACAGCTTCGCCACCCAACTTTACCCAAAAACACTGGCCACTGTTGGCGCACCTAGGTCAACAAACCTCGGATTTTAATTTAGCCGATTTTTTGGCGCAATTAAGCCGTAATGAATTGGAACAAGCGCTAGAGATTCTGCGTTATGTGCATCAGCATGGGGCGCAAGATACCTGGTTGCAGCAACAAGCACAGGATGCCCATCAGCAACAACAACTTGCCGATGCCTATCAACAAGGTAACCAAGCCGCGCAAGCTGAAAACCCTTACAAACTGCTTAAAGCACCCCACGAACTGGCCAAAGCTAGTAATCCGTTTGATTTTGATCTGGCCGCTAAACAACACATGGCCTGGCATGAGGGTTTTATGGCCTGGGTCGAAACGCAAGTCAGCGAATCTTGGTAGGTGAGCATTGGAAAGTAACGTGGATTTAAGCCTCTATTTAATTTTAGACCCCTCACGGTGTTTGCATCCGCCGCTGGAGGTCGCTACTGCGGCGGCACGCGGGGGAATTAGCTTGATTCAATTGCGCGATAAACGCGGCGATGAGCAGGCCTGCTTTGCTCTGGCCCAAGCCCTCAAACAACGCCTAGATGATTTTAACCTGCCATTAATTATTAATGACTCCGTGGCGATTGCCCAAGCAGCCAAGGCGGCCGGCGTGCATTTGGGTCAAGGTGATGGCGATCTAGCGCACGCTCGCGCCACCCTTGGCCCGCATGCCATTATTGGGCGAACTGCGCCGAATGCGGCCGCGCTGCAAGCGGATGAACTCTTATACGCCGATTATGTGGGTCATGGCCCGGTTTATGCCACCGCCACTAAACAAAATCATCTACCGCCCATCGGCTGGGCTGGTGCCACAGCGGGCGTGGCCTTAAGCCATAAACCGGTGGTATTAATTGGTGGGCTGGGCTTGGCCGATGTCAACCACGTCTATCGTACCGGTGCACAAGGCATGGCGGTTGCCTCGGCCATTTGCAGCGCAAACGATCCCGCTGCGGTCACGAGTCAATTTCACCAGGCCTGGTTAGCGGCCATGCAGTCAGCACCTAGGTCAGCCTAACATGAGGACAGCGAAGATGACAAAAGCGAAGATGAAGCAACCGATTTGTAATCTTTTAACCATTGCAGGCTCCGATCCGTCAGGCGGCGCGGGCATTCAAGCGGATCTGAAGGCTTTTTCGGCTTGTGGTTGCTATGGCATGTCAGTGATTACCGGCCTCACCGCACAAAATACCCAGGGTGTGCAAGCCATTCACCCTTTACCCGCCGATTTTGTCGCGCAACAATTCGATAGCTTACTAGCGGATATTCGCATTGATGCCATTAAAATTGGGATGCTCAGCGATGTGCGGATTATCGATGTCATCGCCGACCGACTGGCTGACTTTAACGGCCCGATTGTGCTCGATCCGGTGATGATTGCCAAAGGGGGTGCGGCATTAATTGATTCGCCCACCCAACTTGCACTGCGCGATCGCTTATTACCACTAGCAGGCCTAGTGACGCCCAATCTGCCAGAACTCGCCACACTAGTGGCGCAAGATGAAGCCACGACGCCAGAACAGATGCTTTCACAGGCGCAACAACTACTAGACCTTGGCGCGCAAGCGGTATTGGCGAAGGGCGGCCACTTGCCGGGTGATCACTGTCAAGATCTGCTGCTCTCCACTGAACAAGCGCTTTGGTTTAGCCATCCTCGACTTGCCACCCACAACACCCATGGCACCGGCTGTACCCTGTCGTCAGCGATTGCCAGTTTTTGGGCGCAAACAGGCGATTTAGCCCAAGCCATTCAACAGGCCAAAGACTATATCAATGCCGCCATTGCGCACGCAGATCAGTTGACAGTCGGGTCAGGGCATGGACCGACTCATCATTTTCATGCTTGGTGGTCAATCCAATGATTAGGCTTGGTAAGCCGATAAATTTGCTCTATACTAATAACCCACTAATTTACTAGGTTATTATCATGCACGACACTCAGCTATCCTTAGCTAAAGATAAAATTAATATTTTACTGCTTGAGGGCATCCACCCGAGTGCAGAGGCTTATTTTCGGGCGCAAGGTTATAACAACATTACTAGCCATACCGGAGCACTCAGCCCTAGTGCACTAAAAGACGCCTTGGCCGATTGTCATTTTATTGGCATTCGCTCACGTACCCAGCTAAACGCCGAACTGCTTGCCCAAGCGCCAAAACTTAACGCCATTGGGTGTTTTTGCATTGGTACCAATCAAGTAGATTTAACCGCCGCCATGCGCTTGGGTATCCCCGTTTTTAATGCGCCTTTCTCTAACACCCGTTCAGTGGCTGAATTAGTGCTAGGCGAAATCCTATTATTATTGCGCCGCATTCCCGAAAAGAATGCCCTCGCCCATCGCGGCATTTGGCAAAAAACCGCCCAAGGCGCTTTTGAAGCACGCGGCAAAACCCTTGGCATTATTGGTTATGGACGAATCGGCTCGCAATTGAGTATCTTGGCTGAAAACCTGGGTATGCGCGTGATCTTTTATGACATCGTCAAGCAACTTCCGCTTAATAATGCCCAGCAAGTCGCCAGTCTTGATGCCTTGCTGGCCGCCGCTGATATAGTGAGTTTACATGTGCCTGAAACGCCTGACACCGAATGGATGATGGGCCAAGACCAACTGGCTAAAATGAAAGCCGGTAGCCTGCTAATTAATGCCGCCCGTGGCCGCGTCGTTGACATTCACGCCTTGGCCGATGCGCTTAAATCAGGTCAACTGGCCGGTGCCGCAATTGATGTCTTCCCAACTGAACCGGAAACCAATAAGCAGCCGTTTGAATCACCACTACGTGGCCTGGATAATGTACTGCTCACCCCGCATATTGGCGGTAGCACTGAAGAAGCTCAAGCCAGTATTGGTCAAGAAGTCGCCGCTAAATTAGTCGTTTATTCCGATATTGGCACCAGTTTATCGGCCGTCAATTTTCCTGAAGTGGCGCTCCCCGAACATACTGGACGTAGTCGCCTGCTACACATCCACCACAACCAACCCGGGGTTTTGACACAAATTAACCAAGCCTTTGCTGCACAAAACATTAATATTGCGGCACAATATCTGCAAACCAACAACGAAATTGGTTATGTGGTCATTGACCTCGATGCTAAAGACCGTGATGCGGCTCTGGCACAATTAAAACAAATTCCGGGTACGCTACGCACCCGACTATTACACTGAGTGACCGATCAAATTATGACTCGCATAACCACCGATGCCTCCGTATTTGAAATTATCCCGCAACGCTTTGCCTACCCAACCGATCAGGCTGATTTGCTGGCACAGGTGCGCCAGGCACTGGCGGCAAGGTTACCTATTACACCGCGCGCTGGTGGGACTTCTCTAGGCGGTCAAGCGATTGGACCAGGCCTGCTACTCGACCTATCAAAACACTTTACCCGCGTGTTGGATTATCGACCTGCGCAACGCGAAGTCGATGTAGAACCTGGAGTGATTCAGGATGATTTAAACGCGCTGGTTCGCCAAGATGGGCTGCGCTTTGCGCCAGACACCTCCACGTCTAATCGCGCCATGATTGCAGGTATGATCGGTAACAATTCCTGTGGCGCTTATTCAGTTTACTATGGCACCACCCGTGAGCATGTTAAAGCGCTAAAAATGATTCTAGCTGATGGTAAAGAGGTTAGTTTTGGTCCACTCAGCGCAGCCGAATTAGCGCAAAAATGCCAACAAACTGATTTAGAAGGTCAAATTTATCGTGGCGTATTAGAACTATTACAACAACATGGCGAGGCGATAGTAGCAGCCTACCCCGACCCAAGCATTATCCGCCGCAATACCGGCTATGCGCTGGATGTGCTCTACACCCAACACCAACCCTTTAATCCACAAGGCAAGCCCTTTAGCCTGGTGCCTTTAATTTGTGGCAGTGAGGGCACGCTCGGGGTCATTACTCAAGCCACGCTTAATTTGGTACCGCTGCCTAAACATCGTCAGCTATTTTGTGCCCATTTTGATTCCATCTTTACCGCGATGCAGGTCGTCCCAGCCTATTTGCCCCAGCAGCCTGCGGCCATAGAACTGATTGACAAAGCGACCCTCGATGGCACGCTGAATAATCGTGAACAAATGGCCAATCGCTTTTGGGTAGAAGGCGACCCGGCGGCGGTTTTAGTTGTTGAACTCTTTGATGATTGCGCTGACCAGCTCGCGCAACGCCTTGCTCATGACCAGGCCTGGATGCAACAACAGGGTGCCTACGCCTGCCCGGTTATCGACCCGATCGATAGTGTAAAAGTCTGGAATTTGCGCAAAGCCGGACTGGGTCTGCTAATGGGCAAACCAACCCGCAACAAAGCCGTCGCCGTAATTGAAGATGCCTGTGTGCCGGTAGCGGCCTTACCTGATTTTTATCGCGACACCCAAGCGCTGATGGCTGAACTGCAACTCGGCTGCGTCTATTATGGCCATGCGTCGGTTGGGCTGATTCATGTGCGCCCAGAAATAGATTTAGCCAGCCCAACAGGTCCTGACCTGTTTGCGCAAGTTGCCGAGCGCAGTGCTGCGTTGGTGAAAAAATACCGGGGCGCCCTGTCCGGTGAGCATGGCGATGGGCGGATCCGCGCGCCCTATTTAAAAAGTCAGCTCGGAGACGCGGTTTATCAATGCTTAGTGCAACTTAAACAACTGTTTGATCCGCACAATCTCTTTAATCCCGGCGTCATTTTGAGCGATACGCCGATTACAGAAAACCTGCGTGCGCAACGCCGCGCACAACAAATTTTTAGCACCGGCTATAACTGGCGCAAAGACCTATCCCTGCTCGACGCGGTCGAAAAATGTAATGGCGCTGGCGCCTGTCGCAAATCAGCCGGACAAGGCACCATGTGTCCGTCTTATCAGGCCACCCGTGAAGAAAATTATTCCACACGAGGACGCAGTAATTTATTACGTCGCGCCTTAACCGAACCCGACCCACGTGCGGCACTTAATAATGCTGAACTACAAGATGCCTTAGCCTTGTGCTTAGGCTGTAAGGCCTGTAAAACCGAATGTCCGGCCAGTGTCGATATGGCACGGTTAAAATCTGAAGTGCTCTATCAAACCCAGCCCTTCTCGTTTAGTCGTTGGTCAATTAAACACTATGCGCCGCTACTCAAACTCGGTAGCAGAATGCCCAAGCTTTTTAACCGCGTCCAAAACCTCTGGCTGAGTAAAAAACTCATGGGGGTTGATGCGGCGCGGCCGTTACCCACGCTCGCTGAGCAAACCTTAGCCGACTGGTGGCTACAATCAGCAGGCCTGCTACCTGAGCCATCCAGCCCGACACGGGGTCGCGTCTGGTTACTGATTGATCTATACACTAATTATCAAGAACCGGAAATTGGCCAAGCGGCAATTACTAGCTTATGCGCGCTAAACCTTGAGGTAATACCGGTATTTTTAGACCACTCACCCCGCGCACTCTTAAGCCAAGGCTTGCTTGATGAAGCCAAACAGAGTTTAAAAGCGATTCAGGCACAATTAAGCCAGGTTAGTCATGGCGACTGGATTGTCGGTCTTGAGCCGTCCGATACACTGGTATGGCGCGATGAAGCCAGCGCATTATTGCCTGCACAGGTTGAACCGGTATGGCATTATCAAGATGTACGCCTATTTGAAGAACTGTTCCTAGCGCTCGCCAAAGAAGCGCCACTGCCGCTGCAACCGATCAATAAAACCCTGTGGTTGCACGTGCATTGTCATCAGAAATCCTTAGCCAAAGCCTTAGATGCCAAAGCCGCACTGAGCCTCATTCCACAGCTAAATGTTCAGCTGATTCCATCGGGCTGCTGTGGTATGTCGGGAGAATTTGGTTATAAGAATCGCGCCGTGTCACTCAAAATTGCCGAACAAACCTTGTTGCCCACTCTGGCTGGCGCGCAGGCTGACGACTTAATTGTTGCCACCGGCACCAGTTGTCGCCATCAAATGGCCGATTTTGCCAATAAGCAGGCCTGGCACAGTGCGCAAGTATTTGCGCTGGCTTGTCAGCCCCAAAATGCAACCGGAGCTTAAGCTATGCTCGATACCCAATTTATTCAATGCCCCTATTGTTGGGAAGAAATTGAAATTGTCGTGGACCCGTCCGAATCAGAACAACACTATGTTGAAGATTGCTTTGTCTGTTGTCGCCCCATTCATTTGCATGTACAGGTGGATTACGAGGGCGATATCAGCGTCACCGCGCGCAGTGAAGATGAAGATTATTAATCCCATTTATATTCAACAATAAATAGGCTCAACATTAAAATCAACCTATTGCTGACATGCCATTGCTATATACTCTTCAATCTCTTCACGAGTTTGGTTTAACACATCATTAAATAAACCAATCAATTCCTCAGGGGGGCGCTGCCCTTGCTTAAGCATTAAATCTAGCTGTTGCGAAACACTAAACAACCTTTCGGTACCCAGATTTCCCGCTACCCCTTTTAATCCATGATTAAGTTTTTGCACATGATCAATGGCGTCTAGGGAGTCCGTCAAACTCAGTTGATGAAGTTTAGGGACTATCTGCATAAAGTCCTGTTCAATTTGCTGACAAAACTTATTCAGTAAACGACAAAATAACGCTTGGTTACCCACTAATTGCTTTATACCAGCCGCAACATTTAAAACCTCTCCAGTAACCTTAATAGCCCCTTGCTGGATAGAAGCTGGCTCTGGCTGATGCATTTCATCTGATGAAGAAAAAGATGCCTTAAGATAATGATTGAGTACACTTATGAGCTCAGCCGTATTCAAGGGTTTACTCAAATGATCCTGCATGCCAACAGCCAGTGCTTTTTCACGGTCTTCAATCATCGCTGCCGCCGTCAAGGCAATAATTGGCACTTTCGCATTGAAGGCACGGATTTTTCGTGTTGCTTCATAACCGCCCATTACCGGCATTTGAATATCCATCAAAATCAAATCAAACGCTTGGTTTTGGGCTTTCTCTACTGCAATCTGACCGTTTTCAGCCAGATCGACAACCAGGCCTGCCTTCTTTAATTGTTCCGCTGCCACGATTTGATTGATTTCATTATCCTCGACCAACAACACAATACCTTTAAAACGCATATCCTCGGTTGAAGCATTTGTTTGCATCAAACTTGTCGGCTTAACCGCAGCGGCCGGTTCACATAATTCCACAGGTAAATCAAACCAGAAACAAGATCCCTGATTAAATTGCGTTTTGACTTCAATCTTATTCGCACCCATTAATTTTGCTAAACGCTGACTAATCACCAAGCCCAACCCTGTCCCACCATACTTTCGCGTGGTACTGGTATCGGCCTGACTAAACGCTTTAAATAACTTGCTTGCCTGCTCTTCAGTCATGCCGATTCCACTATCTGCAATTTCAAACCGCAACCAGGCCTGGTTATCAGTTCCCTTAGACGCACGACTTATACGCAACACCACTGAACCTTGCGAAGTGAACTTGATCGCATTATTGATTAAATTAGATAACACTTGATGCAAGCGTAACTGATCCGCGACTATACACAGTCCATCATTGCCCTCGACATCAAATACCAGTTGTAACCCCTTTTGTTCAGCGGTATGGGCAAACAAGCTGTGTAAATGATCTAATAAAGTTGAAAGCAAAAACGGCTGGGGGTCTAACGACATTTTGCCGGCTTCAATTTTTGAAAAATCTAAAATATCGTTAATAATACCAAGCAACAAACGCCCGGAGCGATTAACCTTCTCCAATTTGTCGCGCATTTTGCCTGGGTTGGTTTCACTCATTCCTAACTCGCTTAAACCGATAATCCCATTCATTGGTGTACGAATTTCATGACTCATATTGGCCAAAAATTCCGATTTCGCGCTATTGGCTAACTCCGCTTCTTGGCGCGCACGCTCTAACTGTTCAGTACGCTCTTGCACTCGACACTCCAAGCGCTCTCGGTCATGCTGAATATGTGCCGCCATACGGTTAAAATCACGGGCCAATTGTTTGATTTCTTGTGAACCTGACTCTGGCGCTCGCTGGGTCAGGTCACCCGACTCCATTGCTTTTGCAACTTGCTGCAGTTGACGAATCGGTCTGACTAAACGATTGCCAAATAAATAAGCCGCGACGCCAAATATCAACATAAACAGCGCCATTAAGATAAACGCCAAATTACGTTGTTGATAGATTGGAGCAAAGGCTTCATCAGCATCCACCTTAATGACCATGCCCCAGTGAGTTGCCGGCAAAAAACGTGAGGCCGACAACACGCTCACACCAGCATAGTCATAAGTCAAAGATTCAGTTCGCCTGCCACTCAAAGCTGCAATCATCGGCGGCGGCACCTTATCAAATTGCACCAAGCGCTGAAAAGCCGCATCAGGGATATGACGTAATTCTGATAAATACAATACTTGGTCAGATGCTGGCTGACGCTGCGCGATCACGATTTCCGCCGTCTCTCCCAAGCCGGCACGATCAAGTGAAATATCCATTAGTTTTTTGACATCAATTTGCAAAGCCACCGCTCCAATAAACTCACCCTCCCTAACAATCGGGCTGACCACAAATATCGCTACCTGTTCTCTAGAGGGTTGATAAGGTTCGGCACGGGTGATTTGAGTTTGTAGCAGCGATGACACATCGCGAAACGCCTGCGCCAAAGCCGTTTTCTTGTAAACACCCGTTAATAAATTGGTGCCTAAATCGCTTTCTCGTAATGCGGAGTAGACCACATCGCCTTTCGCATCAATCAGCAACAAATCGTAATAACCACCATCTTCATAGAGCACACTGACATCTCTTAGATAAAGCTCGGCGTAATACTCCCAGTCCTCTGAATACATCGGATACTTAGCAAAACTTTCCATTGCATTATGGGTACAGCGCACATGGGAGATATGTCTGGCACTCACAATTCGTTCAGCAATAAACTGATTAACCTCAACCATCTTGCGATCAGCTATCGCCGACAAATGATTCAACGCAGTTTGCTGTAATCCTCGCTCAACATACATACTATTAATGCTAAAGACTCCGACCATCGGCACTACGGCCAACAGAGTAAAACCTAGCATTAAACGCGGTAATATTTTAGAAAAGAAACTCACAGCCCTAACCTCGCGCGCGCCTGCTCCCAATCATGGCGGGTTCGATAGGTTGGCCAAGGCGTTGGGTGGATTAAACGTTCGGTCACATAAACTTGTTGGTATTGACCGTCTGGCTGAACATGACCAATCCGCATTGGGCGCCAAAGGTGCCGATTGGTGCGCTCAAACACCACCATCGAACCTGGTGCAGGCATCGACAAGCTTTGCAGATACACATTATTAACCTGGCGCGGATTGGCTGACTGCTCGTAAACCACCGCACTTGCCCAAAGCTGTACACCGAGATAACTTGCTATCATCGGGTCTGAAACTGGCAGGTTCGCGCCAAATCGCTGTTGATAGGCACTAACAAGCTCACGAGTCAGTGGGTCAGTTAGTGATTGGAAAAAACCCCATACACCATAATGCTGTGTTAACCGCTCCCCTCCCCAAGCCTGTAGTTCTGGCTCAGCTACGCTAAAAGACATGGTCGGAATATCCTGCAAGCCTGATGTTACTAGACTATTAAAGAATGCAAGATTACTATCACCATTTAAGGTATTCAGAATCACATCCGGTTTAAGCTGTTCAATCTGCTTTATGACCGCGTCAAAATCTAGATCGCCTAGCGGTTTGTAGAGTTCAGCAAGTATCTCACCTTGATTTGCACTGATCATATCAGCCAAAATCATATTTGCGATGCGTGGAAACACATAATCTGAACCCAACAACAATACTCGTGGACCAAACTGCTGCATCGCCCAACGTGCACCCGGCACAATTTGTTGATTAGGGGAAGAACCTGTGTAAAAGATATGATTGGAGGCCTCTAGTCCCTCGTACTGGACTGGATAAAATAATAAATGATGATGCTCCTCAAACACGGGTTTGACCATCTTTCGACAGGCAGATGTCCAACATCCAAATACAACACTAACTTGATCATCAACAATAAGTTTTTGCGCTTGGTAGGCGGCAATATCGGCATCGGATTCGGTATCAGCAATCACTAACTCAAGTTGACGACCTAACAATCCACCCTGCTGATTGATTTGCTCAACCGCCAACTCTACCATCTGCACCAAAGGCTGCTCACTAGTTGCCATGGTACCGGTTAAGGCATGCAAAACCCCGACCTTAATTGTTGGTTGAGGCCTATCAATAACCCACATCTGCAAGGCGGCAAAAGCAACGAAAAAAAACACTACAAGCCCGATTAAAACCCTAATCACACTGCTCCCATTTCGTACGTTTTTAGAAAGGACATTTTGCCAATTTAATATACAATTTATTAATCATAACAAGTTAGTAGAAGTTAAACTATCGCTATCAATGCCTATTCTTTTATAAGTGTATATAAGTCTGCAAGTCCACCGGTGATGCGCCTATTTTCTTGATCAAGTAACCAAATACGATTTTCACCAACAAAAAAGCCGATGCTCTCGCCCCTCTTAGTTATTAAAATAATGCGTTGCCCATCATCTGCCCAACTAAAACGTCCATCGTCCCTTATTGCGTCATCTAACTTACCCAAGTAGTTTCGCTGTAAGATAAACGAACGGTCATTATTCAGCGTTAAACGCCAATGAATAGCTTCACAATCTGCACATGGTAGACTCCCAGTGTAGGTCCCGGCCCAATCCACTGAAATTTGACTAGTATGATAGTCCACAGGATTCGTCTGATTAGGTTGGTGGCCACAGGCTGATAGCAAAATAACACCCCATACCAACGTACCCAGCATTATCATAAAGCGGAATGCTTCAAACACCCTAAATTCTTTTTTGATGAGATTCATGTTTTTTGTCTTAAAATCTACCTTAATAAGTTCATTATAGTTAAATTAATATTAAAAGCAGTAACCGAAAAAAGTAACTAAATAATATATGAATAGACTTAGACTTACCCTGCTGGGCAGTTTTATCATGGGCACTATGTTTTTATCTGGCTGCGCCAAATTACCGACTCAACAAGTCACGATTACAGATCGTCAGGTTGAATTTATTTATCAAGACCAACAAGCAGACTTAACCATCGTGTTTGAAAATGGTCTGACATCCAAGCTAACAACTTGGCGGGGTGTATTACCCCTGTTACCGGATGACGTAAACTACCTGATTTACAATCGAGCTGACTATGGCCGCTCCGAACCTAGCAATCAGGCTCGAACTGGCGAATTTATTGTGGCTGAACTTCGAGAGCTATTAGCGCAGCAACAAATTGAACCACCCTACATCCTAGTAGGACATTCATTAGGCGGTCTATACGCACAATATTTTGCTCGCAGTTATCCAGACGATTTAGCAGGCCTGCTGCTTGTGGACTCAGTCCATCCCACGCAAATGGAAAACCGCGGGGCTTATGAGAATTGGCGCTGGTGGAGCCGAATGGGATTTCAGTTGTTTACCTCTAAAACTGAAAAAAAAGAATTGTTTAACCTCATGACCACGGGTGACGCTGTACTTAACATGCCGAATCCTGAACACATGCCAATAATTATTTTAGTGGCAGGACAAGACTACAGCCGAGATAAAGCTGCCAGAAATCACGTTACTATCAAGCGAGAGGATTTAGCCAACCTTTACCCACAGGCAGACTGGCGCCAAGTCCCAACCGGTCACACCATTCAACGACAGCGCCCTGACCTAATAGCTACAGCTATTCAAGAACTGATTGATCAATACCGTAACAATCAGCCTTAGTGCAAACATCTATGAGGTTTAAAAAATCTAAATTCCTTTTTTATTAGCGATTCTGCTAAGATTAAAGCCATTATTTTTTTGGAGTAGATACCGATGAAATGGCTTGGCTGGACAATTAAGATTACCCTTGGTTTAGCGCTGGTTTTAGTGATAGGGATCACGGTGCTATTACTCACCTTTGATGCCAACAAATACCGCGATCAAATCAGCCAAATAGTGCAAGATCAAACCGGCCGTGAACTCAGTTTGGATGACATCAGCCTAACCCTTTATCCAACTATAGGCTTAGCCATTACCAACGCGCAGCTCAGCAATGCCGCCGGCTTTGAAGAGCCGACGATGGTCAACATAGCGCAAATGCGAATCGGCGTCGCCCTCATGCCACTGTTACGCCAAGAGTTGGCCGTTGACACCTTAGAACTCAATGGACTCGCTGTTTATTTAGCCCGCAACGCCGATGGCACCACCAACTGGCAGGACTTACTCCCAGAACCAGAGACGAGTCAGCCAGCCGAGCAAATTCAATCAGCCACTGAGCCAGCACCGACTGACACTGACGCTTTAATAGCGCAATTGCAAAACCTTGCGATTGATGGTATTGGCATTCAAAACGCATCCTTTATTTGGGATGACCAGGCAAGTCAACAACGCATTGAACTTGACGACCTGAATATCTCCACCACTGCGATTAAGTTGAACCAATTTTTTAATCTTAGCCTTGCCGGCAACCTAGCCGTGCAAGACCCGCAACTTAACTTAAATTGGCAATTGGCTATTGATGTCAAAGTCGATAACCAGCTGAGCCTAAGCCTTAAAGATCTGACGGCACAATTGGACTTGAATAGTCGTGAATTGCCCGTCACTCAAAGCAGAGTGAATCTAGCACTCCCCACTATTGTTCTCGATCTTGAACAACAGATGTTCAATCTCAATGATCTAAGCTTAAAACTAGCTGCACAATTTAACGATAGCTTGCCTATTGCCTCTGTGACCGGACAAAGTGACATTCAAGCGGTGACATTGAATCTAACCGAGCAGCAGCTGACGCTACCCGAGTTTGCCTTAACGCTGAATGCCAAAGGCCCGACTCAATCTAGTGATGAAAAACTGCTAAACAGCCTCGATCTAAACCTTAACTTTGCCGGCCTAAATGCAAAACTTGACACCCAAACTCTGTCATTACCGAGTATAGTGCTAAACGGTGCTATAGACTCACCACTACTGCCTGTCGGAAAAACCGATTTTGACCTCCGCACCCAGTTGCAGGCCAACCTCAGTGAACAAACCTTGACTGTTGATAGCCTCCGACTGGCACTGTTGGATTTAGTCTTGACTTCGAGGATTGCGATTACGCAACTCCAAACCACGCCCACTATCACTAGCGAGCTAGCTATTGACACGTTTAACCTGCGCAAGCTATTAACCCAATTACAAGTTGAGCTGCCTGAAATGGCAAAGGCTAACACCCTTGAAAAGCTAGCACTCAGTTTTAATAGCCGCGTCACCCTAGGTGAAGCTGCACCTGATATTGCTATCAATAACCTCAAACTTGATCTAGACAATAGTCAGCTGACCGGGCAAGCGCAAGTGCAGCCAGGCGACAGCCTATTGGCACGCTGGAATTTAGCGTTAAATCAAATCAACCTAAATGATTATTTACCACCTAAATCAGAAGGGGTTGAACCTGAACCAAAACCTGACGACCAGCCTGAGTTTGTGTTAGAACTCCCCAATGATTTGTTGCGCAGCTTAGACTTAGATGGTCAGATCCGCGTGGGTCAACTGACGTTTGATCAATTAAACATGGCCAATATTCTTGTTGTTATTAAAGCCAAAGAGGGGGTGGTTGATCTATCGCAGTTACGTGCTGACTTATTTAACACCCAAGCGGTGGCGAGTGCACAACTTGATGTCCGCAACGATCAACCAAAAATGGCGGTTAAATTGGACAGTCGCAATATTCCCATTGGTGAAGTCATCAGCAGTTTTGTGGACTTTGATCGGCTATCCGGAACAGGCCTGGTACAAGCTGACTTAACTATGGCCGGTGATCGTATCAGTCAATGGCAAGAGAGTCTTAACGGACACGTCACCCTAAACCTACGTGACGGTGCGGTTAAAGGATTTAACCTCGCTAAATCAGTACGTGATGCGCAGGCCTTATTCCGCGGACAGCGTGCGCAAGCCGACGAGGGTCCATTACAAACTGACTTTAGCGCCTTAGATTTACGCGCCACTATCAAGCAAGGTGTGGTGACAACAGAGCGTCTAACCGCCGAAGCGCCATTTATGCGTATACGGGGTGAAGGCACCGTCAATTTACCTAAACAAGAACTGGATTATCTGGTACGCACCAGTATTGTTGCATCAGCGGTAGGACAAGATGGTGCTGATTTAAATAATCTTGTTGGCTTAACCATCCCAGTAAAACTGACCGGCTCGTTGGTGAGTCCTAGAGTGTCACTGGATTTAGCCTCCTTGTTGGAAAGTCGTGCGCGTCAAGAAGTTGAAGAACGCTTACGTCAAGAACAAGAACGTATTCAGCGTCAAATCGAAAAACAGGTTGAAGAGCAAAAAGAGAAAATTGGCGAACAAATCCAGCAGCAGATCGAAGAACGAGGCGGTGAAATGCTAGAAAACCTACGCCGTCGCTTGCCTTTTTAAATAACTTGCTAAGATTTTAGAGGATTAGTATGGCGTTTGATGCAATCCAAAACTATTACGAAAAGCTAGTTTTTGATGAAATAGTCCAGCACTACTGGACTCATGAACTCAGCGAAGATGAATTAGAAGACATAGCCTGCATTGCATTGAACACCATGTCGCCTAGATATATTCGGCATCATGTTGATCTGTGCTTTTTTATGTCCCAAGAAGAGCGCAACAGAATGGTTGACGAAGTAAAGATCGCCGTTGCATTTGCATATAAAAAGGTATTTTCCTAGTGACCGATTTTAAAAAGTCTAGCTTAGACCCTAAGGTTTGTATCGAAAGGGACTCTGAGGCTATGACGTTTTTTCATCACTATCTTGATCTATTATTCGAGCAACGCAATCTTGCAGGCATTGCAGAGATACTGCATGAACAGATGACCGGTTTTGGCACAGGTGCCGGTGAAGTCGGCGTCAACCGTGAACAATCCATTGCCCTCTATCAACAAGATATTGCCAACGCTCCCAATCCGATTCACTACCAAATTCAGCAACAACACCTGCTATGTTTGGTGGCGGACCAAGCCTATCAATTTAATGCTATCCTGCGGCTTGAAACTGAAATCCTGCAACAACAGCTGGTGTTTAATAAGCTTCGCGTCACCCTGGTTGCTGTTCAGCAACAGACGCAATGGCGAGTGACGCATCTTCATGCCTCTTTTCCAACGGATGCCCACTGCGAAGATGAGTCCTACCCGATTAAAGAACTCGAAGAACGCAATTCCTGGTTAGAAAAACGCATTAAAGAAAAAACCCATGCGTTAGAAGATGCGCTGGTTGAAATTAAACAAGTCGCCGAAACCGATAAACTGACCGGGCTCTATAACCGCCACAACACCGACAAACTGCTACAATCCTGTATTGAACAAGCGCAAATGCTACAGCAACACTTTTCGATTATCTTGATCGATGCCGACCACTTTAAGCAGGTGAATGATCAATATGGTCACTTGGCCGGTGATAAACTGCTTATTAGTCTCAGTCAGCGTTTACAAGCACTACTGCGAAAAGACGACAGCATTGGCCGCTGGGGCGGCGAAGAGTTTTTGATTATTTGCCCGCAGGTGGAAGTTTTTGAAGCCACTAAATTAGCCGAACGTATAGGTCGAACCATTGCCCAAACCGAATTTGACACCATTGGCCAGCAAACCCTCAGCATGGGCGTGACGCAATACCAAGCCGGTGATGATTTCGATCGCCTGATCGCCCGTGCCGACCAGGCCCTCTACCAAGCAAAACATCAAGGCCGTAACCGGGTTGTGACTGCCTAAAACCCGCCCGACCACCAGGCCTGGTGGTTGGGTTTTGGGTGTAAAAAACCCCGCTTGCGCGGGGTTAGGAGCATGACAGAATTAACTTAGTAACACGTTAGTGGAAATTGAGTTCGCCGTCTTCAAGTTCAACGTGAATGGTTGAACCGGCAAGGAACTCGCCTTTTAGGATGCGTTGCGCTAATGGGTTTTCCAGACGTTGCTGAATCACTCGTTTTAGCGGACGCGCACCGTACACCGGATCAAATCCGGCTTCGCCAATGACATCCAATGCCGGAATCGAGACGTCGATTTTCAGGTCGATGTCGGCCAAACGTTTGCGTAGGCTTTCAAGCTGAATATCGGTAATCGCGCGAATCTGGCCTTTACCAAGCGGGTGAAATACCACAATGTCGTCAATTCGGTTAACGAATTCGGGGCGGAAATGACCACCGACCACTTCCATTACCGCCGACTTCATTGCGTCGTAATTGCCCTCGCCTGCCAGCTCTTGGATAATCTGCGAACCAAGGTTCGAGGTCATCACAATCACCGTGTTACGAAAATCAACTGTACGGCCTTGGCCGTCGGTTAAACGCCCGTCGTCGAGCACTTGTAGCAGGATATTAAACACATCCGGGTGCGCTTTTTCTACCTCATCCAGCAAGATCACCGAATAGGGTTTGCGGCGCACGGCTTCGGTTAAATAACCACCCTGCTCGTAACCCACATAGCCGGGCGGCGCACCAATTAAACGCGCCACCGAGTGTTTTTCCATAAATTCAGACATATCCAAACGCACAATCGCATCTTGGCTGTCGAACAGGAAATCCGCCAAGGATTTGGTTAGCTCGGTTTTCCCCACCCCCGTTGGCCCAAGGAATAGGAACGAACCGTTGGGTTTGTTTGGATCAGACAAACCGGCGCGTGAGCGACGAATCGCATCCGAAACGGCTTTGACCGCTTCGTCTTGACCGACCACTTTGGCGCTTAGGCTATCTTCCATACGTAACAATTTGTCACGCTCGCCTTCCATCATGCGTGATACCGGAATGCCCGTCCAACGCGATACGACTTCGGCGATTTCTTCTTCGGAGACTTTATTGCGCAACAGGTGCATTTCGCCTTTATTCTCGTCGGTGATCTCCAACTCGTCCGCCGCTTTGATTTTGGCTTCTAAATCGGGAATCACACCGTATTGCAATTCAGACATGCGCCCCAAGTTGCCTTCGCGACGCGCAGCTTCCATTTCGGTACGCGCTTTATCGAGCGCCTCTTTGTACTGTTGCGCGCCCTGCAACGCGGCCTTGTCTTTTTTCCAGACCTCTTCAAAGTCAGAATATTGTTTTTCTAGGTCTTTGATTTGGTCTTTTAAGATAGCTAATCGTTTTTTCGACGCGTCATCTTTTTCTTTTTTCAGCGCCACCTGCTCCATTTTGAGCTGGATTAAGCGGCGATCCAACTTGTCCATTTCTTCCGGCTTGGAGTCAATTTCCATCCGAATACGCGAGGCGGCTTCGTCAATCAAATCAATCGCTTTATCCGGCAATTGACGGTCGGTAATATAACGTTGCGATAACCGCGCCGCCGCCACAATCGCCGGGTCGGTAATCGCCACGCCGTGATGCACTTCGTAACGTTCCTTTAAGCCACGTAAAATCGCAATCGTATCTTCTTCGGTCGGTTCATCTACCAACACTTTTTGGAAACGACGCTCCAGCGCGGCGTCTTTTTCGATATTGTCGCGGTATTCGTTGAGCGTAGTCGCGCCGATACAATGCAACTCACCACGCGCTAACGCCGGTTTAAGCATATTGCCCGCATCCATTGCGCCTTCGGCTTTGCCTGCGCCGACCATGGTGTGAATTTCGTCGATAAACAAAATCACCTGACCTTCGTTTTTCGACAAGTCTTTTAATACCGCTTTTAGGCGTTCTTCGAACTCACCGCGATATTTCGCGCCAGCCAATAACGAGCCTAAATCTAACGACAACACACGTTTATGGCGCAAGCCTTCTGGCACTTCGCCGTTGATAATACGTTGCGCAAGGCCTTCGACAATCGCGGTTTTACCCACGCCAGGCTCACCGATGAGTACCGGGTTGTTTTTGGTACGACGCTGCAATACTTGAATCGCGCGGCGGATTTCGTCATCACGACCAATCACCGGATCGAGCTTGCCGGATTCGGCACGCGCGGTTAAGTCGATGGTGTATTTTTCTAACGCTTGGCGCGTTGATTCTGCATTTTGATCTTGCACGCTTTCCCCTCCACGTACTTGTTGAATCGCATCGGCGAGCTTGTTTGCTTGCGCCCCGGCTTGTTTCAGAATATCGGCGACCTGATCTTTCGACTCCAAGGCCGCTTGGAAAAACAGTTCGCTCGAAATATAGGCATCGCCGTTTTTCTGCGCTTGTCGTTCCATTAAATTTAAAATCGCTCCTGATTGGCGCGATAGCTGCACTTCGCCCCCTGTGCCAGAGACTTGCGGCAGGGTTTTGAGTTTCGCCTGCACAGTTTGATTGAGTGCATTCACGTCCACACCGGCCAGGCGCAATAAATGCCCCTGCTCAGGCATTAAACTCGCTAGAATGTGTAAAGGTTCTATAAATTGATTATCTTGACTATTTGCTAGCGATTGCGACTGCGCAAGGGCTGCTTGAAACTGGCTAGTAAATTTATCCATCATGGCTGAATCCTCAAATTTCATTAACCTTTATATGGGATTTAGCCGCAAGGCTTTCAAGAGCAGGTCAAAAATTTAATCCACAGGTTAATAACAGGACACCACCATGACTGATACCTTGTTTTTTTATCTCTCAAAGCTCGCCTGGGCGCTACTTAGTCCCGGTAACCTGATAATTATTATCTTTATCTTAGGTAGCCTATTAGTGCTCATGAACTTAAGAAAACTGGCGAAGTGGCTATTGATTCCCAATGCCTTACTAGCAAGCCTGTTACTCAGCTATCCGGTGGGTGACTGGGTGATTAAACCGCTGGAACAACGTTTTAGCATACCTGCTCAACTTCCAGACCAGATTGATGGCATCATTATTCTGGGCGGCGGCGAAGATTTAAAACGCTCGTTAAGTTGGAATGTAGCGGAACTGGGTTTAGGCGGTGACCGCTATATTGCCGCCAAAAAACTGGCGGACATCTATCCCTTTGCCCCAGTGATTTTTAGTGGTGGCAGCGGTTCAATTCAATTACAAAACACCGGTGCAGAAGGCCACATTGCCCAACAGGTGTTTAATGATCTTGGGCTGTATCCATCACGTTTAATATTGGAATCGGCATCGCGCAATACCTATGAAAATTTTCGTAATACCCAACCGCTGCTTAAACCTGACGGCACTTATCTACTAGTAACCTCGGCCTTCCATATGCCACGCTCGGTCGGTATTGCACGCCAAAAAGGTATTAATGTGATTCCCTATCCCGTGGATTACCGCAGCAATAGTCGTGAACTACGCCAGATTAACTTCGACTTTTATGACCATTTAAAGGCACTCGAAGCCGGCTGGCGTGAATGGATAGGCTTAACGGTTTATTTTTTCACCGGTAAAACCGAACACTGGTTGCCAAAGCCCGCCAGTACGGAACAAAATCCAGCATCAACACAAACGCCTCGGCCTAACCCATTTGAAGGGTTATAATGACTAAACTTTGAATCATAACGCTTTAATACAGCTAAAAGGACGGACAAATGAGTGATTGGACATCAGGTTATGTAGCCGATATTGGCTATACCTATGGTTATTACAAAGAACTCAATCCACTGCGGATGCGCTTGGCCTTATTGAACGCCGGCATCGAACCACCCAAAGTGAGCACCGCATGCGAACTCGGTTTTGGGCAAGGGTTAAGCGCAGCGATTCATGCCAGTGCGGCAGTAGCCCAATGGTGGGGTAACGACTTTTTACCCTCGCAAGCCTTATGCGCGCAAAACCTGGTCAATGCCAGCGGTGCCAATGCCCAGTTTACTGATGAATCCTTTGCCGAATTTTTAGCGCGTGATGATTTGCCCAAGTTTGACTTTATTTGCTTACATGGCGTGTGGACTTGGGTATCCCATGAAAACCGTGACCTGATCATGGCCTTTATCAAAAAAAACCTAAAGGTCGGCGGCGTGGTCTATGTCAGCTATAACACCCAAGTCGGTTGGGCGCAGATTATGCCTTTACGCCGTTTAATGGTACAGCATACCCAGCGCATGGGTGCACCGGGCGAAGGCAGTGCGCAACGGATTCGCCAAGCCTTGCAATTTGCTGATCAAGTCTTAAAAACCCAACCTTTACACGCCACGGCCAATAGCCAGGTTGCGCCTAAACTGCAAGAATTGCTCAGTCAAGATCCCCATTATCTAGCGCATGAATATTTCAATCGCGATTGGCAACCGATGGATTTTGCCGATATGGCCGAGGTTATGGCGGGGGCAAAATTAGATTACGCGAGCTCGGCCAGTTATCTTGATCTGATTGAAGCGATTAACTTATCCGCTGAACAACAACAATTGCTTAATCAAATTGATGATGTCGCGCTAAGAGAAAACACGCGCGATTTTTGCGTCGATAAAAAATTCCGCAAAGATTATTGGACCAAAGGCGCACAAAGCCTCAATCCCGTTGAAGTGATTAATGCGCTGCGTGCCGAGCGTGTGGTGATGACCAAACCACGTGGTGCGATTTCGCTGGTCTTAGAAGGCGCACTCGGCATTGCCGATTTGGCGGCCGATATTTACAACCCGATTCTCGATTATTTGGCTGATTACCAAGTCCATACTCTTGGTGAAATCGAACAGGCGTTGGCCATCCATGGCAAAATTGGTTTGCAGGAAATTGTGCAAGCGATGTTTATTTTTACCCATCGCGGTGAAATTCAATCGGCACAAAGTGACGAAGCCATCGCGGCAGTGAAAAATCGCTGTGATAAGTTTAACCAAGCGCTCATGGCCAAAGCCCATGGCAGTGCCAGTATTTATTTTTTAGCTTGTCCGGTCACCGGCGGTGGTATTGAAGTGGCACGTTTCAGTCAATTGTTTTTGCAAGGCTATCAACAAGGTCAACAAACGCCTGAAGCCTTGGCTGAATTTGTTTGGGCGATTTTAGAACCCCTCGGAGAAGGGGTGATGAAGTATGGTCGCACGCTTGAATCAGCCGAAGAAAACTTGGCTGAACTGACTCAACGCGCCAGCAATTTTATTAACCGCGAATACCCCATGCTAAAGGCGCTTGGGATAGGTTAAGCCTTTTCCAGCACCTCAATCGTTAGATTGTGATTGGTGTAAATACATAAATCAGCCGCAATGGTTAAGGCATTGCGGGTCAAGTCTTCGGCGCCCAATTCGCTATGGCGCATTAAGGCTTGCGCTGCCGCGTGCGCATAGCTACCACCCGACCCAATCGCGATAAAGTCATCTTGTGGCTCAATAACATCACCGGTGCCAGAAATCAAAAGCATAGTGTCGGCGTCGGCGACAATCATCATCGCTTCAAGTTTGCGTAAGGCACGATCAGTTCGCCAATCTTTGGCCATTTCAACCGCTGCACGCATCAATTGCCCATTATGGGTTTGTAAGCGACTTTCAAAACGCTCGAATAAGGTAAAGGCATCCGCCGTGGCGCCGGCAAATCCCGCTAAGACTTGACCATTGTAAAGACGGCGTACTTTACGCGCATTGCCCTTCATTACAATATGGCCAAGGGTAACTTGGCCATCACCGCCAATAACCATTTGGCCATGGCGCTTAACACATAAAATAGTGGTGCCATAAATCGTTGCCGGATCATGTTGCATAGTTTTGTCCTTTGTTACTGTTCGTTCTGTTGGTCTGAATAAATGTCTGATTTCGCGTGGCCTGCTACATCTTTTTTGCGGGCGCGGGGATGGGCTTGATCGTACACCTGCGCTAGATGTTGCATATCTAATTTGGTATAGATTTGAGTCGTACTCAGTTGCGCATGCCCCAATAATTCCTGCACCGCCCGTAAATCGCCGCTGGATTCTAACACATGGGTCGCACAGGCATGGCGCAAACGATGTGGGCTAATCCGAGTATCTAAACCGGCGGTTTGACCACGTTGTGCTAAACGCTTTTGCACACTGCGCACAGTCAGGCCCTTGCCTTGTTGACTAATAAACAATGCATCATCATGGCTAGCCCATTGCGGACGAATCTGCAACCAGACCTGCAAGGCGGTGATCGCTGTCCGCCCCACCATCGCAAGGCGTTGCTTATTGCCCTTGCCCACCACGCTAATATAGCCTTCATCTAATTGGGTTAGGCTGTCCGGATAACGCAAACTCACCAACTCAGCCACCCGGATTCCAGAGGAATAAAGCAATTCAAACATCGCCTGATCACGCTTCGCCAAAGCAGTGTCAGCCGGTTGGTCTAATAATTGTTGCATCTTATCCACTGAGACACTTTTTGGCAGTGGCTTATCGGCTTTGGGTGCTTGCACCCACTGCACGGGATTGTCCGCTACCCACCCTTGCCGAAGCATAAACTGATAAAAACGCCGCAAAGCTGACAAGTGGCGACGAATGGTACGTGGATGCAACGCCTGTTCGCTCATGGCCATCACATAAGCCTCAAAATCTTGCAGCTTTTGCGCAGACCAAAACTGGTGACTTTTTAAGGACTTAGTGCCAGCACCCGCTTGGCACCAGGCCTGGTAAGCCAAAATATCACGCTGGTAATTGGCGATAGAATGAGGCGAATAGTGTTGCGCATTTAACTCGGCCACCAACGCGCTCAAGCAGGCATCAATCGGTGCGGTTTCTCGGCTCATACTAGGACTGACTCAATGTCAATTCAGGCTCGGCGGGTAACGCATCATTAAATAAATTATTAAACTGTGCACTGACCAGCTCACCGAGAATCTTTAAAAAATAAGTGCCTAAATCGGGTTGAAAACGATTACTGTGACTACCCAGCGCCAGCACGCCCCACACCGATTGCCAACCCAAGGGCACACAGCACATCGACTCAATCGGCTCGGTGGTTTTAAATAAGCCTTGCTTCCATTGCGCTTCAATAAAGCCACACACCGGCTGCCCTGGCACTAGACTCGCCTTCAAGCTGGCCACCCAATCTTGACGCACGCCCAATTGCTGCAGGCCTGCTAAACTCGTATTGGGCAATTCCCAACTAAATAACGTTACCTGTTCCACTGCAAACGGACCTTGCAACTGCTGATATAGTGCATCCAAAGCCACTTGCTGAGTGGGCGCTTGTAATAAACGCAAGGCTAAGTGATGCAATTTTTGCAGAATCACCCCATTATCACCGGCAATACTGACCAACGAATCGACCTGATCCTGCAAAAGTTGCTTTTGTTGACGCAACTGCCACACCTGACGTTCCAGCAAGGATACCGCTTTACCTGACTCCGGGTGGGGAATGCTGAGCTCATCTAGCAGGCCTGGAAAGATATGAAAAAACTGTTGGTTTTTAGCGAGATATTCCGCTACTTCATCGGCTCTTAGCCCTTTATTATCCGTGGTCATAAATTTCCTTCGTCCCAAAATGAAGCATCTAACTCGGCCGAAAAAACCGTGGCCACCGGTCCGGTCATCCACAAAGGTTCATCCAGCTTGCCCGACCAACGAATCTGCAAATCGCCCCCTGGCAAAGACACTGTCACCTGCTCGCTCACTTTACCCCACAGTCGCAACACCGCCATCGCGGCACACGCGCCGGTGCCACAGGCTTGGGTTTCGCCTGCGCCGCGTTCAAACACACGCAACTTAATATACTCGGCATCGATCAGTTGCGGAAAGCCGACATTCACGCGTTCAGGAAAGCGCGGATGGGATTCTAACGCCGCACCCAAGCTTTCGACCGGTGCTTGTGCCACATTTTCAAACGGCATCAAGACCGCGTGCGGATTGCCCATCGACACCGCACCGATTAACCAGGCCTGGTGATCGACATCAATTTGATAGGTCGGGGCTTGCTGCTCGGCCTCAAATGGCAAGGCGTTAGGTTCAAAACGCGGCACGCCCATATTGACACGCACTTGGCCGTCGGCTTCCAAATACAACACAATCAAACCCGAGGCGGTTTCGACCGGAATTTCACGCTTTTGCGTCAGCCCTTGATCATAGACAAAGCGCGCAAAACAGCGGGCGCCATTGCCGCATTGTTGGACTTCCGAACCGTCGGCATTAAAAATTCGATAACGAAAATCAGCCTGGGTCGATTGTGGTTTTTCGACCACTAGCAATTGATCAAACCCCACGCCCCAATGGCGATTGGCCAACGCTTTCACCAGGCCTGGTGAAAATTCAATCGACTGGTTAATGGCATCGACCACCATAAAGTCATTGCCCAAGCCATGCATTTTGCTAAATTTGATATTCACTGCTTATCCTCATTACCTGCTCTCATCACCCGCGCTTAGTTGACACTACTGATATGCTGCATAAACGCTGAAACATCCTGAGCACCGCCACGCATAATGACTGGCTGACTATGCCGCTTCAATTGATAATCGTACATAGGATCATAATAGTCTTGCAATAAAGGTGCAATCCAGCTTATGTGAGCGCCAAAATCACCCGTTGCTTGCTGCTCAATGCAGGCCTGCTCAAAAGCATGACTTAATTTTGTATAACCCACACCGCCAAGGCGTTTGGCAATCCGCGCAAACCGCGCTTGCATATGCGCCATCCACGCATTTAAACCACCAAATTCCAACTGCCCTTCAATGACATATTCTTGCAAAATATGCTGACAGCGCGTGTCAAAGGGCACATCTAACACGATCCGCTTGCCGGCCTTAATCGCATTAAACAGGGGCGGGGATAAATGCACTGAACCAATATTGCGGGCTTCATCCTCGAAAACCCTTTGTCGAATAGGCTGCGCATTCAACTCAATCAAACGGTAGGCCAAACGGTTTTCAAAATCAATTTGCGAGGGTTGCGACCAAGCACGACCACCAAAACTCGAACCTCGATGCTGGGCAAGTCCTTCTAAATCCACCGCGCCGGGCAGGTGCTGCAATAACGCCGTTTTGCCCGAACCTGTGCGCCCAGCGAGTATCCAAGAAGCCAATGCGCCCTGCTCTAGTGCCGCTGCCGTTTGATCAAGCGTGTCGATTAAATACTGACGAAAAGCTTTGTAACCACCGGCAATACGCGCCACCTCCACACCGGCATCAGCGAGCCACTGTTGCGACGTACGCGAGCGCAGACCGCCCCGAAAACAATACAGTAAGCCATTGGGATGCTGGCTAAAAAAGGCCTGCCAGCTCGCCAAACGCTCTGCACGCAAGTCACCCTGCACCAACTGATGCCCTAAGGCAATCGCCTGCTGCTGGCCGCGTTGTTTATAACAGAGACCAACTTGATGACGCTCATCGTCATTCATCAGTGGTAAATTAGTGGCCTGCGGAATTGCGCCACGTTCAAATTCAACCGGCGCACGCACATCTAATAACGGGGTTTGCGCTAAGGCAATCGCGGCATAATTGTCCACTGTCGGTAATTCACGACTCATTACACAACCTCAATAATCGGCGCATTGGGCTGATTTAACGCAGATTTGAAGGTCTGTCCAATCGGCTGTAAATCCACACCCTGTTGCTGGCACAAGGCCTGAAACGCAATTCGCGCGCTTTGTTTGACCATCACTAGCAATCCACCCGATGTTTGCGGATCACACAATAAACGCTGCGTCTGCTCATCCAAGGGCACAACCTTGTCTTGAACACTGTGCCAATTACGCAGCGTGCCACCCGGTACGCAACCCTGCTCTAAATAGGCGATAACATTTGGTAATAGAGGAATTGCGTTGACATCTAAACGCGCTCGAATACCACTTGCCTCGCAAACCTCTAACAAATGTCCTAACAAGCCAAACCCGGTCACATCGGTAATACAGGTCACCCCATCAAAATCGGCTAAACGCGCCCCGATAGCATTTAACTGACACATACTACTGATGGCATGGGTTAAGTCAGCTGCGGTGATTGTTTGTTGCTTTTGCGCAGTAGTTAAAATACCCACACCCAACGGCTTAGTCAGAAAAATATCACAGCCCGCTTGTGCCATGCGATTGGTTTTTAAGTTAGATTGGTTGGCTATACCAGTCACCGCTAAACCAAAAATCGGCTCCGGCGCATCAATAGAATGCCCACCCGCTAGCGGAATACCGGCTTGCTCACACACTTGGCGGCCACCGGCAATCACCTCGGCGGCAATCTCTGGACTGAGCTTATCCATTGGCCAACCGAGAATCGCAATTGCCATTAGGGGCTGCCCACCCATCGCATAAATATCTGACAGCGCATTAGTCGCAGCAATACGCCCAAACGTATGTGGATCATCCACGATGGGCATAAAAAAATCGGTGGTCGATAACACCACTCGGCCATCGCCAAGATCAAACGCGGCCGCATCGTCCTTCGCGCCATGGCCGACTACCAGGCCTGGAAAGTTAACACTGGATTGCGCACCGGCCAAAATAATATTGAGCTGACTTGGCGAAATCTTACAACCACAGCCGGCACCATGACTATATTGCGTTAATAGCACATCCATGAAATTCATCCAAAAGCTTTATTATGACAGCAAACTAAGCGGATAACCATGCAATCCAACCCCTTCATTGTTGACATTTTTACCCCAATTCCGCACATCATAAGGCTTCGAACAGCGACCTTTTGGACTATAATAAGCACTTTAAATTTTGATATTGAGGTGCGCAACCAGCATGATGACGCCAAAAGAAATAGTTCACGAACTCGACAAACACATCATAGGGCAAGATGACGCCAAAAAAGCGGTCGCGATTGCGCTGCGTAATCGTTGGCGCCGGATGCAGCTCCCTAAAGACTTGCGCACTGAAGTCACGCCGAAGAATATTCTAATGATCGGCCCAACCGGGGTGGGTAAAACCGAAATCGCCCGCCGACTAGCTAAGCTTGCCAACGCTCCCTTTATTAAAGTTGAGGCCACTAAATTTACCGAAGTCGGCTATGTGGGGCGCGATGTCGATTCCATTATTCGTGATCTGGTCGATAATGCCGTCAAAATGCAACGCGAACATGCAGTACAGAAAGTTAAAACCCGTGCCGAGGATGCTGCTGAAGAACGCATTTTAGATATTTTATTACCGCCTGCACGAGGTCGTGAAGACGATAGCCACGAAGCCATGGCCGACACCCGCCAAAAATTCCGCAAAAAACTGCGTGAAGGAGCGCTGGATGATAAAGAAATTGAAATCGACCTAAAAATGAGCCCTGCGCATGTTGAAATCATGGCCCCTCCTGGCATGGAGGACATGACCTCGCAACTACAAGATATGTTTCAATCCTTAGGCAGTAATAAAAAACAAAAACGGAAATTGCCCATCAAAAAAGCCTTGCGCCTATTGGTAGATGAAGAAGCACAACGCTTAGTCAACGACGATGACATTAAAACGCAAGCCGTTGAAAACGTTGAACAAAACGGCATTGTATTTATCGACGAAATTGACAAGGTGGCCAAACGCAGTGGTGCCAGTGGCGGTGATGTATCTCGCGAAGGCGTGCAGCGCGACCTACTGCCGCTCATCGAAGGCAGCACTATTTCAACAAAATACGGCATGATCAAAACCGACCATATCTTATTTATAGCCTCTGGGGCGTTTCATATCAGCAAACCTGCTGATTTAATCGCCGAGCTGCAAGGCCGCCTTCCGATTCGAGTGGAGCTAAAATCCTTGCGCGTTGAAGATTTTGTGCGCATTCTTACCGAACCGAAAGCGGCGCTGACCACCCAAGCAACCGCTTTATTAGGCACAGAGGGCTTCAATGTCAGCTTTACCCCAGAGGGCATTCAGCGCTTGGCTGAAATTGCTTACCAAGTAAATGAAAGCACCGAGAATATTGGCGCTCGCCGTTTACATACGGTGATGGAACGCTTACTTGAAGAAGCCTCTTATGACGCACCTGACCAGTCAGGTCAAGCTTTGGTGGTCGATGCGGCCTTTGTGAATGAGCGCTTAGGTGCCCTCGCAAAAGACCAAGATTTATCACAATATATTCTCTAAGGACGGATTGAATGCCAAAACTTTTTGAATACCTTGGTATTATCATTATGTTTTATTCAAATGAACACGAGCCAATTCATGTTCATGGTAAGTTTCAAGGTATGGAAAGCAAGGCAGAGTTAATCATAATAGATGGCAAGCTGGTCGATATTTTAATAAAAGAGGTGCGTGGCAAAAGACCGCTAGAACCTGCGAAACAAAAAGACTTTAAAGAATTTGTTGCTGCGTTTAGCGATCAAATTATCCAGCGTTGGATTGATTACTTTGTTTATCATAAATCAATCACCTGTATTCATATTGAAGGGAGAGTAAAACGATGATAACCCTCAAAATTGATAAGGTTGATTATCTTGGTGACTATCAACTTAAACTATTTTTCAATGACGGAAAAATTCAAAAGATAGATTTTGCGGACTTTATAAAATCATCACTCAATCCAGCGATTAGCAAATATCAAGACCTCTCTTTATTTAAAGCCTATCGCCTTACAGATGGGGACTTAGAATGGGGAGATTTTGATCTCTGCTTCCCTATTGCTGATTTATATGACAACTGCCACATAGAGGCACCAAGCCCAGAGGCGGCCTAATCATGCCTTACCCAACAGATATTACGCTCAAAAAAGCCTCTCGCCGGCTATTGATAAGTTTTGATGATGGGCAGACATTTGACTACAGCTGTGAGTTTTTACGGGTCTATTCACAATCTGCCGAAGTAACAGGCCACGCGCCTGGGCAGGAAAAACTACAACTTGATAAACAGGATGTAGGTATTGAAGCGATTAGCCCAGTGGGCAACTATGCGATTCGGCTCCATTTTGATGATGGTCACGACAGTGGCCTTTACACCTGGGAACGTTTGTATGAGCTTGGCCAAAACTACCAGGCCTGCTGGGTGGATTATTTACGCCGCGTCATGCGAGCCGGCCACAGCCACCCAGACTTAACGCGACTTAAAAAGGAAGCGGGAAAATGAACCAACAAGACAACAACACCATCGACTTTGGTTTTAGCCAAGTCCCCTTAAATGAAAAAGTCAAAAAAGTTAAAAGCGTGTTTGACTCTGTCGCTGACAATTATGATCTGATGAACGATGTTATGTCGCTGGGCATTCACCGACTGTGGAAACAGCAAACCATCGCGCTCAGTGGCGTACGCCCGGGCATGACGGTATTGGATTTAGCAGGCGGCACGGGGGATTTAAGCCTGGCAATGGCAAAAAAAGTTGGTAAAACCGGTACAGTGGTCCTTGCTGATATTAACGAGTCCATGCTGCGTGTTGGGCGCGATCGCTTAATTGATGCCGGCGTTGGCAGCCAGGTCAAATTTAACGTCGCTAACGCCGAAGCCTTGAGTTTTCCAGACAATCATTTTGATGTCGTGACCATGGCATTTGGTTTGCGCAATGTCACCCACAAAGACCAAGCACTGGCTGAAATTTATCGCGTACTGAAACCCGGTGGGCAGGCACTTATTTTAGAGTTTTCTAAAGTACATAGCCCGCTGCTGAGTCCAGTTTACGATGTTTACTCCTTTAAAATCCTGCCCAAAATGGGCAAGTTAATCGCCAAAGATGAGGCAAGTTACCAATATCTTGCTGAATCCATCCGCATGCATCCTGATCAAGACACTTTAAAACAGATGATGCTCGATGCCGGCTTTGATCGTGCCACCTATATGAATATGACCGGCGGAATTGTTGCATTACATAGAGGATGGAAGTTCTAAATGACCACAGAACGTGCCAAACGTGATTGGGAAGATGATTTAGCGAAGCTAGTCGGCGATCCACTCGCCTTTCAAATAGGCTATCGTGTGCGCCAATTTAAAGACCAAACCCGTGCGTTTAAGAATGACGGCGAGCAGATGCTAAAAGAATATGTGCGTTATGAACTGGATGTGTTACCTACACGCACTGAATTCGAAACCTTTGCCCAGCAAGTTGCAGAGCTTGACAACCGCCTTAATGAAATGGATGCGCGAATTCAACGTATGAAAAACGCCATTAACCCTTAAAGACCTCTTATGAACCCCATCAAACAGTTATTTCGTTTAATCAAAATTAACCGAGTCATTACCCATTATCGACTCGATGAAATGGTGCTGGGCAACAGCAAATATCGCGCGTTCATTTGGCTTAATCGTGTACTGTTCCCTTGGAACTGGCGCGCGACCCATCAAGGTGATCGGGGTCTGCGTCTGCGTCTGGCCTTAGAAGAACTTGGACCGATTTTTATCAAGCTCGGCCAAGCCCTCTCCACCCGCAAAGACCTGCTCCCAGAAGACATTTCGGTTGAACTGACCAAATTACAAGACGATTGCCCACCCTTTGATGAAACCCGCTCACGTCAAATTATCGAAAAAGGACTCAAGCGCTCAATTGCTGAGGCCTATGCCGAATTTGAAGCCACCCCGATGGCATCGGCGTCGATGGCGCAGGTGCATGCCGCTAAACTCCATAGCGGTGAAGAAGTGGTCGTTAAGGTGGTGCGCCCCGACATCAAACCGGTTATTGAGCAAGATGTGTCCATTATGTTCACCCTCGCTCGCTTGGTCGAAATCGCGGTTAAGGAAAGTCGCCGCTTACACCCCACTGAAGTGGTGGGCGAATTTGAAAAAACCATCCTCGATGAAATGGACATGATGCGTGAAGCAGCGAATGCGGCGCAACTCAAACGCAATTTTGCTGATTCAGATTTATTGTATGTACCGGAAATCTACTGGTCACATACCAATGAGCATGTGATGACGATGGAGCGTATTTATGGCACGCGGATTTCTGAAACCGAAAAACTGATTGCACAAGGCATCGACCTCACCGACCTGTCAGCCAAAGGGGTGACGATTTTCTTTACCCAGGTGTTTAAGCATAACTTCTTCCATGCTGATATGCACCCGGGCAATATTTTTGTCCTACCGGATGGTCGCTATGCGGCAATCGATTTTGGCATCATGGGTACGCTCACACCGGAAGATCAGCGTTATCTAGCCGAGAACTTTTTGGCATTTTTTAATCGCGATTACCTGCGCGTATCTGAGCTGCATATTGAATCTGAGTGGGTGCCAAAAAATACCCGTGTCAATGAACTTGAATCCGCCATTCGCGCGGTCTGTGAACCGATCTGGGATCGTCCGTTAAAAGAGATTTCATTTGGTTTGTTTTTAATGCGTTTGTTCCAAACCGCACGTCGCTTTGGTATGGAGGTGCAACCGCAATTGGTGTTATTGCAAAAAACCCTATTAAACATTGAAGGTTTAGGGCGTCAGCTGGATGATGAACTGGATTTATGGGATACCGCTAAACCCTTTTTAGAAGACTGGATGCAAGAACGAGTTGGCCTAAAAAGCCTGATTAAAAACACCCAACGCAACCTGCCGTTTTGGATTGAAAACGCACCGCAGCTACCAGGCCTGGTGCATTCGGTGCTAAATAAAGCCGCGCATGGTCAATTAGAATTGCACTCTGGCCAAATCGCGCGACTCGAAAAAGCGCTCGAAAACCAAGCCAAACAACAACGCCGCCGTGCCATTGCTATTGCATTAGTTGGCGTAGCCATTTACTTAGAATTACAAAACCCAGGCTTAGACATGGCCGGCTGGATACAAGCAGGCCTGCTTATCAGCGCTGCATGGTTAGTGCTTAAAACTGATAATCTAAACTCAAAGTAATACTCCGCCCCTCATGGAGATAGCCATTGGCATAAGGGGCTGTGGGTTTACCAGCCAACTGACTCAAGGAAACATTAATCGGTGATGGACTGGCGACCTGCACATTAGTCAGATTATTGACGGTTAACCTAGCCCGCCAACCGCGGACGGGTAACATATAGTTTGCCGCCGCATTCCATAGCCAATAGCTAGGTAAATCATCACGATCATCATAAGGCTCCAGCGCTAAGGGAGCGGCATAGGATACACTCCCGGCTAAATGCAGCGCATCATTAAATTTATAGTCTAAGCCTAATCGCCCTAAATAGGGACGCGACCCGACGACAGCATTGCCAGACAGGTCATCCGTTTGATTAATACTTAAATTAGTAAACCCTCGCCAACGAAAACCGAGTCTAAAATCAGCATCCCACTCCACACCCTTAGCGCGGATTTGGCGTAAACCGGCATAGTCAGTTTGTCCAAACTCACTTGCATTTAATGGTCTAAAATAATGATAATAATGGGTACCCGCAGCGAGTTGTGCAAATTCAGAATGATAGAAGGTTATACGATGGGTTTGCACATAACCAGCATATACATACCCTAGCTCGTAATGATCGGACTGAGCAGCCTCTGGACGAACTTCACCTGGCTTTAAGTTACCTACATCCGTTACTTGATTGATTGGCGGCGTGACATGACTCTGACTAAACTGCGCTTTTAAAATATGTTTTGGCGCAACTTGCCAAACCGCGGCTAATTTAGGTGTCACTTTTGCAACTTCTAAGTCCTGCCAAGGATCAGCCAATTTTTGATTATCTTTCGAACGGTCAGTATAGTTAACCCATTGCTGCTGCCATCTAATCCCTGCCGTTAATGTAAAATCTTCACTAATACGCCATTCATCCTGCAAGAACAACGCAAGCGTATGCCTGCTGTCACCAGTTGAACCAAACCGAGTTTTTACATTCTCATGGTCATTACTCGGTAAATTTTGAATACCCTCTGCAGCTGCATGAGTAATCTCAACCCACCGTACATCCACGCCAAACAATAAACGATGTGCGGAGTTTAAATCATAAATAAACTGTTGCTGAAGCTGGACTTGCTGCTCGCGGACTTGATTAATGTAACTTTGTTGCTCCAAAAAACCAGGCAAAAATGAGAGTCTAGAGGTTTCCTCATTTATACAGTTCATAGGTTCTGGCTGCGAACTACAAAAACTTAAAACTCCTTGTTGAAGGTTGTTCACAACTGAGCCTGGAATTAAATTTGGTACATATAGTGTATCTAGCTCATAACTCAATTGACTCAGCGACAGCTGCGTGACACTGCGCAGATTATTGGTCAACGCCTGCTCATGGTTCAAACTGATTAGATAATCTTCATAGGTCTGCGCATAACGCTCGTCACTGGGCGGTAAAAACTCAATCACGCCATAAAAATCACCCGTTCGCAGGCGATTGTATGCAAAACTTAGCTGCGTCTGGTCGGTTTGCCAACCTAACTGCAGCTGCTCAAAGGCGCGCTGATTATTGACCCGGCCAGGTGCGGCTGAATACTGCTCAAAACCAAACGATGAACCAAATCGTTCATTCACTGCATCCGAAAACACCGTCACTGCGTCACTTTCAGCGCGCACGCCAGTAGCCTGATGACCCCAGGCACTCAAATTAATGCGCACGCGTCCTGAACCTAGGTCCGAGCCTTGGGAAATCGACGCGCCACGATAACCATTCGAACCAACGGCTAGATGGGCATGCGGCGTATCACGAGTAATAATATTAACCACACCGGCAATCGCATCTTCACCATGCACCACGGTTGCCGCACCGCGGATAATCTCAATCCGCTCAATTTGCTCAACAGGCATATGCAATAGAGTTTGTGCAAACCCCTGACTCGCATGCACCGTATTGACGCCATCAAGCATGACCTTAACACTTGAATTAGAAAAGGCCGCACCCACACCGCGCATAACAATGACCCGTTGGCCTAACAGGTTAATTTGCATATCGATATTGGGTGCCAAGGCTAAGGCATCTGCCAGCGTTTTTGCGCCATACCTAACCAGAGTTTCGCCATGTAACACGGTAATAGAACCCGGAACAAAGTCAGCATTCAGTTTTGTTCGCGTCACCAGCTCTGTTTGCTGATTTAAAAACGCCTGCCATTCTGCTAATGCCGCCGCTTCATCTAATGCCCAACTGCTGCTCGCCGTGCCCGCTAAAGAGCCGGTTAAACCTAGGCCGAACAACCACTTTTTTAACCTGTGCTTTGTTACCAAGCCGAGCGCTCCCACATCACCGTTTGATTATTTACGACAGCGTAATCAAGTAACGCTTCAAGTGGTGCTAATCTAACCGCAAGCGCGACACCGTCTTCACCCCAACTGGCGGCTGTTTTTTGCGCCTGTTCACGTGCTTGCGACAATTTGGCTACACTCTCTGCCAAGAGTTCGCCAGATAACGCACTGGGCAAGGCATCGCTGGCACCCATTTTACTAATCGCAAATTTGGCCAAGTCATCAAACATTTTGACTTCAGCATGGTGGGGTGTACTAAATACAATCATGTCGTTCTTCCATTAAGATTAGTGAACCAGCCCAAATTCTTTCAAGGTTTTCTGTAAACCTTGGGTGACTTTGGCTGGTAAGCTCGCGAAACTGCCATTACTCATAAAGACTACATCATCGCCCTGTTTGATCTGCGCCATCAATCCTTCATATAGCGCTTCATAACTCGAAAAGATTTCAATGTGACGCTTAAATCGCGCAGAGTCAGGTAATTGCCAACCCCATTTGGGATCAATATATAACATCACCTTATCAGCAGGATCAAAAGCGGCCACCAGCTGCTCACTAAACACGCCCATTCGCATCGTATTGGAACGGGGCTCACACACCGCGACTAAACGTCGTGGCTTCGCAGATAGGGTTATTTTAGCTTTTTGACCCGCTAAGGTCGTGGCAATTGCAGTAGGATGGTGGGCAAAATCGTCATAAAGATTAATATCCGCCAGGCTTGCTAGGTGGGTCATGCGACGTTTTACCCCCTTAAAATAAGCCATAGCATCAATTGCCTGCGCAACGGGCACACCGGCGTGTTGGGCGGCAATAATCGCACTCATTCCGTTGCGAACATTATGCTCACCGGTTAAAGACCAACGCACTACGCCCTCCAAATGCCCTCTATACCACACCTCAAACTCACTGGCATCAGCCTTAATAAGTACCGAATGCCAATGCGAATGAGCAGCGGCTTGCCCAGCATTATGACGGCATACTGGCGTCCAACAGCCTTTATCCAGTACCACATCAAGCGCTGGCTCGTTGGCCGGCATCACCACCAATCCATTACTGGGCACGGTTCGAATGAGATGATGGAATTGCGTTTGGATTGCTGACAGGTCGCTAAAAATATCAGCATGATCAAACTCGAGATTATTTAAAACGAGTGTTCTTGGATGGTAATGGACAAATTTAGACCGTTTATCAAAAAACGCTGTATCGTATTCATCAGCCTCTACAACAAAAAAAGGCGCCGACCCCAAACGGGCCGATTGACCAAAATTTTCTGGTACCCCACCAATTAAAAACCCTGGTGCCAGGCCTGCTGACTCTAAAATCCAGGCTAACATGGCAGACGTCGTGGTTTTACCATGCGTACCGGCTACACCCAACACCCAGCGGTCTTTAAGTAAATAACGCGCTAACCACTCGGGGCCGGAGCAATAAGCTTGATGACGATTCAACGTGGCTTCAACGGCTAACATCCCGCGCGTCATGGCATTCCCAATCACTACCAAATCCACATCTTCATCCAAAAAACTTAAATCGTCTAAGTCGGTAATCGGAATGCCAGCGTCAGCTAACTGATCACTCATCGGTGGATAAACGGCTTTATCCGAACCACTGACTTGATGCCCCAACGCCTGCGCTAATTGCGCCACACCGCCCATAAAGGTTCCCGCAATACCCAAAATATGTATGCGCATAGCTACTCCTGATAGATATGAATATTATAGCGTTTGAGGCTAGCTTAAATAAAAAAAACTCAGCGCGTGGCTGAGTTAATGATGGAGAGTGTTTGCTTATTATTTGTTAGCTGGCACAATTTTCACCAAATCATTGAACGCATGCCAGCTCGCATAACCCAGTAATGGCATCACAATCAGCATACCCAATCCTAGTGAGAAAATTGCAATGGCCAACAACACGGCAATCACCGATGCCCATACAGCCATGACCAATTTATTTTCCATAGAAATTTGGAAACTGATAATCATCGCTTGGACCGCACCAATATTTTTATCTTTCATTAACAACGGGATAGTGACCACGCTAATAGTGAATACAAATGCTGTCAACGCAACAGCAAGCACTACAAAGTAAGCCATGAACTTTAAACCCGCTTCAGACAGTACAAAGCCCATCAATCCCAAACTCGGATCGACAATAAGTAAACCATGTGATTGGGCAACAATAGCAGCTAATAGCGGGGTAAAAATAGCCCAAGCCGCAGTTATGACACCTAACACCGCTGCATAGAAGCCGATGTCGCCGGCATTAGCTTTCCAAGACACCATAGAATCAATCAATTTCGGTTTTTTTCCTTCTTCCAACTGTTTAGCGGCATAATATAAGCCTGTTGCCAAAAAAGGTGACAACATGACAAATACCGTTGCTATCGTAAACATGTGAATCGGATTGCTTCTAAATGAAAAATAAACTAGTACGACCGATAAGGCCATGATAGCACCGTAGAAAAATGAAATACCGGGTGACTCTGCCATATCTTGCCAGCCGCGTTTTAACCAGCTACCAATATCGGCTATTTTGGCGTCTGTAGAAATGATATGCTCACCTTGTTCGGTGACATGATCGTGGACATGTTCATTCGATGGAATGTGCCCATAAGTTTGTGTATTACCAGACATGATTGCCTCCTATAACGATTATAAAATCACAGATACAACCCTCTGAAAAAACCCTATACAACAAGCTTCTAAGCGATGTAAATTGAGGGCTATAAAGCGTTACCACAGTTATACAATAGCAAAAAATTATGCAAAATTTATAATAGATAATTCTTAGGTTTATATAATTAAACTTGATAAAATCATTTCATAATATTTAATGAAAACGAGTTATGAACTTCCAACTTATTACAGATGACACTGCACTTAACACCCTATGTATCGAGCTAAAACAACATAAATGGCTTGCTGTGGATACTGAATTTATGCGCCAAGATACTTTTTTTGCGCAACTCGCACTGATCCAAATTGCTACTCCGACCCTTGCCGTTTACATAATTGATCCTTTATCCATAAAGAATTTAATTCCCTTATGGCAATTATTCAGCAACACTAACATTACAAAAGTATTTCATGCCGCCCGGCAAGACTTAGAAATTCTTTATCAACAGGCAGAGTGCATGCCATTGCCTATTTTCGACACCCAGATTGCCAGTGTTTTTTTAGGCTTAGGAGACCAAGCGAGTTACGCGCGCTTAATTGAAAAGCTATGTGGAGAAAATATTAACAAAGATCAAGCTCGCACACAGTGGCTGGATCGTCCACTACTTGATGAACAGCTTGAATATGCAGCAGCAGACGTTTGGCATTTAGCACAAGCCTATCCGATTTTGCTAAAGTCACTCACCCCTACACAACGTCAAGCCATTCAAGCTGATTTTAATAACTTGACCGACCCGTCGCTGTATCGAACTGAGCCGGCTCAGGCTTGGCTAAGAATGAAGCCCTCATCTAGCCTGAGTAACAAACAACTTGGTCTACTCAAGCACTTAGCCGCTTGGCGAGAAGAACAGGCTGTCACACTTAATCAACCGCGTAAATGGATTGTCAATGACGAAGCATTAATTCAATTAGCTAAGCGCCCTGTTCGAGAAGTACAAGACCTCCATAAACTCAATCAATTTGATGGTGAGACAATTCGTCAACACGGAGAAAGTCTTATTCGAGTGCTTGATAAAGCCATGCAAGACGCTGAAAACTGGCCTGTCGCACAGAAACCCATCACATTAAGTCATGAACAACAGATAGTGCTTCAAGTCTTGCACGCAATTAGTCAACAAGTGGCTCATGAACAAGGTATTCACCTACCCAATTTAACTAATAAACATGAACTTACGGCACTATTGCTTCAGCAGCCCTCTCAACTCAACCATGGCTGGCGCGAATTATTACTTGGCAAGCTACTCAAACAATTTATTAATGGACAATCCCATTTACGCCTTGTCCATAAAAATAAACATGAGCAACCGAAACTTTCACTCTCAACCTCAGCTGTAGATATTTAAAAAGGACTCACCCTATGCATAACGCGCTCTATGCCCAAGCGGGAGGCATTACCTCAGTGATTAACGCAAGTGCCGCTGGTGTAATTGAAACACTCAGAAGCTATGGCCAAACCCCACGCATTTATGCGGCTATTAATGGCATCGAAGGTTTGCTTGATGAAAAACTGGTTGATTTAACAAACATAAGTGAAACAACGCTCGAGCGTCTAAAACGCTTACCAGGCGGTGCGTTTCAAGCTTGTCGCTTTGATCTTGATACCATTGAAAATCGACCTGACCAATACGAACGCTTATTACAAATTTTTAGTCACTACGACATTGGTACTTTTTTCTACAATGGCGGTAACGGTTCGATGTTAACCGCTCAAAAAGTCGCCGACTACTGTCAATCAAAAGGCTATCCGCTACGCTGTATCGGTGTCGCTAAAACCATTGATAATGACCTTGCGCTGAGCCACTGCAGTCCTGGCTTTGGCAGTGCGGCCAAGTTTCTAGCCAGTCACTTTTTACAAGCAACGCTGGATGTACAATCCATGTCAGCCAGCTCAACAAAGTTCTTTGTCATGGAGGCCATGGGACGTAACGTCGGTTGGTTAGCACTTTCAGCAGGCCTGGTTAAAGACGTGATAGCAGACTTGCCATTAATTATCCTACCCGCTGAGCGCGCTTTTGACGAATCCGCTTTTTTAGCCAGAGTTACAGATCTAATTAACAGCCACGGCTACTGTGTGTGTATGGCATCAGAAGGCTTGCGTGATGCTAACGGCAAGTCTTTAGCTGTGGCGCGTGAAGAACATGCCAATGGCAAAGTCTATACACAATATGGCGGTGTGGCACAAAAACTTGCGCAACAGGTTGAACATGCTCTAAATATTAAAACCCATAGTGCCAATCCAGACTACTTACAACGCTCATCGGCATTATGTGTATCAGCAACCGATTGGCAAATGGCTTACGAGGCCGGTGCAGCAGCCGTCCATGCCGCGCATAAGGGCGAACACGGCATACTGCCACTCGTTCAAAAAACACAAGACACCCCTTTCCGATGGCACTTTGAAAACTTTGCTTTGGCGGATGTGGCTGAATTAGAAGCCAGGGTGCCTGATCACTTCTTAACGGCTGATGGTATGGATATAACCGAACAAGCACTTGAGTATTTACGGCCGTTGGTTAAGGGCGAAAGAGATATGAAATGGCATGATGGCCTACCAGACTTGCGCCCAATTACTTGGACACAAGTTGAGAAAAAACTACCGGATTTTAAAAAATAACTTATCTAACTTGATTAGGTGTTATCACAGCAGGCGATTCGTCCTGCTGCTTAACAAACACCTGATCAAAAAATTGACGATCAACAAATACTTCCATCACTGTCTCATAATTATTATCCGCCATAGGTGTAATACTAATAACCCTCGCGCCTCTGACCGTCGAATTCACTCTTGCGCGAAAACTATCGTTTTGTGCTGCTAAACTGGCCACCGATGTATTACTGTCAATACTAATACCATACAACTGCTCTGCTAATGAACGATACGCATCGAGTTTAGAGGCACGAATAGCCATTAAACGACGCTGCCCTGGCGTCATGCCTTCGAATGGAATTTCAGCACCATAACCTACCGCCGTAATGCGAATGAGCTCAGAGGATGCTCTTGCTGGAGCTGGTGCAGCTACGGGGGCTGTGGGTGGTAAAGCGGCTTGAGTAGGTGCTGGCTGTGATGTGCTAGGCGGGGCCATGCCTCTGCGCGCCTCTGGGGAAACCGTATCCTTTGTCATAGCTACATTTGAATAGTTAACCGGTTGAGAATGGGGCGTTGTATGACAACCCGACATTAACATAACACTGGCTACCCCTAATGTGATGGCAGATAATTTTTTCATTACTAATTCCTTTTATTACTCAATAAGGACGATGTTAATATTTATGGAAAACTAAAATGGCTATTAGGCGCAACATAACGATACGCATCAGGGGCAACTGTTGCCGACTCTTCAGCTTGCTGCTCTAGCTGTTGTTCTTTTTGCGCCAATAGCTGCTCTAACCAGGCCTTCTCAAGCTCTCTGACGGCCTTGGTGGTGTTTTGCTGCTGCACACTCAACTGCTCAAACTGTTTATTAATTTCAGTTACCCGACTCTGGATAGTATTAGCAGTACGCTGCACTTGCTCGATACGACGCTGTAACGCGTCAGTATTAACTTGAACACTAGGTGCAGCGACTGGCGTAGGTGCTACAGGTGCAGGAGGGGCAACCTCTGCAACCGCAGCAGGAAAAGTTTGATTGGACTCACTCTGTGCTTGCGCCAACAAATCATCGATTAACAAACGACTCACGTCGACTTTTTGTTCTAAAGTGCTTAGCTGTTGATTAATACTCTGTAACAGTAACCTTTGTTGCTCACTGTTCTCATGCTGAACTTGAATCGCCCCGGTCAAATGACCTGAGCCGCTATTGAGCCAAGCCAAAGAGGCCATAATGAATGCGCCCAAGGAAAAGGTAATCATTAATCCAGCAGATAACAAACTTAAAGATTTAGTTTTTTGTAACTGTGCGGCCTGTTCATCTGTAAGCATCACAGTGACTGGCTTATTTGCATTAGGGTCCATTTCATCTATACCTGTAAGTTCATCGAATTCATCGAATTGTGATTGGTTTGTTGATTGAGTTTCTTGGATATTTTGCTGCGATGGTTTAGCTGCATTGTTTGAATTGATTGCAGCGGCAGAAGCCACAGCCGTAGTGGCTGCCATCATAGCAGCGTCATTTAAAAACGAATCATCACTTGATGAAATCGGGTCTTTGTCAAAAGCTGGCTGTTCAGCAGTTGAAGAGATTTCTGCAGGCTGACTTGACTCTGGCGCTTGATCAGAAAAAGTAACATCCTTATCAACTAAATCTGTTGAATCATCAAATGCCGCCATATCAGGATCTAGTTTTTCATTTGATAACTCATCCAGCAATGCATCAATATCATCAATGTCATCCGGATTGTTACTATTATTTTCAGCCATAGGTACATCCAATTTTTAAGTCGAGTAGCCTAAGCTACTGATAGATTTCATACTTATATAGTTTAGGCTACGGCTCAAAATGCCAAAGCTTTAATTTATTAGTTAACGAGTCTGGCTGTTTAAACTATCAAGTGGCTCCAAACCACGATTTAAACGATACCATTGTTGCCCCAAACTAAACTCACCCCGCTCGCTTACCCATACGCGACCAAACTCTGTGTCGAACTGATCAGGCAAAGGTTGAGCCGAACGTCTAATCAATTCCACCATGACTTCACCTAGAGCAAAAAACAAGCCATCTTCTGAACTAAGCGTGGATTCTTGAGATAAATTAGCCAAAAAGTGACTAGGTAATAAGGCATTGGTCGTTTGCCAACGCGCTAAACTTAGATTAAAAAACGCCACATCCGGTAACTCAGATGGAATCCAAAAAATCGGCAAATCTTGCTGGTGATACTCCAACAATGGCCGCAACAACATGGCTTGCTCCATTGGACCATAAAAAACCACCCTAGTTTGATCTTGGCGACTGCGCCCCATCCCCGTCAGCGGGCGATCAATAACCCTTGCCAACCAGTTTTGACGCGCCTGACTTTCTTGATGACCAAAACGCTGTGCGACTAAATCATTAAGTTGCGCGTTAGACTCCACCTCTAAAGGCTGGAGGTTTTTCCCCAACTCTAGATTTACGCGATTAAGCACCTGTATCGACGCACCCCGCCATTGTAACCAGGTAATCTGTCTGTAATGTTGATCCTCAAGCCATGTTTTAACAGCCATAGCTTGCTGTTCATAAGTGGGATTTAACACTCGCTGAAAGCTAGGATCTAATAGACGGCCTGGATGAAAAAGAATAGCCGGTTGATCATGAAAGTGTTGAGCTAACTGTGCAGTCAGTTCGCGTCGCTCTAGGATAATTAACAAATCCGCTTTCGTGGCCTCAATCGCTGGAATAAGAGCCGATGCACGCTGACCCGTCGTGTCAACAAATGATAACACCTTATGCGGATAATGGTTTAACAACACCTGCTGGAGCGCCAGGCCTGCTGGAGAAAGTTCGCCACTTAAGGGTGCCACCAGCGTCATGCGATCAGCCATTGCCGCTTTCACAAAACCTGAAGTACGGCGCGGAACGGTGGCATTGGGTGATGATGTTTGAGGTTCAACGGCCAACCAATTCAAGCGCTGAGCTTGCTCGCTCACCCATTGCCAACGCAGTTCAAATTCACTGATTGAAGGTAAACGACGCAACTGCTCATAGGCTGGTAAAAACGCATTTCGATCGCCTTGGCGCAGCGCAATTTCTGCACGCAGCAGCGCAATTTCATAATCCAACATCTGCAATCGCGACACATCCACCACTTCAGCAGGCCTGGTAGCTTGCGAAGATTGATGAGATGTGGGCGGCTGTGCCATCACCGCTGACCAAGCTAACCCAAACAACGCTAATCCCCACAAGGCTAGCCCGACGCCTGTTATAACCCTTCCACTCCGCCAGCTAGCCCACATTTTACTAATCCACCAAGGCCTTACTAACAATTTCAAACACGTCTTTTGACTGAATTGCACCTTTCAGTTCTTCGAGTACTTGCTTCATCAGCCTTTGCTGTTTGGGCTGATAACGACGCCATTGAATTAATGGCACCACCATCCGTGCCGCCACTTGTGGATTAATCGCATCAAGATGTAACACCTGTTTAGCCAACCAACGGTAGCCCGCTCCATCCGCTTGATGGAACAGTGCCAGATTGATACGCGCAAAACTACCCAAGACACTGCGCACACGATTGGGCGTCGTCCAAGCAAATTTAGCATGGGCTAACAAGGCATCCACACCGGCTATGCCCGCCGCTTGACCAAAACCGGCTTGCCAAGCAAACCACTTGTCTAGAACCAAGGGTTGATCCTGCCAGCGCTGATAGAAATCATCCATCAAGGGAGCTGCCGCGACTTCATGCCACTGCATCACGCCTTGTAAGCTGGCAGCAACATCTGTCATGTGGGCTTGAGTTTGATATTGTGCCTTTGCTGCACTTAACGCCTGTTGATTACCACTGGCCAACCAGGCCTGCAATGCCCGATTTTTAAGCAAACGACGCCCAATTGCCTGGGCGTTATAAGCATAATCACTCGATAACTGTGCAGCCTGAGCCTGATAAGTTTGTTGCCACAAGTCCACTAATGCTAGGCCAATAGCACGCTGATAGGCTGGATAGACTTGCAACACCGCGGCAATCGGTACCGGATTAAACTGTTCAATCAAATAGCTCATGTCCGGTAAATTCAACGCATAACCATACCAAGCCCAATCCACATCCGCCTGCGCGGTCTTAGCCAAGGCTTCCGTTAATAAGCTAGTAAATAGCGTTACAACCTCATTACTCGGTTTGACCACTAGGTCAGCCGTCGGCGTTGCCGCCGCCTGATTAACCTGCGCAATTAAGTCCGCCAAGACTAATTGCTGAACCATTTCCCAACGATTAAACGGGTCAGTATCAAACTTAGCCAAATGCAATCGTGCCGCCGCTGGCATGGCATAATCTAAAATCACCGGCGCACTAAAATCACGCAGCAACGACCAAACTAAATCCGCCGGCGCATCCTTAACGTTTAGTGTTTGATTAAACGCGGTTAATAAATATACCCACTCGCCCTCTATTAAACGCAATTGGCCAGCCGCGATAGCATCCTGTGCCGCTGACGCCAAAAAGGAAGATGACCAGGCCTGGCCCGTGGCATCAAATGCCGCGAGTTTAATCGGGATAAGTAAAGGTGTTTTATCGACTTCTGACTTTGCTTGTGCTAACGAATTTTGCTGACTAAACTGCAGCAACCAGGCCTGCTGACTCGCATCATAGTCGGCCACTACCTTCACATGTGGCGTACCGGCTTGCTGATACCAGGCCTGCATTGGCGTTAAATCTTGCTGATTCGCATCCGCCATCGCCAACCTAAAATCATCGACGGTCACCGCTTGACCATCATGGCGCGCAAAATACAAATCCATGCCTTTCCGAAAACCATCGCGACCCAACAGCGTTTGATACAAGCGCACCACTTCTGCACCCTTTTCATACACGGTTAAGGTATAAAAGTTATTCATTTCGATATAAGACTGTGGCTGAATCGGATGGGCCATCGGGCCGGCATCCTCAGCAAATTGGTGACTACGTAACCGACGCACATCCTCGATACGCTTGACCGGTGCCGATAACATATCCGCGGTAAATTCTTGATCACGAAAAACCGTTAGACCTTCTTTTAGCGTGAGCTGAAACCAATCACGGCAGGTGACACGATTCCCGGTCCAGTTATGAAAATACTCATGCGCAATTACTGCCTCAACCCCTTCAAAATCGACATCTGTCGCTGAATCGGCATCGGCTAGGACAAACTTCGAGTTAAAAACATTTAAGCCTTTGTTTTCCATCGCGCCCATATTAAAGTCATCTACCGCGACAATCATGTAGCGATCTAAATCGTAACTTAGCCCAAAACGCTGCTCATCCCAGCGCATCGAAGCAATCAGCGAATCCATGGCATGACGACATTTGGCTAAATGCCGTGGCTCGGTATAAATTTCTAACAACACCTCCCGCCCTTCTGCTGTGGTGTAATGATCCGTTAAGCAGCCAAAAGACCCGGCCACCAGCGCAAACAAATAACAGGGTTTTTTATGCGGGTCCTGCCAAACTGCTTGATGACGGCCATCAGACAAGTCAGTTTGCGAGACTAAATTCCCATTGGCTAACAGGGTCGGATACTCTGCTTTATCAGCAATCACCGTAGTTTGATAAGTCGTCAACACATCGGGGCGATCAAAGAAATAGGTGATTTTGCGAAAGCCCTCGGCTTCACATTGCGTGCAAAATCGACCCGATGACAGATATAAACCTTCTAGCGCGGTGTTCGCCTGCGGGTTAATTTCAGTCACTATTTCAAGCTGATAAGGGGAGGAACTATTGGCAAACAAGACTTTGGGCAAACGAAGTTGGGTGTCAGTAAGCTGGTATTCCACCTCATTAAGAAGCTGGTCATTGAGCTTAATCGAGATAAGACGCAGACTTTCGCCATCAAGCAGCATATCCGCCAGCGGCTGTCCAGGTGCCAGCTGGCAGACCATACGATTGGTGACCTGGGTTTGTGTTGGTGATAACTCAAATGTTAGATCTAAATTGATCACCTCAAACACCGGGGCTTGATAATCTTTTAACCACTTCGTTTCAGCTTGAATTGTCACAATAATCGTCCTTTAATAAACATGTCATTATTTAACCACAAACGAGAGATTAAGATAATTCAACCTATTAGCAATATGTTAGACCCCTCATTCCACCCAGACAATCAATAAACAAAACCTATCAATAATATAAAAACAATTATAAATATTAATAAATAATTTCGTTACAATGAAAAACAAGTCAGCGGGTCTACACCTTCTGCACGGTCTTATCACAACAGAGGAGATAACCATGGAACACAATCAATCTGCAGGTAAATGCCCGGTTATGCACGGGGCCAACAGTCAAATGGGGACATCTGCGATGTCTTTTTGGCCTAACGCCCTGAACTTGGACATTCTGCATCAGCATGATTCAAAAGTTAATCCGATGGACCCCGATTTTGATTACCGCGAAGAGGTTAAAAAACTTGACTTCGATGCGCTTAAAAAAGATATGCATGATCTCATGACCCAAAGCCAGGACTGGTGGCCAGCTGACTGGGGTCACTACGGCGGTTTGATGATTCGTATGTCATGGCACGCAGCGGGTACCTACCGTATTGCAGACGGACGTGGCGGCGGCAGCACCGGTAACCAGCGCTTCGCTCCGCTAAACTCTTGGCCAGACAACGTTAACCTAGACAAAGCACGCCGTTTATTGTGGCCTATCAAAAAGAAATATGGCAACAAAGTAAGCTGGGCCGATTTATTAGTGCTTGCCGGTACGATTGCTTATGAAAACATGGGCTTGAAAACCTACGGCTTTGCATTTGGTCGTCCAGACATCTGGCATCCAGAAAAAGATATTTATTGGGGCGCTGAAAAAGAATTCTTAATGCCTTCTGATGAACGTTATGGCGATGTTGAAGATGCAGCGTCAATGGAAAACCCTCTTGCCGCGGTGCAAATGGGCTTAATTTACGTTAACCCAGAAGGGGTAAACGGTAAACCTGATCCACTTAAAACCGCGCACCATGTCCGCGAAACCTTTGCTCGTATGGCGATGAACGATGAAGAAACTGTTGCCTTGACGGCCGGTGGCCACACCGTTGGTAAATGTCACGGGAATGGTCGTGCTGAAAACCTTGGACCCGACCCAGAAGCCGCTGATCTAGATGAGCAAGGATTAGGCTGGAACAATAAAACTGGCCGTGGTGTTGGTCGTGACACCGTATCATCAGGTATTGAAGGAGCATGGACCACTCACCCAACCAAATGGGACAACGGTTACTTCTACTTGTTATTCAACTATGATTGGGAATTGAAAAAATCACCTGCCGGCGCATGGCAGTGGGAACCAATCAATATCAAAGAAGAAGACAAGCCGGTTGATGTTGAAGATCCGTCAATTCGCTATAACCCGATGATGACCGATGCCGATATGGCTATGATTAAGGATCCGATTTATCGTGAAATTTCGAAGAAATTCTACGATAACCCAGATTATTTCTCGGAAGTGTTTGCCCGCGCATGGTTCAAACTGACCCATCGCGATATGGGACCCCGTGTTCGCTACATTGGGCCAGATGCGCCAACTGAAGATTTAATTTGGCAAGATCCAGTTCATCCTGGCAAAGCGGACTATGATGTTGCAGCGGTTAAAGCAAAAATTGCCGCAACCGGTTTAAGTATCAGCGATAGAGTATCGACCGCATGGGACAGTGCACGTACTTTCCGTAACTCTGATCTTCGTGGTGGTGCTAACGGTGCGCGTATTCGCCTTGCGCCACAAAAAGATTGGGAAGGTAACGAACCTGCTCGTCTACAAGCTGTGCTCGCCAAACTAGAGCCTATTGCAGCCGAGTTTGGTATTTCAGTCGCCGATGTGATTGTCCTTGCGGGTAATCTTGGTGTTGAACAAGCGGCCGCAGCAGCGGGCGTTCAAGTTGAGGTGCCTTTTGCGCCAGGTCGTGGTGATGCCACACCTGAAATGACCGATGTAGAGTCCTTTGCAGTTCTAGAGCCGATCCATGATGGTTTCCGTAACTGGGTCAAAAAAGACTATGCGGTACAACCAGAAGAATTGTTGCTAGACCGTGCGCAATTAATGGGCTTAACCGCGCATGAAATGACCTGCTTAATCGGTGGTATGCGTGTGCTAGGTACCAACCATGGTGGTAGCAAGCATGGGGTGTTTACAGACCAAGTCGGTGCGCTAACCAATGATTTCTTTGTGACTCTGACTGACATGGCTTACAGCTGGAAGCCTGCAAGCAAGTCGCATTTTGACATTGTTGATCGCAAAACCGGTGCCACTAAATTCACTGCCACGCGCGTGGACTTAGTGTTTGGTTCAAACTCGATTTTGCGTAGCTATGCTGAAGTCTATGCTCAAGACGATAACAAACAAAAATTTGTTAACGATTTTGTTGCCGCATGGACCAAGGTTATGAACGCGGATCGTTTTGATCTAGAATAAGATTAGCGTTTTTTAGTTATCTTAGCCGAACCCTGTACCCATATTGGGTACAGGGTTTTTTATGCGCGCTCTTTGCACCTTTAAATGCTAGGATTAAGCTATGATCCAGATAAAATTTTGAAGGTGGGTATGAATTATTTTGCACTCGGCTGGGATGTAGGCGGTTGGAATTGCGATAAAAATCCAAGCAGTCGCGATGCGTTAGTATTGCTAGACTCGCAACATCAACAAGTTGGTCAGAGCTGGCGTGGCAATTTGCGTGAACATATTAATGCTTCACCCAATCACCAGGCCTGGTTAAGCCAAGCCGCATCGTTACTGGCACTGCCGGCTGATTTTTTTGAGCAACATCCCCATCCTGTTTATTTGGGCATTGATACCCCGCTGGGGGTGTCCGTAGCCTGGCAAGAGCTGATTATTCAATTTAAACCCGTTGCACAGATTGAAGACTCGGCCAGCAATCCCTATTTATATCGTTATACTGAACGCTGGTTATTAGCCCGAGGCCATACGCCACTTTCTGCTATTAAAGATATGATTGGTAGTCAAGCTACCAAGGGGCGGCATTTGTTAGCTAAGATTGCCTCCTATCAAGCCAGTTGCGGGATTTGGCAAGATGCGACTGGAACGCTGAGTGCGTTTGAGGTGTACCCAAGCCTCGCCAAAAAATCGCCAAGTTTACAACGGGCTTTTGGCCAAATTAGTTGGCAGCAGGCCTGCCCCGAACCAGGAGATGTGTATGATGCAGCCTATTGCGCCCTGGTCGCCGCTTGTTTAGCAAGCCAACCCGACCAATTAGCCCAACCACCGAAAGACACGCCCTGGTCGGAAGGTTGGATTTTTGTACCCTGTGATAGTATTAACGAATGATTAATAAACCACAACGCTCATGAGATTGAACTTACTCCATTCATTAGCAGGCCTGCTATACAAGCCCGTCACTAAAGCCACGCTCTTTCTATGCGTATGGCTAAGTTTTGTCAGTCTGGTCGGCCTTAATAAACCCGCCCAAGCCATGCCAGCGCCTTTAGCGGACTGGTCAACAAATCAGCAAATTGACATTCACTATGTGGCTGCCCGCGCACCGCGCCAAGGCCAGCTACTTTGGCTGCCCTCCGAATATGGTCGCCTGGATAGTGAGCTCGAACTCGCACAAACCCTCGCTGAACAGGGGTTTGACAGTATTATGCCTGATTTTTTCAATAGCCTCATGCAAGTCGCCAGTCGTGATAACTTTAACCTGATCGCGCCTGAACGCTGGCTAAGCTTGATCCAAACCAGCCATCAAGTTGCGCCAGAGGGACTAGCTACCTGGATTATCGCGCCCAATCGCGCTGCGGCTGCCGCACTTGAAGCCCTCGCTCACTATCAACAAACCGCGCAATCCCAGCTGGGGCTGATTTTAATTAACCCTGATTTATTCATCACCACGCCTGAACCAGGACAAGTTGCTGAGTATCTTCCCGCAGTCAGTGCCACCCATCTCCCGATTTATATTTTGCAAGCCGAACTCTCACCCTGGCGCTGGCAGTTAATAGAACTCGTCCAAAAACTGGAACAAAGCGGTAGTGAAAGCTATATTCATCTATTAGCAGGCCTGCGAGATCGTTTTTATTTTCGCCCCGATGCTACCGCATTCGAACAACACGCCACCCAACATCTCAGTCAGCAGATTCTTCGCGCCAGCCAGTTGCTCTTGCCGCTCATGCAAACCGCGCGGCAAAGCGCGCCACTGGCCGCCACATCAGAGCAGAAGCTTACAGTTAGCACGGCAACAGCGACCGCTGAAGCCACCCCTGCTCGACTGCAGCTATACCGTGGTGAACAAGGACGCGACTTTAATTTAATAGACTTGAATGGCCAAACGCATCAACTCAGTGATTACAAAGGCCAAGTGGTATTGCTGAACTTTTGGGCGAGCTGGTGTCCGCCCTGCTTATATGAAATGCCCTCGATGGCCCGACTCAAAAATCAATTTAGCGATGCAGATTTTGAAATTCTAGCCGTCAACTTGGCCGAACGATCTGAGGACTTTGCGCAATTTTTAGCCGACAACCCGGTCAATTTTCCCATCTTGCTTGACCCCGCTGGCAGTGCGATTCAAACCTGGCGCATTTTGGCTTATCCGACGACCTATTTAATTGATCGCCAAGGGCAATTGCGTTATGCCCTGATTGGTGGCATCGAATGGGATGAACCTGAGCCGGTTGCCGCAGTCAAACGCTTGCTTAAAGAATAAACAATTTAAAACATAGGACAGTGCACATGAAACGTAATCTACTCGGCGAACCACTAGAACCCTGCTCACACATGCCGCTTACTGGATTTTATCGCGATGGTTTGTGCCGAACCGATGATCTTGACCGAGGCCGTCATGTCGTATGCGCTCAAATGACCGACGAATTTCTGCGTTTTTCCAAACAACAAGGCAACGACCTTTCCACTCCGATTCACCCGCATTTTCCGGGTGTCAAGCCCGGAGAGTTCTGGTGCTTGTGTGCATTACGTTGGGTCGAAGCCTATCAAGCAGGTCTGGCACCCAAAATCCGCTTTGCGGCGACCGATCAAGCCCTGCTACAGTATATCGATATGGCCAGCCTGCGCCCTTATGCACTGGATATTAACTAGCGAACATTAACAAAAGGAACGTAACATGAAATATCGTCCGCTTGGCGACAGTGATATCAATGTCAGCGAAATTTGTTTAGGCACCATGACCTGGGGCGAACAAAATACAGAGTCCGAAGCCTTTGCTCAAATGGACTTTGCGCTGGAACAAGGCGTGACTTTTTGGGATACCGCTGAGCTTTATGCCGTGCCCCCCAAACCCGATACCTACGGTGCTACCGAACGGATTATTGGTCATTACTTTAAACAGCACGGGCGCCGTGACCAAGTTGTTTTAGCCAGTAAAATCGCCGGGCCGGGGGAATTTGTTCAGCATATTCGTAACGGCCAAACCCGCTTCACCCGTGAAACCCTCACCGAAGCCCTTGAGGCCTCGCTCACCCGTCTCAATACCGATTACCTAGACCTCTATCAATTGCACTGGCCAGAAAGACACACTAATTACTTTGGCCAACTCGGCTTTACCCCACCGACTGAAACGGAGCAAAACCTGACTCCCTTGGTTGAAACCCTGCGCACGCTAGCTGATTTAATCAAAGCTGGTAAGATTCGCAGTTACGGCTTGTCGAATGAAACGGCTTGGGGCACTATGAAGGTGATCGGCCTCTGTGATCAACTCGGCCTGCCCAAACCTGTTTCGGTACAAAACCCATACAACCTATTAAATCGCAGTTATGAAGTGGGTTTAGCGGAAGTGGCTTATCGAGAAAATGTGGGCTGCCTAGCTTATTCCCCACTGGCGTTTGGCGTCTTGACCGGTAAATACCGCCAAGGACAACGCCCTGAACATGCTCGTATTACCCTATTCCCCCGTTTCGATCGCTACTTTAACCCTCAAGCCGATGCGGCTACTGAAGCCTATGTTTCGTTGGCAGCCGAACTCGATCTTACTCCGACTCAGTTGGCGCTCGCTTATGTTAATAGCCGGCCATTTGTGACCAGTAATATTATTGGTGCCACCAATCTGGAACAGTTAGCTGAAAATATTGCCAGCCACCAAGTAAGCCTGTCCGATGATGCGCTTAAACAGATCGAAGCGATTCATCAGCGCTACCCCAACCCCGGTCCGTAAAACCACCGAAACACTCACTTAATGATAGAAAATAGTGCGCCATAACTCATATAAGGGCGCACTTTATCGATTTTACTCACCTAACAATCTTCACACACCTGTTAAAGCATACCACCATTTACTTACTTCTCTAAGGTATGCACCAAGATGGCTAAACCGCCTATTTGTAAAATTGATCAAGCGCTCGGTAAACGCATTCAACTCCGTCGAAAAGAACTGGGTTGCAGCGCTGAAAAACTATCCGAATCAATTGGAGTATCTCAACAACAATTTTCGCGCTATGAACGTGGCAATAGTAAATTAACAGCCAGTCAATTAATTAATATTGCTCATGCAACAGATACGCCTATTGGCTGGTTTTCTTTGGACATCCCACCAGACAAACCCTTCAGCCTGATTGCCGAAAACAACAATCAGTACCAATCCTTTGCCTCTCGAGAGCTTTTTAGCCGTATTGAGCAAGTTTGGCCAAGCCTCTCCATCGATCAACAACGCGCCGTTATCTCAGTGATAGATGCCTTTAAACTTAAGTAACCCGTCTTAAAATAATCTATAATTAACCATTATTAATTTACTTTGTGAAGATCAATGAAAAAACGTGTTTTTGACGTGGTCATCGTTGGCGGTGGCATTTCGGGTTGCGCACTCACCTATACGCTTGCGCGCTACACTAATATAAAATCGATTGCGCTCTTAGAAAAGTATGGCAATTTAGCCGCAGTCAACTCGAATGCGCGAAGCAATAGCCAAACCTTGCATTGTGGTGACATTGAAACCAACTATAGTTTAGCGAAAGCTGGGCAGGTTAAACGCCAAGCCAACATGCTGGTGCACTATGCCAAACAAGTTGAAAAAAATGACTTCTTGTTCAAGTTTCCAAAAATGATTTTGGCAGTAGGCGATGAAGAGTGCGAAAAACTCGCCAAGCGTCATGAAGAGTTTGCTGAAACCTTTCCCTACATGGAATTATGGGATGCCGCAAAAATCGCCGAAGTGGAGCCAAATGTTGCACTCGTGAATGGCCAACCTCGTCCAGAAAAAATTTTGGCATCGGGCTGTACTGATGAATATAGTGCCGTTAACTATGGCCTGATTGCCAAATCTTTTATTGCCAGCGCACGCAAACATTCATCAGATATTGCTATTCACCTAAGCACCCAAGCCCAAAAAATTCAAAAATTTGATGACCACTATGAAATTACCACGCCACAAGGCACCTTCATGTCGCGCTATGTAGTGGTATCAGCCGGTGCGCATAGTCTATTGCTCGCTAACCAACTAGGCCATGGCCTTGATCTATCGATCCTACCGATGGCCGGAAGTTTTTATTACACGCCCAAGCTACTCAATGGCAAGGTTTATACCATTCAAAACGACAAACTTCCCTTTGCCGCATTGCATGGTGATCCGGACCTCATTGAACCCAATAAAACCCGTTTTGGGCCTACTGCGCTGATGTTGCCAAAACTGGAACGCTACACCGGTGGCACCTATTGGGAATTTTGGAAAAGCTTAAAATTGGACTTCAAAGTCACTAAAGTATTTTGGGACTTAATGAAAGACAGTGACATCCGTAATTATATTTTCCGCAATTTTGCCTTTGAGATTCCAGGCATTCGTAAACGGTTATTTTTGAAAGATGCACGCAAAATTTTACCTGGCTTGCAATTAGACGATCTCCAATTTGCAGAGGGCGTTGGTGGCCTGCGCCCACAAGTGATTGACAAAACCAGTATGCAATTAAAACTCGGTGAAGCCAGCATTACCCCACAAGGCGAGAATCTGATTTTTAATATGACGCCCTCTCCTGGTGCCACCACCTGTTTATACAACGCGTATCGTGATACGCGCCGGATATGTCAAGGCCTAGGTCTAGAGCTTAAGCGTGAGCAACTCGTTAATGAGCTGCTAGAAGGCCATGATCTTTTCAGCGACTAAGCCGGTACCACCCTCCGCTCCCCATACCCTGCCAGTGTTAATCCTATCGGGATTACTTGGCAGTGGTAAAACCACTTTGCTTCGCCAACTTATTCAATCAAAACAGCAACAAGCACCTGCTGAAACCTGGCAGATTTTGCTCAATGACTTTGGCGAACTAAATCTTGACGCATCTCGATTAGCCACGGATGGCATCATCATCTCGCCGCTTGCCGGTGGCTGTATTTGTTGTACAGCCGAGCATTTATTTACTCGACAACTGCAACAACTCACTACCCAACAGCATCCAGACCGGCTCATTATTGAGCCGAGCGGCTTGGCTAACCCAGCAGCGATTATTCGCGCTATCCGTCGCTTTAATCAGCAACAATCTGATACTTTTTTTAAAATTATCCAGGTGATTACCCTCGTGGATGCCACCCAGTTTTCCGAGTCTTATTACCAACGTTCTGGTTTATTGCGCGATATGCTCAATCTGGCTGACCAAATCATTATTAGCAAGTCTGATTTAGTTTCAGCTCAACAGGCCGCAACCCAGCAGGCCTGGTTAAATCAAACGCTTCGACCCTCAAAACCAATTCATTTAAACTTAACGAGCGAACAACGAGCCGGTTGTTGGCAAGCGCCCCGCCAGAGCCTGAGCTTTCATTTACTTAATGACACCAACACACCACAACTTGGCCAAACCAGCCAAAGGGTTAAGTCCTCATTACCGAGCCTTGTGAACGCTCAAGTGAAACAAGGTGACATTAGCCTATTAAGTTGGCAAGGTGAGGCAGAACAGCTGTGGTCACGAACCCTGCTAAAGCAGCTGATGGCTGCCCCGCCCGCAGGCCTGCTACGTCTTAAAGGGATATTGCGCACCGGTAAAGACTGGCAAGCCGTCCAATGGAGCCCGTCCGGTCTCGATTTTGCTGACCAGGCCTGGTATTTAGATAACCGGCTTGAAATCCTTGTCGATTGGCCCTATGAAGTCTTTGAACAGGCACGAGCTGATTTTGAAGAAAAACTAAGTAAGTGCGTGCAAGTACGTGACCTTGTCTAGAAAGCTTGCTACTATGATGAGTCTTTTAACTTTTGCGTTACGAATAGTCTAAAACGTCATAACGCTGGCAACAGAAGGAAATTGCATGACTAAGCACATGCCCGATATCGCATGCCAACCTCACTCTATCCCGCAGCCCAAACTTAACTGGGTTGGTATGAGTGGTATTGAACTGCCTATACTGATTAACAGCGCGCATTCACCAATTCGCCTCTCCTCCACCACTCAAGCCTATGTCAACTTGGTAGACCCTACAAGCAAAGGCATTCATATGTCGCGCTTGTATCTGCTTCTCGACCAAATGGCGACCGAGCAAACCTTAACGCCTGCTCGCGTAAAAACCATTTTGGAAAAGTTCGTATCTTCCCACGAATTGTTAAGTGATCAAGCCTTTGTTGAATTCCGTTTTGATTATTATGAGCGCCGTTCATCCTTATTAAGTAGTAATGCCGGCTGGAAACACTATCCCGCTACCTTACGCGGCGAGCTAAATCAAGGTCAATTTCACTGCGAAATTAGTTTAGAGGTACCCTACTCATCAACCTGTCCGTGTTCAGCTGCGCTGTCGCGCCAATTGATCCAACAAGCCTTTGAAACGCAGTTTAAAGCGCAAGCATCACTTGACTACGAACAGGTATTCAATTGGTTAGGCACGCCGGAAGGCATTTGTGCTACCCCGCACAGTCAGCGTTCTTATGCGCAGGTGAAATTGGCTATTACTGATCATGATGATTTAGATTTTTCGCGCTGGATTAGCTTGATTGAAAATAGTCTGCAAACTCCCGTTCAAGCGGCAGTTAAACGTGAAGATGAGCAAGAATTTGCTCGCCTAAACGCGAGCAATTTGATGTTCTGTGAAGATGCCGCGCGTCGTTTACAAACCACGCTTAATGCTGAGCCTCATTTAACAGATTTTTGGGTAAGAGTAAATCACCTGGAAAGCTTGCATCCACATGATGCCGTGGCCATTGTGACTAAAGGTATTGATAAGGGCTATATTGCTGAGCCCAACTTGATGGGCTTGTTTCACCGTTAAAAACTATAAAGTAATAGGGTACTAGCCCTATTACTGTCATAACCCGCTATATCCCCGCACTAGAGGTTCGCAATTTGTTTTGTTTCTTCAGTCGGGTTCTTAGGCGTTCTAAAGAAACCTACTTCTACTTGCAGTCCTTTAGCTTTATCGTTTAAGTCTGAGGCATTGCGATCAGTTTGTTGCACCTTCTCAACACTTGCCTCCAACATATGCTGTAACTTCATTAGCAACTCACTCACCTGTTCAACATCGTTACGCTGACTTTGTGACACATCTGCAACCGAGCCGATCCGCAGCGTGACCTCTTCAATGGCTTGGCTAATTTCACCAAAGGTAGCGCCTGACTGAGCAACCAACTTCGTACCCTGCTCAATTTGCGACACACTCTGTCCAATTAACTGGCCTATATCCTTAGCCGCGTCAGCGGATTTCTGAGCCAAGGCACGCACTTCTGAGGCCACTACCGCAAAACCACGACCATGCTCACCCGCACGCGCCGCCTCCACCGCCGCATTGAGTGCCAACAGATTCGTTTGGAACGCAATACTGTCAATGAGGCTCACAATATCCGCAATCTTATGGCTCGACTGTTGAATCGCTTGAATCTCCTCAATCGTTTGATTCATAACTTCTTGACCCTGCTCAACTTTAGCACGCACCTGACGAGCAATTTTATCGGTTTCGGTGGTCGCCTCGGTATTCGCAATCAAGGTCTGCTTCATTTGTGACATTAAACTATTATTGTGCTTGATAGTTGCAACCTGTTCGCTAATTTGCCCCCTCAATTCATACGCGCCTTCACGAACCGAGTGCGCAATAACACTGACATAATTGGCATTTTCTAAGGACACATCGACGACATCTCGTAATTGATTTCTTGAATAATTAATTGAATTTTTAAGATCATGGAGTTGTCCCATAAACACGCCCGCCGGCAGATCTCTTACCAAGTCACCAGTCGCTTGGGCAGCAATAACCTCACTGATCATTTCGATTGAATTGGCCACGTTTTCAAGTGACTGGTTTATCAGCGTCTGTAGTGCGGCAAACTCGCCTTGGGCATCCATCACTAAACGTGACGAAAAATCTCCACCCGCCATAGCTTGCATAACACCATTCATTTGACTAAAGGTTTGCTGCAACTGTGCTACGGTATGCTGGGTATTACTCATCAATCGACCAAACTCGCCCTCTTGCAAGGCTACTTGCGCATCTAATTTAAACTCACCCGCTGCCAAATTACTAAAGGCCGCATTCAAATCTTTAAAGGTGACCGCTAAATTATCAGCGGATTGGTTAACTGCTTGCTTAATCTTGGCGAGATCGCCGTGATATTCACCCTTCACTCTAACCGATAAATCACCCTTTGATAATGCTTCCATAACCTGGCTAATCTCACCCAAGGCTTCAGAAGTTTGTGACATGGTTTTATCTAACGCATCAATAGTAGTAGTACGCTGAGTCACACTGGCTAGGGGGGCGCTAAATTGCTGTGTCCTAGCTATCTGATTGAGTGATCCTGATACCAAAGCATTCGATACAAAATCAGCTCGCATTAGGTGACCGAGATATATCAGCACACCCGCTTCAACCAACACAAAGGCAATATGTAATGCGGTAATATCCCAACTACAGCCGTAATTAAAGATCATCACCGGCATACCCATTAACGCGACCGACTCTAGCTGTAAGTAGGTCAAGGTAATATGATGAATCGCGCCCACCACCGCGGCAACAATAACCGGCAAATAGTCTCGATAGGCCAACAAAAAGGCGAGGGATGCGAAAATATGAAAGTGCATTTCAATTCGACCCATTTGGGCTTGAATCAAAATCGCCGAATTGAGCATTAAAGCGGCACCAACAAACAACGAAAAACCGCGCGTGCCTTTTAGGGTAATGTAAGCAGCCACTACCAGGCCTGCTAATAAACCCGATGCAATTAACGCAAAACTTTGCGTGTCATAGCCTATTGGCGCTAAAAACGCAGTTACTGGAAAGTGCGCAAGTAAAATAACCAGCATCAGTTTATCTGTTTTTAAACGGTCCTGTTTATCGGCTGCACCGACAATTTGATTTAAAGCATTACTAAGAGGTGGCATGATAATGTCCTTGCAAAAGTTGGGTTAATTCGTCTAGCATCCGTTCCGCATTTAAAAATCTACCGGTATAGGTTCTAACCCACTGACCGTTAGGATCAATCAAAAACATAAATGCTGCATGTTCTATTTCATAAGGCTGTATCCTGCTGGGCTGTTTGGCAAATGGCACATTAAACTGACGCGCTATGACCTGACCCGCCGCAAAATCGTGAGGGAGTGCGCCGTTAAAACGTGCACCCAGGCTATTGATACGACTTTCTAACACAGCTGGCGTGTCCCGTTCTGGATCCATCGTCATAAAGATAATATCAAAAGGCAAATCAGGACTTGCATTGCGATCTAACTGAAACAGTGTGGAGAGATGCGTCTGACAGACACCGTTACAGTTGAGATAACCTATGTAAAAATAAACATATTTTCCTGCAAAACGGTCAAGTGACAGCGGTTGACCAGTCGTATCAATCAGTGACCAACTTGGGGCGGGGCGGTCTACAACCAGACCATAGGCCTGATGATCAGACCACTTTGCAAGAGTTCCAGGCAGAATCAACATTACCCCCCAAAGTAATAAGGTCAAAGTTATAAACAGACCACTTAGCCACCACTGTTTTTTTGTCACCGTAAAGCCTTACCAATAAGAATCTTTGCCATTATGAACTAATTTGCACAACCTGGATGTTAAAATTTTTTTGTCAATTTTAGTTCATTTTTTAGTTTCGCTTTCTAAACATTTCTTACCCAAATGCAAAGGCCCAAGCTGGCACCCACACTCTGGCACAGGATCCACGCCACCCGGATTAGCAGGATGACACCGACTAATGCGCCGAATCGCTAACCAACTGCCATAAATCATACCGTGCGTCTTTAATGCATCAAGAGTGTAATGCGAGCAGGTGGGGTAAAAACGACAACGCGGCCCGAGCAGCGGACTAATAAAAAGTTGATAAAACTTAACCAAGCCCACGGCTAACCATAACAGTGGGTTATATTTTTTGACCCCAGACCAAACTTTCTTTAACAGATCATTACGCAAGGCTACGCCCTTTTAGAGTGAATTTTTGGCATAATGACACTAATTTTTTGATCACGCAAATATTTTGGAGACCCTGCCAACATGACAACTCGAATTGCATTTTTAGGTGCCGGCAATATGGCCAAAAGCCTGATCGGTGGTCTTATTGCCAGCGGCCACCCTGCCAAGGCGATAGTCGCAAGTGACAGACAAGCAGAACAGCTTGCAAACCTACAACAACATTATGGCATTGCAATTAGCGACAATAACGCCGAGCTCTTAGACCATGACCTCGTCGTCTTGGCTGTTAAACCACAACAACTCAAAGCGGTCTGCACTGAATTGGCACCTTTATTAATCCAGCGCAACCGCTTACCGCTATTCATTTCGATTGCAGCGGGCATTACCACCGATACACTATCGCGCTGGTTAGGTTTAGACTGTGCGATTGTACGCACCATGCCCAACACCCCTGCCCTGATTCAAACAGGTGCCACGGGCTTGTTTGCCAATGCACAGGTTACGCCTACTCAGCATGAACAAGCCGAACAAGTATTGCGTACAGCAGGCATTACGCTATGGGTTGAGGATGAATCCATGCTAGATGCAGTTACGGCTCTATCGGGCAGTGGTCCGGCCTATTTTTTCCTGTTTATGGAGGCCATGGTATCGGCCGGCAAAAATCTAGGCTTGCCCGCTGAAACGGCACAATTATTGACACTGCAAACCGCTTTAGGGGCCGCTAAAATGGCCCTTGAAAGTGATGTTGGCCTAACCGAACTGCGCGCTCGCGTCACCTCACCGAATGGCACCACTGAACAAGCGATTAAATCGTTCCAACAAGCACAACTTGACCAAACGGTTGCGCAAGCTATGCAAGCCGCCCATCGCCGCGCTCAAGAGCTCGCAAATGAATTAGGAGAACAAGCATGAGTCCCACTACCCAAGCAGGCCTGTTTCTTTTACAGTTCAGTGTCGGCATTATTGTTTTTGCATTAATGTTGCGATTCTTAATGCGCGCGACCTATACCGATTGGCGGAATCCGATCGTACAATTTATTGGCAAGGTCACCACCCCTATTTGCGCGCCCTTTAACTGGACGAACAAGCTAGGGCCACGGTGGGATTTAGCCGCGCTGATTGTGGCGGTCATTTTACAAGCCGCCCTCGCGGTCATGATTGGCTGGATGACCGGCCGCAGCTTTAGTGCCGGTTTTATTAGCTTGTTTGCGATCAGTGAAGTGCTTAATTTTTTATTTGATCTGGCATTTTGGCTTATTATTATTCAAGTTATCCTGAGTTGGTTAGCGCGCAGCAACAGTAACCCAAACCTCGATATCTTTCGCCAAATGACCGAACCGATGCTGGCACCGATTCGCCGTTTTATGCCGGATCTGGGTGGTTTTGATTTGTCACCTATCGTTGCGATTGCCGTGATTAAATTGAGTCAAATTTTAATTGTCGGTACAATTGCGCAATTCGCTAATACACTGGTATAAATTTTTGAGCAAACAACCATGACCGAGATTCACTACGTAAGGCCACAAATCCTGCATGTTACTACCCCACTGCAACTGGTCAGTGGGGCCGAACTACCCAGCTATGACTTGGTCTATGAAACCTATGGCGAACTCAACGTCGACGGCTCTAATGCTGTGCTTATATGCCATGCACTCAGTGGTGACCACCATGTCACGGGCTTTCATGAAGGCGATAATAAGCCTGGCTGGTGGCATGACTACATTGGTCCAGGCAAGCCAGTTGATACCAATGAGTTTTTTGTAGTCTGTTCAAACAACCTAGGCAGCTGTCGAGGTTCCAGTGGGCCGGCCACGATTAACCCAAACACCGGTAAGATCTATGGACCTGACTTTCCGATTGTAACCTGCCGTGATTGGGTAAATAGTCAAAACAGCCTGCGCCAACATTTAGGAATTAATCAGTGGGCAGCCGTTGTAGGCGGCTCAATGGGCGGCATGCAAGTGATGCAATGGGCGATTGATTATCCAGATAAGCTTCGCCACGCCTTAGTGATTGCCGCCGCACCCAAGTTAAGCGCTCAAAATATTGCCTTTAACGAAGTGGCACGCCGCGCGATCATGACCGATCCTGAGTTTCATGGTGGACGTTTTATTGAAGCGGGCACCACGCCTAAAGGTGGCTTGGCTCTCGCGAGAATGCTGGGGCATCTCACCTACTTGTCAGATGATATGATGGGCGCAAAATTCGGTCGCGAACTGCGTAGTGAAAGCCTCAAATATAGTTTTGATGTCGAGTTTCAAGTAGAAAGTTATTTACGCTATCAGGGTGAAAAATTTGCCACTAAGCAAAACTTTGACGCCAATACCTATTTACTGATGACCAAAGCCTTAGATTATTTTGACCCTGCGGCTGAGTTTAACAATGACTTAAGTGCCGCTTTTGCTCAAACGCAAGCGTCTTTTTTGGTGGTGTCTTTTACCTCAGATTGGCGCTTCTCGCCGGCTCGCTCGCGCGAAATTGTGCGCGCGTTATTAGATAACGATCATTCAGTCAGCTATGCCGAAATTGAGTCCGAACATGGCCACGATGCCTTTTTACTCCCGAATGCCCATTATGAAGGGATATTTCGCGCCTATATGAACCGCATCAAGCAGGAGTGGCACGCATGACTCTGAAGAACAGCACGCCCCTTAGCCCAGAGTTTCAACTCATCGCTAATTGGATTGAACCCAATACCCATGTGTTGGATTTAGGTTGCGGCGATGGCCAGCTTCTACAACACCTAATTAAAGATCGTCAGGTACGCGGCTATGGCATGGAGATAGATCCGCTTAAAACCGTGCAAGCCATGAACAACGGCCTGAATGTTATTCAAAGCAATCTTAACAGCGCTGACCTCACTGACTATTTTGACCCTAATTCATTTGACTATGTGATTATGACTCAAGCGTTACAAGTGGTGAGTCGCCCTGACATTTTGCTGAAAAGAATGCTAAAAATCGGGCGTGAATGTATTGTGACTTTTCCAAACTTTGGTCATTGGCGGATGCGCGCCCAGTTGTTATTTAAAGGAAGAATGCCTGAAACAGATACGCTACCCTATCACTGGTACGACACGCCGAATATTCACCTATGCACATTTAAGGACTTCGAAGCGCTTTGCGAGGCCAATAATATCGCTATTGTTGAAAAAGCCGTAGTCAACAATCAACACAAAAGCAACCTTGGCACCCGATTAATGCCCAACTTGCTGGGCGAGATTGCGCTTTATAAAATACAAACTAAACATAAAGTGCCATGAAAAGAAACGCTCGTAATGTACGTCGATTCTTTCGGATAAATATGCCGCTGAAATTCCACGTCACATCACGCTCTCCAATTACTGATCGTGATGTTTTGGCAACGGGTGCCGACTACTTCTCAATGAGCCGTCAAGATGAGATTAAACAACATAAAAACTTACTACAACAGGCCCTAAATCAACTACACGATAGATCTGGCACCATCAATGGGATATTCGATGAAATTCAAGGACACTTGAATTTTTTCGAGGAATGTTTAGTTGCGCTCTCCAAGGGCTACAATCTCACCAAAGAGGCTAATAACCTCTTTAAATTCAAAGCGTTTTTGGCCGGTTTTAGCAAAATTAAAAAACTACAAGCATCGGCTCCCAAAACTCATGATTACTTTCAGCTTATTGAAAGCAAGTATCTTTACTTTTTACGAAGATTAAACGAAACACTTACCCATTCAGACCCCAACACCTTCTATGCACCCAATCCAATACCGCTAGGTTTTAAATTAGATGATTTCTGTGCCCAGTCTCTAAACAAATATGACCCATCACCGCTCATGCAAGCTATTATTCAAACCAGCCTATTGTTAGCCATCTACTGTGACATCTACCGCCAGCTCTATGAAGACCACCTATTGCGCCATCACCCAGAATATTGGCAAACTGAAAGTACTAATATCAGTGCGAGTGGCATGGCACTAATGATAAAAAAAGCGTTTAAACTCCATGAAAAACTCGATGTACTCATTTATTTTGAAGACAATAACAAAGTGTTAACTTTTGAAGGGATTGTCGTTAACATACAAAAACAACCCGACCAATCCTTTGAACGAGTAGCAATCAACTTTGAACACGCACATGGCACCGATCAAACTTACCTGTTAGCTCAAATTCAAAAATATGAACTACAACAATGTTTCTAATTACCCAATAAAATAAATAAGTAACAGACTATGCCAGGCACGAGCCATCAACTAGAACGCCAGTTTCTCGATAATCTTAGCTTTAATGCTCGCCTGGCAGCAGAAGATATGCTGGCACAGGAACCTCTTCACAAACTCTTAAACTACTTAGATCACAAGATCGATGACTATTACCTTCAAACATACGCTGAAGTTAGACCAGATGAGTGGACAGATATCTTACAGTCCGTAATTTTATCAAAGCTCTCATACTTCGAATTCAACAAGCTGTTTAGTAATGACGAAATAGACAAGTGGTTTGAAATTGCTAAACTGGCTCTGCAAATCTCACACACCAACCAACATGAACTCTACAAACAGGTAGAAAAAGAGTACCCTACCTTTGCGAAAGTAGCTAAAACCGCTTTAATCATTAAACAACAACGGTTAAAAGAAGCAGAGGCCATTAAATAAAAATCTCCCATCCCTGGTAAAATCACTATAAAATAAGTATTAATACTTAACAATGGTAAGCTATTATGGGCATAAAAGAATGGCATCCGTTTGATCAGCCTCGAGAAAAACTGATTGCGTTTGGGGCGAGCAGTCTATCCGATGCAGAATTGCTCGCGATTTTTTTGCGCGTCGGTGTAAAGGGCAAAAGCGCCGTCACCTTGGCACAAGATTTATTGGACGAATTTGGCGACTTACATAGTCTACTCACCGCTGAGCAAAGTTATTTTTGCCAAGCCAAAGGCTTGGGCGTTGCTAAATATGCCCAATTGCGCGCGGTATTAGAAATGTCGCGGCGACACTTTGAAAGTGGCCTGAAAAAAGGCGACACCATGAATGCGCCCGAACTCAGCGCTCAGTATTTTATGCAGCAAATTGGCCATAGCCAGCGTGAACAATTTGGCTTGATGCTGCTGGACCAACAACACCAAATGATTGCTTTTGAAATCGTATTTTGGGGTACGGTCAACCAAGCCAGCGTGCATCCTCGTGAGTTAGTAAAATTAGCGCTAAAACACAATGCGGCAGCAGCGATTATTACCCACAATCACCCATCGGGCAAACCCCACCCGAGCCAGGCTGATCGCAGTATAACGGCCACGATTAAAGAAGCTTTTGCATTGGTTGAAGTGAGGTTACTTGATCACATTATTGTCGGTGATCATGGTCGCTGGCACTCTATGGCACAAGCCGGCGAGATATAAATAAATAACACTTGCAATCCAAAGCCGATTTATGGATAATGCGTCATTCTTGTTTTTGGGTAATTTTTTACCACAATGTAGAATTTTTGAAAGCGCAATTTAGCGCCTTCTAATTTAGTGTAAAATCTTTAAAGATTAGGGGATTGAGAGATGTCTAGAGTTTGCCAAGTCACAGGAAAACGCCCTGCGGTCGGTAATAACGTTTCCCACTCTCACCGTAAAACACGTCGTCGTTTTTTACCAAATTTACAAGCGCACCGTTTTTGGGTTGAGTCTGAAAACCGTTTTGTAAAACTACGCTTAACGCCAGCCGCTATGCGTACTATCGATAAGAACGGCATCGAGTCAGTGCTTGCAGAAATGCGTGCACGTGGTGAGAAGGTTTAATAGGAGACGGTTATGCGCGATAAAATTAAACTAGTTTCTTCAGCGGGTACAGGTTACTTCTACACCACTGATAAAAACAAACGCACCATGGCGGGCAAGTTTGAAATCAAAAAATACGACCCAGTGGTTCGTAAGCACGTCATGTTTAAAGAAGCGAAAATCAAGTAATTTATTATTCGATTGTTCGTACTAAAGAAACCGGCTTCATGCCGGTTTTTTTATAGCTAAAACTATGCTTTAATCGAATTATTACCGACGACCATTGAGGCCTGTTATGTTGCCATTATTCACCCCACATCAAACCCAGGCTATTGACCAGCTCGCCCAAAAACAACTCGGTGACGATGGTTGGGAGCTGATGAATCGTGCCGCTAAGCAGGCCTGGTTATTAGCTGAACGTCTATGGCCACAGGCAAAAAACTGCTACATTTTGGTCGGGCCAGGTAAAAATGGCGGCGACGGCTATCTTGTTGCCCAATATGCCAAACAAGCCGGCAAACAAGTTACCGTCTGCCAAATCACTCCACCCAAATCACGCCTAGCCCAACACGCTGCACAACAAATTAACGAACTAGGCATTCCGGTCACCGGCTTTTCAGCCCAATCCCTATTAGACGCTGATTTAGTAATTGATGCGCTATTTGGTATTGGCCTTAATCGACCATTAGGCGAGCCCTGGAACCTGATTACTCAAGCGGTTAATCTAGCGGAAAAACCAGTCTTAGCCTTAGATTGTCCATCGGGATTGGATTGTGCAACCGGTCTGGCACACACCGATACGATCAACGCCAGCCATACTGCCGCCTTTATCTGCCATAAACTAGGCTATTATCAGCTCGATGGGCGAGATAAGTGTGGGCAAATTCATCTTTGCGATCTTAATCTCGATCCCAAGTTACTTTATACCTTTGCAGCAGAAGCGCATGCGCCCGATATCGCTGACATCCGCCCGCCTAAACGCAAACATTCATCCCACAAAAGACGCTACGGTACGGCGTTATTAATCGGTGGCGACTTTGGCATGATGGGCGCGATTGCATTGGCAAGCCAGGCTTGCTTGCGCGCGGGAGCGGGATTAGTTAAAGTCATCAGCCGCGCGGAACATCAAATCGCCTTAACCCAAATGCAGCCCGAGCTCATGGTCAGCAACGACACAGCACTTGCTCAACAATTAGCACAAGCAACAACCATTGCCATTGGACCAGGACTCGGCCAAAGCGACTGGGCGTGGCGTTTATTTGAGCAGGCCTGCCAAGCCAACAAACCGCTCATTATAGATGCCGATGCGCTCAATTGTTTAGCCCACCGCCCTAGCCACTATCACCGTTGGATTTTAACGCCACACCCGAAAGAAGCGGCACGATTGCTTAAACAATCCGTCGCCCAAGTTCAGCAGGACCGGATTGCCGCCGTTAAAGCCCTGTATAAACGCTATGGCGGCGTGATTGTATTAAAAGGCACGGGGACACTTATTTATGATGGCCAAGACATGATAGTCTGCCGCTACGGTAATGGTGGCATGGCAAAAGGCGGTATGGGCGATGTGTTAACGGGTTTAATAGCAGGCCTGGTTGCGCAAGGACTAGAGCTCGGTTTTGCAGCACAGCTCGGTGTGCTACAACACGCCACCACTGCTGATCAATTAGCACAGACTCGTGGTGAATATAGCTATTTACCCAGCGACCTCTGCCAAAACTGGCAAATATAGAAGTACAGCAAAGCTATTAAATACGCGCCTGACTGTCGATTAAATCATCAATAAACCGCAATTTACTCATCACAATCGGGCTTAGCACAAACGGATAGGGATCGGCTAAGCCCATACTGCGATTCAGCGCATTCATCACCTTGACAACCTTGAGCCATTCCTTTACCCAAAGTTCAAAATCATGACGCGCCTGCACATAGTCCGTTAAGCCATACATGCGCGCGGTTTCCAGCGTATCGGTAATATGTAAATAATGCGCCCAGGTTTCCGCCCAATCTTCAAAGGGATGGGAACTGGCATAGGCACTTATAAAACTGACCTGCCAGTTACGCTGCGGACCATATTGGTAATAACTGCGCAACGCTTGACCATAATCAAACCGCTCATCACCAAAGACCCGGCGAAACTGCACTAAACTTTCGGATTTTAGCAGGCGCTCCCAATAGTAATGGCCGACTTCATGACGAAAATGACCCAGCAAACTACGATAAGGCTCATTCATCTGCTCTTTCATCGCATGTAAAAACCCTTCATCGGCCTCGGCCGCATTGAGGGTAATCAAACCGTGACTATGACCGGTTAGCACAAACTCTAAATCAACATTCGGGTTGGTGCGCTGGTCTTCCAAAAAATTAAAGCGAAGGCCATTTATAATATCGGGAGCACCACGGGTATCTAAGCCCAACGAAATCAGGGTATCAAATAAACGCCGCTTGGCTTCTTCTAATCGCCGCCAGCGTAACGGGTTTTTGGGTTGGTTTTGATCTGGAATAATATGGGTGGTACGACACGAAATACATTGATGATGCGGGTCATCAAGCGCCAACAACCAATTACAACGCACAGGCTCATGATGATTATCACAGACCTTAAAGCGTTTTTCCGCCCCATTTGGAAGCTCGGCAATAAAGACACGGCCGTCGCGACGCCCACAATATAAATGACGCTTACTTGGGTCAAACCCCAACTCTTTGCCGCACGCCACACAATGGGTATCGGCAAAATAGACCTCCTGACCACAATTACAATAAAATCGTTGCATGCCTATCCTTTTTCTTTTGACGCTCGATTATCCACACCTTTACGCCTAGGCGGCTTGTAACTTGTGGACAAACCAGGCCTGGTAAATCGCATTATTAAGCGACATAAGATGTTTTTGCAACTGATCAAGATAACCATGCAGCTCCTCAGAGCCGGCTTCAAAATTACGCCATTCTTGCAAGTAGACCCTTAGCGAGGCCACCTGCTGCTTTACCAGTTCCCCATCAGGTAACTGCTGTATGACCTGTTCTATAGTCTGCAAACACTGGGTCACCGAGCGCGGAAATTTGCGATCATTCAACAAAAACCGCACCACATCTTCACCATTAATTTGCGTTTGCACATGCTGGCGATACATCAAATAGCCACTAACTGAACGCAATACATTCGCCCACAGTACATTTTCATAGGCCTGCACCTGCTCAAGATGTTTTTGCTGACCCAAAAAGAAGCCACCTTCATCCAGCAAACGCGACGTCATATCTGCGCGCTCTAAATTGCGCCCCAACATCAAAAATGAAAAGGTTTCATTTTGGCTCAAGGTGCCCGAGAACATCCCGGTCATGGCTTGACAGGCACGAATCACCTCTTCCATTAGATCATTGCGTTTAGCTCGCGAACTCAAATCACTTTCGCGCGATGCCAGCATCAAATGTAACTGATTAATCATATTCCAGGTTTCTTTTGGCAAAATATCACGCGTGGTGCGAATATTTTCACGGGCATGCCGCAGTGATGACACCAATGACGAGGGGTTACGCGTATCACTGATTAACATCGCCATCACGTTTTTCTCAGTTTTCGCATCGTAAAGCTCATCAAACAAAGCCTCAGCACTCACCAACTCAATCAAACGATACCAGCTAATATCAATTTTTTTGGGCAAGTCATACATCAAATTGGAATGCACCAAAATCATCCGGGCGCTGTTTTCCACGCGCTCAATATAGCGCGCAACCCAATATACCCGCTCTGCAACTCTAGATAACATCATCCACCTCCAAATCTACAATCCACGTATCTTTACTGCCACCACCCTGTGACGAATTCACCACCAACGAGCCTTCAACCAAGGCCACACGGGTTAAGCCGCCCGGCGTCACATAGGTATCTGCGCCCTGCAATATAAACGGCCTTAAATCAACATGGCGCTGGGCAATACCCTTCGTGGTTAAGGTAGGCACCACCGACAACTGTAAAGTAGGCTGTGCAATATAATTGCGTGGATTCTGTTTAATCAACTCACGAAACGCATCACATTGTTCGGCGCTGGCGTGCGGCCCAACCAACATGCCGTAACCACCGGATTCATTGGCGGGCTTCACCACTAACTGCTCAATGTTCGCCAACACATAGGCTTGATCTTCTTCGTTGCGACACAGATAAGTGGGCACATTCGGCACTAAAGGTTGCTCATTCAGATAAAACTCAATCATCGCTGGCACATAGGCATAAACCACCTTATCATCCGCCACGCCACAGCCTGGTGCATTAGCAATGCCCACCTTGCCGGCACGCCAAGCACGCATTAGGCCCGGCACACCCAGGGTCGAGTCCGGCCGAAATACCTCAGGGTCTAAAAACTCATCATCAATACGACGATAAATAACATCAACACGCTTTAAGCCCTCGATATTGCGCATATAAACATAATCATCATCACCGACGACCAGGTCGCTGCCCTCCACCAATTCAGCCCCCATTTCATGGGCTAAGAAGGCGTGTTCATAATAGGCCGAATTAAAAATGCCCGGTGTTAACACCACCACCTCCGCCAGTACTGAGTCATTGGGATTAAGCGAATTGAGCATCGATAATAATTTATTAGGGTAATCCCCGACTGGCGCAATCATGCTATGCTCAAACAACTCAGGGAGCACCTGCTTCATGACCGCGCGATTTTCTAACATATAGGATACGCCTGATGGCACGCGCAGATTGTCTTCCAACACATAAAATTGCCCCTGTGCATCGCGCACCAAATCACTGCCACAAATATTGGACCAAGCACCATGTTTTGGACGCATCCCGACACACTCAGGACGAAAATTTCGCGAACTCAGCACAATATCAGCCGGCACCACACCGGCCTTGAAAATTTTTTGCTCGTTATAAACATCATCAATAAAACAATTCAGTGCGCGTAAGCGTTGTTGCAGGCCTGCTGCTACCGATTGCCATTCACTGGCCTCAATAACGCGTGGCCAAATATCAAACGGCCAAGCCCGATCGATATTGCCTTCATCACTATAAACCGTAAAAGACACGCCCATTTTGGCAATCGTTGCATCTGCTAAAGCTTGCAAGCCTTGCAATTGATCCGAATCTAACGCACGAAAATTATTGACCAAGTCTTGTGAACCGGCACGCGGCTGGGTATCGGATAACATAGACTCATCATAAAAGGCGGGGTTATAAGCCGATAGCATCATTACATCCTCATGTTTATTATATTTATCAATTATAAGCACATAAAAAACCAATTTTTTAATTAATATTTAAAAACATAGAATTAGATACAAAGTACTGAAAAATCACACAGCTTATAAAAAAATTATGAAACAAAACGCACCATGTTAGAACAAAAAAACAGCACAAACAAAACGACATAAAATGGCCCGCTAAATCTCCTATAATAAAGCTCTTTCAGCCGACGCTTGGGATGGCACGATGACCATTAAACTTGGGATCATAATGGATCCAATCGAACAGATAAAACCTTATAAAGACAGCTCATTTGCGATGCTACTGGCCGCGCAAGCCCGCGGCTATGAGTTGTTTTACATGAATCCAAACGATGTGTTTTTAGTGCAAGGGCAGCCCATGGCACGAATGCAAAGGCTGCGCGTCTGGGAGCAGGCTGATGACCCAAACTATTTTGAACTTCATGACCGCCAAGACCGCCCGCTCAACGAATTAGATATTGTGCTGATTCGCCAAGACCCCCCGTTTGATCAAGACTACCTCTATTGCACCCACATTTTAGAACTCGCCGAACAACAAGGCGTGCTCGTGGTCAACAAACCCCAAAGCCTGCGCGACGCCAATGAAAAACTCTTTGCGACCTGGTTTAGCGATTGCATGACCGACACCCTAGTGACCGCGCAAGCCGATCGGCTCAAAACCTTTGTGGCACAGCATCAAGACACCATATTTAAGCCACTTGATGCCATGGGTGGTGCGTCTATTTTTCGAGTGAAGCATGGCGACCCGAATCTCAATGTGATTATTGAAACCTTAACCGACCATGGCCAACACCTCATCATGGCGCAACGCTTTTTACCGGACATTGCGCAAGGCGACAAGCGCATCCTACTTATTGATGGTGAACCTGTGCCTTTTGCACTGGCTCGCATTCCGCTGGCTGGCGAAAATCGCGGCAATTTGGCGGCCGGTGGACGGGGGGTCGGTCAACCGCTCACGGAGCGCGACCAGGCTCTTTGCGCCCGGATTGCACCCACTTTACGCGCCAAAGGGTTATGGTTTGTTGGCCTCGACGTGATTGGCGACTACATTACCGAAATTAATGTCACCAGCCCGACCTGCATCCGTGAGCTAGATGCACAATTTGGCCTCAATATTGCCGACCAGTTAATGCAACGCTTAGAACAGGCACTGCAAGAGCAAGCCATTCAACAACCAGCGCGCCATTAACCACATGCAGCCAAGCACGCGATTAACCACTTCTCTAATTACACGCGGAATCTTAGGCCTAGTGTTAGCAGGCCTGCTGCTTCTCAGTGGCTGTCAAACGACCCCGCCGCCGGTTGTGCAAACCTTCTATGTGTTTGGCACTGAAGTGAGCGTACATATTTATGACACGCCCTCACCGCAAGCCCAAAAAGCAATTCATGCTATCGAACAGCATTTTTTGGCCATGCACCAGGCCTGGCATGCTTGGGAACCTCATGGCTGGGTGTATCAAATTAATCAAGCCATTGCGCAAGATCAGGCCATTGAAATCCCTGCTGATATCCAAGCCTTCATCCAGCAAACCCAGCAATTAAGCGCGCGCACCCACCATCTTTTTGACCCCGGCATTGGCAGCCTAATTGCCCTATGGGGATTTCATCAGCGCGACTGGCAAGGCCCACCGCCCGACCTGCACCTGCGCCAGGCCTGGTTAGACCAGCGCCCTTCCATTGCCGACCTCGCATTTGAGCAAGGCCAGCTCACTAGCCGCAACACAGAGGTGCGCTTGGATTTTGGCGGCAATCTCAAAGGTTTAGCGGTGCAGCAGGCCTGGTCAATTTTACAAGACCATCAAATACCTCGCGCCCTGCTTAATCTAGGCGGCGACTTAGGCAGTTTTTCGCTTGATACACGTGATAAAAATCCCCATACAAACTGGACCATCAAACTACGCGACCCGCAACAACCAGAGCGCGCAATCGCCGAAGTCATCCTACCCGCCAATATGGCGCTCTTCACCTCCGGCACCTATCAACGATACTTCGATTGGCAAGGGCAGCGCTTCAGTCACCTGCTTAACCCCAACACCGCCGCACCGGCTGATAGCTTTGCCTCGGTTAGCGTTTGGCATCCAGACCCCGTCATGGCTGACACCCTCGCAACAGCTCTACTCATTGCCGGCCCTAATGGGTGGCAAGCCTTAGTCGCTGAGTTTGAGCTGAGCCACTATCTACTCATCGACCAGCAAAATCAGCTGATTGTTAGCCCTGCTCTTTCGCCCTGGTTAGTCAAGACGACCCCATAAGCCTGCGAATGCTATTGAATAAATCTGTTAAAATAAAGGTCATTTCATGACCTAAACACCAACAGACTGACTCACAGAATGACACGAGGCCTAAGTTGCAGCCCCAAATAGAAACCTTACACAGTTATCAACACCAAATTTTAATTGCCAACCCCAGCTTGGATAACAGCTGGTTTGAGAAAACGGTGATTTATATTGCCGAAGACAGCGATCAGCAAACCACCGGCCTGGTGCTCAACAAACCTCATCAATTTAAAGTGAGTGACCTGCTCGACTATTTTAGCTTTAGCCCCGCCGGATCAGCCGAAACCCGTCCCGAACTGGGCGAGCATGTGCGCCTGGGCGGACCCGTCGATAAAGAACACGGCTTTATTCTGCACCGCCACCGCAACAACTGGCCCAACAGCATAAACCTTGATGATGGCTTAGTGCTCAGTACCTCGGAAGCGTTTTTAAAAGCCATTGCCGCGGATGAAGCTGAACGACCTTATTTGGTATTTTTAGGGGTGGCTAGTTGGCATCCCGGCCAGCTGACTGAAGAAATCCAACGCAATTCCTGGCTAACTTGCCCCTATGATCCCGCTATCGTGTTTGATGTGCCGATTGATCAACACTGGCAACATGCCTTGGCGTCACTGGGAATCGATCCGGTCTTTTTAAGCAGTGAGGCCGGTCATGCTTAATCTACACGCCCTAGCACAAGGCCGCACTAAAGCCGATTTATCGGGGAGTTTGCTCGGCTTTGATTATGGGCTGGCGCGCATTGGCGTAGCGATAGGACAAACCATTAGCGACACGGCCACTCCTTTATGTGTGTTAAAGAATCGCGATGGCCAAGTAAACTGGGATGACATCAGCGCCTTAATCACAGAATGGCAACCGGTGGGTCTGGTGGTGGGATTACCGCTGCGTTTAAACGGTGAAGAACAGCCCTTTACGCAAAATGCCCGCAAATTTGCCCAACGCCTCGGTGGTCGCTACAACCTTCCGGTGTTTTTAATCGAAGAGCAACTGAGTTCTATTGAAGCCGAACAGCGCCTGCGCGCCCAGTCCGGTGGCAAAAAAAACCACACCCGCCACAATCCGCTACTTGACGCACACGCTGCCCAAATTTTACTGACCAATTGGCTGGAGACCGCATGATCATGCCCAACCTTGATTTAGATTCCTTACTAGACCAACTTGCTGATGCTATCCGTCAAGCGCCCTTTTTTAGCGCCGACAGCAAAATGATTGGGCTGCGCACCGGCGGCGAATATATCGCGCTGGCCTTGGCCGAACGTCTGCAACTTAATGAAGCGATTGGCGTGTTAGACAGCAGCTTTTATCGTGATGACTTTGCCACCAGCGGACTTAGCGCCCAAGTGCAACCGTCTAATATTCCTTGGGATGTGCAAGACCAAACCATTATTTTGGTGGATGACGTGGTGCACACTGGACGCACCATTCGCGCCGCAATGAACGAAATTTTTGACTATGGTCGCCCTGCGCGGATTATATTAGCCTGCCTGATTGATCGCCAAGGTGGACGCGAACTGCCTATCCAGCCCGATTTTTATGCCTATGCCACCGCAGATGCGCTCCGCTTTAAATTACAAGGCCCTAGCCCCTTGAGCCTGCGCATTGAACTTTTGGAGGACACCCTATGAGCCCACGCCTAAATGCCCCCAACATTCAACTTAACGAGCTAGGCAAACTCAAACACTTTCTAACGCTGGAGGGTTTAAAACAAACTCACCTGTTAGAAATCCTCGATTTGGCGGAGTCCTTCATCAATCCGCAAACCAATGAAATCAAAAAAGTGCCCCTGCTGCGCGGCAAAACCATTATGAACCTGTTTTTTGAGCCGAGCACCCGCACCCGCACCACCTTTGAAATTGCCGAAAAACGCCTGTCGGCTGATGTAATGAACCTCAACATCAGCGCCTCAGCGACCAAAAAAGGCGAATCGCTACTCGATACCCTGTGGAACCTAGAAGCCATGCAAGCGGATATGTTTGTGGTACGTCATGCCGAAAGTGGTGCCGCGCATTTTTTTGCTGAGCACGTTGCCCCGCACGTGCATGTCCTCAATGCTGGCGACGGACAACACGCGCACCCGACTCAAGCGATGCTGGATATGTTTACGATCCGCAAACTCAAAGGCGATATTTTTGACCTCAAAGTCGCTATTGTGGGCGATATTTTGCACTCACGCGTTGCGCGCTCTCAAATCCAAGCTCTAAGCTTGCTGGAAGCCCGTGAAATTCGTGTTATTGGCCCAAAAACCCTGATTCCACCTTATCCAGAAAGCCTCGGCGTGCAGGTGTATCATGATATGAAACAAGGCTTAGAAGATGTCGATGTGGTGATTATGCTGCGCCTGCAAAACGAGCGGATGCAAAGTGCCTTGCTACCGAGTGCCGATGAATACTTTAAAACCTACGGCTTAACTGAAGAACGTCTTAGCTATGCCAAACCGGATGCGATTGTCATGCATCCCGGCCCGATTAATCGCGGGGTTGAAATTGACTCAGCCGTCGCTGATGGCCCGCAATCGGTCATTCTGCAACAAGTTACCTACGGGATTGCCGTGCGCATGGCCGTCATGGCCATCATTATGAGCAATGCCGCGCAACTGCAACAATTTAACCAAGAACAAACGCAACAAGCCGATGCCCAAGCCAGCACGGAGACTCACTCATGAAAATGATTATTAAGCAGGGCCGCGTTATTGATCCTTCACAACAACTCGATCAAATAACCAATATCTATATCAGCCACGGGCATATTGTCGCCGTCGGCGACCCCGTACCCGCCGGCTTTGAAACACGCGCTGAAATTGACATTCTGGACGCGCAAGGCTTGTGGGTATTACCAGGCCTGGTGGATTTGCAAGCACGCTTAGGCGAACCCGGCAAACATCTCGCCGGTAATATTGCCAGTGAAACCAAAGCGGCGGTCGCCGGTGGCATTACCACCCTGTGCTGCCCACCTGACACCCAGCCGGTCACCGACACCCAAGCCGTCACCGAACTTATTCAACGTCGGGCGCGCCAAGCCGCCACGGCGTTTGTTTTGCCACTGGGTGCGCTAACCAAAGGACTCGCTGGCGAACAACTCAGTAACATGAATTCGCTAAAAGCGGGCGGATGCGTGGCACTCAGCCAAGCCAATCAACCCATTCAAAACCCACTGGTACTCAAAAATGCCCTTGATTATGCGGCGTCACAAGATTTACTGGTGATGCTGCGCTGCGAGAATCAACAGCTTAAAAATCACGGCGTCGCTCATTCCGGTGCGGTCAGCACCCGCCTTGGCCTTAACCCGATTCCGCGTTCAGCCGAAACCATCGCACTGGCACGTGATTTAATTTTGGTCGCTGAAAGTGGCGTGCGCGCCCATTTTTCGCAACTCTCCTGCGCCGAATCCGTGCAGATGATTGCCCAGGCCAAAGCGCAAGGCTTGCCGGTCACCTGCGATGTGGCGGCCCATCAGCTGCACCTAACTGAAATGGACTTATTAGAATTTAATAGCCTATTTCATGTCAGTCCGCCGCTGCGTAGTCAAGACGATCAACTGGCGCTTATCGCGGGGGTCGCCGATGGCACGATTGATGCCATTGTCAGTGACCATACCCCGCTTAACAAGGACCATAAACTCTTACCCTTTGGCGAAAGCACACCCGGTATCAGCGCCCTAGAAACGCTCTTGCCCCTCACCCTTAAACTGGTGCAAAACGGCCAGCTGCCCCTTGAGCGAGCGATCAGTGCCCTCACCTGGCAACCAGCGAATATTATTAATGTGATGGCTGGACGTATCACCAGTGGCTACAGCGCCGATCTATGCCTGGTCGATCCAGAAACCTTTTGGGCATTTGAACCCGCGCAACTGATTTCAGCGGGTAAAAACTCGCCTTTTGCCGGTTGGCGTTTTGAATCAGCGGTGGTGACCACGCTCTTTCAGGGTCGCACGGTGTATCAAAACCGCGCCGTATAAAGACACTATGAATAGCCTACTTACCCTATTGAGTTGTAGCGCCCAGCCCAACCAGGCCTGGTTGTGGCAAACAGAACAGGCACATGAGATTAAATTTGGTACCGTCGGCCATTTTAACCATTCAGACCCACTTAACCAAATCACCGCTAAAGCCTGGCACAACCAAGCTACCGCGGATGGTCGAGTTAAAACCCAATGGCTCAGTGACCAGGCCTGGTTAGACTCGTGGCAAGCCGGTGACCAGCGACAAGTCACGCTCCACCAAGACTTCATTCGCCCCGATGGCGTAACATACTGGCCACAACAAGCACAAATTTGGTTAGCGGACCGCAGCAGCCTTGCTTGGGTATTAGCTGCTGCAAAAGAACGCCAACAGGCTAAACAAGCCGGCCTAGAGGTAGCACCGATGATTGCGCTACTCAAACATGACCCCTTGCTACCGGTGCAACTGAAACCGGCGCGGTTTATATTGGATTTAGCCGGGTCAGCGTTGGGTGCCGTACCCATATTAGAGGATTGGGGCGTGGTCAATCGCGTGGCGCACCCAGATGGGCTTCCGGGCTGTTATGAGGGTGAATTGGCTGACCTACTGGCTGACTTACTCAACCACCTGCCTCATCATTTATCTAATCACTCGCCCGAAAACCAGCCGGCTTGGTATCTATTAGGACAACTCAAAGAAACTGATCAGCAGGCCTGCTTAGCCCAAACTGACCATCTATTTATTAGACATTATTTGACTCACCGACTGCCCGCCCAGGCCACTCAATAAAAAAGCCCGCACAAGTCGGGCTAATCAATTATGCAACCATTTTTACAGCGGACAGCTAAAACTCTGCCCATTCCTCTGCCTGACCATTCGCTACTAATACTCGCTTCGAGCTGTTATCCAGCTTTGGAGGTAATTTAGCATTAGATTTAGGCTTGAGCGGAACAATTTTTGGCTGCTTAAGCAACTTGGCTTGGTCATGGTGCGACATTTCTTCTGTTTTGAAGAACGCCATTTCCTCCATAAGGCCACGCGCTTGCTCCTGCATGCTTTCTGATGCAGCGCTCGTCTCTTCAACCAAGGCCGCGTTTTGCTGGGTCACCGTATCAATTTGAGTAATCGCTTCATGCACTTGTAAAATGCCGGCTGCCTGCTGTTCTGAAGAACTCGCAATACCTTCAATCATCGCAGTCACCTCATCAACCGCCAAGTTAATTTCAGCAAGTACCTCGCTAGATTGCTTGGCCAATTCATTACCCTCTTTTACTTTATTGGCACTATTTTGAATCAGACCCGTAATATCTTTTGCGGCAGCGGCTGACTTCTGTGCCAAGGCTCTAACTTCACCCGCTACCACGGCAAAACCACGCCCATGATCACCGGCACGTGCCGCCTCGACTGCCGCATTAAGGGCAAGTAAATTGGTTTGGAAAGCGATACCATCAATCAAGGTCACAATCTCGCCAATCTTATTGCTCGCCTGCTCAATCTCATGCATTGACGCGATGGTCTTATTCATGACGGCCACACCATCGGTCGATTTTTGCTGAACTGCTTTTGCAACCTTGGTGGTCGCTGCAGCAGCTTCGCGATTGTTCTGTACGGCTGTATTCATCTGCTCCATAGTGGCAGAGGTTTCCTCTAATGCCGCTGCTTGTTCTTGCACACGCTGACTTAGATCCTGCGACCCTTTCGAAACCTCAGCGGAAGCGCCATCTACGACCTGTGCAGCATGCAATGCGCTTGCAATCACATTAGAGAGCTTGTCAGAATTGCTATTAATGGCGGTTTTGAGCTTCTCTAACTGGCCTTGGCAGTCGGTAGTGATGGCTTGGGTGAGATCACCTTGGCTTTGTGCGTCCATGACACGGGTGATGTCGCCGATAACATCCTCAAGTACTGCAACCGTAGCATTTATTGAATCTTTCAGCTTATTCATATCGCCAGCGGCTGCAATTTTTACCCTTTCGGAGAATTGTCCATCTGAAACATTAGACATCACCGTGTTAATTTCGCTAATGACACCATTCATGGTAGACATTGCAAACGAAGCCGCATCAATCATCGCCTTATATTCACCCTGCGCTTGGGTATCGATATTGACACTAAACTGACCATCGCGAAGATAGTTCATGGTTTCTTGTAGCTGAGACATCACATCGGCAATATTATCGGCACTGGTATTGATGCCGTCCTTGAGTTTATTAAGGTCACCCACCAACTCGCGGGTGATACGCTGATCAAATCGCCCTTCGGCCAGCGCCTTGACGACCTTATTGGCTTCACTAATCGCATCTTGCATATTCGACAACAAGAAATTGACCGCTTTACCCATGTCGCCGATTTCATCTTGGCGTTTGTCATCGGCCCGGATGCTGAAATTGCCGGTTTGGCTAATTTGCGCCAGAGTGCCTTGAATTGCCGATAAACCGCGGGCAATTAACCGTGGAATAAAGATCGCGACCGCAATCGATAAAACCACTACCAACAAGCTGATAATCATCATCATGCGTACGATGTCTTCATTGAGCGCCTGCACCATCGGCCCGACTTGGTTTTGTTCTGCTTGGATACGTGATACCACCTCTTGCAAGCGACCTTCAACATCGCGACCAATACTATCCATTTCGCTGATATTTGAATTGGTTAGATCTATAACACGTTGTAAATCACGCATTTGCTGAACATAAACATCAATCAATTGTTCGGTATCGCGCATTTGTGCGATGCGCTCGGCACTTTGCATACTCGTGCGCAGATTGGCAAGACGCTGTTCGGAGCGCTCAAACTCCTGATAGGCGATCTCCATGACGTCGGGCGTGCCTTCGCGAATAAAGCGCTGTCCGGCAATACGAGCTAAGAGCAAATTACGATTCAACAAGCCTAAATCCCGTACCACTTCAAGGTTTTCAGCACTACGCAACATATCAGTAATGTTTTGTTCGATTTGCGGACCGGTTTCAAAGGTAAGGGCGTGTACCAATGTATCGCGTTCAGCCATGAGTAATTGAATGCGATCAAAATTAGCTCGAAACTCAATCAACCCTGCCATCACCTCTTGAGCTTGACGCTCGCGCTCAGAGCCGGTGACACGGGCTGTCAAACGCTCGGTTTCGGTCACCAGTTCGTTATAACGCTCAATAAAACCTTCCGCGTTTGTTTGGCTAGAACTTCTTAAATAACGCATAAAATTCATGCGGGTGGCAAACATGCTGGAATCAACATCGGTCGCAGCCACCGCATTAATGGCTAAGGTCCGATAATCCGCAAAACCACCGGCCGATTCCTGCACCTTGACGATACTGTACACAGCTAATCCAATCACCATCAAGGTGATTAACGTAAAGCTACCAAGCAGCTTAGCTTTGATTGTTTTAAACATGGCAGACTCCTGATAAAGCATGAAATAAACACTTGCTACAAAAACACTCAAAAAACCAAAATGACTAGAGTAGCTTTACTTATGACTATACAGGATCTATACAAAATAAAAAACAAATTTGTTCAAAAAAATCAAATAATAGTTTAGAGTCTTTCTGTGCGACCCGATCTTTTGCGCATTTTTTTAGCTATCGCTTCTAACTCTTTAGCAAATTCATGATAAGCATCGGAATGCACCACCTCCATGGCGGCATCAATCAACAACTCTAGCTCGGCAAAATGCTCATCACTAATCGCTTCAAGTTGCGGTGCATCCAACATAATTTTAAAACGCTCGACCACCTCTTTCGCGTGGCCTTTCATAGGGAGAGTCATAGTCTATCCTTTTAGTGTTTATTTAATCGTCTTGGAAAATATCATCGCCACTCGATAAGATGAGAGGGTCCGGCAAGCCGACAATCGATTCATCTTTGCCTTCATAGGGCAGGCTATTTAAGATAAATCGCATACAGGCCAAACGCGCCCGTTTCTTATCATTCGACTTGATTACTGTCCAAGGACATTCATTGGTATTGGTGTAAAAGAACATATCTTCTTTGGCTTTCGTGTAATCATCCCAACGGTCTAAGGACGCTAAGTCCATGGGCGAGAGTTTCCACTGCTTCAATGGATCATTTTTACGTCCGGTAAAGCGGCGCAGCTGTTCCTTACGCCCAACCGAAAACCAAAACTTCATCAAGGTCACGCCATCAGCGACCAACATCCGTTCAACCTCTGGCACTTGATGCATAAACTGCGTGTATTGCTGCGGTGTACAAAAGCCCATGACACGCTCAACACCTGCCCGGTTATACCAAGATCGGTCAAACAGCACCATCTCACCTTGAGTCGGCATATGCTCTAAATAACGCTGAAAATACCACTGGCCTTTTTCACGCTCATTAGGCTTGTCTAAGGCCACCACTCTCGCGCCACGCGGATTTAAATGTTCCATCACCCGTTTAATAGTGCCACCTTTACCGGCCGCATCACGCCCTTCAAACAACATCACAATACGCTGATCAGTATCCTTGGCCCACTTTTGCATTTTGAGTAACTCAATTTGCAAATCGCGCTTCATGGCTTCATATTCATCACGCCCTAACTTATCATCATAAGGATAATTACTTTCGCTGGATTTAACTTGCTTCACACACACTCCTTACCATCTTGTTTAAACATATTTAATGCATAATTTAAGCTTAACAAGTGCAGCGCCAAATAGCCAAATAAAATAATTAATAGGCTAGAATCAACCCAATCAATGAAAAGGACTCAGCATGACACCGCAGGACTACGCCCACAACTTCGCACAAGTAAAACACCGAATTAACCAGGCCTGCTTACAAGCCAACCGCGACCCCAATGACGTGAGCCTCTTGGCGGTTAGCAAAACGCAACCGGCCGCTGCCGTCGCCGCATTTATCGCCCTCGGCCAACGCGCCTTTGGCGAAAACTATCTGCAAGATGCTTTGCCAAAAATAGCCGTCCACCCAGATGCGACCTGGCATTTTATTGGACCGATTCAATCCAACAAAACCAAACCGATTGCCGAGCATTTTGACTGGGTAGAAAGTGTCGATCGTCTTAAAATTGCCCAACGCCTAAGCGCACAACGCCCAACTGACCGCGCGCCGCTCAATATTCTGCTTCAGGTTAATATTAGCCAAGAGGAAAGCAAGTCTGGGTTTTTACCGGCAGAGCTGATCGCCGCAGCACAAGAGATGGCGCTATTACCAGGCCTGGTCATTCGCGGTTTAATGGCGATTCCCGCTGCGACCGATGACATGGCCGCGCAACGCCAAGCCTTTGCACAGATGCGCGTGCTATTTGAACAACTGCAAACGACCCTGCCGCAACACCCCATTGATACCCTTTCAATGGGCATGTCGAACGATTTAGAGGCCGCAATTCTAGAAGGCGCCACCCAAATACGCATTGGCACCGACTTGTTTGGCGCACGCGTTAAGTCATAACACCCTCCCCAAAAGGGGTGGGTACGGGTAAGTTTAACCCCATCACCCAATTTGACTTACAATAGTCCGATCAAAGAAAAAACCATCACTAGGATAATTGCATGACCTACGAAGACATGAAAAAGACCCTCTGGACAGCTGCCAATCAATTGCGCGGTTCGGTATCAGCGGCAGAATACAAATACCCTGTTCTTGGACTGGTGTTTTTAAAATATGTGTCCGACCTGTTTGCCGCACAAGAAGACGTGATTCGCCACCGATTGGCCGACCCGCAATCCGACCTGTTTATTGAAGAATTGGAGATTCGTGAAGAAAGCGCCGACTACTTTGTGGAGGATAAAACTTTTTACGAATCCGATAACGTATTCTGGATTCCTAAAGAAGCGCAATTTAATACCCTGTTAGCAAAAGCTACCGACCCTGCCTTGCCGCAAATGCTCGATAAAGCCATGAAGCTGATTGAAGATGAAAACCCCAGCTTAAAAGGCGTGCTGTATCGTGAGTTTTCTCGATTAGCCCTAGAGCCTGGTAAGTTAGGCGAACTCATGAATACGCTGGCTCGCCTAAAATTCAATCCAGAAGACCACGGCAGTAAAGATGTGTTTGGGGAAGTGTACGAATACTTTCTTGGGCAGTTTGCCATGTCCGAGGGTCAACGTGCTGGCGAGTTCTACACGCCCAAATCCGTGGTCAATATGCTGGTGGAAATCCTTGCACCCTTTAAAGGCAAAATCTACGACCCGGCTTGTGGTTCGGGCGGGATGTTTGTGCAGTCAATGAAGTTCAAAGAATCACACCAGAAAACCTTAAAAAAGACCGGCGACCTTGCCGTCTATGGTCAAGAAATGATGGCGCAAACTCGCCGCCTATGCTTAATGAACTTGGCCGTGCATGGCTTAGAGGGTGATTTAGGCTCGACCTATGGCTCCACCTTTACCAATGACCAACACAAAACCCTGCGTGCCGACTATATCCTCGCCAATCCGCCATTTAATATCTCAAACTGGGATGGCGACAAGCTCACCGACGACCCGCGCTGGAGTTTTGGGATTCCACCCGCCGGCAATGCCAACTACGCCTGGCTGCAACATATGTGGAACCGCCTATCCAACAAAGGTCGTGCCGGGATTGTGCTCGCCAATGGCTCGATGTCCTCCAACACCTCCAACGAAGGGGTGATTCGCAAAAACATGATCGAAGGCGATGCCGTCGACTGTATGGTTGCATTGCCTGGCCAACTTTTCTCGAACACCCAAATTCCGGCGTGTTTATGGTTCCTATCAAAAGACAAAAAAGCAGGTGCAAATGGCTCGATTGACCGCACCGGGCAAGTCTTATTTATTGATGCACGTCACGCCGCCTCAAGTCGTATTTCACGCACCCAAATTGAATTCACTGGTGATGACCTAAACCAAATCGCCATGCTCTACCACCGCTGGCGTGGCACCGAATTTAGCGATGGCGAAGAATACCAAGATATACCAGGCCTGGTGTTTTCGGCATCACTAGACGATATTAAAAAACACGACTATGTGCTGACACCAGGACGCTATGTTGGCGCAGCCGAAGTCGAAGACGACGGCGAACCCTTTAGCGACAAAATGACACGCCTCACCGCCCAACTTAGCAAACAATTCAAAGAAAGTGACCGCCTCGAAGCCGAAATCAAAACCAATCTAGCAGGCCTGGGTTATGCACTTTAACTTGCAACAGCAAATCGACGCTGGCGAAAGCAAAACGCTGGAATTCAAACGCCAACTTCCCAAGGGCGAACAGCTCGCCAAAACGCTGATTGCGTTTGCCAATACCGCTGGCGGCAAACTGGTGATTGGTGTGGACGATCAACGCCAAATCCTCGGTATCGAAGACGACGAATTTGAGATGATGGATAAAATCGCCTCGATGGTGCATGAGCTTTGCCAGCCGAGTCTCATGCCAAGCATTTACCTCGAAACCCTGCAAAACAAAACCCTTGTGGTAGTGCAAGTGTTTCGCGGCAATCAAATGCCTTACTTCCTCAAATACCAAGGGCGCGATCAAGGCACTTACGTTCGCCTAGGCGCGACCAATCGCCAAGCCAGCTTGGTGATGATTCATGAACTCGAACGCCAAGCGCTCAATCAAAGCTTTGATGAACAAATCGCTTGGCAAACGGCTTTGTCAGAACTCGATTTAACGCCGCTGATTCAAGCCTTTGAGCAAGTAGGCAAACCATTAAATGATGCCAAAATGCGTTCGCTTAAATTAATTCGCCAACAGGATGGGATAGATTACCCCACCCACGGCTTAATGATTTTGCTCGGGCGCTATGAACAGGTTGCCATCAAATGCGCACGCTTTAAAGGCACCGCCATGACGCTATTCTTAGACAAAAAAGAATACACCGGCGATCTGTTCAACCAGCTCGAACAAACCGAAATCTTCATAAAAAACCACCTGCACCTGCGCGGCGAAATTTTAGGGCTGCAACGCACCGATACCTTTGAAATCCCCATGCCGGCGATACGTGAAGCACTCGTCAATGCCATCGTACACCGCGACTACAGTAACAGCGGGCGCGACATCAAAGTCGGTATTTATGATGATCTGCTCAATATCGTATCCCCCGGCGGCTTACCCAACGGCATCACCCTTGACGAAGCCATGCACGGACGCTCCGAAATCCGCAACAAAGTCATCGCCCGCGTATTTAAAGAACTCGACTTTATCGAACAATGGGGCAGCGGCATCGCCCGGATGCAACAAATTTGCCAACAAGCCGACACCCCCGCGCCACGCCTCAAAGAAACCGGCGACTTTTTCGATATTGAGTTTGTCCGAACCGAAACCACCTCGCAAGATGAAAGTTCGGAGAAAAGTTCGGAGAAAAGTTCTGAGAAAAGTTCGGAGAAACTGCCACCGATTTTAGCTTTGATTCAGAGTAACCCTAAAATCAGCGCCAAAGCCCTATCTGAAGAATTGGGTATCACATCCCGTGCTGTTGAAAAACAAATTGCACAGCTAAAAAAAGATGACAAATTAGAACGCATCGGCCCAGCAAAAGGCGGCTATTGGAGAGTTAAATGACTAAAAAACAAATCCATCAAAATCACCAGGCCTGGTTAAAACCGGACAAGTTCATCGAACCATTTTCTCGTTCCCACGTTCCACGTGGGAATGCAGACCAATTCGAAGCCGAGCTTAAAAAGAACCTTGGAGGGATTGGGTATGTCATCTGAGTTTCAGGAAGTTATTTTTGATGAATTTATTGAACTTGCTTCCGAAAAAGTGCCTGTTGAGTCTCTCACATTAGAAACATATATTTCAACAGAAAATATGATTCCGAATAAAGGCGGAATTGAGGTTGCTAGCTCATTGCCTAACTCAAAAACCGTCAACAAGTTTGTTAAAGGTGACACTCTGTTTTCAAATATAAGAACCTATTTTGAGAAAGTCCATTTTGCAGACTTTTCAGGTGGAGCTTCCCCCGACGTACTGATATTTAGAACGAAAAGCGCACAAAAACTTTTACCAGAGTATTTGTACTACATTGCAAGCAACAAAGATTTCATTGACTTTACTGTTAGGACTTCTAAAGGGGCGAAAATGCCTCGTGGAGACAAAGGTGCAATTCAAGGCCATAAACTGTTATTGCCGCCTTTAAGCACCCAACAAAGAATAAGTGATATTTTGAGAACACTCGATAAAAAAATCACCCTCAACCGCCAAATCAACCAAACCCTCGAAGCGATGGCTCAGGCGATGTTTAAAAGCTGGTTTGTCGATTTTGAACCGGTCAAAGCCAAAATGCAGGCACTCGAAAACAGCGGCACCGAAGACGACGCCAACCTCGCCGCCATGCAAGCCATCAGCGGCAAAACCGCCGACCAACTCGCCACCCTAAAAACCCAACACCCCGACCAATACCAACAACTCCACCACACCGCCAGCCTCTTCCCCTCTGCCATGCAAGACAGCGAACTCGGCGAAATCCCGGCGGGGTGGGAAGTAAAATCTTTGGATACTATGGCTCATTATCAAAATGGTTTGGCCTTACAAAAGTTCAGGCCAGAAGATGAAAATGATTTTTTGCCGGTTGTAAAAATCGCTCAACTCAAAAAAGGTTTTACTGACGGAGAAGAAAAGGCATCACCCAATATCAACCCATCGTGCATTATTGATGATGGAGACGTTGTGTTTTCGTGGTCTGGAACGCTTGTTGTGGATAGTTGGTGTGGCGGAAAAGCGGCATTAAATCAGCATTTGTTCAAAGTGACCTCTGATGATCACCCAAAATGGTTTTACTACTATTTCACCAAGCACCACTTGGATGAATTTCAACGAATTGCTCAAGCCAAAGCCGTCACTATGGGACATATCAAACGAGAACACCTAAAAAAAGCATTATGTGCTGTGCCAGATTCTGATTTGATTGCCCATTTAGGCCAAACCATTAAACCTCTACTTGATAAAGCAGTTGCGGTAAGACTTGAAAACCGAACATTAACCGAACTCAGAGACACTCTGCTGCCAAAACTCCTATCAGGTGAACTGCAAATCTCAACCGAGGATGTAGCATGAGCGAAGCTGAGGTTTTTTACTCGTTCCCACGCTCTGGCGTGGGAATGCAGACCGGTGTCGAATAATAGCCGGATTGGCTTAGTGTGTTGCGCGACAGGCAGATTGGTAGGCGCTCCCACTGGGGACACTGGGAGCATTGAACCTTTGGTTTAGTTTGGGAGGGTGTCATGTTAGAAGTTACGCAAGCGAAGTATTTAAACGACTATCAATTAGCTTTGAGTTTTAGCGATGGTTGTGAGGGCGTGGTTGATTTATATCCATTTTTAGAACAAGAAAGCCGGAAAGTGTTTCAGCCTTTGTGGGATGTGTCTGTTTTTAAAGCGTTTAAGTTGGAGTATGGCACGCTTACTTGGTTAAATGGCACGATTGATTTGGCACCAGAATATTTGTACTTTCTCGCCAAGCGTTACGATGCAAGATTGCAAACGCAATTTGCCGAATGGGGCTATCTTTAAAATAAGAACCACCAGGCCTGGTGACTTTGGAAGTTGAACAATACTTTTGTGTTACAATTGTCATTACAAAATTAATCACCAAAGAGGATGTTGCGCATGAGCACCATTAGTATTCGTGTCGATGACAAGTTAAAAAGTGATGCTTATCAAGTATTACGAGAGCTAGATATTACACCATCTGAATTGCTGCGCCAGACCTTAGAATATGTCGCACAACATCATAAACTGCCGTTTAAACCTGTATTACTCAACGAGGAAGATCAGGCTTTACTGCAAACGGTGCGCGAAAGGTTACAAGATCCCCAACCCGTAGCGATTTCCCTAAATGACCTATAGTCTTGAATTTGATCAAAGAGCATTGAAAGAGTGGCATAAGCTTGACGCAACTATTCAAGCACAATTTAAAAAGAAATTGGCACAAGTGCTTGAACAGCCAAAAATTGAAGCCAATCGACTGCGTGATTTGGAAAATTGTTACAAAATCAAGCTACGTCAATCTGGTTATCGTCTGGTCTATCAAGTGCAGGATGCGCGTGTTGTGGTATTCGTTATTGCCATTGGCAAGCGAGATAAAGAAAAAGCTTATGAGTCCGCGAAACATCGACAATCATGAACTTGAAATGCTTTCCCAATGGGAAGAGTGGGAATGAGAGCTGTAGAAGTGGCATGAATCGGGTTTGTGGCGACAGAAATGAAAACCGACGCGTACTCAATAAATTGAGAAGAGGCGCCGGGCATATTAAATCGAACGATACACCTTGGAAGGATCCAAGGTCAAGTATGGTTGAGAAATAAAAAGGCATAGGATGAACGAGAACATTTTAGAAGACGCCGCCTTGGATTGGCTCGCAGAGTTGGGTTACGAGTGCCTGCATGGTGACGAAGTTTCGCCGGGGGGTGCGGACGAAGACCGAACGCGTTATGCGGATGTGGTGTTGGAATCGCGACTGAAAAATGCGCTGATTCGCTTAAACCCAAAGGCTTCGAATTCTGAAATAGATGACGCGTTTTCTAAATTGTCCGGTTATGCCTCGCAATCACTGGTGGATGGCAATAAAGAACTTTATGACTGGTTGCGCAATGGGGTGCCGGTTGAAAAGACTCACAGTGACGGCGCACGCACCACTGAACGCCTGAGCGTGTTCGATTTTAGCGGCGATAATGATTGGCTGGCCTTGCGCCAGTTTACGGTTCACGGTCAAAAAGTACGCCGACCGGATATTGTGGTGTTGGTGAATGGCTTGCCACTGGTGGTATTAGAACTAAAGAATCCGGCGGATGTGAACGCCGATATTGAAAGCGCCTATAACCAAATCCAAACCTATAAAACCGATATTCCTCAGCTGTTTTATTTTAATCTGCTTAATATTATTTCCGATGGTACGGTGGCACGCTTCGGCTCGCTCACGGCGAACTTTGGACGCTTTACCCCTTGGCGCTTGCTGAACGGCCAAAAACAGCATGACAGCGCTCAAATGGAGTTGGAAATCATGGTGCGCGGCTTATTGGCGCCGAAAACCTTGCTGTCTTACTTTAAAGGCTTTGTGGCCTATGGTGGTGAAAGCGGCCATGCCACGTTTAAAATCATTGCACAATGGCATCAATATCACGGCGTGGTCAAAGCGGTTGAACGCGCAACATCTGCCCTATTGACGAAAAAAGACGGTAAAGGTGGCGTGATTTGGTTTACCCAGGGTTCGGGTAAATCCCTGTTGGCGCTGTTTTATGTGATGAATTTGCGCGACCATCCCGAATTTAAAAACCCAACGATTGTGTTAGTGACCGACCGAAACGACCTAGATGGCCAGCTTTATGAAACCTTTTCACAAAGCTCCTGGTCTTTGCGCGGTTCACCGGTGCAGGCCAATAATCGTAGCGAGTTAAAAAGCATTTTGAGCCAATCGGAGGCCGGTGGCATTATCTTTACCACGATTAATAAATTTGCGCCGGAAACGGGTCAAAACAAAGTGGAATCCTTATGCGACCGCTCGAATGTGATCGTGATTGCTGATGAAGCCCATCGCACGCAATATGGGTTTAAGGCTTCTCTGGACGACAAAACCGGCAAAACCAAATACGGTTTGGCGAAATACATGCGCGATGCCATGCCGAATGCGATTTATCTGGGGATGACCGGTACACCGATTAGTTTTGATGACCGCGATACCGAATCGGTGTTTGGCAGTTATGTCGATGTGTACGACATGATTGCGGCACAGGATGATGGTGCGGTGGTGCCGGTGAGTTATGAGTCGCGCATTATCGAGTTGGCGTTTAATGAGGCTGACCGTCAGGCTTTGGTGGAAGAGTTTATTGAAAACACCGAAGAGGAAGACGAAACCGAACAATCCAAAACCATCAGTCGCTATACCCGGCTAGAAGCCTTGGCCATGGCGGATGGGCGTTTGCAAACCTTGGCGGAAGATTTAATCGCTCATTGGGAATTGCGCCAAGAAGCGGTGGCGGGCAAGGCGATGGTGGTGTCGATTTCACGCGAGGCCGCCGTCAGACTTTATGATGAAGTCATCAAACTGCGCCCCGATTGGCACGATGAGGATATTCATCAAGGCAAAATCAAAGTGGTGATGACCAGCAGTTCGTCTGACCCGAGTCACTTTCAGCCACACCGCACCGACAAGCAAGAACGCAAATTGCTGGAAAAACGTTTTAAAGATGAAGCCGACCCGCTTGAAATCGTGATTGTACGTGATATGTGGCTTACCGGCTTTGATGCGCCGCCGGTTCATACGCTGTACGTGGACAAGCCGATGAAAGGTCATGGCTTGATGCAAGCGATTGCAAGAACGAACCGTATCTGGAAAGACAAGCCCGGCGGTTTAGTGGTCGATTATATTGGCATTGGTAATGAACTCAAAGAAGCGATTAAAACCTACACTAAAGACAGCGGTAGCGAGCGTGATCCGGTCGATATTAGCGGTGAAGCGGTGAAGATTTTATTAGACAGCTTAGATGTCGCGAGAAAAGAGTTCTTCCACGGGTTTGATTACAGCGGATTTGAAGAAGCAAAAAAAGCACTCAGCCTGTTGCAACCGGCGATGGAGCATATTCTGCAAGTCAATCCAGAGCCGGACAAAAAAGGTCGCAATCAAGGCGTGACGGATTATTTGGACTTGGTAGCCAAAATCACCAAAGCACAGGGTTTGGCGGGAACCCATGAACGAGCGATGGCATACCGTGAAGAAATTGCTTTTTTTCAAGCCGTTAAAGCAGGCCTGGTAAAACTCACACGCTCTGGTGCACCAAGTGGTAAATCGCGTTTAGAGCGAGAAGCGGCTTTGCGCCAGTTAGTGGCAAAAGGCGTGTTGGTTGAAGGCGTGAATGACATTTACAGCACCTTGGGCATGGAAAAACCGGATTTGTCGTTATTGGATGAGCGATTCCTAGAAAAAATTCGTGATATGCCCACCAAAAACCTAGCGGCCGAGTTGTTATCCAGATTGGTAGAAGATCAGATTAAAGCACGCGGTCAGAAAAACGCGATACAAGGAAAAGAGTTCACCCAAAAACTGGAAGAAGCCATTACCAAATACCAAAACCGTGGACTCACCACGGTAGAGGTGATGAATCGTATTATTGAAATCGCTAAAGAGTTACGCGAATCCGCCGCCCCCGATGGCATGACTGATGAAGAATATGCCTTTTACCAAGCCTTAGCGGAAAATAAGTCTGCCGTGGAGCACTTAGGGCATCCGGTATTAAAAGCCTTGGCATTAGAATTAACCGATAAGTTAAGAAAGTCGGCCACCATTAACTGGCAAAACCGTCAATCAGCCCGCGCAAAAATGATGGCGATGATTAAGGTGCTGTTGAAGCGCCATCGTTACCCACCGGACAACGAAAAGGAAGCGACACGCAAAATTATTACGCAAGCTGAATTGTTGGCAGATAGCTGGGCACTTACAGTTTAATTTATGAGGCAAACGCGATTATTTCCGCCCCTGACCCAATCTTGCTAGAATAGAACACACTTTTTAATAAAGGACTTTCTCATGTCACGTACCCTGATTAAACACGCCACGATTGTGAACGAAAACCAGCAGCAGGTTGCTGATGTTTTGATCGAAAATGGTCGCATCGCCCAAATTGCACCACAGATTGATGTTACAGCCGACCTTGAAATCAACGCCGAAGGCTTGCATTTGTTACCCGGCATGATTGATGATCAGGTGCATTTTCGTGAACCGGGCATTACCCATAAAGGCGATATCGGCACGGAATCACGCGCGGCAGTCGCCGGTGGCACCACCAGCTACATGGAAATGCCCAATGTCAATCCGCCGTCGGTTACTTTGGAGGCCTTGGAAGCCAAGTATGCCATCGGTGCTGAAAAATCCTGGGCAAACTACTCGTTTTATTTGGGCGGCACCAATGACAATGCCGAGGAAGTGGCAAGAGTAAACCCGAAAACCGTCTGTGGCGTGAAGGTGTTTATGGGGTCGTCAACCGGCAATATGTTAGTCGATCAAGAAACCGCGTTACGCGCGATCTTCAGCAATAGCCCCATCATAATCACCACCCACTGCGAAGATACGCCGATGATTAAAGCCAATGAAGACGCTTTCCGCGAAAAATATGGCGAGGATGTGCCCATGAGCGCCCATCCAATTATTCGTAGCCGCGAAGCCTGCTATAAATCTTCGGCGATGGCGGTGAAGCTGGCACAGGAAACCGGCGCACGCTTGCATATTTTGCATATCACCACCAAAGAAGAACTCGACCTGTTCACCCCCGGCCCGTTGGCCGACAAAAAAATCACCGCTGAGGCCTGCGTTCACCATTTGTGGTTTACCGATGCCGACTATGACACTAAAGGGTCGTTGGTGAAATGTAACCCGGCGGTCAAAACCCAAGCCGACCGCGATGCGATTCGCCAAGCGGTGATTGATGGCCGCATTGAAGTCATTGCCACCGACCATGCGCCGCATACTTGGGACGAAAAACAAAACAGCTACTTTAAAGCACCGGCTGGCCTGCCACAGGTGCAACAGTCGTTGAGTGCCCTGCTTGACCTCTATCACCAAGGCGTCTTTACCCTAGAGCAAATCGTTGATCGTACCTCACACAATGTTGCGCGACTGTTTGATGTGCAAGATCGTGGCTTTATCCGCGAAGGCTATTGGGCAGATTTAGTATTGGTGGATTTAAACAAGCCGCATACTGACAGCAAAGACAAAAATTTGTACAAATGCCAATGGTCACCTTGGGAAGGCCATACTTTTAAATCCAGCGTGATTAAAACCCTGGTCAATGGCCGTGTCATGTATGATCAAGGGCAGTTTGCCGAGTTTGTGCCTGGCCAACGTTTATTATTTAACCGCTAAGGAGGACTAGATGGCATTGCAATCAATTAATCCTGCAACCGGTGAAAAGCTGGCTGAATTTGAAGCCTGGGATCAAGAACGCTTAGATTTAGCGGTTCGCCGTGCGGCCGCTGAGTTTCCTGAATGGTCACAACGCACCTCGATGGCAGAGCGTTGTCAGTTGATGAAAAACGCCGCTAGAGTCTTGCGTGAACAGCAAGATGAACTGGCGAAACTCATTACCCTTGAAATGGGTAAGTCGATTAATGAAGCCAAATCCGAAATCGAAAAATCCGCCTGGGTGTGTGAGTTTTATGCCGAAAACGGCCCGGCCTTCTTGGCCGACGAGCTGATTGAAACCGATGCCAGCAAAAGCTATATTTGCTACCAACCGCTTGGCGTGGTGCTGGCAGTGATGCCTTGGAACTATCCGTTTTGGCAGGTGTTTCGCTTTGCTGCGCCGGCACTGATTGCTGGAAATATTGGCTTGTTAAAACACGCCTCGAATGTACCGCAATGCGCCCAAGCTATTGAACAGGTATTTTTAGATGCGGGCTTCCCGCCCTATGTCTTTACCAACTTAATGATTGGCTCCGATCAGGTGGAAAGTGTGATTCGCCATCGTCACGTGCGCGCTGTTACACTAACCGGTAGCGAACCAGCCGGACGCAAAGTCGCGGCCATTGCCGGAGCGGAATTGAAAAAGACCGTGCTTGAGCTGGGTGGCTCGGATGCCTTTATTGTGATGAACGATGCGGATATACCGGCGGCAGTGGAGGCGGCGGTAACCAGCCGTTATCTAAATATGGGGCAAAGTTGCATTGCCGCTAAGCGTTTCATTATTGATCAGTTTGTTTACGAAGACTTTATTAGTCGTCTGAAAGCGGCTGTGGAAGCTAAGTTTGTGGCAGGCGACCCGCTCGAACCAGCCACCACGCTCTGCCCGATGGCGCGTCAAGACTTGTTAGACGAGCTGCATCAACAGGTACAAACCTGCGTTAAATATGGCGCGCGCCTAGTAACCGGCGGTTATCAACTGGATCGCCCCGGTTGCTATTACGCACCGACCATTTTGGCCGATATTTCTAGCGCGATGCCCGCCTATCGTGAAGAGTTTTTTGGGCCGGTTGCCTTGATTTTTAAAGCTACTGAACCGGCGCATGCCGTGGGTTTAGCGAATGCGACCAACTTTGGTTTAGGTGGGGCTGTTTGGAGTAGCGATGGCGCCACAGCCGAAACTATGGCGTTGCGAATGGAGTCCGGCGCGTGTTTTGTTAATGGCTTTACCAAGTCTGATCCACGCTTACCCTTTGGTGGCGTGAAAAACTCCGGTTATGGTCGCGAACTGTCTTATCACGGCATTCGCGAGTTTACCAACGTCAAATCGATTTGGATTAAATAACAGCGATTACCATTTTGGCGATACCCTAAAAAACAGCGTTTTTAGGTACTCTGTTTCAGGTATCGCAGGATGAATCGGATGATCCGGCGCCTGCCCCGCTTGATCAAATAGGGTCACGGTGCGATCTAAATGACTGGCGGCAGCTTGGACCTGTGATATCAAAGTCGCTCGCGGCATGTGGTGTGAACAGGATGCCGACACCAATACACCATTCGGCTCGACTAAACGCATCGCCAACTCATTAACCCGTCGGTAACCTTCTGAACCCGCCTTAAAATCTTTTTTTCGTTTAATAAAAGCCGGCGGATCGACAATCACCACATCAAATTTTTCAGCCTGTTGTGCGAGTGCCGTCAGCACTTCAAACGCATTGCCTTGATAACTGGTGACTTTATCAGCCACACCATTCAGCTCCGCATTAAGGTGCACACCATCTAGCGCTGCTTCAGAAGCATCAACACAAGCGACTTCGCGCGCACCGGCCACGGCGGCTAATACGCCCCAGCCCCCTAGGTAGCTGAACACATCCAGCACGCGCTTATCCTTGACCAATTCGGCACAACGCGCCCGCCCTGAACGATGATCATAAAACCAGCCAGTTTTTTGTCCCCCTAGACCGGGAACAATAAAACGCACTCCATTTTCAACCAGTTCCACTTGCTCGGGTAGCTCGCCATAGGCCAGCGCTTGATAGCGCTCTAAGCCTTCGATATCTCGGCTAGCCGTATCATTACGCCACACCACCGCACGCGGGTGATAAAGATTAATCAACACTTGCAAAACATCATCTTTACAGGCTTCCATACCCGCCGTGGTAATTTGGGCGACAAACACATCGTTAAAACGATCAATCACCAGGCCTGGTAACCCATCACTTTCACCAAAAGCAAGACGATAATAAGGCTGGTCGTAGTTGAGTTCGCGGAGTGCTTGCGCTTGTTGTAAGCGTTTTTTAAAAAAGGTCATCCCTAGCTGATGTTTGGTGTCACGGCTAAACACTCGCGCGCAAATGAGGCTATTAGGATTAACATAGGCCAACCCCAACGCCTTGCCATTACTCGCTTCAACCACAACCTGTTGACCTGGCTCAAATGCCTTTAACGGCGTAACCTGGGTATCCACTTCGTTACTGAACACCCACATATGACCTTGCTTAATGCGGCGTTCTTCGTTCTTTTTTAAGCGTAGATTTTGTAAATCAGCCATCGATTTCGGCCTGGTAGTCTTCTGCGGTAAATAGATCCTCTAGCTCGCTAACATCATCGGGCTTAATCTTAAATAGCCAGCCGGCGTCATAGGGTTCATCATTAACCAATTCTGGCTCATTTTCTAAGGCTTCATTGACCGCTACAATTTCACCACTGATGGGTGCATGAATATCGGAAGCCGTTTTAACCGATTCAAGCACCATAATGTCATCACCGGCACTGACACTATCACCCACTTCCGGTAGGTCGGCATTCACTAAATCGCCCAAAGACTCTTGGGCAAAATCTGTAATTCCCACCACGGCTAAACCGTCTTGGTCAATATAAACCCATTCGTGGGTCGTGCAGTATCTAAGGTGTTCAGGTAGTCGGCTCATCTTTGGTGGTTCCGTATAAAAGGTGTTTTTGAAAGAGAATTTTGGCTATTATAACGGAGGCTTACTATTAATGCAGTCACACCGATTATTTATACACTCCATCTTGTTAAAAGGTTTATTTATGCGCTTGTTTAAAGCCACCCTTGCTAAGCACTGTCTTCGTATTTGTGCCCTATCTTGTTTGCTTTACCTTCCTAGCAGCCAGGCTTACCAGCACGCAGTGGCGATGCCTGACCATTATTCAGCCACGATTGCCCAGCATATTCTTGATCGTGGGGGCAATGCTGTCGATGCCGCTGTGGCCGCCTCATTTGGTCTCGCGGTGACCTACCCTGAAGCCGGCAATTTGGGCGGGGGTGGTTTTATGCTGATGCGAATGCATCATCACAATTGGTTTTTAGACTATCGTGAAACCGCTCCGGCTCGCGCCCATCGTGACTTATTTTTAGATGAACAAGGTGAGGTGATACCCTTTGCGTCATTATTAGGACCGCAATCTAGCGGCGTACCGGGTCAAGTGATGGGCTTGTGGCAAGCGCATCAACGCTTTGGTCATTTACGTTGGCAGGAGGTTTTAGCACCCGCGATTGAATTAGCTGAACAGGGTTTTGTGGTTACAAAAGAATTGGCTGATGTTGCTGAATGGTATAGTGGCTGGTCTAGCGATAAAGGCTATAGTAACAACTTTAATACTTATTTTGGCAATTTGGTTGTGGGTGAGCGGCTGGTTCAGCCTGAGCTGGCGGCAACGCTAAAGCGCCTGTCACGTGATGGTGTGCGGGAGTTTTATCATGGTGAAACGGCCGATTTAATTGTCGCGCATCAACAACGTATTGGCGGTTTGATTACCCATCAAGATCTGGCCAACTATCACGCCATTTGGCGCGAACCTGTACAAGCTAACTGGCAAGGTATGACGGTCGTGTCCGCCCCACCGCCCAGCTCAGGCGGTATTGCGCTGATTCAATTGCTATTGATGGCCGAACAACATCAACTGGCACTCAAGGCTGAATCTCATAATTCGGCGCACTATATCCATATTCTAGCGGAGCTGAAAAAACGCGCCTATGCCGATCGTGCAGAATACTTAGGCGACAGTGATTTTGTTGCCGTACCGATAGAAAGGTTGATTGATCCCGCTTATATTGCTAAGCGCGCCGCTGAGATTGACCTGACTGCCCCCAGCGCTACTGAAGCCGTTGCACCAGGCCTGGCACCGTTTAATGAGTCTGAACAAACCTCGCATTTTTCAATTGTAGATCGCTGGGGCAATGCGGTGGCCAGCACCTTTACCCTAAACATGCCGTTCGGTAATGGCTGGGTCGTGCCTGGAGCCGGCTTTTTAATGAACAATGAAATGGATGATTTTTCTGCCAAACCCGGCGTGCCCAATTTATATGGTGTGATAGGGAATGAAGCGAATGCCATCGCGCCTAACAAACGGATGTTGTCATCGATGAGCCCAACCCTCGTCATTGCGAATCAAAAGGTCGATGCGGTACTGGGCACGCCAGGCGGTTCAACGATTATTACCAGCGTGTTTCAAACCCTGCTTAACAGTTACTGGTTTACTATGCCGTTACAGCAAGCCATTGATATCACTCGCGTCCATCATCAACTTTGGCCATCACAACAGATAGGTTTTCACCCAGAACTCGATAGCAGCACACAACAACAATTGCGCGAGATGGGGTATCAAGTGGAAGCACGACGCTTTTTTGGCGATATGCAAGTGATTAAGCGACAAGCCGATGGCACGTTTGACGCAGCATCAGACCAACGTGGGCGCGGTGAAAGCCGCGTTTGGCCGCAACCGCAGTAACTATTACTTGTTCGGTTATTTATCCAGGCGTTGGCCGACCAAACGGCTACCACCATCTAAGGGCAAAATCGTGCCCGTGGTGTAGGGGTTATCCAGCAAATAATCGACAGCATGGCATAAAACCTGCGCACCCGGCTCCATGGGCAACAATAACCGGTCTAAACGCGCTTGACGATAGGCCGCACTGTCTTGCGGATGAAAGGTTAATAAGGCCGGAGCAATGGCATTAACTTTTACATCGGGGGCAAAAGCTTGCGCAAAAGACAAGGTCATATTCTCTAGTGCAGCTTTGGTTGCTAAATAGGCAATTTTCGACGGATGACCTTGGCTAACGCGCGCATCTGAAATACTGATAATATCTTTTTGCTCGGACTGACAGGCTTGTAACAAGGGCAAGCAGGCCTGGTTAAGCTCATAAGGCGCACGCACATGCACATCAAACTGTTTTTGCAACGCATCCGGTGCCGAATCCGGCCACCAGAGCGAGGCATTGTGTATCAAGGCGCGGAGACTGCCGACCTGTTCGGTTAGTTTTGGCATCAGGTGTTTAACCGCATCGGGATGATTAAAATCAACCTGAAACCCCACTGCGCCGGCAGCTAACAACTGCTCAACGCCAGGCTTGAGGCTTCGATAGGTAAATACAATCGGATGCGGACGCTGTTGGATTAAATGCTGCGCCAACGCCAACCCGATTCGCTGACCTGCCCCGGTAATCACGATTGCCTGTTTGAGTTTCACACTGCCTCCTGATTCCCTTCACAATTTAAACTATAATAAATGAAACAGAATTCTACTGTGTTGACCTCTCGCATAAAAGCGCAAAAAAGGAACAGATCATGAAGATTGTTATTCTAGGCGGTACAGGATTTGTGGGACGTCACCTATCACGTCATCTTACCGAGCAGGGCCATCAGGTCACTGCGCAAGGGCGCTCAGCATTTAAGGACTTAGATCACCTCACCCAACTCATTGATAACCAAGATGTGGTGATTCAATTAGCGGGCGCCAATATTGGGGAGCGCTGGAATGAAGCCTATAAACGCGAACTTTATGATAGCCGGATTGCCACCAGCGAACTGCTACAAAAAGCCCTAGCGAAAGCAAATACCCCACCCGAACGCATTTTAGCGGCTTCTGCAATTGGTATTTATCCGCAACGCCCTTGTGGTCAACCCCTTGACGAACGGTGTACCGATGTCGATCCAGGGTTTTTAGGTCATTTAGGCCAAGCCTGGGAAGCCGCTAATGCCCAACTGACGCCCGCGCCACTGATTATGCGTTTTGGCGTAGTACTCGGATTGGATGGCGGTGCATTGGCGAAAATGTTACCGGCCTTTCGTTTGGGCGGAGGTGGCCCGGTCGCCGGAGGGCAGCAATGTTTCAGTTGGATTCACATTGATGACTTGGTTGCTGCGATCAGTTGGGCACTGGGCCAACCGACGCTTAGCGGGGCCATTAACTTCTGCGCACCCGAGCCGCTGACCCAAGCGGCATTTGGTCGTACCTTAGCTCATGCATTAGGTCGCCCATTTTGGCTACCGATGCCAGAAGTTGCGCTAAAAATCCTGTTTGGTGAAGGCGCACAAGTCTTGACCCACAGTAGTTGTGTGGTGCCGACCCGTTTAACTGAATTAGGTTTTAAATTTACCTACCCTAATGCCACCTCGGCCATAAAACACTTGGTGAGCCGTGCCTGAATTACCTGAAGTTGAAACAACGCTGCGTGGCATTGCCCCGCATTTAAACGGGCAAACCGTGGCCAGCCTGACCGTCCATCAAGGACGGTTACGCTGGCCGGTGCCAAGTGATCTTGCCGCTAAAATTACCCAACAACCGATTACCCGCTTAAGTCGCCGCGCTAAATACCTATTGCTTGAGTTTCCGACCGGGACGTTGATTATTCATCTCGGCATGTCTGGCTCGTTACGCATTTTAGACGCCAATACACCCCGCAAAAAACACGACCATATTGATTTGTTAACCACCCAAGGTCAAACCCTACGTTATCATGACCCGCGCCGCTTTGGCGCTTGGCTCTGGACCGATGACACTGCAACATCCCATCCATTGCTCGCCCACTTAGGTCCCGAACCTTTAGATGCTGCGTTTAATGCAAGCTGGCTGTTACAACAGGCTAAACATCGCAAGATTCCATTGAAAACGCTGATTATGGATAACAAGGTCGTAGTAGGTGTTGGCAATATTTATGCCAATGAATCGCTGTTTTTAGCAGGCCTCCATCCTGCGCTGCCCGCTAAAGACTTGTCGCAACAGCAGGCCGAGAATTGGGTGATGATTGTTAAACAGGTATTGGCTAAGGCCATTGAACAAGGCGGCACCACCCTACGCGACTTCTATCATGCTGATGGTCAAGCGGGCTATTTTAAACAACATCTTTATGTCTATGGCCGTGCCGGTGAAGCCTGCCAGGTGTGTGGCACAGGGCTCGAAAAAATGATTATTCAACAACGCGCCAGTGTATTCTGCCCAAGATGCCAGGCACTTCCCAGCTCGTCGTAAAAGGAGAGCCAAATGCCAGCTTACTCAATTAATAACACGTCATTCAAATCGCTTAGCTTAATGGCCGCCGTCATCACAGGCCTAGTTGCAACCCTGATAATGCTTGGAGGATGTAGCGACAGCACCAAAGGACCAAGCTGGCCCTTATTGACCGACTGTGATTTACATCAGCAGGCCTGCTTGGCGACCAGTCCTGATCAAACCCAACAGGTCGAGTTGGCGCTGTCGCCGCAACCCATCCCGATTGCGCGCCCTATTGAAGCCAGCGTACAACTGCATGGATTTGAGGATGTCACTAAGGTGGAACTGGATATCGCCGGCATTAATATGTACATGGGATATAACCGCGTCAACCTCCATGCACAGCCAAACAATATGTTTGCCGGTCAAACCATGTTAGCTTTTTGTACCAACGAAGTGATGCAGTGGCAGGTCACCCTGCTCATTCACCATAGCGATGGCCAAGTCAGTCAAGTGCCCTTTCTACTGGAAACGCGAAATCGCTAAATCATGCCAAAACTCCCTTATCGTCAAGATCCCGATGCACTAGCCGCCGAACTGAATACTGACCTCTCGTGCGGCATGACGCAGCACGCCGCGCAACAGCGCCGGCAAGAAGACGGCCCCAATATATTTACTGACACAGCGACCATTTCGTCCTTAAGGCTACTGTTACAACAATTCACCAACCCACTGTTAATTGTATTGATGTTTGGTGCACTGCTATCTTTTGTTATTGCCCATTATGTAGATGCGATTGCTATTGCGGTTATTATCCTAATCAACGCTTTGATCAGCTTTGTCCAAGCCTATAAAGCGCAAAAATCTATTGAAGCCCTTCGCACTATGGCCGCACCTAAATGCTGGGTGCGGCGTGATAATCAATGGCAGCACCTTGCGGCACGTGACCTGGTGAGAGGCGACATCATTAAGCTCGATACCGGTGCTATTGTGCCTGCAGATGCCCGCTTGATAGACATAAGTAGCTTACATATTGATGAGTCAGCGCTCACGGGTGAGTCAGAACCGGTTAGCAAGCACACCCAAACTATTAACAACAAGACGCTAGCCGTTGCCGATCAAACTAATATGGTCTTTATGAGTACCGCCGTCACCCATGGCCAAGGTACTGCTCTTGTTACCGCTATCGGCATGAACACCGAGGTTGGGCATATTGCGCAACTGATGCAACAAACTGAAACACGCTTGACTCCCTTACAACTGCGCATTTTACGCCTATCCAAGCTGCTCATCTGGGCGGCAGCCGTAATTATTTCAACCATCATCATTCTCGGAATGTTACAGAGTTTTGGCTGGGCAGAATTAGCGCGCACGGGCATTTCATTAGCCGTTGCCGCAATCCCAGAGGGCCTTCCAACCGTTGTTACAATCGTATTAACCTTGGGCGCGTATCAAATGATGCGCAGCAACGCCCTAGCCAAACAACTCAATGCAGTTGAAACCCTAGGCTCTACCAGTATTATTTGTTCTGACAAAACCGGCACACTTACCCAGAACAAGATGCAGGTAACTCAAATTTGGCAAGCCAATCAATCCTATCACTTAACCGGATTAGGTTATGAACCACAAGGTGAGTTCCTAGCCAGCGACTCTTCGCAAGCAAGCCAACCTATTGACCCAACTCAACACACTGACCTCACCCAATTGCTCGACTATGCCGCACTATGCAATGATGCCGTGCTAATCATCGATAACGAACGCTACAGCATTCACGGCATGCCCACAGAAGGCGCGCTCATTGTGGCCGCAGCCAAAGCTAACATTACCCAAGCGTCCCTGGCAACGCGCTTCAAGCGACTGGCTAGCCAACCCTTTGACTCTGAGCGCAAAATGATGAGCGTGGTCATTCAAGATCAAGATCAGCAGGCCTGGTTAATTGTAAAAGGCGCGCCCGATGTGTTATTAGCTCGCTGCAACACCGCTTTAATCGCTCAACAACAAGCGTCTATTACAAGGGTTCATCAAGATGCATTAGACGCAATCGCGTCTTTTGGGCAACAGGCGTTACGAACCTTAGCGGTGGCCATTCGACCATTGACACCCGCCGAAGCGGCAAAACCCGATTTGTCACTGGAATATGATTTAACCCTAGTGGGTCTGTTTGGTATTATTGATCCGCCTCGACCTGAAGCGATAACAGCAATTGCTGATTGTCACGAAGCCGGCATTGCTGTTGCCATGATTACCGGTGACCATGCCGAAACAGCCAAAGCCATTGCCTTTCAAATGGGCATTACCACTACAGCTGAAGCACCATGTTTAGTCGGTGAAGAATTAAATCAACTCGACGAGTTTCAACTGACTCAGGCCGTTAAGAAAGTGCGTGTATTTGCACGCGTAACCCCCGAACACAAACTGCGCATAGTTCAAGCCTTGCAAGCCAATCAAGAAGTGGTCGCCATGACAGGAGATGGCGTCAATGATGCACCGGCACTGCGCAGCGCTGACATAGGGGTCGCCATGGGCATAGCTGGCACAGGGGTCGCCAAAGAATCTGCTGATCTGATTTTACTCGATGATAACTTTGCCACCATCGTCATGGCCGTAAGAGAAGGACGGCGGATTTATGACAATATTCGCAAATTTATTCGTCAAGGCCTCACGGCCAATGTCAGTGAAGTCAGCGCACTATTATTTGCCTTTGCTTTCATCACCAATGAGCCCCTGCTGACACTCGCGCCCCTAATGATTTTATGGGTCAACTTAATAAGCGACGGCTTGCCAGCACTTGCACTGGGCATTGATCAAGCAGAAAAAAATGTTATGTCTCGCCCACCTCGATCAAGCCAGGAAAGTTTATTTGCGCAACATTTAGGCACCAAAATTATTGTTCGAGGCTTAGTACTGGGCGCCATTACCTTTGGCGTATTTCAATGGGCTATCTTACAGGGCTACGCCGAAAGCTATGCACAAACCTTGGCATTTATGACGCTTATTTTTGGCCAGCTTGTCCATATTTTTGACGCTCGCAGTTTTGGCACGCTCTATGATCGCAATCCATTCAACAATCCCGCATTAGTGCTGATGGTGCTGGCCTCGGCCAGCTTATCGATATTGATGGTATATTGGTCATGGGGTCAGCTGGTACTTGGGACGAGTGCACTGACGATAGAGCATCTTCTCATTGTTATGTTCATTGCGGCCTTGCCAACCCTGATCTTATCGGGCGCTAACAAGCTGTTTCGATGGCACTGGCTCTAGGCTCGCCCTGAATGACCAAAGCCGCCTTGGCCACGGTCACTGGCATCACTAAATTCGCTTACCTGTTGAAACTGCGGTTGCAGTACCGGCACAATCACCATTTGTGCAATCCGCTCACCTACTGCAATTTCATAAGGCTGATTGCCCCGATTCCAGCAGGATACTTTCAGTTCGCCCTGATAATCTGAATCAATCAACCCCACCAAATTCCCTAACACCAAACCGTGTTTATGCCCCAAGCCTGAACGCGGTAAAATCATTGCAGCCAAACCTGGATGAGCTAAATGTACCGCCAACCCCGTGGGAATGAGTAGGGTTTGCCCTGGCACAATGGTGAGGGGTTCGGCAATTGCGGCCCGTAAATCCAGGCCTGCTGATCCTTCGGTCGCATAGGCAGGAAATGGAATCGTGTCACCGATGCGTGGGTCTAAGATTTTATATTCAAGGGTCAGACTATCTTGCACGTTTAACATTATTGGGTTCCTTTTGATTCTTGAGTTGTAGAAGTATTTAGATGCTCAGGTTCTATGACAGACGGCGCTTCATTTGACAGCATAATGCCGATCCAACGTGTCGCTTCGTTTTGCTCAAGGGCAATCTTAACAATCATGGTCAGCGGGATAGATAAAAACATCCCAACGGGACCAAATAACCAACCCCAGAGTATTAATGATAAAAACACGACCAACGGCGACAAACCTAGCCCTTTGCCCATGTAGCGTGGTTCAATTAAACTACCCATCAGCACGTTAATCACGATGTAACCCAGTGCGACAAAGGCGGCATCACCAAAGCCGAGTTGAACCATCGCCAGCAACACCGCTGGAATCGCGGCAATCAGCGAGCCGACGTTGGGGATAAAATTCATTAGCATCGCCACTAAGCCCCAGAGTATAGGAAAATCAACGCCTAAAAACATTAGCCATAAGGTAACCAGTAGGCCTGTTATAAAACTGATGATGGTTTTAATGAGCAAATATTTGTTAACACGATCCATAAAGCCACTGGTCAGCTCAATCGTAAAATTCGCTTTCTTGCTGGCCGCTTTAAGCTTGGCGGGTAATTGCGCTTCTTCCATCATTAAAAAGATAACAATAAACACCACTAAAAAGGTACTGGTAAGGAGTGAACTGACAGCGGATAAGGCCGTGCCGATGGAGCCCATCACCGTAGCCGGATTAATGTGCTGCATAATCATGTCGCGGGTTAAAGGGATATTAAACTGTTCGGCGAGCGGTACCAGGCCGGTTAGCATGATTTGTAAGCGCATTTGATAATGCGGCAATTGCAACATAAACGCATTGATTGACTGACTAACAATCGACACCAACCCGCCGCCAACAATAATCAGCACCGACAACACAATTAGCACGGCCGCATAACCGGGAATGCCGCGCTTGGTGAGCATTCTTAAAAATGGGCTGCTGATAATCGCAATAAACAACGCCAACATAATCGGAATGGTAATGGATTCAGCGGCTTTAAGGCCGGCGAGAATAATAATAATCGCGGCCAATCCGACTAACCAATTAAGGCCTTTGCTCTCTGTCATGGTGGAATATGTCCTACTAAAAATGAGTGGCATCAGTTTAGCACCTCGACAGGGTGCTCGTCATCAAAGCGTCATGTTGCTAGGGGTAATTTAAGTTAAAATAAGGGGATAAATATTTTCATTCAATCTGCTTTTGCCGCGAGGACTACCATGACAGATACGACTCAACCTACATCGCCTGTGCAACCCATTTATATCAATCGCGAACGCAGTTTGCTGGAGTTTAACCGCCGCGTATTAGCTCAAGCTAAAAATGCCCAGGTGCCTTTGTTAGAGCGCTTAAAGTTTTTGTGTATTTCCAGCTCGAATATGGATGAGTTTTTTGAAGTACGTTTAGCCAGTTTAATCGAACTGGCTAAAGAGCCTGCGGCGCGGACCCACCCAGATAACCTCGTCCCACGCGATGCGATAGCGCAGCTCACTGAGGCAGCGCATGATATTGTCAAGGATCAATATTACACCCTTAACCATATTTTGATTCCCGCGTTGGAAAAAGAAGGGATTCGCTTTGTACGCCGCAACCATTGGAATGAAAAACAAAAAGAATGGATTCGCAATTACTTTTTGGATTCATTAAAGCCAGTACTTAGCCCAATGGGTCTCGACCCGTCGCACCCTTTCCCTAAAATTCTTAACAAAAGTTTAAATTTTATTGTTTCCTTAGAAGGCAAGGATGCGTTTGGGCGTTCAAATGGTTTGGCTATAGTGCAGGTGCCACGGTCATTACCGCGCTTGGTCAAGCTGCCGCCTGAGGCGACAGATGGTGACAACGATCTCGTGTTTTTGTCGTCTATCCTGCATTCCAATGTCGCTAATTTATTCCCTGGTATGACGGTGACCGGTTGTTATCAATTTAGAGTAACGCGTAACACCAATTTATTTATTGACGAGGAAGAAGTTGATGACATTATGAGCGCCCTACAGGGCGAGTTATATGGTCGTCAATTTGGCGATGCGATTCGTTTAGAAGTGGCCGATAATTGTCCACCGGCGATGATGGATTATTTGCTCGACCGCTTTAAACTGGACGAGACCGCCTTGTATCAGGTGCATGGCCCAGTCAACTTGCATCGCTTAGATGCGGTGCCGAATTTAGTCAATCGTCCGGATTTAATGTTTCCGCCTCATGTACCCAAGCCGTTTAAGCCCAAGCCGGTGAATAAAAACCCCTTCCGCTTGTTCTCGCGCAAAAAAGACGGTGAAAGCTTATTTCAACATATTGCTCGCCAGGATATTTTGCTGCATCACCCCTATGATGCCTTTACCCCGGTCATTGATTTCTTAAATCAAGCGTCTAAAGATCCCGATGTATTGGCAATTCGAATGACTCTATACCGTACCGGTGAAAAATCGGCGATTATTGATGCCCTTGTGCGCGCCGCCAAAAATGGCAAAGAAGTCACCGCAGTGGTCGAGTTACGCGCCCGCTTTGATGAAGACAATAACATTCAACAAGCGACCCGCTTGCAAGATGCCGGAGTGCATGTAGTTTATGGCGTGGTGGGCTATAAAACCCATGCCAAAATGATTTTGGTGGTGCGCCGTGAAGACTCCAAATTACGCCATTATGTGCATTTAGGCACAGGTAACTACCATCATATCACCACGCGTTTTTATACTGATTTTGGATTGTTTACCTGCCACAAGGACATCGGCAATGATGTCACCAAAATCTTTCAACAACTCACCAGCTTAGGCAATACCAAAGATCTAAAAGTCTTGTTGCAATCTCCTTTTACCCTGCATTCCGGCATGATTGAACGGATTCAGCGTGAGGCTGAAAACGCGCGCAATGGTAAGCCCGCTCGCGTGATTGCCAAAATGAACGGTTTGCAAGAAAAGCAAATTATTGATGCACTTTATGAGGCGTCACAAGCCGGTGTAAAGGTCGATTTGATTGTTCGTGGCATTTGTTCGTTAGTGCCAGGTGTGCCAGGCTTGTCTGAAAATATTCAAGTGCGCTCAATTATCGGCCGCTTTTTGGAACACCATCGTGTCTATTATTTTGAAAATCACGGCGGCGAACCCGAGTTGTATTGCTCCAGTGCCGATTGGATGAGCCGAAACCTATTAGCGCGCGTGGAAACCTGCTTCCCAATTCTGGACCCGCAGTGCTTTCAGCAAGTCTTTACTGAAGGATTGGCTTTATACTTAGAGGACAATACCTCTGCCTGGTTATTGCAGCAGGATGGGCATTATGAACTGGTTACGCCTCCCTTGAGTGATGATGAACCGACTGTCAATGCGCAACAGCAGTTGATTAGTCAATATCAAGGCGACCCAAGTGCCAGCTAGTAACAGTTCTATCCCATTTTTGACAGCGCAACCAGCCAATTTGCTTGGTTGGTCGCTAAAAAATGGGGTACACTTGAATCCTTGCCTTTCCCCCATTGTGAACAAAGATACTTATGAACGAGAGTCCGGAATCTGATTTATACGCGGCCATTGATTTAGGTTCAAACAGTTTTCATATGATTTTAGCGCGCCAGCGTGATCATCAACTTCAGGTAATCGATAAGCATAAGGAGATGGTGCGTTTACGTTCCGGCCTGGACGCCCAGGGCTGGTTATCGGATGACGCCATTGATAGTGCGCTGAGTTGTTTAACTCGTTTTGGCCAGCTGATTAAACATTTGCCGGTACAAAACATCCGCGCCGTAGGCACCAACACGCTACGCAATGCGCAAAATTCGCGCAGTTTTTTACGCGCCGCCCGCGAGGCACTAGGTCATCACATTGAAATTATTTCTGGACAAGAAGAAGCGCGACTGATCTTTTTAGGCGTGGTGCATGGCCTTCCCAAAAGCAATGAACAGCGACTTGTCATGGATATTGGCGGCGGTAGTACCGAATATATTATTGGCCAGGGTTTTGACAACCAACATCTAACCAGCACCGAAATGGGCTGTGTCAGTTTAACCCAATCTTGCTTTGCCGATGATGTGATTACCGCTGACCGCATGAGTCGAGCAATTGCGAGCGCACGTCAAATCTTACGGCCACACCGCAAAAACCTGACCAAACAAGGCTGGGATAGCGCCTATGGGGCGTCGGGAACCATCAAGTCGATTAGCCAAATTCTGGTGGATAATCAATGGAGCAGTGATGGCAGCATTCAGCTTTCGGGTTTACAACAGCTGCGTGGCGAGTTAATAAAAGCCGGTAGTGCCATGGATGCCACTATTGCTGGTTTAAAAGATGACCGTCGCCCTGTCATTGCCGGCGGTTTAGCGATTTTAATCGCCACCTTTGAAGAGCTCGGTATTGCCAGTATGCTGGTAAGCCAAAATGCATTACGTGAAGGCCTAGTGTTTGATACCTTGGGTCGGTTGCATAATGAAGACAGTCGCGAACAGAGTGTGCAGGCGATGCAAAACTGGATGCGGGTCGATACGGCGCAAGCCAAACAAGTCGCCCAAACAGCGCGCCGCTTGTACCATCAAGCACACAATACTTGGCAGCTGCACGATACCGAATACAACTATCCAAAACTGCTGGAGTGGGCCGCGCAGTTACATGAATGCGGAATGGCCATCAGCTATAAACGCTATCGTCACCATTCAGCCTATCTGCTCGAAAACACGGATCTCGCCGGTTTTACCAACCAAGAAAAACAAATGCTCGCCGCTATGATGCTCAATCATCGCGGTAAATTTATTAAAGAAGCCTTTGATAACTTGTTTGAACCCCACAATACCAAATTAATATTTTTAACCGTATTGCTTCGTTTAGCGGTGCGCATTCATCGCGGTCGTGATTTAGATTCACCTGAGGTGCTATTGCATATTGATGCCAGCTCTTTAGAGCATCGGTTGAGCTTAGTGTTTGAGGAAGGTTGGTTAGCGCAACATCCACTGACCGCGATGGATTTAGATATCGAAGCTAAACGTCTTGAAGCCGCGGGGTTTTATCTGACCATTCAATAACGTCTTAATACACATCTAATGCAATGCGGCCACTTTTGCGCGCATCTAACCAGGCCTGGTCTAACGCGTCTGCCGCATACAGCCCATGATTTAACCAGGCCTGCTTAATCGCCGATTCGACGCCTTTTGCCAAGCCAAGTTTACTGCCACAAACATAAATATGCCCTCCGGCTTGCCACGCATCTAACCAGGCCTGCTGCTTAAGTAAGGCATGCTGCACATAATAAGGCGTTGGATAGTCAACCGGCTGTGGATCACGTGAAAAAGCCGTAACGAGTTGTAGCAGGCCTGCTTGTTGCCACCCGCTAAGTTGTGCTTGAGCTAGAAAACGTTGCGCGGCATGGGTTTCACCGAAATAGAGTTGATTGTAGCGAGCACCTTGTGCTGCACGGGCTTGCATAAACCCTAAAAACGGTGCTAAACCTGTGCCTGCTGCCACCATAATCACCGGCGTGGTTGGATCAACCGGCAGTTTAAATTGTGGGTTAGGTTTAATCGCTATCTCAAACATAGCATTGCGATTAGCGGTGGTATCGGCACTGGCTAAACTGGTCGAAGTTACCCCATATCGGGTACGGCCATGCTGGTGAATTTCAAGTTGTTTGAACAGAATCTGCAGTTGGTTAGGCGCCGAAGGATTGGGCGCACTGGCAATCGAGTAATAGCGAGGCAACAGCGGCGTTAGCAATGGCAACAGCTCGACTCCCAGTTGCGCAATATCGGGGTATTCAATTAATAGATCAAGCAAATCGCGGCTGTCGGCATACGCACGCATCGCGTCACGATCTGGCCAATAACTCAAGCCCAACTGACGGCTCAACTTGCCGAGCAGCGCAGGATCGAGCAAGGTAATTTCAAGATGATGAATTAAAGCATCAAGCGCACTGACATCGCCGTGGCGGCGCAAGGTTACTGGCGTTTCAGGATCAAGATTCAATTGCGCTAAAATCGCCCTCGCCCACGCTGGCTGATTAACACCGGTTACTGTTACCCAGTCGCCCGGTTCATAAACCAATGGTGAGTCGGCCTCAAGGGTAACGAGCCAAGCAGGTTGCGGCGAGTCAGGATGGGTTTGCAACCACTTTTCAATAACACGTGCATGCATGAACTAGCTAAATCCAGCTACGAGTTTAAGCATCCAAGGTGCGGCCACTAAAATGGTCACCGCTGAGGCCAAGCCGGCCATCAGACCTAATACCAATTGCGGCAAAATACTCATTTGACGAATTTCAACCTGTTCAAGTTGGCGTTCAACCCCATCGAGCACCGCGATTTGGCGTTTCAAAATCGTGTTAAGCGTTTGGATTTGTTTAAACAACAAAGCCTGCTCTTCTTCCAGTTGCGCTTTAGAACGACGACTAAACTGCTCAATATGGCGCGTTTGTGTGCCCATATCGCGCATTTGCTCAGATAGCTGCGCAATGGCTTTGTCCATTTGCTGGACTAGGTTTTGCAGGGCGGTTTTGTCTTGATTAAGCCATTCGTAATCTGGATTGAGCATATCAGACAAATCGATGTCTTCTAAGTAACTGGCTCCATTGGCTTTTTGTTTACCGCGATTTTTTTTAATTGCCTGTTCGAGCAATACACTTTTTGAACCCAGAGGTTCGACCTTACGTAAGTCGATTGCCATGTGTCCTGCCTCGCTGCGCGTTCATGATGGTATGGGATGGTTAATAGGTTAATTAATTCAATAATCAGTAGTTTAGCAAGTCCCAGGCCAGCTTAACAGAGCTAAGCGCAATCTGCGATGAAAAAGGCTTGCCAGATGCAACATCGCCCTCTATGATTTGAGGCATTATTTTTAGCGTATTAACAAAGGTTGTCATCATGAATAAAGCAGACTTTATCAATTTTATTGCCGATGTCGGTGTATTGAAATGGGGTGAATTTACCCTAAAATCCGGCCGAATTAGCCCCTACTTTTTTAATGCCGGTTTATTCAATACCGGTGCGCACCTAGATCAACTATCTCAAGCCTATGCTGCAGCCATTGCTGCGTCAGGTGTGGAGTTTGATGTACTATTTGGCCCGGCTTATAAAGGGATTCCACTCGCCGCTACAACCAGTGTTGCCTTAGCACGTGATCATGGCATCAACAAGCCTTATGCCTTTAACCGTAAGGAAATTAAAGATCATGGTGAAGGGGGTCAAATTGTTGGCCATCCCCTTAACGGGCGTATTTTGATTATTGACGATGTAATTACTGCGGGCACTGCGATTAGGGAGTCGATTGATTTAATTCATCAACATGGGGCTACCCCTGCTGGCGTAGTGGTCGCATTAGACCGTATGGAACGCGGCCAAGGTGAGTTATCCGCCATTCAAGAAGTCGAGCAACAATATGGCTTACCCGTGATGAGCATTTTAAATCTGAATGACTTGATTGCCTATCTAGCCGATGGCGCGAAACAATCAGGCGAAGCTGCGACCTTATCCGCTATGCAAGCTTATCGTAGTCAATATGGTGTCAAATAATTGCCGTCAATTACTCTTGTGGCGTCATGCTAAGTCAGATTGGTCTGATTCGAGCCTCGCTGACCATGACCGCCCGCTCGCGACGCGTGGAGTAAAAGCCGCGCAACGCATGGCGAACTGGCTTCTATCAGAAAAGCTGATACCCGAGCAGGTGCTATGTTCTTCTGCTGTGCGCACCAAACAAACCCTTGAGTTTTTAACCCGACTGCAACCTATTCCAACCACATTCGATTCGCAGCTGTATCATGCCGAACCCGACCAAATACTTGCGATTATCAGCAAGGTCAATCCAGATATTAAGCGTTTAATGCTGGTGGGGCACAACCCAGGCTATGAGCAGCTGGAAAAGCAGTTAAATGCGCAAACAGATCATCCAGCTATGCAAGCCAATAAAGTCATGCCTACTGGCGCTATCGCCCTGTTTGAGTTCGATGGCGATTGGCAGGATTGCCCAGGCCTTTCAATGCGATTAGTCACGCTAGTGCGGCCCAAGACGCTAACGCACAAGTTCATCGCTTAACGCCTATTAACTCCCAAGTGACCAGGCCTGGTAGATGAGCGCCATGCCCACTAAAATGGTAATCACTTCAAATGCACGTTTAACCAGCTTATTGCCTTTGACTATCGACAAATGCGCGCCTAAATAACCGCCAATTAGCGACCCTAAAATTAACGCGGGCAGCCAGCTCCACATAATGTCACCTAAAATACCCAAGGTTAAAGCGCCCATGCCGTTCCAAAAAATGCCAACTAACACCAGGGTATAGGCAACCGCCGTTTTATAATCAAGACCAAACCAACGCACTAACCACAGTGTGACAAATAATCCCGTACCGGAGGTGAGTGACCCATTTAGCACGCCAATCATTAAAATCACAATACCACCAATTAGCAGGCCTGCTACTTGGCGATTTTGCGGCTGTGAAATTTGTCCTAGTTCAGGCTTTAGCCAGGAATAAATGCCTAAACTGAGAGTTAGCAACCCCAGAGCCAAGGTCGCCCAACGTTCGTCTACCTGTAAAATAAAACTAGCGCCAAGCACGACACCGGGTAACCCACAAGCTAGAATAAATGCCGCAAATCGCCAATCAAGCGTTGAACTGCGCCAATGTCGCGCGGTTGCCCCCAAGCCTAAAAACACACTGGCGACCTTATGCGTTGCTAAGGCCACCCCAAACGGCAACCCTAGAAACAACAAAGCCGGCAGCTGTAGCAAGCCTGCGCCGCCACCGGCTAGCGCGGATAATAAATTCGCTACCAGCGAAATAAAAAATAACAAAACTTGTTCTAACACAGACGCTTCCAAATAAAAAAGCGAAACCTCAAATTAAGAGACTTCGCTTTTAGTTGATGTTGCAGACTCAAAGCTAGAAATAAAGGGCGTAATCCTCTAGTCTGCCGACGCCTCTTTTTGCGCAGCAAAAAGCCGAAGGAGGCCGCGCTAGAGGGTGAGAGCCCTGACCGTTAGAGCGGTTTAACGTGCGGTAATTAGGGTACCCACGCCTTCATCGGTAAAGACCTCAAGCATCACCGCATGATCTACGCGCCCATCAACAATGTGTGCCGCTTTTACACCACCTTGTACTGCATCTAGGGCACATTGAATTTTGGGTAGCATGCCGCCATAAATCGTGCCATCAGCAATCAGCTCATCAACCATCTTAGCATTTAAACCTGTTAACAATTCGCCTTGCTTGTTTAGCAGGCCTGGTGTATTGGTGAGCAACATCAGTTTCTCGGCCTGAAGGGCTTCGGCCACTTTACCGGCCACTAAATCCGCGTTGATATTATAAGAATGCCCTTCTTCATCAACACCCACTGGCGCGATAACCGGGATAAAGTCGCCTTGAATCAACATATCAATCACGCCGGTGTTAATTCGTGACACTTCGCCGACATGACCAATATCAATAATTTCTGGTTCATCCATATCAGGCGTAAATTTGGTGACTTTTAATTTTTTCGCCATGATCAAATTGCCATCTTTGCCGGTCAAGCCCACCGAGTTACCTCCATGCTGATGAATCAGGTTAACAATTTCTTTGTTGACCAAACCACCTAACACCATTTCGACAATATCCATGGTTTCGGTATCGGTGACTCGCATTCCTTGCACAAATTCAGATTCTTTGCCGACACGTTTTAACAGGTCACCAATTTGTGGGCCGCCACCATGCACCACCACCGGGTTCATGCCTACCAATTTCATTAACACGATATCACGCGCAAAACTAGCCATTAGGTGATCTTCAGTCATCGCATTACCGCCGTATTTAACGACAATCGTTTTACCCGCAAAACGCTGAATGTAGGGCAACGCCTCGGCTAATACCGAGGCAATATTTTTGGCTTGGTCTTTATTAAGGTTCATGGTTTTTTGTACTCTCATGGTAGCAGGCCTGGTTAATCACGGAAATTATTAAACTGGAGCGGACGCTCAAAATCTTCTTGCCCTTTTAATAGGGCGATTGCTTCTTGCAAATCATCGCGCTTTTTACCGGTCACGCGAACTGAATCGCCCTGGATTTGCGCCTGTACCTTCAACTTGGCATCTTTAATGATTTTGATAATTTTTTTAGCCACCGGTGTATCCAACCCCTGATGAACAATCACACTTTGCTTGGCGGTTTTAAGCTGAATATCAGGGTCTTTGAGTTCAATCGCGCGTAGATCAATACCACGTTTACTTAACTTTGATGTTAATACACTATACATTTGGTCGAGCTGAAACTCTGACTCGGTATGCATTTTAATCTCAAGGTCTTTGAGCTCAAAATGGGTATCGGTGCCCTTAAAGTCAAAACGTGTCGTGACTTCTTTATTGGCTTGATCAACGGCGTTAGTGAGTTCGTGTTTATCTACTTCAGAAACAATATCAAAAGAAGGCATGGGCTATCCTTAGTATCCTTGGTTAACGTAAATCATGGGCGTATCTTATCATATTCCTTGCTCATTACTTTGTTGCGCACTGGCAAAGTGAGCGCTAAGCCATCCGATGACCCCATTAAGCTTTTCTATTAGAGTTTTAGGGTGGGCCAGGCGTAATATAATTAAACAATAATATATTTTCCTACGATTGGAGCCTAGCATGTGGCAAGCCTATTTAAATGCACTACAAAATATATGGTTTCGTGACCCCCGCGAACAATCTCTATATATCAACGATATGGCCGTGCGAATCCGCGCGGGCATATTATTAGCTATCCCTCTCTATATGGGCTTAACCCTTTATGATGCAATTTATTTTCCGACTTGGATAGTCGATGGCAATACCTCCGTTGATACCTACGAACTTGATTGGGAAGGACGAATTATTTACCAGGTTGAGGCGGTACGTCGTACCTACGATTGGACTATTCAAACTTGGGTATTATGGTATGCCTTATTTGAGATGATTGCGGGGATGTCTAAATACCTCTCGCGTTTATCACCGACTATTTTAATTGCCAGTTTATTAGCCGCCAATAAGCCCGCAATTTGGAAGCCTTTAGTACCAAAACGCTTTGCTTGGACGCTTGGCAGTACTTTTATTATTGTCTGCTTAATCTTTTTTAATCCTGATGTGTTTGCGCGCTGGATCAATAGTTTGACCGGCCAAACCCTACTGCCAACTCATTACAACTATATGCCTTTCTGGATTCCGACTACACTGGTTTGGATTTGTATTGCATTTATGTGGATGGAAGCCATACTAGGTTTTTGCGTCGGCTGTAAGATTCATGCCTTGCTGGTGAAAATGCGCATCCTTAAAGAAGAATGCGAAACCTGTAACAATATTGATTGGGATGAAATTGCACGACGCCATCAGGCTAAACAAGCGGCGGCGGCGCCAACCAGCATCCAAAACGCACCCGATAAAACTAGTTAAATTTTGCTTGCAGTGCCTGGTTGACACAATCAGGCACAAAATCCGTCACATCGCCGTGCAAACGCGCAATCTCTCGCACCAAACTTGATGAAATAAAGCTATATTGTTCAGCGGGGGTCATAAACATGGTTTCCACCTGGCTGGCCAACTTACGATTCATTGATGCCAGTTGAAACTCATATTCAAAGTCCGAAACCGCTCTTAATCCACGCAAAATCACCTGCCCATGCACCTGTTGTACAAACTCGACTAAAAGACAATCAAACCCGCGTACTTCGACATTATCTAGCCCCAAGCAGGCCTGCTGTGCCAGAGCAATACGCTCTTCTAAATTAAACAAGGGTTGTTTATTTTGATTTTCGGCCACAGCAATTATCAGCTTGTCGTAAAAAGGACTGGCACGCTTAATTAAATCAGTATGTCCGCTGGTAATCGGATCAAAGGTGCCGGGGTAAACAGCCGTTACGCTCATATCGAATGGTCTTCCTTGTGTGTCTAATCAGTGACTTCACTATCTTGTCGCCACAGACTATAGCTAACTTGTGAAGTGGTTTTTTCACGATGGCAATACCAATGGGACGGCATGCTTGGCCAAGTTTGCCCTTTTTCTTGCTCTAAGTAAAGCCATGTCTGCGCGTGCATCCAACCAAAGGTCTGTAAGCGTTCCAGCGTTTGCGCAAGTAACCCCAACATAAATGGCGGGTCAACGAAAATGATATCGAATGCCTGGTCTGCACTGCAAGGCTGTTGCAGCCATTGCAGAGTATCAGTAGTAATAACTCGCGAACGCGCCGTTGCCAGGCCTGCATGCTGCCATTGGACGAGATTGGCTTGTAAACAGGCGACAACGTTCGGACTTTGCTCTAAAAAAGTGACCGATGCCGCCCCACGTGAAAGGGCTTCAAAACCAAGGGCACCCGAGCCGGCAAACGCATCCAAACACTGTTTACCGGCAATATCAAATTGCAACCAGTTGAACAGCGTTTCTCGAACCCGATCACTGGTTGGCCGCAAACCAGGCCGCTCCAGCACAGTGAGTTTGCGTCCGCGCGCCTCTCCGCCAATAATTCGGACCTGCCCAGTCGCTTGACCAGTTGTTCGCTTAGGGCGTGTCATTGAGCACCGGTTGACCTACCATTAGGGTAAATAACTTATCAGGGTGGATATGTCGGCGCCAAGCTGCCAAGACATCGGCTTTTTCCAGTTCGGCTATTGCGGCTGGAAAGGCTTCTAAATAATCTAAAGGTAAGTCATAAAAGCCAATCATAGTTAAGTAGCCTAAAATTTTGCTATTGGTATCAAAGCGCATGGGCCAGCCACCCAATAGGTTTTGTTTGATGTCGGCAAACTTTTGATCATCAAAGTCCTCTAAAAAGCCTAGTAGGGTTTCTTTAACCACCTGATCGGCTTCTTGCGCTTGGTTATTGGCGGTAGACAAGCCAATCATCCAAGGCCCCGCTTCGCGCATGGGAGCAAAAAAACTAAACACACTGTACACCAAACCGCGCTTTTCGCGCACTTCTTCGACGAGTAACGATGCAAAGCCACTGCCCCCAAGTAAGTGATTGCCTAAAAATAAGGCGTAGTGGTCTGGGTGTCCACGCTCAACACCCAACTGTCCGGCAAAATATTGCGTTTGATTGGCCGTAAATTCCACCACTTCTAAACCAGGTGTCACCGGCTCCGGTTTAGCAAGGGCTGGTGCTTTAACCCCCGTTCCCAAACGCTCACTCAGCTTTTGTGCAATAGCTTCTGCTTGTGCGCGAGTTAAATCGCCGACTATGGCAATTTGCGCATTTTGCGCGACATAAAACTGTCGATAAAAAGCGTCCAAATCCAACGGTGTGAGCTGTTCGATAACCTCTTGCTGACCTGCCACATCGTGCGCATAAGGATGGTCTTGATAAAGACGTTCCCAAAAGACTTTTCGCGCATATTGCCCAGCTACTTCATCGGCTTGCTGCATGGCTTGCAATAAACGTACACGATCGCGCTGCATAATATCAGCTGGAAATTCTGCATCAGTAATCACTTCGGCAAACAAATCAAGCGCGGCGGTAAGCAGCGGCTCGCGTGTCAGCGTACGCAATGAAAAACTAGTCATGTCACGATTCACATTGGAATTAAATACCGCGCCTAAATCGTTAAAGCCATCTGCGATCGCTTGCTCATTACGCTGACTGGTCGCCAACCCAACCATATTGCCCGTAAAGTTGGCTAGACCCGGTTGCGTGCCATCTCGTGCACTGCCGGCATCAAATACCAGCTCGATATCCATCATGGGTAATTCTGGTGTGGCGACAAACATGACTTTGACGTCTTGTTGGGTCTGCCAAGTTTGAATATCCAATTGGGCAAAAACTGGCCAACTCATACTGAGAATTAACGTGGCTGCCGCGGATTTAAATACAATGGCTAAGCGATTAAGTGTTAAGTTTTTCATTAGTGTGATCTCCCCCCAAAGTCAGGTCTGGCAGCTGGACGACGATTCGTTTCACCACTGGGTTCTAAAATCGCGACGGTAGATTGATCCAGTTGCAAGTATCTATTCGCAACCTGCTGAATCTGTTCCGGTGTGACCTGGCGTAAGTTATCCACATAGTCATCAAACGTACTGGCTGGCAATCCAACGCTGACCAGCATACCTAACATATTGGCTTGGGATTGAATCGAATCTTGACTAAACACGTGTGCCGCTTCAGCTTGCGCCAGCACACGATTTAGTTCTGCTTGGGTGACCGGCTCATTTTGCAAACGGGTAATCTGCGCTAACAAAGCCTCCTCCAGCTGAGCCACACTCACGCCAGGATTAGGCTGCGCACTGAGCGCAAACTGTGATCCTAACCGCCCCAAAAATCGATAAAAACTCCCCGCAGAACTGGCAAGTTGCTGATCGCGGACTAAGGCTTGCGTCAATAGTGAACTGTCGTTGCCACCCAAAATACTACTTAGTACCGCTAAGGCATACACATCAGCAGGATCTTCGGCCGTTACCAGACTTGGCGCATGAAAACCAATTAACAAACTGGGGACAGGTACGGCATCTTTGAGAATAATCCGGCGTTGCCCTTGTTGCGGAATTTCAACAGCGGAACGGGGTGGCGCAATGTCACGCGCAAGAATCTGACCATAGGTTTGCTTGGCATAAGTTAACACTTCGTCAGGCGTGATATCCCCGACCACCACCAATGTGGCATTACTAGGTGAATACCAACGGTCGTACCAGGCCTGCAAATCCTCAAGCGTGTAGTTTTTAATATCATCCATCCAGCCGATAATAGGATTACGTTCTGGACTACTCATAAACGCAGTGGCTTTGAATTGCTCAAATAAACGCGCACTCGGGCGATCATCAATGGCCCAAAGTCGTTCTTGAATCACCACATTACGCTCTGGCTGAAACTCTTCTTCAGTGAGCTTAAGATTGGCCATACGATCGGCTTCCATTTCCATCACCCGACCCAAGTGTTCTCTACCAACGATTTGAAAATAGGCAGTATAGTTGGCCGAGGTAAAGGCATTGTCTCGCCCCCCTAGACGCGAAACTTCGCGCGAAAACTCACCGGGAGCCATATTTTCAGTACCTTTAAACATCATGTGTTCAAGCATATGAGAGATACCAGTTAAGTGGGTAGGTTCATAGTTGGCGCCGACGCGATACCAGACCTGGTGCACCACAATGGGCGAACGATGATCCGATTTTACAATCACTTGCAAACCATTATCGAGCTGCGTTTCAAATAGCGTCGATGATTCAGTGGCGAATGCATGACCGCTCAGTGCCAATAAAATACTCAGCCCCCATCCTTTTAAGCTTGGCATACTGCTCTCCTTTCATGCTTGCTAAATTATGTGTAGTCGTGTTGCGCCCATTATTGCAAGACGATCTGTGCCGCCAGGCATTTACAGTGCAAAAAACAATAAGTTATTTATAATAGGCCGATATATCTTTTACAAGGGGCGCCGTCGAGTGCGTCACATTTTTCCTAAATTACCGAGACCTGTATGTTTGATTTTTTTAAAAAGAAACCTATTGTAACTGAGCCCAAGCTTGATAATGTCAATAATCCCATGTTGGATCAGCCTGCATCAACAGACCGCACTGAAGCACAGACAAACCTGAAGGAAACTGAGAAGGTAGCGGAAACACCCACAAAAACAGGCTTATTTGCTCGCCTTAAAGCGCAATTAACCAAGTCGCGCGAGGCCTTTACCTCAGGTTTATCACGATTATTTTTAGGCAAAAAACAGATTGATGATGAGCTATTAGAAGAGCTAGAAACCCTGTTATTACAAGCCGATGTGGGCTTTGAAGCTACAACCCAGATTATTGATGCTCTGACCGACCAGGTGTCACGGCAAGTGCTAAAAGATCCGCAAGCTCTATTTGATGCTTTAGCCGAGCAACTTGAAGCGATTTTAAGCCCTGTAGAGCAGGCTTTAGTGATTCATGCGGATGCCAAACCTCATGTGGTTTTAATGGTCGGCATTAATGGTGCTGGCAAAACCACTACAATTGGTAAACTGGCCAAATATTTACAAAATCAGCAGCATAAAGTGATGTTAGCCGCTGGCGATACCTTTAGGGCTGCCGCAGTAGAGCAGCTGCAAACCTGGGGAGAGCGCAATCAAATCCCAGTAATGGCGCAAAAAACCGGTGCTGACTCTGCGGCGGTGATTTATGATGCGATTCACTCTGCAAAAGCGAAAAAAATGGATGTGTTACTGGCCGATACGGCGGGGCGCTTGCATACCCAGAACAACCTAATGGACGAACTGAAAAAGGTCAAACGAGTCATACAAAAGTGCGATGCCGATGCGCCGCATGATGTGTTACTGGTACTGGATGCGTCTATTGGTCAAAACGCCCTCAATCAAGCGAAAGAATTTCATCAAGCCGTTGGTGTAACAGGCCTGGTTATTACTAAACTCGATGGTACCGCCAAAGGCGGCGTCATTTTTAACTTAGCTCAAACAATGGGGATACCGGTTAAATTTATCGGGGTAGGTGAAACCCTTGCTGACTTGCAAGTCTTTAATGCGAAGGCGTTTGTGGATGCCTTTTTAGATCGCCCAACTGCAGGTCAATAACGTGTCAAAACCGGCTGCAATGGCATATTGGTCGCCTGCCCAGCAACGTGCTTATCAGCAAGGATTTAGCCTCGCCCTGCTGATGCAAAGTGAAGCAGGCCTGCTAAACAAACCTGCACCACCCTTATCAATTAGACATGATCCCGCTTTACTGCACGCTTTTGAGCAAGGCTATCAAGTTGGTCTGCAACAACCCAAACAACGCCGTTACCAAGGGATGATGCCCTGGACTAAAATGCGCCAACTGCTATTTTTTTTGATGGTGATCTTAGCAGGCCTGCTTGTCGTCATCATAATGGCACCGAACGATGAGAGCATAGCCGAATCGGCAGCAGAACCAACGCAAGTGGATAACGCTCAGCAAACCACTCGCGCTAGTGAGTTTTTTGTGCCTACTGAACTGGATGACTTTGCGCTCTTAACCCATCAAGAACGCGAGATTCTGCTTAACTTACAAGCCGGCCTGCCGAACCTCGCGTATTCGCACATGGATTCAGTAGATAAATCCGTTTTATCGTTTGCTTTGTTACTAGATGCGCACGGCCTAATCGATAATGAGCCCTGCCGAGCTTTATTCATTTGGCCGGTGATTTGGCAGGATAACATTAGCTTAATCTGGATTTTTGATGATAAAAATCAGTATGAGCAAAATAGCTGGCATGAAGCTTTTTTTCCACCTAAAATAGGTGATTGGCAAGTGTTAATACTTAAAGATAATTTACCTATTGCGCATCAATTTTTTTACTATGGAGGCCACACACTTGAGCTACTTGAGTAAACTAGGGCTAGCAGGTTTGGTGCTTGGCACCTTGATCTTGAATGGCTGTGCGACCAATCGCAACCCCCCTCCTGAACTTCATGACAATGTCTGTGAGTTGATCAAGCATGATCGGCAATGGTACAACGCGGCAAAACGCTCGCAAGATAAATGGGGTACATCGATTGCCATTCAAAAAGCTTTTGTGCATCAAGAATCTCGATTTGTTCATAATGCTCGCCCCCCTAGACAAAACCATTTAGGTGTCATTCCAGGACGACGAGCCTCTAGTGCTCTAGGCTATGCGCAGGCACTAGATGGCACTTGGTCTGATTACCAACAAGCAACGGGCAACTTTCGCGCGCGTCGCACTAATATTGATGATGCCCTTGATTTTATCGGTTGGTATAACAGCCTATCGCACTCTCGCAATGGTATTGCGCTCAATGATCCTTACAACTTGTATTTAGCTTATCATGAAGGACATGGCGGGTTTCGGCGTAAAACTTATGAACAAAAACCCTGGTTAATGTCTGTAGCCAAACGTGTTGAACAACGCAGTATCAAGTATCAAAATCAACTCAATCAGTGTCGCTTACCTGCACAACGTTGCTTATTTGGTCGCTGCTAAGACAGATTTGATTTAGAGGGCGTTTTAAAAGGCGCACCAAATAAAAAGGCGGTGATTAAACCGCCTTTGATGGATGAAGTAAATTGCGTTGATGACTAGCTTGTTTTATAACGCTCAACCACTAAGGAAGCATTAGTTCCACCAAAACCAAAGCTGTTACTCATAATACGGTTAAGCCCCGCGTTATAGATGGTCTCAGTCACAATGGGCATGCCTTCGCATTCAGGATCCAAGGTTTCGATATTAATAGAAGGGGCAATAAAATCTTCTTCCATCATCAATAAACTATAAATAAGCTCATGCACACCTGCCGCGCCCAACGAGTGGCCCGACATGGCTTTTGTTGAACTAATCTTTGGAACGTTATTACCAAACACTTCTCTAACTGCAGCCATTTCTTTGGTGTCACCTACAGGTGTACTGGTGCCATGGGGATTAATATAATCAATCGGACCCGCTACCGTACTCAACGCTTGACGCATACAACGTACCGCACCCTCACCAGAAGGAGCAACCATATCATAGCCGTCAGAGTTTGCACCATAACCTACAATTTCAGCATAGATTTTGGCGCCCCGCGCAAGCGCATGCTCTAATTCTTCAACCACAACCATGCCACCACCACCCGCTATCACAAAACCATCGCGGTTAGCATCGTAAGTACGTGACGCTTTTTGTGGGGTGTCGTTATATTTAGACGACAAGGCACCCATCGCATCAAATAATACTGACATAGTCCAGTGAAGCTCTTCTCCACCGCCAGCAAACACCACATCTTGTTTTCCAAGTTGGATTTGCTCAACTGCTGTTCCGACACAGTGTGCACTAGTTGAACAAGCAGAACTGATAGAGTAATTAATACCTTTGATTTTAAACGGTGTTGCAAGACAAGCCGACACCGTGCTACCCATGGTACGAGTCACCATGTAAGGACCTACACGTTTAACGCCCTTTTCACGAGTAATTTCGACTGCTTGCGTTGAGTTAGAATTTGAGCCTCCGCCAGAACCAGCAATAATACCGGTTCTCTCGTTCGAAACCATTTCTGGCGTTAAGCCAGAGTCAGCAATTGCTTGCTCCATGGCAATGTAGCTATAGGCTGCGGCATCACCCATGAAACGTAATTGTTTACGAGGAATAAGGTCTTCAAAGCTAAGATTTTTGATAGCGCCATGGATTTGTGAACGCATACCGTTTTCAGTGTACTCAGGTGCGGCAACAATACCCGACTTGCCTAGTTTTAATGATTCTGCGACCTCTTGTTTAGAATTACCCAAACTCGAAACAATACCTAAACCGGTGATAACAACTCTTTTCATTTTAAAAACTATCCGTATTGGTAAACAAACCGACTTTTAAGTCCGTAGCGCTGTAAATTTCGCGACCATCTACAAATAGCTTGGCATCACCAATGCCCATATAGAGCTTACGCTTAATTACACGCTTCATATCAATGACATATTCTACTTTTTTAGCTTTAGGTAAAATCTGTCCATAGAATTTAACTTCACCTGAACCTAGTGCACGACCACGACCAGGCCCACCTGTCCAACCAAGGAAAAACCCAATTAGCTGCCACATCGCATCTAAACCGAGGCAACCTGGCATAACGGGATCTTCATTAAAATGGCACTCAAAAAACCATAAATCAGGGGTGATATCCAGTTCAGCTTTAATAATGCCTTTACCGTAAGCACCGCCTTCTTCGGATATTTCAGTGATACGATCAAACATAAGCATCGGTGGCTTAGGAAGCTGGGCATTGCCAGGACCAAATATCTCACCACGACCACATTGAAGTAACTCTTCTCGACTATAACTTGATTGCTGATTCATGTTTTTTCCATATAAAATTTTGGCTATTATATCAGCCTTCATGGGCTAGGCAAAGCACACAAATTAGAAACTAAAATTTGGAAAATAACAACTACAGGAATTTAAGGGAAATTAAAAAAGAAAAAGAAAATAGACTTGAAAATAAATGGTGCCGACAGAGGGACTCGAACCCCCAACCTACTGATTACAAATCAGTTGCACTACCAATTGTGCTATGTCGGCATTGCGCGCTATTATAAATAGGTTTAAATTAGTGTCAATAAGTTTTAAGAAAAATTAACAGAAATCTTAATTATTTCTGCTAACCAGCTTATTTGCTTGTGCATAAAGGGCCAACCCTTTAAGGACTAGGTGAGGATCGTATTGCCAGTCACTATTAAGATATTTCAAGAGTAATGGGCCTTCTCCACCCGTAATCACCTTGCATACTTCTGTTTGCTTATCTATTTGCCGCTCAAATTGTGCAATGGTACCGACCGCTGCAGCTAACAGGCCTGCAGTTATACCCGCAGTGGTATTTTTAGCGATACAAAGAGAGTTTGGTAAAGGGGAATCAGGGACTAAGAGGCTAGTTTGCTGACTCAAACATTGTCTTGATTTACCAATACCTGGAACGATCCACCCACCCTGGTAAACAGCACCAGCATCAACATAATCAAGCGTCATTGCACTTCCTGCATCAATAAGGAGTGCAGGATAACCATAATCAGTAGTTAAGGCCACAAGCCCCAACCAACGATCAATCCCAAGTTGGGCATAATTATCGTAGCTATTAACAAGCTTATTAAAACGCTGACCCGTTCTTGCTTGATAAATCGGTCGGTCAACTAAGGTTACCCATGATAATAGAGATTCCTTAATTGTTGACTTAGCAACAGAACACAACCAGATTTCTTCAATGCTTACTTGAATATTAGCTAACTGACCTGTAGCTGATATTAAATCAGACCAAGCCTGGTCAGCGACCTTGCCTGTATCAAAAATCTGCAGACTGGCACTATCACATAATCCCCAATTCAAGTGGGTATTGCCCAGATCAAGCAATAATATGGCCTTTCTCATTAGTAAGCTCTTAATCATTTATGAAAAGCTATTAAACAAAGCGACGAAGTTGAACTGCGCCCGAATTAACCTTAATAATATTAGCAGGACTGGAAGGATTATAAATCAGCGCCTCACCAGACTGATCAAGTCCCAAGTAAGTTCCTATAATCACATCACCACTAGGGTATTGGACACGAATAGTCTCGTTTTGCCTGAAGTAATCAGACTTCTGCCAATCAATTATATTTAACAAACTATAGTCGATCTGACCTTGATATAAACACTCATTTAATGGCTCCATCAATGCTTTAATGAGGTTTGTTGCACATAGGTTAATTAACTGAATTCTGTCTAGAGTAGATGACAGAGAAGTGACAGGGTAATCTAACGGGACACTCACTAGCGGCAGAGATAAATTTAAACCAAATCCAATAACAATAGCAGATTCGTCATGATTAGTTTTAACTGCCTCAATTAAAATACCACCCGCCTTACCACCATCAATAAAAATATCATTAGGCCATTTGACTTGTATTAACTGATCCGTCACCGTTTCTAAACTACTCGCTAAACTCAGTGCGATAAATTGGGATAAACCGCTTGTTGTAAGAAATTTGCTAGGAACTGATAACATCAACGACATCATAAGATCATTATGATTTGAGCACCAAGCTCGTCCCTGCTGACCATATCCTTGATGCTGATATGCTGAAGAACATAAAACAGGCTTAGAAGTAAAACCTGCTACCTTTTTTAAAAAGCTGCTTGTTGAATCAAGTTCACGAAAATTGAATATATAGTAAGGATAGGGCTTTGACATGATTAATGACATGATTAAATACTAAAACCGGAGTGAAAAAAAGGCAAAAAAAACCCCTCATATGAGGGGTTTAGGATGTGGAGCTTGGCGATGACCTACTCTCGCATGGGGAGACCCCACACTACCATTGGCGCTGGAACGTTTCACTTCTGAGTTCGAGAAGGGATCAGGTGGTTCCATTCCGCTATGGTCGCCAAGCAATTCGGTTTTGTAAACGCCATAGGCCTTTACTAAAATTCTTTGCTTAGGAATTGATCTCTTCAATTCGGTAACATGCCTTGATTATCTCAAGCTCACATGCCAGTTAAGTCACTTTTGAGTTGTATAGTTAAGCCTCACGAGTAATTAGTACAAGTTAGCTTCACACATTACTGCGCTTCCACACCTTGCCTATCAACGTCCTGGTCTTGAACGGCTCTTTAGAAGACTTAAAGTCTAGGGAGAACTCATCTTGGGGCAAGTTTCCCGCTTAGATGCTTTCAGCGGTTATCTTTTCCGAACGTAGCTACCCAGCAGTGCCATTGGCATGACAACTGGAACACCAGCGGTTCGTCCACTCCGGTCCTCTCGTACTAGGAGCAGCCCCCCTCAATTCTCCAACGCCCACGGCAGATAGGGACCGAACTGTCTCACGACGTTCTAAACCCAGCTCGCGTACCACTTTAAATGGCGAACAGCCATACCCTTGGGACCGACTTCAGCCCCAGGATGTGATGAGCCGACATCGAGGTGCCAAACACCGCCGTCGATATGAACTCTTGGGCGGTATCAGCCTGTTATCCCCGGAGTACCTTTTATCCGTTGAGCGATGGCCCTTCCACACAGAACCACCGGATCACTAGAACCTGCTTTCGCACCTGCTCGACGTGTCTGTCTCGCAGTCAAGCACCCTTTTACTCTTGCGCTCATTGCACGATGTCCGACCGTGCTGAGGGTACCTTCGCGCTCCTCCGTTACTCTTTAGGAGGAGACCGCCCCAGTCAAACTACCCACCATACACTGTCCCTGGCCAGGATTCACTGGCCGAGGTTAGAACCTCAATACGATCAGGGTGGTATTTCAAGGATGGCTCCACAAGAACTGGCGTCCCTGCTTCAAAGCCTCCCACCTATCCTACACAGATAGTATCAAAGTCCAGTGCAAAGCTATAGTAAAGGTTCACGGGGTCTTTCCGTCTAGCCGCGGGTACACGGCATCTTGACCGCGATTTCAATTTCGCTGAGTCTCGGGTGGAGACAGTGTGGCCATCGTTACGCCATTCGTGCAGGTCGGAACTTACCCGACAAGGAATTTCGCTACCTTAGGACCGTTATAGTTACGGCCGCCGTTTACCGGGGCTTCGATCAAGAGCTTCGCTTGCGCTAACCCCATCAATTAACCTTCCGGCACCGGGCAGGCGTCACACCGTATACGTCATCTTTCGATTTTGCACAGTGCTGTGTTTTTAATAAACAGTCGCAGCCACCTGGTCTCTGCAACCCTCAAAAGCTTACAGCGCAAGGCCTTCACCTTCAAGGGCACACCTTCTCCCGAAGTTACGGTGTTATTTTGCCTAGTTCCTTCACCCGAGTTCTCTCAAGCGCCTTGGAATTCTCATCCTGCCCACCTGTGTTGGTTTGGGGTACGGTTTTTTATAACCTGAAGCTTAGAAGATTTTCTTGGAAGCAGGGCATCAACCACTTCGTCCTAATGGACTCGTCATCAGTTCTCGGCATTAAAGACCCGGATTTGCCTAAGTCTTCTGCCTACCGCCTTAAACAAGGACAACCATCGCCTTGCTGGCCTAGCCTTCTCCGTCCCTCCATCGCAGTTATAAAAAGTACAGGAATATTAACCTGTTTCCCATCGACTACGCCTTTCGGCCTCGCCTTAGGAGCCGACTAACCCTACGTCGATTAGCGTTGCGTAGGAAACCTTGGGCTTTCGGCGAGGGAGCTTTTCACTCCCTTTATCGCTACTTATGTCAGCATACGCACTCGTGATATCTCCAGCATGCCTGACAGCACACCTTCACAGACTTACACGACGCTCCCCTACCATGCCTTACGGCATCCGCAATTTCGGTACACTACTTAGCCCCGTTAAATCTTCGGCGCAGGCCGACTCGATCAGTGAGCTATTACGCTTTCTTTAAAGGATGGCTGCTTCTAAGCCAACCTCCTGACTGTCTAAGCCTTCCCACATCCTTTCCCACTGAGCAGTGTTTAGGGACCTTAATTGGCGGTCTGGGTTGTTTCCCTCTTGACAACGGACGTTAGCACCCGCTGTCTGTCTCCCATGATTGCACTTGTTGGTATTCGGAGTTTGCAATGGGCTGCTAAGCCTTGACGGCCCGCTAGACCATAACAGTGCTCTACCCCCAACAGTGAGACATGAGGCACTACCTAAATAGTTTTCGGGGAGAACCAGCTATCTCCGAGCTTGATTAGCCTTTCACTCCGATCCACAGCTCATCCCCTAATTTTTCAACATTAGTGGGTTCGGACCTCCAGTTGATGTTACTCAACCTTCATCCTGGCCATGGATAGATCGCCCGGTTTCGGGTCTACTGCATGCTACTATCGCCCATTTAAGACTCGGTTTCCCTACGGCTCCCTTATTCAGTTAACCTTGCAACACACAGTAAGTCGCTGACCCATTATACAAAAGGTACGCAGTCACAGAACAAGTCTGCTCCCACTGCTTGTACGTACACGGTTTCAGGTTCTATTTCACTCCCCTCCTGGGGTTCTTTTCGCCTTTCCCTCACGGTACTGGTTCACTATCGGTCGGTAGAGAGTATTTAGCCTTGGAGGGTGGTCCCCCCATATTCAGACAGGATTTCACGTGTCCCGTCCTACTCGTTTTCACAAGAATAAAGCTTTCGCATACAGGACTATCACCTTGTATCGTCGCACTTTCCAGAGCGTTCTGCTAACTTAGTCCTTGCTTAAGGGCTGGTCCCCGTTCGCTCGCCGCTACTTAGGGAATCTCGGTTGATTTCTTTTCCTCCGGGTACTTAGATGTTTCAGTTCCCCGGGTTAGCCTCCCATAAAGGGATATCCTCGAAAGGATGGGTTTTCCCATTCAGACATCTCCGGGTCAAAGGTTATTTGCCACCTCACCGGAGCTTTTCGCAGGCTATCACGTCTTTCATCGCCTTCTACCGCCTAGGCATCCACCGTGTACGCTTAATCACTTAACTATACAACTCAAAAGCAACCTACAACACGCTTATCTCTAAACGCTTTCAGTTCGTCTTGACCTTTTGTGTTGAACATCTATCTCTAAACATTCAATCAAAACACCACTTTTAAGTGCACAACGCAATTAAGATTCTTCGCTGACATGTTCGCTTGAGATTACTCATCAAGATACATGTTACCTAAGTTTGGTGAGCATGATTGGAGGTCACACTCACCGGGTTAATCACGTCTCATCAACGTCTATTAACCTTCTCTTTTGAAGAGATCTTTTCCTAATTTTTAAAGAACTTCGACTTATCGTCTAGAAGCGGAATCATATCATTACACTTCATTTCTGACAATAAAAACCGCTCATATTTTCTCAGCTAATTTTCATTAACCAAAACGCCATGAGCGGTGTTTATTGGTGGAGTTAGGCGGGATCGAACCGCCGACCTCCTGCGTGCAAGGCAGGCGCTCTCCCAGCTGAGCTATAACCCCATTTGGTGGGTCTGGGTGGATTCGAACCACCGACCTCACCCTTATCAGGGGTGCGCTCTAACCAACTGAGCTACAGACCCAGGTCCTTTGCTAACCTGAGCGCACCCAGGTCGTTCTTTTGTAATTCAGAGACAATTTATGTGAAAGCGCCTAAACTCGTGCTTGCTTTGTCTTAAAGGAGGTGATCCAGCCCCACCTTCCGATAGGGCTACCTTGTTACGACTTCACCCCAGTCATGAATCACACCGTGGTAACCGTCCTCCCGAAGGTTAGACTAGCTACTTCTGGTGCAACCCACTCCCATGGTGTGACGGGCGGTGTGTACAAGGCCCGGGAACGTATTCACCGCAACATTCTGATTTGCGATTACTAGCGATTCCGACTTCATGGAGTCGAGTTGCAGACTCCAATCCGGACTACGATCGGTTTTTTCAGATTAGCACCACCTCGCGGCTTCGCAACTGTTTGTACCGACCATTGTAGCACGTGTGTAGCCCATCCCATAAGGGCCATGATGACTTGACGTCGTCCCCGCCTTCCTCCGGTTTATCACCGGCAGTCTCATTAGAGTTCTCAACTAAATGGTAGCAACTAATGATAAGGGTTGCGCTCGTTGCGGGACTTAACCCAACATCTCACGACACGAGCTGACGACAGCCATGCAGCACCTGTCTCACAGTTCCCGAAGGCACCAATCTATCTCTAGAAAGTTCTGTGGATGTCAAGGGATGGTAAGGTTCTTCGCGTTGCATCGAATTAAACCACATGCTCCACCGCTTGTGCGGGCCCCCGTCAATTCCTTTGAGTTTTAATCTTGCGACCGTACTCCCCAGGCGGTCAACTTATCGCGTTAGCTGCGCTACTAATCTTTTTAATAAGACCAACAGCTAGTTGACATCGTTTAGGGCGTGGACTACCGGGGTATCTAATCCCGTTTGCTCCCCACGCTTTCGCACCTCAGCGTCAGTTTTAGTCCAGGAAGGCGCCTTCGCCACTGATGTTCCTTCTGATATCTACGCATTTCACTGCTACTCCAGAAATTCCCCTTCCCTCTACTAAACTCTAGACTGCCAGTTTCAATCGCCATTCCTAGGTTGAGCCCAGGGCTTTCACAACTGACTTAACAATCCGCCTACGCGCGCTTTACGCCCAGTAATTCCGAATAACGCTTGCACCCTCTGTATTACCGCGGCTGCTGGCACAGAGTTAGCCGGTGCTTTTTCTGTGAGTAACGTCACAGCTAGCAGGTATTAACTACTAACCTTTCCTCCTCACTAAAAGTGCTTTACAACCCTCGGGCCTTCTTCACACACGCGGCATGGCTGGATCAGGGTTGCCCCCATTGTCCAATATTCCCCACTGCTGCCTCCCGTAGGAGTCTGGGCCGTGTCTCAGTCCCAGTGTGGCTGATCATCCTCTCAAACCAGCTATAGATCGTCGCCTTGGTGAGCCATTACCTCACCAACTAGCTAATCTAACATGGGCTCATCCCTTGGCGATAGCTTACAAGTAGAGGCCACCTTTCATCCGTAGATCTCATTCGGTATTAACGTACGTTTCCATACGGTATCCCCAACCAAAGGGCAGATTCCCATGCATTACTCACCCGTCCGCCACTCGTCAGCGAGAGCAAGCTCCCCTGTTACCGTCCGACTTGCATGTGTTAGGCCTGCCGCCAGCGTTCATTCTGAGCCAGGATCAAACTCTTCAGTTTAATCTTGAACATTTTTATAACACTCGGAATTGACAAAGAAACATGGAAGAGTTTCCTCTACCTATACTTACATTGTCGTTTCGAGCTAATTTATGCAAAACACTCATTCAAGCACTTCCACATAAATTATCTCTGAATTACCTGATTTTTAAAGAACTTCTTAATCTCTACCAACTCAACATTTCGTCGTTTGGAAGCCCGCTATTATAACCAGGGCCGCGCTTCAGTGTCAACATTTATTTTCAAAATATTTTCACTCAATTCGCTTGTTTCTTCACCTCTTAGCGCATTGCTTCGAAGTGAGGCGTATTCTACAGACTCCCCGCTTCCTTGCAACTCTTTTTTACGGTTTTTTTAAAGTTTTTTTATAAACTAGGTTTATAAGCTACCCAAGCCAAACTTATCCACAGAGTTACACACAAAACCCACTTCCATGGCTATCATTTGTGCATTTTGTACAATTACTTAATGGTGACCCTGGCAAATTTACGCTTACCTACTTGTATGACACTCGATGTTAAATTGGCCATTACAGCTTTACTGTCACTCAATTTATCACCATTTAATTTGACACCACCCTGTTTTACCATACGATGTCCTTCAGAAGTTGTATCAACCAGTCCTGCTTCTTTTAACAAATTCGCCAGCGGCATAGTTTGCTCAAATATGTATTCAGGCATATCATCAGGTATGGCATTTTTTGAGAAGCGTGTTTCAAAATCATCTAGTGCTAACCGAGCCTGCTCTTCGGAGTGAAAACGCGCCACCAATTCAAGTGCAAGTTTAACCTTAATATTACGTGGATTTTCACCCTGCTCAACCGCGAGCTTATAGCTCTCAATTGTTTGAAGACTTTCAAAGCTCAACAATTCATAGTAACGCCACATCAACTCATCTGAGATTGACATAACTTTTCCAAACATATCATTTGGTGCATCCTTAATGCCGATATAGTTATTCAGTGACTTAGACATCTTTTGTACACCATCCAAGCCTTCTAATATAGGCATAGTAAGTGTAACCTGTGGCTTGTCGCCCGCCTGTTGTTGCAACTGACGCCCCATGAGCAAGTTAAACTTCTGATCCGTACCACCCAATTCAATATCAGCCTTCATAACAACTGAATCATAGCCCTGAACAAGCGGGTATAGAAATTCATGCAATGCAATTGGCGAACCTGCACGATAACGGGTTTCAAAATCATTACGTTCTAGCATACGTGCAACAGTCGCTGACGAGGCTAATCTAATCATATCTGCTGCGCTAAAATTACTGAACCATGCGGAATTAAAAACCACTTTTGTTTTCGATGGATCGAGAATTTTGAAGACCTGCTCTTGATAGGTTTTGGCATTTTCAGCTATATCTTCATGCGACAAAGGAGGACGCGTAGCGCTCTTGCCAGTTGGGTCACCAATCATCGCAGTGAAATCACCAATTAGAAAATGAACTTCATGTCCCAAATCTTGTAGCTGCTTAAGCTTATTAATTAATACGGTATGACCCAAATGCAAATCCGGCGCAGTGGGATCAAAACCTGCTTTAATAATGAGCGGACGATTCAACTTTAACTTTTCAACCAACTCGGCTTCAACCAAAATCTCTTCTGCGCCACGCTTAATAATGGCTAACTGTTCATCAATACTTAACATCTTCGCTCTCTAATACATGTGTTTAACACCGAATTAGCCGCACAACACGGTATCGGTGTTTAATTCTAACTTTCCGGTTAACTGACTAACGGACTGCAAGCCGCGTTTTTCAAGATAACGGGCAATGCCTTTATTCATTTTCTTGATCAATAACGGGTCTTTTGCCAACGCCGTGCCAACGGCAACCATTGATGCCCCCGCCAAGAAAAACTCAATTGCATCCTCGGCGCAGCTCACGCCACCCAAGCCGATAATCGGAATGTCATGGTGCTTAGCAACCTGGTAAACCTGATGCACACGCAAAAGCGCAACGGGCTTAATTGCTGGACCAGACAAACCGCCTTGATTGTTACCCAGATCAGGCCGCCAAGTATCAATATTAATTGACATACCCATTAAGGTATTAATAGCAGACAGTGCATCAGCACCCGCTTCGATCACACGACGCGCACCTTCAGCAACATCTGTCTGATTAGGTGACAATTTTATTATTAGTGGCTTAGTCGTACTTGCACGACATGCCTCAACCACGCGCGCCGCCATATCAGGATCGTTACCAAAAGCCGCCCCGCCCTTTTTTACATTAGGACAGGATATATTAATTTCCAGGCCTGCTAATGCGGTTTGGTCAAAACGACGACACACTTCAGCATACTCCTCAATGGAGGAACCGGAGACGTTAGCAAAGTATTGAGTAGCACTATAATCCAGTTGCGGAAGCAATTGATTTACCACATAATCAACACCCGGATTTTGTAGCCCAATTGAATTTAATAATCCATTTGGTGTCTCCCAGACGCGATCAGGTTTATTACCTAACTTGGGCTCTAATGTAGTGCCTTTAAGAAACACCGCGCCAACATCTTGGTTATGAAAACCCGATACGGCTTGATATTCCAAACCATAGCCAGCGTTACCAGACGCCATGGCAACAGGTGAGTGGCAGACTACACCACAAATATTAACTGATAAATCAACCATAGCGATACCTACTACTATGTTACATATTATTCTTTATGAACCAGAAATCCCGCAAAATACGGGAGCTTTGATTCGACTGAGCGCCAACATGGGTGCGCATTTACACCTAATCAGACCCTTTCCTTTTGACTTGAGTGAAAAACGGGTCAGACGTGCGGGACTGGATTATCATGAACTAGCCAATGTATTTGCGCACGATAACCTAGAGCAATGCCTAGAATCTATCAGACCCAATCGAGTATATGCGCTAACGACCAAGGCCACGCGCCACTATCATGAACCTTCGTATCAACCGGGTGATGCATTTTTATTTGGCCCCGAAAGTCGCGGCCTTCCAGAGCAAGTTCGCAATCAATTTCCACATGAGCAATTACTGCGCATACCCATGGTTGCAGAAGCTCGAAGTATGAATTTGGCCAATGCCGTTTCAGTCATGGCTTATGAGGCTTGGCGCCAACTAGACTTTCAACCCTTGAACAACCCCAGCCCTAAATACTAGCCAAAAGACTAAACCAAGCCCTGCTCGGCCGTTTGTTCACGTGCAAGTAAACGCATTACGGCCTGCTCGGCCGTTATTTGGCCTTGGACAAGCTTGAAAACCTGTTCAACAATAGGCAGCTCTAGCTGATGCGCTTGAGCGATTGCCATCACAATCTTAACAGCTTTAACCCCCTCGACTACTTGACCAATTTCCTGCTGTACCTGTTGCGCATTTTTACCTGATCGCGCTAGACTCAAGCCAAAACGTCGATTACGTGAAAGATCATCAGTACAGGTAAGCACCAAATCTCCCAGGCCCGCTAATCCCATCAAGGTAGAAGGCTGAGCATCAAATAGCGCACCAAAGCGTTGCATTTCAACCATACCCCTGGCGATTAATGCTGCGCGCGCATTTGCCCCCAAACCCATGCCATCACTTACACCCGTTGCGATAGCCATAATATTCTTGAATGCGCCGCCAACTTCTACACCCGCGATATCTGTTTGGGTATACATGCGAAAATGCTTGTAATGAAAGGCTTGCGCCCAAAAGTCTGCTTCAACTGAATCTTGAGATGCACTGACCATGGCCGTTGGCAACCCCCTCGCCACTTCATCGGCAAAAGTAGGGCCTGAAACAACCGCCATTGGAGCGTCAGCACCTAACTCATCGATGGCAACTTGATGCAACAAGCGTTGATTTTGTGGATCAAAGCCTTTTGTTGCCCAGGCAAGATGTTTGGGTTGACCCACTAGTTGCACAACCCGTTTTAACAAATCTGCAAAGGCGTCACTCGGCACAACAAGCAAAACACCATCAACATCAGCTAGGGCGACAGCTAGATCGGCTGTAACCATCAAACGTTCGGGAAATACAATATTTGGCAAGTATCTCGGGTTCTCACGTTGTAACACCATACTTTCGGCATGAGTGTAACTGTGTGCCCACAACACCACATCATGACCTTTCGTTGCAAGATGAACTGCCAGCGCCGTTCCCCAAGCACCCGCACCCAACACCGCCAACTTTAGCAAAATCTGCGTGCCTCTAATTTGTTAACCAATTTCGTTCTGCACAGTTGAGCGCGAAGCATCTTCAGACTGCTGTCCTTGCGCCTGTTTTTGTTGCACATGATTAGCATAGAGTGCATCAAAATTAACAGGCTCAAGGAGTAACTGAGGAAACCCGCCGCGAACGACTAAATCCGACACCGTTTCACGCGCAAATGGGAATAGTATATTAGGGCACTGGCTACCAAGCATATAGCCAAGCTCGGCTTGTTCAAAATTGGCGATCGTAAATACGCCTGCTTGATCCACTTCACACAAAAAGGCTGTCTTGTCATCAATCTTAACAGTGACAGTCACACGCACCATGACATGATAAATATCATTCTCTAGGTTATAACTTTCAACATTGAGGTTCACGTCCATTTTTGGCTTGAATTCAACCGCGAACATAGCAGGCGAATTTGGCGCCTCAAATGACACATTTTTGACATAGATTTTGTTGATTAAAAAACGCTTCTCTTCCGACATCTCACTTAACCTTTGCTAATAGCTCATCTAGCTGACCAGATTTATCAGCTGCATATAAATCATCACAACCACCAACATGATGGTCACCAATAAAAATTTGAGGAATAGTATTACGACCTGACACTTCTTTTACTTTTTGCCAACCATTTGGAATCTGATCAATATTGTGCCAGGTATAGGCAACACCTTTTTGCTCAAGCAGTTTACGCGCTTTGGAACAATAGGGACAGGTGTTGTTGGCATAGACAATCACCTCACAATTCATACTAATCCCTTTCCTTTTCGACGCGCTTTTTTTGAAACTGGTTGATTAAGTGGCAATCCAGCCATCTTCCATGCCAGCACGCCACCGCGTAAGTTAGCAACTTGTTTAAAACCCGCTTTAACTAATTGACTCGCCGCTCCGCCTGAGCGCGCGCCAGATTGGCAATAAACTAAAATCTGCTTGTCTTTAAAGTGCTCAAGAGTTGACATCTTATCTTTAAATTCAGTACTGGAAATATGTCGCGCCTCGCCAATATAACCCGTTTTATATTCCGCATCAGAACGCACATCCACCACCAACGCGCCCTGATTATATAGGCGAGTAGCTTCTTCTGGCGAAACCTGTTGATAACCCAAAAAACGGTCACCTACATAAGAATAAAGTAGCATCAGCATAATCACACCAAGGGCCACAAACAACAATACATTTTGAGCAACAAAATCCGCAAACATAGTTTTATCCTTAACTAATACGCTATCTAGCAAATCTAGTGATTTTAACAGCGAAACTGGCTACAATAAATCCAATTTATGACTAAATTTAACAACAAGGCTTATAAATGACCGAACAAACCATCAAGACCCGCAAGCTAGCAGGCCTTATTATCCTTGACGGCTGGGGACACAACCCCAACCCCGAACATAATGCGATTGCGCAAGCCAGCACCCCTGTTTGGGATAGCCTGTTGGCCAAACACCCCAATACGTTAATCAATACATCCGGCTTAAATGTGGGCTTGCCTGACGGCCAAATGGGCAATTCCGAAGTAGGACACTTAAACCTAGGCGCCGGACGCGTGGTGTACCAAGAACTCACCCGCATCCAAAAAGCCATCGACGACGGTGATTTTTTTGAAAACAGCGCGTTTGTTCACGCGATCGATGCAGCAACCTCACGTGGTCGTGCTGTGCATATTATGGGACTGCTTTCCGATGGCGGCGTTCACTCACACATTAATCACATCAAAGCAGTGTTAAGTCTTGCTGTTAAACGTGGTGCTAAAACCTATCTGCATGTTTTCACCGATGGGCGTGATACTGCGCCGCAAAGTGCACTGGGCTACATCAAAGAAATTGAAGCGCATATGAAAGACATCGGCGGCGGCCGGATTGCATCCGTCACCGGGCGCTACTTTGCCTTAGATCGTGACAATCGTTGGGATCGAGTACAAAAAGCTTTCGAAGTCATATGTAGCGGCCAGGCTGAATTTGAATCCCAAAGCGCCAAAAAGTCAGTTAAAGACGCCTATGCACGTGGCGAAACCGATGAATTTATCCAAGCCACGACGATTTTGAAAAAGAACGGCAAAAAGGTCAAAGTCAAAGACGGCGATGCGATTATCTTTATGAACTATCGCTCAGACCGCGCGCGTCAATTAACACGCGCGTTTATTGAAAAAGACTTTGCCGACTTCCACCGTTCGGTTTCACCGGTGTTGAGCGACTTTGTTACCCTGACGGAATACAATAAAAACTTCAACACGCCAATTGCCTTTCACCCAACCAAACTAATCAACACCTACGGCGAGTGGGTATCAAAGCAGGGACTCAAGCAATTACGCATTGCCGAAACCGAAAAGTACGCCCATGTCACTTTCTTCTTCAATGGCGGCATCGAGGCACCCTACCAAGGTGAAGACCGCATTTTAGTGCCTTCACCCAAAGTCGCAACCTATGACCTGCAACCTGAAATGTCAGTACCTGAGGTCGCTGACAAACTCTGTGAAGCCATTCGTTCAGGAAAATATGACACCTTTATTTGCAACCTCGCTAACCCTGACATGGTCGGTCATTCAGGTAATATGGACGCCTGTATTAAGGCCGTTGAAGCGGTTGACCAAGCACTTGGACAAATCTTGGAGGCCATGCAAGAAACCGATGGCGAATTAATCATTACCGCTGACCATGGTAATGTTGAACAGCTTTGGGATGAATCTACCAATAGCCCATTGACAGCACACACCACCAACCCTGTACCCTTGGTCTATGTCGGCCATCGTCAAACCGACCTGCGGGCCGACGGTAGTTTGCCGGATGTGATTCCAACCCTGTTTGATATGATGACACTGAATCAACCTGAAGAAATGACCGGACGGTCTTTACTCCAGCCATAAAAAAACACCAGGCCTGGTGATCTTTCAACAACCAGGCCTGGTGCTTTAATCTGCTGAATATGACCGCGTTTTAACGCTTATATCACACCCATCGCATCAATGGCATTACTGACACGCAAGAAACCTGCAATATTCGCACCCATCACATAATCACCCGGACAGCCATACTCAGCGGCGGTTTCATAACAGGTCTTATGGATGTTAATCATAATGTCCTGCAAACGCGCCTCGGTATAGTCATGCGACCAAGAATCACGACTGGCGTTTTGCTGCATTTCAAGCGCACTGGTCGCTACACCGCCAGCATTGGCCGCCTTACCTGGACCATAAGATGTTTTTGCCGCTTGCAAAATGCGAATCGCATCTGGTGTACAAGGCATATTTGCCCCTTCCGCAACGGTTTTACAACCATTCTTCACCAGCATCTCAGCATCCTTAGCATTCAATTCATTTTGCGTCGCACAAGGCAAGGCCACATCACACGGCACTGACCAAATTGAACCTTCCTTATAGAACTTTGCATGCTTCACCTGTTCTGCGTACTTCTCAATACGTGCATACTCAACCTCTTTCAGGCGCTTGATCAGGTCTAAATCTAACCCGTTTTCATCAACGATGTAACCGCTCGAATCCGAACAGGCAATGACTTTAGCGCCATAGGTAATGGCTTTTTCAATCGCATAAATCGCCACGTTCCCCGAACCGGATACTATCACCGTTTTGCCATCCAGACTATCACCACGCGCTTTCAGCATTTCTTGTGCAAAGAACACCGTGCCATAACCGGTCGCTTCTTTGCGCGCCAAAGAACCACCCCAGGCCACGCCCTTACCGGTAAACACACCTGATTCATAACGGTTGGTGATACGCTTATATTGACCAAACATATAACCTATCTCACGCGCGCCAACACCAATATCACCCGCAGGCACGTCGGTATGCTCACCAATATGACGATACAACTCGGTCATAAAGCTCTGGCAAAAACGCATAATCTCATTGTCTGATTTGCCTTTTGGATCAAAGTCACTGCCGCCTTTTCCGCCACCAATCGGTAAACCGGTCAGCGAGTTTTTGAAAATCTGCTCAAAGCCTAAAAATTTGATCACACTCAGGTTTACGGATGGATGGAAGCGAATTCCGCCCTTGTAAGGACCCAGTGCGCTATTAAATTGGACGCGGAATCCACGATTAACCTGAATCTCGCCACGGTCATCAACCCAAGGCACACGGAAAATAATCTGACGCTCCGGCTCACAAATACGCTGCAAAATTTTTTTCTTAGCGATTTCAGGGTGCTTAGCCATTACCGGATTTAAGCTTTCAAACACTTCAATAGCTGCCTGATGAAACTCCGGCTCCCCTGGGTTTCTCTTTAATACTTCCTGATAGATTAAACCCAAGCTATCTTCTAACTTTAAACTCATTACTTAGTCCTCGCAGGCCTTCATGGCTTGCTTTATATTTTTATGATGATTAATGTCATTTTTTTATCAAAAATCACGCTATTTTATTTGCGCTAACCTATTATTATAAGACATTGATTAAATAAATTACGTTATTCAACTTCGGCCAAAACGACAGATTTGATCTTGACAAGCGGCCATTAAAACTGTAGATTGACCACCCCTTTTTTCTAGGAAATTGGATGAAAGGTCCGAATTAATAAATTTGCCGCGCACTGGGCGCATTCAATTGTGAGCGATTTCGAGATAGCCGTTATTAAGCTCTCTGGCGACCCGCAAAACCCAGAACAATAAGGAACCGTTAGATATGAATTCACTGAACACCCTAAAAGGCCTTTACTCCCCAGATTTTGAAAAAGAGAACTGTGGTTTTGGTTTAATTGCTAACATGGATGACCAACCGAGTCATTGGCTGGTAGCAACAGCGATTAAGTCATTATCTAAAATGACCCATCGTGGCGGGGTCGCAGCAGACTGCTGCACAGGTGATGGGTGTGGTCTGCTAATCAAGCGTCCCTCTGCATTTTTTGAAGCACAGGCTCAACAATTAAATATTGCATTAGACCCACTCTACGCCGTGGGCATGGTCTTTTTAAGCAAAGATGCCGAACTGGCTAAGCGTGCCAAAGATACGCTTACAGACGCGATTAACACGCAAGGCTTACAGCTTGCCGGATGGCGAGATGTGCCGGTCAACTCTAATGTGCTAGGTGCCCAAGCCTTATCAATGGAGCCCACCATCCAGCAGGTATTTGTTAATGCACCAGCGGATATCAGTGAAAATGAGTTCAATCGTAAACTGTTTACCGCACGCCGCAAAACAGAAATGGCCGTTGAACCTCATGATACGGATTTTTATATCGCCTCCCTCAATTCGCAGCTGATTGCCTACAAAGGCTTGGTCATGCCACGGGAGTTAGAATTGTATTTCCTTGATTTAGTTGACCCTGATTTTGCCTCATCGTCCATCTCTTATCACCAGCGTTTTTCTACCAACACCATGCCACAATGGCGTTTGGCGCAGCCCTTCCGCTTCCTTGCGCACAACGGTGAACTCAATACGATTCGTGGTAACCGTAACTGGGCATTAGCACGTCAGCAAAAGTTTGAGACACCCTTAATTCCTGAACTCGCTGAACTCAAGCCATTAGTTGCACAGTCTGGCTCGGACTCAAATAGCCTTGATAATATGCTCGAAGTGTTGATGATGGGCGACATGTCGGTTTTCCAAGCGTTACGCCTCCTGATTCCACCTGCCTGGCAGAATGTCCCGCACATGGATGCCGACCTAAAAGCATTTTTAGAATACAACTCCATGCATATGGAACCTTGGGATGGCCCAGCAGGCCTGGTCATTAACACCGGTAAATATGCTATTTGTGGTGTGGATCGTAATGGTTTACGACCTACACGCTATGTCATCACCAAAGATCGTCATATTACCTTTGCTTCCGAGATTGGCGTTTATGATTATGCACCCGAAGACGTCGCCGAGAAGGGTCGACTAAAACCGGGCCAAGTAATTGCAGTTGATTTAGAAAATGGTCAGCTTTTAATGCCTGATCAGATCGATCACGCATTAAAAACCGCCAAACCCTACCGTCAGTGGATGGATGCAGGTTATCGCTATCTAGAAGAAAAGTACGACCAAGAGGCATTAAATGACAATTGGGATGCTAAAACCGTCAATTGCTATCAAAAATATTATCAGGTGAGCTTTGAGGAACGCGACCAAATTATCCGTGTACTCGCCGAGTCTGCACAAGAGGCCGTTGGATCAATGGGTGACGACGCCCCGCTGCCGGTGTTCTCGCACAAACCACGCTCGGTATTTGATTACTTCCGTCAAATGTTCGCACAGGTCACCAATCCTCCTATTGACCCGTTACGCGAGGCGATCGTCATGTCGCTCAACACCTGTTTTGGCCGCGAGCTCAATATGTTTGAAGAAGGTCCGGATCATGCGCATCGATTAGAAGTGAAGTCACCGATTTTAACACCGAGTATGATGAATCAACTATTAACTTTGGATGACCCGGATTATCGCGCTCAGACCTTTAGCTTGAACTATGATGCCAATCAAACAGATCTAAAGTCAGCTATTATTAAAATGAATGAACAGGTAGCTGCAGCCGTGACAGCGGGTGTTACTTTGGTCATTTTAAGCGATGAAAACATTAGCGCGGAGATGACTTCAATCCCAGCGGTTATGGCAACCGGTGCACTACATCATCACTTAATTAAAGCAGGCTTGCGGACTGAAGCAAACATAATCGTTGCGACAGGCACAGCACGTGATCCTCACCATTTCGCCGTACTCTTTGGCTATGGCGCGACAGCGGTTTATCCTTACCTTGCCTATGCCGCTATTGCTGACATGCAGCGCACTAAGGAATTAGATCCTGCTACCCCAGTCGGCAAGTTAATCAGTAACTACCGCAAAGGCATCAATAAGGGCTTGATGAAAATCATGTCTAAAATGGGTATTTCCACCCTACCCTCCTACCGAGGCTCGCAGTTGTTTGAGGCGGTAGGTTTGAGTTCAGAAATTGTCAAGCTGTGCTTCCCTGGTACAGCCAACCGTATTGAAGGTACCAAGTTCGACCATCTTGAGCAGGATCAGTTGCGCCTAGCAAAAGAAGCATTTAATCCACGCAAAAAGATTTCTCAAGGTGGCCTACTAAAATACGTCCATGACGGTGAATACCACGCCTATAACCCAGATGTGGTTGATAACCTGCGTAAAGCTGTGCAAACTGGCGAAAAACGCTACTATGACATCTTTGCTGATTTGGTAAACAACCGTCCAGCCATGACCATTCGTGACATGATTACTTTCCGCAAGGATATCAAAGCTATCTCTATTGATGAGGTCGAGCCGCTAACCAGTATTTACAAACGCTTCGACAGCGCGGGCATTTCGCTTGGTGCCTTGTCTCCAGAGGCGCATGAGTCACTTGCCATTGCGATGAACCGTTTAGGTGCGCGCTCTAACTCTGGTGAAGGTGCGGAGGACCCGAGTCGCTATGGCACTGAAAAAATGTCAAAGATCAAACAGATTGCCTCTGGACGCTTTGGTGTCACCGCGCATTACCTACGTAATGCGGAAGTGCTACAAATCAAAGTAGCACAAGGTGCAAAACCGGGTGAAGGTGGTCAGTTGCCGGGGCATAAGGTCGATATGACCATTGCCAAGCTGCGTCATTCTGTACCTGGCGTAACCTTGATTTCGCCACCACCGCACCACGACATCTACTCTATTGAAGACTTGGCACAGCTTATTTATGACCTGAAGCAGATTAATCCTAATGCGTTAGTGTCAGTTAAACTGGTGGCAGAACCGGGCGTAGGCACCATTGCGGCGGGTGTGGCCAAGGCCTATGCCGATCTTATTACGATTTCTGGCTATGATGGCGGCACCGGTGCTAGCCCAATCACCTCGGTAAAATATGCAGGTAACCCGTTTGAAATGGGCTTAGCAGAAACCCACCAAGTTTTACGTGCCAACGATCTACGTGGTCAAGTTATTGTTCAAGCAGATGGCGGCTTAAAAACAGGGCTAGACGTAGTGAAGGCAGCTATTTTGGGTGCAGAATCCTTTGGATTTGGTACAGCACCGATGATTGCACTGGGTTGTAAATACCTTCGTATTTGCCATTTGAACACCTGTGCCGTTGGGGTTGCCACCCAGGATGAGCGTTTACGCAAAGAGCACTATATTGGTTTACCAGAGATGGTCATGCACTACTTCCAATTTGTAGCTGAAGAAACACGTGAGTGGTTGGCTAAACTGGGTGTACGCAGCCTGGGTGAATTAGTGGGTCGTACCGACCTTCTAGCCATTATTGACAACCCATTAACTGACAAACAGCGCAACCTTGATCTAAGTAGCATTATTGGTGATGGCGGTGTACCAGCTAATAAACCTCAAACCGTTCAGGTTGCCCGCAATAATCCATGGGATCGTGGCGATCTTGCTGAAGAAATGGTTAAGCAGGTATTACCGGCAATCGAAGCTAAGTCAGGTGGCATCTTTAACTTTAAACTGGTGAACACAGGCCGCTCAATTGGTGCACGAGTGGCCGGTGAAATTGCCGAACGCTATGGTAATCATGACATGGCATCCACACCCATTACCTTAAAGCTAACTGGGATTGCAGGACAATCATTTGGTGTCTTTAACGTTGACGGCCTCAATTTACACCTTGAAGGCGATGCTAACGATTACGTTGGTAAAGGTATGGCCGGTGGTGAAATTGTTATCACCCCACCAAAAGGCTCAGCGTTTAACCCACGTTTTACTCCTATTGTGGGCAACACATGCTTGTATGGTGCAACAGGCGGTCGTTTATTTGCTCAGGGAACAGGCGGAGAGCGTTTTGCAGTTCGTAACTCGGGTGCCATCGCTGTTGTTGAAGGCTTAGGCGATCATGGCTGTGAATATATGACTGGCGGAACCATCGTGAGCCTAGGTGAAGTCGGCGTCAATTTTGGGGCCGGTATGTCAGGCGGCATGGCGTTTATTCTAGACCTTGATCGCTCACTACCCGATCGCCTGAATGGTGAGATGGTTGAGGCGATTAGAATTGACACCGAGATCACAGAAGACCATCGTAAATACCTAAAGCAGTTACTCACTGAGTATGCCCAAAAGACACAAAGCTCATGGGGACAAGAAGTCTTGGCTAATTTCAGCCAGTACATTGGCCACTTCTGGCTCGTTAAATCACGTGCCATTGACATGAAAACCCTAATGCAATTGTTTGCCAATGATGCGGCTTAAAAGGACTCTATAGATGCCAAACGTAAGACAATTTTTAGAATTAGACCGCCAACTTCCTAAGAAACTTGAAGCGGCAGAACGTCGCCAAAATTTTGAAGAAATTTATACAGATTTCGATGCAGCCGAAGCCATGGCACAAGCTGATCGTTGTTTGCACTGCGGTAACCCCTACTGCGAATGGGCCTGTCCAGTTCACAACTATATTCCAAACTGGTTAAAACTGGTTGCTGAGGGCAATGTGATGGAAGCGGTTGAGCTATCACATAAAACCAACTCATTGCCTGAAATGTGTGGTCGCATTTGCCCTCAAGACCGTCTATGTGAGCAGGCCTGCACACTCAATGACACCAACTTTGGTGCAGTTACCATTGGAGCGGTAGAACGCTATATTAGTGATGTCGCGATTGCAACTGGCTGGCTGCCTGACATGTCCGATGTCGTTAAAACTGACAAGAAAGTAGCCATCATAGGTGCTGGGCCAGCAGGCCTGGCAGCAGCAGATGTCCTTGTTCGCAATGGTGTTCAGGCGGTTGTATTTGATAAACAGCCAGAAATTGGTGGCTTACTGACATTTGGTATCCCCCAATTCAAACTTGACAAGAAAGTGGTCGAACACCGTCGTCGCGTATTTGAGCACATGGGTGTAGAGTTCCGTCTAGGTATTGAAGTGGGCAAGGACATTGCATTTAAAGATATCATCAGCCAATATGATGCTGTTTTTTTAGGAATGGGCACCTATAAGCCGATGCGCGGCAACTTCCCTGGTGAAGACTTACCAGGTGTTTATAAAGCACTCGATTTCTTGGTCGGCAACGTTAAGCATGAACTTGGCCTCGCACAAACACCCGAACCCTATGTTTCAATGGCAGGCAAACGCGTTGTTGTATTAGGTGGTGGTGACACGACAATGGACTGTACCCGTACCTCTATTCGTCAGGGTGCAAGCGAAGTTTACTGCGTTTATCGTCGTGATGAAGAAAACATGCCCGGCTCGCGCGCCGAAGTCAAAAATGCCAAGGAAGAAGGTGTTCAATTCAAGTTCAACCTTGCGCCTGTTGAGGTAATGGGCACTGATAAAGTTGAAGGCATCAAGGTTATTCAAACCAAAATGGGAGAGCCTGATGAAAAAGGTCGCCGTCGTGCTGAAACCGTACCTGGTTCAGAAACCATTATTCCTTGTGATGCTGTAGTCGTCGCATTTGGCTTCCAACCCAATCCACCTGAGTGGTTCAAGCATTACAATATTGAGTTAAATAGCTGGGAGGGGGTGGTTGCTTCAAAAGATAGCTTGTATCCTTTCCAAACCACTAATCCTAAAGTTTTCGCTGGGGGTGACATGGTCAGAGGCTCAAGTCTGGTTGTTCATGCTATTGCTGAAGCGCGTGATGCAGCAGAAGGTATCTTGGACTATCTAGAGGTTTAATAATAAACAACCCGCAGATTAAACCTCTATAATCAAAATTAAGATGCAAAACAAAAAGGCTCCAAACGGAGCCTTTTTAATATCATCGATTAAAGCAGAACTTAGTTCTTATCTTTATCAACAATCTTGTTAGCCTGAATCCAAGGCATCATCGAGCGTAATTGCTCACCAACGATTTCGATTGGGTGCTCAGCATTGATACGACGCATCGCAGTCATTTCTGGATAGTTGGTCATACCTTCAAGAATAAAACGCTTAGCATACTCACCGCTTTGGATGTTATAGAGGGCTTCACGCATTGCCATACGGCTTTCTTCGTTAATAACCTGTGGGCCAGTCACATACTCACCATACTCGGCATTGTTAGAAATGGAGTAGTTCATGTTGGCAATGCCGCCTTCGTACATCAAGTCAACAATCAGTTTTAACTCGTGTAAACACTCGAAATAAGCCATTTCAGGGGCATAACCCGCTTCAACAAGGGTTTCAAAGCCCATTTTAACCAATTCAACTGCACCACCACAAAGAACCGCTTGCTCACCGAAGAGATCAGTTTCACACTCTTCACGGAAGGTCGTTTCGATAATACCGGTACGACCACCGCCTACACCTGAAGCATAAGAAAGCGCGATAGATTTTGCTTTACCTGATACGTCTTGGTGAACTGCGATAAGATCTGGAATACCGCCGCCTTTAACAAATTCTGAACGCACAGTGTGGCCTGGTGCTTTAGGTGCAATCATAATGACATCAAGATCTGCACGAGGTACTACTTGGTTGTAAAGAATCGCAAAACCATGTGCAAAAGCTAATACCGCACCTTTTTTCAGGTTAGGTTCAATTTCGTTTTTGTAAAGGACAGATTGGAATTCGTCTGGCGTTAGGATCATAACTAGATCCGCACCTGCAACAGCGGTGGGAACATCAGCGGTTTTAAGGCCATAACCTTCAGCTTTTTTAATTGAAGATGAACCAGGACGTAAACCCACAGTAACATCAACGCCAGAATCCTGAAGGTTGGCGGCGTGCGCATGACCTTGTGAACCGAAGCCGATAATCGCGACCTTCATGCCACGGATGATAGAAAGATCACAATCTTTATCGTAATAAACTTGCATTGCTTTTCCTTTGAATTTAAAAGAGTTTAAGTGAAAATTTGCGGAATTATAACCTAGTCTTAGATGAAATGGCTAAGACCAGGCCTGCTAATAGAAATATTAGAGCTGTAAACACTTCTCGCCGCGCATAATACCCATTGCACCCGAACGAACCGTTTCCATAATTAAAGCGGAATCGATCGCTGCAATAAAAGCATCAAGCTTCTGAGTTTCACCGATAAGCTGAACAGTGTAAGTCGTCGCTGTCACATCAACGATTGTGCCACGGAAGATATCGGTTAATCGCACGAGTTCTTCACGGAAAGCGCCCTGTGCGTTAAGTTTAATCAACATTAACTCACGTTCAATATGTGGTCCATCAGTCAAATCGACCACCTTCACCACATCAATTAAACGGTTAAGGTGCTTAACAATTTGCTCAATCTGTTGAGCCGTGCCGCTAGTCACCAAAGTTAAACGTGATAAAGACACTTCCTCAGTTGGCGCAACCGTTAGAGCGTGAATGTTGTAACCACGAGCTGAGAACAGACCCGCTACACGTGAAAGTGCGCCTGACTCATTTTCAATGAGCATCGAAATTATATGTTTCATAAGACTTACACCAAAATCATTTCGTTTTGTCCGGCACCTGCTGGAATCATGGGATAGACGTTCTCTTGCGGATCGGTCACGATATCAATAAAGACTAGACGATCCTTCAAAGCAAATGCCTCTTCTAGTTGCTGACGCATCGTTTTTGGGTTATCAATGCGCACACCAACATGGCCATAAGACTCCGCTAACTTCACAAAATCAGGTAGCGAATCCATGTAGGACATTGAATAGCGGCGATCATAGAAGAACTCTTGCCATTGCCTAACCATACCAAGGTAACCGTTATTTAAACTCACAATTTTGATCGGTAAACCATATTGCAAACAGGTTGACAGCTCTTGAATATTCATTTGGATGGAACCTTCACCAGTGATACATACCACTGTTGCATCAGGCAAGGCCATCTGAACACCCATAGCTGCCGGCAAACCAAAGCCCATCGTACCCAAACCACCGGAATTAATCCAACGACGGGGTTTTTCAAACGTGTAGTATTGCGCGGCAAACATTTGGTGCTGACCCACATCTGATGTGACATACGCATCGCCGTTCGTCACTTCCCATACGGCCTTCACTGCAGCCTGAGGCTTGATTTTAGTACCACTTTCATCAAACTTTAAGCAATTCATCTCACGCCATTCAGCAATTTGTGCCCACCAAGCATCAACCGCTTCTTTGTTGCCACCTTTTTCAAGTTTGGCAAGGTGTTGATTCATTTCCGCCACAACCTGCTTTACTGGTCCAACAATGGGTACATCCACAATGACGTTTTTGGAGATAGATGCAGGATCAATATCAACATGAATAATCTTGGCCGTTGGGCAGAATTTTTCAATATTACCCGTGACGCGATCGTCAAAACGCGAACCAATCGCAATCAACACGTCGCAATGATGCATCGCAAGGTTTGCCTCATAGGTACCATGCATACCTAGCATCCCTAGATTCTGGGGATCTTGAGCAGGGAAGGCGCCAAGCCCCATCAAAGTTTGAGTAATTGGATAGCCAAGTGACTTGACTAACTCAATAAGCTCAGCCGAGGCATCACCTAATACCACACCGCCACCGGTATAAAAAATTGGTCGCTCTGCAGACAGCATAAGCTCTACCGCTTTTTTAATTTGACCGCTATGACCTTTTGTTACAGGTAAGTAGGAGCGTAGCTCAACTTCTTGTGGATAAACATAGGTGCTTGTGGCGTTTTGTACATCTTTCGGAATGTCAACAACAACTGGGCCTGGTCGGCCAGTTGTAGCAATATAAAACGCTTTTTTGAGCGTGATTGCTAAGTCTTTAACATCCTTGACCAAGAAATTATGCTTCACTATAGGGCGCGTTATACCCACGGTATCGACTTCTTGGAAGGCATCCAAGCCAATTAGGCTAGTAGGAACCTGTCCTGTGAAGACGACCATTGGAACCGAGTCCATGTAAGCTGTCGCAATACCTGTTACGGTATTGGTAGCCCCTGGACCCGATGTAACGAGCACCACACCTGGCTTACCTGTAGAGCGGGCATACCCATCAGCTGCATGCACAGCCGCTTGTTCGTGACGCACAAGAATATGTTTCAACTCTTTTGCATCGGTATCCAGAGCGTCGTAAATAGGCAAAGCCGCGCCGCCTGGATAACCCCATATATGCTCTACCCCCTCATCCTCTAAAAAATGAACGAGAATTTGGGCACCAGTTAGTTCCACAATAATGGTCCTCCATTGACTGAGTCAGCTAAATTAGCGTGACTGACAGGAATAAAATTTGAAAAGTTGTTAATTATAACGAAGTTTGCGCAATTTGCGAAACAAATTATCTTTAAAGTCAATAGCCTTATTTGAAGATAATTTCCTACTATATTACTCGGAAATTAATTTTTTGGAAACAATTCATCACGGTAAAAACGCAATTCCGCAATGGACTCGTAAATGTCATCCAAAGCAAGATGAGTATTTTTCTTATTAAACCCACTGTAAACCTTTGGATACCAGCGTTTTGCCAGCTCTTTAAGGGTACTTACATCTAAATTGCGATAATGAAAGTACCCTTCAAGCTCTGGCATATCTACCGCTAGAAAACGTCGATCCTGACAAATACTATTGCCACACATAGGAGACTGCCCCTTGCTGATATATTGTGCAAGAAAGTCAATCGTCGCTTTCTGCGCCTCTGCAAGCGTCACTTTACTCGCCTTAACACGTGCCGTTAAACCAGATTCACCGTGTGTCTTTTGACACCATGAATCCATTTTTGCTAACTCATCTTCAGCTGTTGCTATGGCCAAAACAGGCCCCTCCGCTAATACATTTAGCTGTGCATCGGTTACCACGGTAGCAATTTCAATCACTTTATGAAAACCAGGCTCTAACCCGGTCATCTCTAAATCAATCCACACTAAATTTGTATCAGATTTCATAAGTTTTCCGTTTTGACATAAAATAAACCCCCATAATACCTGTTAACCAAATTTGAAAAAAGCCTAAGCCATGCAAGTGAGCATCGTGCAATTGAGGAGACGCTATGAATCTTGTGAGTATTTTGTTTTTAATCAGCTGGGCGACTAACCTCATTATAGAGTTGGTACTTAACATTAAAAACCAGTTACACATTGCCTTACACAAGGATGCGGTACCGCAAGAATTTGCGCAAACTGTTGACCTTGCCGCTCATCAGAAGGCCGCCGACTATAGTCGTGAAAAACTTCAGCTTGCCCGTTTTATTTTATTCTTTGATGCCGCATTAATCCTAATCATGACACTGGGCGGTGGTTTTCAAGACATCTACACAATTTGGCAAGGTTTTGAATTAGCCCCAATTTGGCAGGATGTCGGCTTTTTATTATTTACCTTTTGGTTTTTGGCTTTGCTTCACCTCCCTTTCAGTTTGATTAGTACGTTTAAGATTGAAGCTAAATTTGGTTTTAACCGCACGTCCCCTAAACAATTTATCAGCGACCTAATTAAACAATGGTTGTTAATGCTGATATTGGGGCTACCCTTGTTGTGGATTATTGTTCTACTAATGAACACCTACATTGACCAGGCCTGGTGGTTAGCCGTTTGGGCAGTATGGATGACCTTTAACCTCCTACTCCTATGGGCTTATCCGAAATGGATTGCTCCACTATTTAATAAATTCACCCCACTTGAAGACGGTGAAATGAAACAGCGTATTGAAGCCTTACTGAAGCGCACCGGATTTGAGTCTAATGGTATTTTTGTTATGGACGGATCTTCTCGCTCCGGGCATGGCAATGCCTACTTTACCGGCATGGGCAAAAACAAACGCATCGTGTTTTTTGATACCCTGCTAGAAAAACTCAATGTCGATGAAGTTGAGGCGGTACTGGCACACGAACTGGGGCATTTTAAACATGGTCATATCAAAAAGCGTTTGATAATGAGTGCATTTATTAGCCTAGCAGGCTTGGCACTTCTAGGCTGGTTAGTGCAGTGGCCCGCTTTTTATGCCGGCCTTGGCATGACCACTGCCACGCCAGCAGCAGCATTGCTTCTTTTTGTGACCGCGGTGCCCTTAATGTTCTTTTTCCTTGGCCCGATTATGGCTATGCAAAGTCGCAAAGATGAATTTGAAGCCGATGCATTTGCTGCCAAATATGTCGGCGCACATCATTTAGTAAGCGCCTTACTGAAGCTCTATCGCGATAATGCCAGCAGCCTAACGCCTGACCCAAGTTACTCGGCTTATCATGACAGTCACCCGCCGGCTAAGATTCGCATTGATCATTTAAATTCATTAACAACAGCTGCAAACCCATAGATAACAACAAAAGGAGCGACGATGAGTGACTTACCAGATCTAGTCAACCAAAAATGCACAGACATTTCACCAGGTTCTAAAGGGTTGGTTATACCCACTGTTGAGAGCTATTTGAATATGTTACCGGGCTGGGATGTAAGCCTTGATTATGCCAATTTGCATAAAACCTTTAAGTTCAAAAACTATCATCAAACCCTGGCCTTCATTAATGCCGTAGCGTGGATTGCACACCAACAAGACCATCACCCAGATATTCAGTTTGGCTACAACCAGTGCACTATCACGCTCAAAACTCACAGCATTAAAGGCCTAAGCCAAAATGATGTGATTATGGCCGCTAAAATTAATGCATTACTCAATTGAATAGCCTGAATGAGCAAACGTAAATTAAACATTCAGCAACAGCGCCGTGTACTTAAGCAACGGTTTAAGTCCGCAGATCAGCAGAACTCACAGGCACAACCAGGCCTAGTCATTACTAATTTCGGCCAACGGTTACTGGTTGAAGACGAGCAAGGCACTATTTTCAATTGTGCCGTTCGCCAACATTTAGGTAAATTGGTTGCAGGAGACCGGGTGTTTTGGGAAACCGATACTGAAGCCGGTCGTGGTATTGTCAGTGCAGCTATACCACGACATAGTGAACTTGCACGACCCGGCTTCCGTGGTCAGACGCGAATGGTGGCAGCGAACATTGATGTAGTTGGGATTGTTGCGCCTATCGAACCTGGCGTTCACCCTGACATGATTGATCGCTACTTAGTAGCAGCCGCACAGCTCGATATCCCTGTTGCACTGATCATTAATAAAATCGATTTACTGACTAGCGATGAAGACTGGGAAGAGCTGGCCGAAATTTTATTACCTTATGATGAAATGGGCATAGACATCATCACCGTTTCAGCCCACCTAACCGACGGTCTTGATGATATTAAAGCCTTTTTAAACCAGAAAACGTCGGTTTTTGTGGGACCATCCGGAGCTGGAAAATCCTCATTAATTAATGCCCTCGTACCTGATCTTGCCATACGTACCAGTTCACTTTCTGCCGCAACCGGCCTTGGCGTGCATACAACGACCAATAGCATTTTATATCACCTACCCTGTGGTGGTGATATTATCGATTCCCCAGGAGTTCGACGCTTTACGCCCTCGCCTTGTTCGCTCTCTGAACTTGAAGGCTATTACCCTGACTTTGCTCCATTTCTTGGACAATGCCGTTTCGATAACTGTACCCATCAGCATGAACCAGACTGTGCGATCCGCAAGGCCGTTGAAACCGGCGACATTGCTGAAAGTCGTTTTGCAAGCTTTCAAAGCCTGCGGCAAGAATTTGCCGAACACTTTAATCTATCAGGCGGCCAAAAACACCGAGATAAAGTAAAGTAAACCGGCCGTTAAACCTATCACCAGTACCCAAAACAAGAATACCCAAGCCAAAGGCTTGGGATTGTTAATCAGCTTTAATACATACCAACTTGCAAACGTAGCCAACATCACTAAAAGCCAAATTTTAATTAGTGCCATAAGGTTAAATCCTCTGTTTAGTGTGCTTCTATTTTAGATGGTTTCTGACGCAAAAAAGAAGATATTAACTAATTTTAGATACCCATATCGTTTCGCGCAAAAACCATGAACATCACACTACAAAACCGCGACTTAACTTGACTCAACTGACTGATTAAGGTCTAATAATAGTAGGGATTTCCCTAAAATTTTTATACGTGCTTTAGGAGAGTGCAAAATGAAAAAAACAATCTTAGCTGCAACTGCTGCGGGGTTAATGACTTTTGGTATGGCTGCACAAGCAGGTGATATCCAAGCTGGTCAAGGTGCTTACTCAACCTGTATGGGTTGTCATGGTATGCAAGGTCAAGGCGGTGTAGGTCCAGCTGTTGCTGGTCGTGACGCTGGTGAATTGGCTGAGCTGATGAAAAAGTACCGTGCAGGTGAACAAGTTGGCCCGATGACAGCTATGATGGCCCCTATGGCTGCTGGTTTGTCTGATGCAGACATTGCTAACTTAGCTGCTTACATGGCTTCTTTATAAGTTATCGCCTCAAAGCCGTCTGAATTTTCAGACGGTTTTTATTTTGTGAAACAGAGTGTTTCAACTAAAGGCATGGAGAAAAAGATGAATAAGAAAAGTATGGTTCTTGCTGTTTCATTAGGCTTAATGACTGCTACCAATGTGGCTGTAGCTCAAATGGCACAACAGCCTGCAAAATTAAATACCTGTATTGGTTGTCATGGTGTTGATGGTAACAGTGTAGTGCCTAACTTCCCAAAACTTGCCGGTCAGCACGCAGCCTACCTTGAAAAAGCGCTTAAAGACTATCGCGACGGTTTCAGACGAGATGAATCCATGGCGGCTTTTGCCCGTGGTTTAACCGACGAAGAAATTCGTGAACTCGCAGAATACTATTCACAACAAACACCACGTTAATATCTGGTTTTTTGTAATCTGAATTAATAAAGCCCCTATATGGGGCTTTTTTAATAACAGGATTTTGTGACCCAACCGGTCAAAGTAGCACTCGATCAATACCACCAGACTGCACACTCGAGATAAAGTCTTTTTTCCAGTCTTTACCCATCAAGTTATTGGCTAACTCAACCACGATATAGTCGGTTTTTAAACCGGTATCGTCTTGATAACGATTTAAGCCCTGCTGACAGGCCGGACAAGAGGTCAGCAGCTTAACATTGCCATTCACGGCGTTCTCTTCACCGGTCAGGTCTTTAATGCCCTGCTTCAGCTCCGCTTCTTTGCGGAAACGTAACTGGTTGGCAATATCCGGCCTTGCCGTTGCAAGCGTACCGGCCTCGCTACAACAGCGGTCGTTCAGCGGCACATTGATACCGGTCAGCTCAGATGCCACTTTGGTAGAATCATATTTTTTCATCGGGTCATGGCACGGCGCGTGATACATGTACTGCACGCCGTTAGTCGATTCCATTTTGACACCCTTTTCCATTAGATATTCGTGAATATCTAATAAGCGACAACCCGGGAAAATCTGCTCGAACTCATATTTCAACAATTGATCCATACAAGTGCCACAAGACACCAACACGGTTTTAATATCCATATAGTTCAGCGTATTTGCAACCCGATGGAATAATGCACGGTTTTCAGTGGTAATCTGGGCGCCCTTGGCCGCCTGCCCTGCAGCGGTTTGTGGATAACCACAGCACAGATAACCAGGCGGCAAAATAGTTTGCGCACCGGTTTCATAAAGCATGGCCAAGGTCGCCATACTGATGTCACTGAACAAGCGTTCCGAACCACAGCCAGGGAAATAAAACACGGCTTCGGTGTCCTCAGTGGTTTTGTGCGGATCACGCAAGATCGGCACGATCGTTCGATCTTCTAACGCCAGCAGCGCGCGCATGGTCGGTTGATTCGGCCCGGTATCCAGTGGCTTGCGCACAAAATGAATCACCTGCTGCGTCACCGGTGTGCTGCCGGTCGATTTGGCAGGTAACTGATCTTTCTTGCCCAACAGACCTGTCCACTTAGCAAGCTTATGACCGATACGTTGACCCAACGCCCCCCAACCAATCATGGTGGTGCGTAATAACTTCACCAGGCCTGGTTGGCCGGTATTCAGATAGAACAAGGCCGCCTTGGTGCCCAGGCTGACTTTTTTCTGCCCCATATCGGTCAAAATTTTACGCATACGAATCGACACGTCACCAAAGTCGATATCGACCGGACAGGGCGCTTCACACTTATGGCAGGTGGTACAGTGATCGGCAACATCGTTCATTGCATCAAAATGATGCAATGAAATCCCGCGACGAGTTTGCTCCTCGTACAAGAAGGCTTCAATCACCTGACCGGTGGCGAGAATCTTGTTACGCGGTGAATAGAGCAAATTCGCACGCGGAATATGGGTCTGACAGACCGGTTTACATTTACCGCAACGTAAGCAGTCCTTAATATCATTATTGAGCTGATCCAATTCACTGGCTTCAAGAATTAACGCCTCTTGCTTAACCAAGGACAAGGACGGCGTATAGGCGTTATGCAGCCCGGAGCCCGGCATGAGCTTGCCTTTGTTAAAGTGACCATTCGGATCAACTTTATGCTTATATTCGACAAAGGCTTGGATTTTTTCCGGCGACAGGAATTCGATTTTGGTCAGGCCAATACCATGCTCACCCGAAATCACCCCGCCTAATTCGGTCGCGAGTTTCATCACACGCTCCACAACCGCTTCGGCTTGATGGATCATCCGATAATTATTGGAATGCACCGGAATATTGGTGTGGATATTACCATCGCCGGCGTGCATATGCAGCGCCACAAATAAACGTGCATTACGTATATCAAAATGCAGCTCTTTTAGCCGTTTCATCATGGACTCAAAATCATGCCCCATAAAGGTTTGTTGCAAGAACTCCAACACTTCTTTGCGATAGGACACCACTAAATCACGACGTAAAATCAGTTTAACCAAAGATTCATTGTCACGAATCAAGGTGCGCGCCGACTCATCCATTAAGTCTAAAAACTGCTCGGCGGGTTTGTCTAAACCGTCATAAAACGCCTGCCACTTGCGCTTTACATTCGACAAATGTGCCAGGGTGGCATCAACCTTAGTTTTAAAATAGGCTGCCGGATCCCCTTGCGAATCTTCAAAATCATCTTCAAGAGTATATTCTTTAATCTCGCCGTTAAAATATTCTTCCAAGGCATCAATAATCTCGACCTTGTTTTGCAGCGACATTTCAATATTGATGCGTTCTATGCCTTCGTTGTACTCATTCAAACGCGGTAAAGGAATCACCACGTCTTCATTGATTTTGAACGCATTGGTATGGGCCGAAATTGCGGCGGTGCGTGAACGGTCTAGCCAGAAACGTTTGCGCGCTTCTGCACTGACCGCGACAAAGCCTTCTGCGTTACGTTTTTTAGCCAGTTCAACAATTTCTTGGCAGGTTTTCGCCACTTCAAAACCATTATCACCGGCAATATCGCCCAACAGAATCATCTTCGGCAATTCACGGCGGTTGGCCTTGGTGTTGTACTTGACGGCACGCACATACCGCTCGTCTAAATGTTCGAGACCGGCCAGCAATATGCCTTGCGCTTTTTTGCTTTCAATATAGTCGGTGATTTCCACAATCGCCGGCACCGCCAGGCTCAAATCCGTGCCAAAGAATTCTAAACACACGGTGCGAATATGTTCCGGCATGCGATGCAAAATAAACCGTGCCGAGGTAATTAAACCGTCGCAGCCTTCTTTTTGTACACCGGGCAGACCACTCAAAAACTTATCGGTCACATCCTTACCCAGCCCTGCTTGACGGAAAGCCGAACCCGGAATATCCAGGCGCTCGACTTCACCGCGCGGCGTTTTGCCGTCGGACTCATAACGATGCAGCTCAAAACTGACGGTCGCCTGATCTTGCAGCTTGCCAAGATTGTGATTGACACGCACGACTTCTAACCAACTTGCATCCGGCATCACCATTTTCCAAGAGGCTAAGTTATCCAGGGTCGTGCCCCACAGCACGGCTTTTTTGCCGCCGGCATTCATCGAGATATTCCCGCCAATGGTCGAGGCATCGTGTGAAGTGGGATCCACCGCAAACACCAAGCCATTACGTTCCGCCAACTCCGTCACGCGCTTGGTGACCACCCCGGCACCGGTGCGCACCGTCGGCACTTTAACACCGACGCCAGGCAGCTCAACCTTTTCCACCATACTGAGAAATTCAAGCTTTTCGGTGTTAATCACCGCCGTATTGGCCTCAAGCGGAATCGCACCACCCGTGTACCCCGTGCCACCGCCACGCGGAATAATCACCAAGCCTAACTCAATACAGGCGGCGACGATATCGGCGGTTTCTTGTTCGGTATCCGGGCTGATGACCACCAAGGGCAACTCTACCCGCCAGTCGGTTGCATCAGTGGCATGAGAGACACGTGCTAAACCACCAAAATCAACATTGTCTAACCGGGTGATTTTCTTTAACCGCTTGCTGACTTTTTGGCGTAATGAAATTTGTTGCGGGAACCAAGCTTCAAACTGCTTAACTGCCTCTTGTACTAACTTCAATAGCGATTCGGCTAGCTTATTGTTGTTAAGTCGCGATTCAACCTGAGCCAAACGGTGATGTAACGCTTCAATTAAAGCCTGTCTACGCTTGGCATTTTCAAGCAAATCATCCTGAATATAAGGGTTACGTGACACCACCCACATATCACCCAACACCTCGAACAGCATTTGCGCTGAACGACCGGTGCCGCGACTTTCACGCAGCTGCTCAATCGTTTGCCAGCCGGATTCCCCTATAAAACGCTTGACGATCTCGCGATCTGAAAACGAAGTATAGTTGTAAGGAATCTCACGAATACGTTTGCTTGTGTTCATAACAGGGCTCATTCAAATTTTTCTTAACATAAAGGTTAAAAAAGCATCTCTAACTTAGGTTGTAGAGATGCTTTGAGTCGTTTTAACGGAGCACCTTACTAGTGCTAACGTTGGCGAGGTTGCTGTCTTGTTTTTTTAGATTCTCGATAACTAGCTAAATGTTTTTTTCGATGTAGTTGTCGCTGGGTTAACTCACTCCGCTCCGTATCAAAGGGGTTTTCACCCACTTTAAACTCAATCATCACAGGCGTACCTTCCCACTTAAATGCTTTTCTAAACACATTTTCAAGATAGCGTTTGTATGGGGCAGGCGTTTTATCAAGTTTATTACCATGAATAATGACGCGAGGCGGATTTAAACCACCCAAATGAGCATAGCGCATTTTCAGTCTGCGACCACCTACTAAAGGGGGTTGGTGATCGAGTATCGCCTGCTCTAAAACCCGGTTTAGATCTGCAGTTGAAACCTTTTGTGTAGCAGCACGATAGACCTTCTTTATACTACTAAACAAATCGCCTACACCACTGCCATGCAATGCGGAAATTAAATGAGTTTTTGCATAACTAATAAACTGTAATCTAAGATCTAATTCATGCTTGATCTTAGCTCGCTGATCGCTGTCAAGACCATCCCACTTATTGACAGCGAGCACTAAGCCACGACCTGATTCAATCGCCAATCCCAACAGAGTTAAATCCTGGTCGGTGATGCCTTCAGAGCCGTCCATCAACATGACGACAACATGCGCATCTTGCATGGCTTCGATAGCTTTAAGCACTGAAAACTTTTCAATTTTTTCCGATACTTTTTTACGCCGACGCACCCCGGCGGTATCAATCAAGGTATAGGCTTGACCATCTCGCTCAAAGGGCACATAAATACTGTCGCGCGTAGTACCTGGCATGTCAAATGCCACCACTCGATCTTCACCCAGCATACGATTAATTAAGGTCGATTTGCCAACATTAGGGCGACCAATAACAGCAACACGAATACCTGGATGCTCATCAAGGTCAAAAGACTGTTGCTCCTCAGTTTCAGGCATCCGTTCGATCAGTTCATCTACTGCTTCAGCCACATTATCACCGTGTGCTGAAGAGATACCAATTGGCTCACCGAGTCCCAACGCATAAAACTCAGCAGTCAAGACCGCTAAATTACATCCTTCGGTCTTATTCACTAATACCTGAACGGGCTTACCAAAACCTCGAATATAGTTCGCAATAGCCTCATCCGCGGGGGTAATCCCCGCCCGGCCATCGACTAGAAAAAATATACCGTGAGATTCTGCAATGGCCTGCTGTACCTGCCCGGCCATCAAACTATCAACACCAAGATCTTCGCCACTCAAACCGCCTGTATCGACAACAATATATTCACTACTGCCGACTTTGCCTGTGCCATACTGACGGTCACGCGTTAAACCTGGAAAGTCCGCAACGATAGCATCGCGGGTTTTAGTTAAACGATTAAACAGGGTTGATTTTCCGACATTCGGTCGCCCAACCAAAGCGATAATGGGTTTACTCATGTGTATCTGTTTGCTCGTTTATAAGTTGAAATTCTGCCAAATTAAGATCATAACTGATGAGTTGGCCATTACGATCCAGGACAAGATAAGCGTTATCTTCTACAGCAACAACAAGTAACTGACGGCCACGATCCAGATGGTCTACATGAGCGAAACGTGCTAGAACACGACCATCGACCTGACTTAACCAATGCATATAACCGAATCCATCTAATAGTAATAGCGCCGAACTGTCATCGCTCAGACTAACCTGATGAATACTACCAGGCATACGCCCTACCAGACCTGCTTGGTTCCAAATTTCAGTACCGGAGCTGGCATCAATTGCGCGTACAATCTGATCATTTCCTGCGATGAATAATCGGTTATCCTGAAAAGTAAAATCTTTGGCGCCAGAAAGTGGCCGTGTCCAGATAAAGTTACCCGTTTGGGCATTTATAGCCGCCATTCGACCATTATAAGCCAGCGCAAATAAGCGCCCCTGGTCATAAACAAGCTGTGCTTGGATATCAACCATACGCTCTAAATCAGTTCGCCCCGTCGGTATCGCCAACCTAGCTTGCCAGATCGTTTCGCCATTGGTAAGCGATAAGGCCTCAACAAAACCGTTTTCACGACCGACAAAAACTTGATTCCCTACTACCAATACCGGAGCGGCTCCACGCAAAAACAAATTAGGCATTTGCGCACTGGCTACCCAGATAACATCGCCATTGAGTTTATCTAGAGCAATAACACGGCCATCATTAGTGCGGACCAATACCCTATTCTGTGTCAGCGCTGGAACCGCTACAACTTCACTATTCAGCTGTGTCTGCCATATTATTCGACCTGTTTCGGCATGAATGTGCATTAAGCTGCCTTTGGCAGTGCCAACATACAAGCCCGTGGCGTCAAGAGCCGGCCCCGCAATCAAAGGCGCATCAAAACGGGTCTGCCACAATACCTGATCACTAAAACGCGCTTGTGGTACACGTGTTATAGCCGTTAACAGACCAGAACTTGCCGCCACATAGGCGCGATCCTGGTCGGCCAAGTTAATCGCTAAGCCTCGCCCATCTGCCTGTGACACTAAATCAAGATTTAAGCGCCAATTAAGTGACACAGGGGCATTTGCCACACCAAGCATAAGCGGTCCAGGCTCAGGCTGTGTATTTGGCGTTCCTGAGCAGCCTATGATCGAAGTTAGAAAGGCGATCAAGCCAAGATATTTCAGTTTATTCACAGCGCTAAATCATCCTTGTATAAGCGTGCAATATTGCGCAAGTCAGCTGTAGCACTTGGATTAGCCAATACCCTTTCAAACGCTGCTTTTGCTTGCTCTGCATCACCCTGGTGCATATTGATAAGTCCTTGATGATAATCATACTGGGCTCGCGATGGCGCTGGCAATAGCGCAGTGGCAATCTGCTCTAGTGCTTGTTGTGCTAACTCATAACGTTGCGCATTAATATGTAATCTAACTAAACGCAAAGCGGCTGCTTCCATAAATGCATTATCAACTCGAGCAGCTATAACCCATTCTAAAGCGTCCTGCGCCTCGTCAAACTCACCCTGTTCAATGTAGTAACTGGCTAACATCATTGCCGCGGCAGCAGCATAAGGACTTCGAGGAAAATCTTGCATTAAGCGTCGCGCTTCACGAGTTACTTCACCGAATTGGCCGGTCTGCTGACTCACCTCCAGCATATCAAAGGTCATAGACGCGGTTGTCGCTTTGCTTAATTGACTAGCTTGCCAATAACGCCACCCAGAAAAACTTAATACGACAATTAGCACAGCACTTAACAACCAAGTGCCCCACTTATCCCACCAAGCTTTTAATTGTGCAAGTTGCTCTTGTTCACTATCATGGCGACTCATAACTTATTTAATCCTTGTACTTAAATGGGTGATTAACTGATCCCAACTGAGGGTTTCTTGTGCGACATCTTCCCTAAGTGCTTTAAGCTGCAAGCTTTGAGTAGCGAGTTCATCCTCACCCAGCACGAGTGCGAAGCGCGCACCTGATTTGTCGGCCTTTTTGAATTGGCTCTTAATACTCCCCCCCCCGCTGTGCAGCACAACGCGCAGTTCTGGAAAATGATCTCGTATGCTTTCGCATAACAAACTTGCTGCCGGAATCGCTGCATCGTGGGCCACAATCATATATATATCTGCAGTAGCTTTGGGCTTAAAGCCAGATTCGGCTAACAACACCATTAAACGCTCTAAGCCCATCGCAAAGCCAACGGCAGGTGTAGCTTGCCCCCCAATTTGGCTCACCAAGCCATCATAACGACCGCCGGCACAGACTGTCGCCTGCGCACCCAATTTGCTGGTGGTCCACTCAAACACTGTTTGATTGTAATAATCCAACCCTCTTACAAGATTGCTATTGAGCGTATAGTCAATACCTAGGCCATCAAGAAGAGCGCAAAGCTGGTTAAAGTGATCACGAGACTCTGCATCTAAATGGTCTGCAAGCTTAGGTGCTTGTTGAATCAATTCAGCCATCGCCGGATTTTTACTATCTAGAATCCGCAAAGGGTTACGGTCTAAACGTCTCAAACTGTCTTCATCTAGCTGGTCAAGATGCTGTTTAAAATAATCCGTTAAGATTGTTTTATACTCAGCCCGCGCTTGCGCACTCCCTAGTGAGTTGAGTTGTAATTCAAAATCATCAAAACCCAAAGCCTCCCAAAGCCTTGCGGTAATAGCAATTAACTCGGCATCTACTTCTGCGGCCGAAAAACCAAATACTTCCACGCCAAATTGATGAAACTGACGATAACGTCCTTTTTGCGGACGCTCATGGCGAAACATCGGACCGTAATAGTAAATCTTTTGAGTCTGATTGTATAACAACCCATTTTCAATCATCGCCCGGACGCACCCAGCTGTCCCCTCGGGACGCAAACTCAAGCTGTCCCCATTTCGGTCGTCGAAGGTATACATTTCTTTTTCGACGATATCGGTCACTTCACCAATCGCACGGCTAAATAACGCCGTCTTTTCTACAACAGGAAGATAAATAGGTTGATAGCCATATTGGCTAAGCGTCCGTTCTGCTGTCTGAATTAAAAATTGCAATATCGCAGCATTGTCTTGCACATAATCATTCATGCCACGGACTGCAGTCAGTTTAGTTGCCATATCGATGAAATACTCTGAGTGTTAGATTCACTAAATAAAATATATTGCCAGCGCGGCACTGAACAATGTGATGACCAGTAGACCAATTGACACCCTCAACCATGGGAAAAATGGTTTAGACCAATCTTCTTTTGAAATTGGCTGAAGCTCTGCAGCAATTTTTTTCAACTCTTGCGCGTTCAGTTCAAACGGTTCAAGATCAAGCTCGACCTTACTCGCATAATTGCGCACATACCCCCTATCAAAAGGTGACAAGGATGACAAATCGACATAAGACTCCATCTCGTTAATTTTATCAAGACTAAGCTTCATGATGTCGGCCATCGCTTCCTGAGTTAAATCCTGCTGTAACCTTGCTTGCTCAAGCGCCTCTCCCAAGGCCAGGCCTGGTTCTTGTGAGTGTTCAACAGTCATGCTTGGCTCACCTTTATGATTCACTAAACTACCTTAGATTCAAAGTTAACTCGATGCAAAGTCCGCTTAGTCCTATCCTTGACCTTACCCGCTAATTGACCACAGGCTGCATCAATATCATCTCCCCGCGTTTTTCGAATCGTGCAATTTATGCCGGCTTCATGCAAAACGCGTTGAAAGCGATGCACCCGATTATTGGACGACCGCAAATAGGGAGTGTTAGGAAAAGGATTAAAGGGAATTAAATTAACCTTACAGATCAGGTTACCCAGCAATTCAACTAATTGGTGCGCATGCTCTTCCTCATCATTGACTTGGTCAAGCATTACATATTCTACTGTAATATGCTTTTTAGCATGCCCGTCAGCCACATAACGATGCAATGCCGGCATCAGCACTTCAAGAGGATACTTTTTATTGATTGGAACTAACTGGTCTCGTAAAGCATTATTCGGGGCATGCAGCGAAATAGCCAAACTCACATCAACTTCATCTTTTAATTTATCAATTGCCGGCACAACACCAGCGGTACTAATAGTCACCCTGCGCTTTGACAAACCATAAGCATTATCATCCATTAACAGTTTGGCCACCGGGAAAACATGGGTCACATTGAGCAAAGGTTCGCCCATACCCATAAACACCACATTGCTGATTTTCCGCTCTGCTTTTGGGTTGGCTCCTAAAGCTTTGTTTGCCACCCACATTTGCGCAATAATTTCCCAATTCTCAAGATTACGATTAAATCCCTGTTGCGCTGTTGCGCAAAAAGAACAATCTAATGCGCATCCTACTTGTGATGAGATACATAGAGTGCCGCGATCTGCTTCAGGAATAAACACTGTTTCAATACAATTTTGCTGATCGACCTCAATCAACCACTTAATCGTGCCATCATCAGATAATTGCTCGGTCACAATTTTAGGACTGCGAATCCAAGCATGTTGCTTCAACTTCTCACGTAGCGGCTTACTGATATTGGTCATTAAGTCAAAATCACTCACACCCAATTGATGAATCCACTTCATGACCTGTTTGGCACGAAACGATTTTTCTCCGATAGATTCAAAGAAAACAACCAGCGCATCATAATCTAATCCCAAAAGATCCACTTTTGATATTGACTCTGAAGGAGTCGTCGATACGATTTCTACAGACATGTATGAAGACCTAGTGTTTAGCAAAAAAGAACTGAATTTCACGCTCAGCGCTTGCAGCGCTATCAGACCCATGAACGCAGTTTAAACGTGTTGATTCAGCATAATCGGCTCTGATCGTGCCTGGCTCCGCCAAATCTGGATTCGTGACGCCCATCAACTGACGATTACGCTTGATCGCATCATTACCCTCAAGAACCATCACCACTGATGGGCCCGAAGTCATAAAGTCAATAAGAGGTTGATAAAATTCACGACCCAGATGTTCAGCGTAAAACGCTTCTGCTTGCGCAACACTAAAAGTGATCATTTTTATTTGAACGGGATACAAGCCAGATTGCTCAAATCGTCCAACAATCTCACCAATTAAGTGCTTTTGGACCGCATCGGGCTTGATAATTGAAAGTGTTTGCTCCATCTTGACTACCTAAAATACAAAAAATGTGTTCTATATTAACAAGTTTTTAGTCTTTTTTATAGCCAAGACTCGGGTTTAATCCATCATTTACGACTAAACACTGAATGACTCACCACAACCACACTCGTCTTTGACGTTGGGATTTCGAAACTCAAATCCTTCGTTTAGCAAGCTTTCTCTAACATAATCAATTTCCATGCCATCGATAGCTGACAAACTCTTGGGATCAACATAAACATCTACGCCGTGGTTGACAAAAATGTGATCATCAACATTGGGCTCATCAACATAATCAACGACATAGGCAAAACCTGTGCAGCCACTTTTTTTTACACCGACCCTTAAGCCGATCCCTTGTCCACGCTTATCGATCATGGTTTTTACGCGCTGTGCTGCTGCGGGTGTTAAACTTACCGCCATAAATCGCTCCTAATTTATTGAGTTAACGGCTATTTGAAACTGTTTAGAGGCGTGATGTTGATCAAACAAAGACTGCAGGGTCACTTCAGCAAGAAAACCCCCAATCATTTCACTCAAGTCTTCCCAAAGATGGTGAGATAAACACTGTTGACCCTTGTGACAATTTGACTTACCACCACAGCGTCTCACATCGATTTCTTCATCCACCGCATCAATAACCTGACGAATGGTGATGTCCGACGCTGCTCGACTAAGACGATACCCCCCACCCGGACCTCTAGCTGAAACCACTAAATCCGCTTTCTTCAACTTAGCGAACAGCTGCTCCAAATAGGACAAAGAAATTGCCTGACGCTCTGAAATCATCGCAAGCGTCACCGCACCATCATCTTGATAAAGTGCTATATCAATCATAGCGGTAACTGCGTAACGCCCTTTCGAAGTGAGTTTCATGCCAGACCTTCAGTATTACAAATTATACATAATGGTATAATAACCTAGCTTTCTACTCAACTATTTGATTCTTATGTTTCAGATGAATAGCTTGTTCAGGGTCATCTGGTTCAAGCACCGCACCAGCAAGGTCAGGCATCGCAAGATCCACCGCTTCCCCACCCAGTTTTTGTACTTGACGAGATAAAAAAGCGATTTTCTCATCTTGCGCTTGAATATGATCAAGCAAACTATAAATTGCCTTTTCAATTGGATCATCGCCATTTGCGGTAATTCCATAGGCATCAAATCCAATTTTTTCGGCCATTTTAGCCCGCTTATGCTCGGTATCGGACTTTTTCTTAACAATACGACCAGGGATGCCTACCACTGTTTTGGCGCTAGGAACATCTTTCACCACCACCGCATTAGACCCTATTCGCGCATCATCCCCCACCTGAATGAGGCCCAGAATTTTTGCTCCTGCACCCACAACCACACGCGCACCCAGTGTTGGATGCCGCTTGCCCTCTTTCCAAGAGGTACCGCCAAGCGTAACACCATGATATAAGGTGCAATCATCACCAATCTCAGCCGTTTCACCAATCACCACGCCCATGCCATGATCAATAAATACACGTCGTCCGATCGTAGCGGCAGGATGAATCTCAACGCCAGTAAACCACCTTGCAATAGTCGCTAGCCAACGCGCTAACCATTTCAAACCTTTACGCCACAACCAATTAGCCGCACGATACCAAATGATGGCATGAACCCCCGGATAAGTTGTCAAGACATCCCAAAGGTTACGAGCAGCAGGGTCGCGACTAAACACACACAGCACATCTTCGCGCACTAATTTAAACATGCTGGCTCCTAGCTTTTTGGGGCACTTCTAACTGCGGCAGTTAGAATTCCCCGCAAAATGGTTACTTCTTTAGCGTCTAATTTAGCACGATTAAACAATCGTCGCATCCGACGCATAAAACGCTCATGCTTAGCTGGATCAAGGTATTCAATATCCGTTAATGCCTGCTCAAGATGGCTATAAAAACCTTCCATCTGAGCATGAGTCGCAGCATCAAAACGGTAGCCTAAGCCATCTGGTACCAGCGGATTACAAGCCATTCGGCACTCATAAGCAAAGACCTGAACCGCAGCCGCTAAATTTAATGAACTATATTCAGGGTTAGAGGCAATATGCCCTAGTATATGACACTGATCTAACTCTTCATTAGTTAAACCGGAATCCTCTCGCCCAAACACCAGTGCAACACGCCCCTTCGCGACTTCCTTAACCGCATATTCACCTACTTCACGAGAAGACAGTTGTGGCCAGGACACTTTACGCAGTCGCGCGCTCGCGCCGATAACTTGATGACAATCACTCAACGCATCAGCCAGCTGAGTAACCACTCGCGCTTGATCTAGAATATCGGCCGCGCCAGAAGCACGCGCCGACGCCTCATAGGATGGAAACTGATGTGGATTGACCAATACCAGGTCACTTAAGCCCATATTTTTCATCGCGCGTGCGACAGCACCGATATTGCCTGGATGGGAAGTGGCGACTAATACAATTCGAATAGCACTAAGCGGCGCAAACTGATCCTGCATAATTACCTGCTAAATAGTTTATAATTGGATATTACAGTTTAACACTTGGCACACACCAAGCGTTACCCTCGATCTCTCTTTTACAATTTGGATTCTCACTAGCTATGCACCCGATTTTAAATGTTGCCATGATTGCCGCGCGAGAAGCCGGCGAGATCATAATGAAATACGCCCAAGATATCGATCGCCTTGAAATCACTGAAAAAGATCGCAATAACTACGTCACGCAAGTCGATCAACTCGCCGAACGAACCATCATTAAAACCATAAAAAAATATTACCCCGACCATGCTATCCTAGGCGAAGAGACCGGGCACAACCAAGCTGACTCTCCAATTCAATGGATTATTGACCCGCTTGATGGCACGACCAACTATCTTCACCAGTTCCCACATTTTAGTGTATCGATTGCGGTAACTGAAAAAGGTAAATTACAGCATGGTGTTGTATATGATCCAATGCGCGATGAAATGTTCAGCGCATCTAAGGGGCAAGGCGCCAAGTTAAACAATCGTCGCATCAGGGTCACTGAGCAGAAAAATCTGCAAGACGCCCTGTTAGCCACCGGCTTTCCCTATTACCAGTTTGACTATATTGACGACTATTTGGCTACCTTAAAATTCTTCATGACTGAAACAGCGGGCATTCGACGTGCAGGAAGCGCTGCACTCGATCTTGCATATGTTGCCTGCGGACGTGTAGACGGCTATTGGGAGTTCAACTTAAAACCTTGGGATATTGCTGCCGGCATTTTGCTAGTTCAAGAAGCGGGTGGCCGTTGCAGCGATTTTGCGGGCGGGGACAACCAACTCGCATCAGGCAATGTATTGGCGGGTAATCCAAAACTATTTAAACATCTAGCAATAGGCGTAAGCCAACATATTCGCACCGAATTAAAACGCTAAAAATCTCGCGACATTAACAAGGCATCTTCACGGATGCCTCGCTCTCCTTGGTAATAGCCCTTTCTAACCCCATCTAAACTAAAGCCCAACTTGCGATAGAGTTTCTGTGCTACTTTGTTTGACTGACGCACTTCTAAATAAATCACCCGAATAGGCACATCTTTAACCGCCCGACAAAGCTGCATGATTAAAGCGGTTGCCAAACCTTGACCTCGGTATTCTTGCGCGACACTTAGATTAAGAATATGCAGTTCATCTACAATAATATTGGCGCAAATAAACCCAACCAATGTGGCTTCAAAATAAACAACCCAGTTGGCCTGCTTAGTATTTAACGACAACTCAAATGAGCGTAAGCTCCATGGAGTCAACGCATTCTGCTGCTCAAGCGCAACAACGGCAGGTAAATCAGCTGAATTCATTAACCTAAGCGTTGTATTGTCAGGTAATTCAACCGGCTCGGTCAAATCCAAATAGGCGACGTAGGGTGACATAGTTTAAGCAAGTAAGTTCAGTGTAACCAGTGTCTCATAGCATCGCTGTCTTGCCGGAGGGCTGTCTCGCAAATCTTGCAAACTTGGCAAATGAACTACCTCTAGTCCCTCACTGAGAACCTCTGCCATCAGCTCATGTTGACCAAACAGCAATAACACCTCAACATCCCATTCAATAAAACGATCAACTAACTCATAACAACCATCATAATCCTGGAAGGCCTTCAAACCGATTACTGTCAAAGAAGATCCAAAAAAATGAACCTGAACGATATCCTGCCACAGCTTATTGACACCGGCCACATCTAAGTCATGTAAATCTACCAAGCCTGCTGCATCATTAACATAATCTGCTAACAAAACAACCGGCTGTTTGATAATGGGTGCGGATGTTTCAAGTGGATTCACATGCGTCTCAGAAGATAAATTTAGCGGATTAGAAACAAGCGGCGACCATAGGGTAACCCCCAGTTCGCGCCACATTGCATGATGGTCAGAAAACTCAATCGCCGACAAGGATCACCTTTTATATTAAACGGTTTCTTGACGCTGAGGATGCGCCTTAATTGCCGCATCTGAAAACTTATTCAATGCGTTAATGTAGGCTTTTGCTGACGCCGTAACGATATCAGTATCTGAACCTTGACCATTCACAATTCGCCCACCCTTTTCTAAACGTACCGATGTTTCGCCCAAAGAGTCGGTGCCATTCGTCACGTTACTAACCGAGTAAAGCTCCAGACTCGTTTGAGAGTTAACAATTTGCTCAATAGCTTTAAAAGTAGCATCAACCACACCACTACCTACCGCACTCGCTGTCAACTCCTGACCTTCCAAAGATAGTGTAACAGTGGCACTAGGCTGCTCACCCATCTCTGCAGCTACTTTCAACGCGACGAGTCTAATCGACTCATTTTCAACACGTTCAATGTTGGCATCGGTTACCAAGGCCTGCAAATCTTCGTCATAAATTTCATGCTTTCGATCAGCTAATTCTTTAAACCTAACAAAAGCATCGTTTAGTTGTTGCTCGGTTTCAAACTCGATTCCTAACTCTTGCAGGCGTGTTTTAAAGGCATTGCGACCTGAGTGCTTGCCCAACACCATTTTATTGGTACTCCAACCCACATCTTCCGCGCGCATAATTTCATAGGTTTCGCGATGCTTGAGTACACCATCTTGATGAATACCCGATTCATGAGCAAAGGCATTCGCGCCAACAATGGCCTTATTGGGCTGTACACTGAATCCAGTGATATTAGATACTAAACGAGACGCTGTCAAAATTTCAGGGGTATGAATACGTGTATCTACCGCGAAATAGTCTTGGCGAGTTCTAACCGCCATTACTAATTCTTCTAGAGCCGTATTACCAGCACGCTCACCCAAACCATTAATGGTGCACTCTACTTGACGCGCACCATGGGTGACCGCAGCAAGTGAGTTTGCTACCGCCAAACCCAAATCATTATGACAGTGTGCTGAAAAAACCGCTTTGTCAGCATTAGGAATACGCTCTAACAACTGTTTAAACAAATAGCCAAATTGTTCCGGGACGTTATAGCCTACCGTGTCAGGTATATTAATGGTTGTCGCACCGGCATCAATGGCCGCTTCAATCACCCGGCATAAAAAATCTAGCTCAGAACGCCCCGCATCTTCTGGAGAAAACTCAACATTATCAGTAAAGTCTCGGGCACGCTTTACCGCCCATACCGCACGCTCAACAACCTGATCAGGTGTCATACGCAACTTCATTTCCATATGGATCGGCGAGGTTGCAATGAAGGTGTGGATACGCCCAGAGTTTGCCGGCGCAATAGCCAGACCTGCTTTAACAATATCATGCTCAACGGCGCGGGCAAGACCACAAACTGTACTATCCTTAATTACCTTAGCGACCGCCTGCACCGAATCAAAGTCACCTTCACTTGCGGCTGGAAAACCGGCTTCAATAACATCTACCCGCATTTTTTCCAATTGTTTAGCTATACGCACTTTTTCTTCTTTAGTCATGGAAGCGCCTGGGCTTTGCTCGCCATCACGCAAGGTGGTATCAAAAATAATTAAATGGTCTTTCATCATCGTCTCTGAATTTATAGTGTTTTAAATTTTAAATCTATTGATCAATAATAATTCTTTAGGGCTTTCATTTACTCGCCATCTGATTTAGTACGCTTACGGCCCTCACGTGTTTTACGAATCGTCACAAGTGTCATAACAGGACCTGATACCGCATAGAGTAAAGCCAAACCAAATAAAAAAACAGACGGTTTAATGGTAATAATAACAAATAAGGTGACGATAGCGAGTAGTGTCACAAACGGCACTTTGTCTTTAAGGTTCAATTCTTTGAAACTGCTATAACGCACATTACTCACCATCAAAACACCACCCGCAAAGGTCAACAGTAATGCGAACCAAGCTAAGCCTTCAAAACTCAAATCATTGGCTTCAATCATCCAAATCAAGCCTGCAATAAGCGCTGCCGCGGCAGGACTGGCTAAACCCTGAAAATAGCGTTTATCTGCCACACCCACCTGAGTATTAAAGCGCGCAAGTCGCAAGGCGGCACCAGCAACAAACACAAAAGCGGCGATCCAGCCCAATTTACCAAAATCATATAATGCCCATTGGTAAATTAGTAAGGCCGGCGCGACCCCAAAAGATACCATATCCGACAGGCTATCATATTCGGCACCAAATGCACTTGATGAATTAGTCATACGTGCAATACGTCCATCCAAACCATCAAAGACCATCGCTACAAACAACGCAATGGCACCATGCATAAACTGGCCATTCATCCCCGCAATAATGGCATAGAACCCCGCAAATAAAGCCAAAGTTGTCATCAAATTGGGTAACCAGTAAATACCTCGCTCCGAGGTGCTTTTTTGAGTAGGTTCCTGCATAGCGTTCCTTAAATTTCCTCACCCCGTCCAACACCAAAATACCTAAAACCCTGGGCTGAGATAGTTTGAGGGTCAAATATATTGCGACCATCAAAAATAATCGGACGACGCATCAACTGTTTCATTCTAGCGTAATCCGGACTCCAGAATATTTTCCATTCCGTCATAATCACCAACGCATCGACACCATCTAACGCATCATACATATTATCAACAAGTTCTACACTTTCTGCGCCATGCCAATGCAAAGAAAAATCATGCATGGCTTTAGGGTCATAGGCTTTAACCTGCGCACCTTGTGCACAAAATGCTTCAATCGCTTTAACACTGGGCGCATTTTCTACAGTCGCGGTATTGGGTTTAAAGGATAGGCCCCAGACACCAATTTTAATGCCACGCAAATCGTTATCAAAAAAACGCCAAGCCTTACGAAACAACACCTCTTTTTGAGTTTCATTATTTGACAGGACTGTTTTAAGTAGATCTGCATCATACCCCATGGTTTGCAAATTACCGACTAGCGAACGCACATCTGCGGCAAAACTCGGCCCACCGAAACCACAACCAGGATACAAATAATTAAATCCAATACGGTGATCCGCCCCTAAGCCTTGGCGCACTTCTTCAAAATCAATATTGAAATGTTCAGCATTATTAGCCAATTCATTCACTAGACTGATCCGTGTAGCCAATAATGCATTGACAGCATATTTGGTATATTCCGCTGCACGTGTAGTCATCACTTTAATTTGATCCGTCACGCGGTTAAATGGTCTTAATAAGTCGCGCATCAACCTAATAGAAGACTCACTGGCAGAACCCAATACGATCCGATCTGGTCGCGTAAAATTATCAATCGCGGAGCCCTCACTTAAAAAGTCTGGCATCGCAACCACCGACACATTAAAAATCTCGCCACGTTCAGCTAAAGCCAATTTAAGCTTGGCTTCAAACCGGTCCGCCGTACCCACCGGGAAGGTGCTTTGATTCACAACAACCAGATTTTTTCTAACTTTTTTACCAATTAAATCGATAATTGCTTCGGCCCTATCCATTCGCCACGAAGGTGTCGCAATAATCAACACCTCCGCATGCGCCAAGCCTTTTTCCCAATCCGTTTCAAAACTTAAACGCTGCTCAAGCTGTTGTTGCGCCAGCAAATTTGCCAGGCCTGGTTCTTCTCGTGGCAACACACCTGCTTCTAAATCAGCTACTTTAACAAACCCAACCGGTAGCGCCATCACCTGGTTACCCACCTGTGCTAATGCGCCCGCCGTAACCAGGCCTGTTAACTCACATCCATACACTGATACTTTCATATTACTTTACTCGCTTCATTAAGGCTTGAGTGGAGGCATCAAAGCTGTCAACCGACACACCTTCAGCCAAACATGCATAAGTCTCTTTTGCAATGAGCTTACCTAGCTCAACACCCCATTGGTCAAAAGGGTTTATCTCCCAAATTACCGACTCAACAAATGTTTTGTGCTCATAAAGTGCGACCAACATACCCAGCGTTTTAGCAGACAAGGTTTTCAGCATAATGGTATTAGACGGCTGATTACCCGCATAGTGTTTAAATGGACTATCATAACTAGCCTTCAGGCTCGCAGGAATGGCCGCGTCACCCAACATCAACACCCGCGACTGTGCAAAACAATTTGCTAAGGCTAAATGGTGCTGTTTATGAAGCGAGGCATCTTTTTCAGCACCGGAATGCTGCTCAAAATCGTCCCGTTCCACCGGTACAATAAAGTCACTCATCACCGCTTGCGTGCCCTGGTGTAGCAACTGATAAAAGGCATGCTGGGCATTTGGCCCTACTTCACCCCATAGAATAGGGCACGTCTTATAGCTCACTTTTTCGCCTGCACGATTGACAGACTTACCATTACTTTCCATTACAAGCTGTTCAAAATAAGAGGGCAGATATTTTAAACGGGCGTCATAAGGTAAGATCGCTTTAGCATGGATATCGAGAAAATTAATATTCCACACATCGACTAAGCCCATAATCACTGGAATATTTTGTGCCAAAGGGGCCGTGGCAAAATGTTCGTCCATGAGATTAGCGCCTTCTAGCATCTGAAAGAAACCCTTCATGCCAACTTTCAGTGCAATCGGAAACCCAATCGCTGACCACATAGAGTAACGTCCACCGACCCAATCCCAAAACAACAATTGATTTTCTGTTGGAATGCCCCACTCAGACATTTTGTCTGGCCGAGTTGATACGCCAATAAAATGTTGCGCCATTAAGGTTTGAGATCGCTCAATACGTTCTTCCAACCAATCCTTGGCTGTTTCGGCATTGGAGAGCGTATCAATCGTGGTAAACGACTTAGAGGCTAAAACGAACAGGGTCGTTTCTTGATTTAGGGTAGTGAGCAGATTCGAGGTCTGCGTACCATCAATTGACGAAATAAAATGCAATCTAACCGGCGATTGCTGCACTTGCAGCGCATGCGTCACCATCAAGGGACCTAAATCAGAACCACCTACACCAATATTCACTACATCGGTAATTGGCTTGCCGCTATATCCGCGCCAATGTCCAGCCCGAATTTTATTGACGATTTGAGCCATCTTGGTAAATTGCGACTCAACATCTAATTGCACTTCAGCAGCATACCCGGTCACACCACTTCCCGTTACCGCTCTTAACGCAGAGTGCAAGGCTGGCCTCTGTTCCGTATCGTTAACAATTTCACCCGTTACCAATCGCATAATCCAATTGCTTAGATCTTGTTGATTAGCAAGATCTAAAAGCCCAGCTAAAACCTTATCATCAATTCGATTTTTTGAGTAATCTAAAAAAATCTCATCAAGCTCAATGGCATAACGATCCGCTCTAGCTGGATCTTCTGAGAACCATGACTGCATATGCTTATCCGCTATACCGGATTTGGCCAAATCTGATAATTTTTGCCATGCTGGTGATTGATTAACCGCCATATTATCCCTCCAGGGTTTGTATAGGCTTGATAGAAGGTTATTTAAAACTGGCAACATCCAACTGCTTGAGATAGGCCTGGAACTGCTTACCTAAGACTGGGTCACGAAGGGCATACTCAACATTAGCCTGCAAGAATCCTTGTTTATCACCACAATCATAACTTTTGCCACCCTTAAACTCATAACCGAACATCACTTCTTCGTTTAACAGGCTGGCCATAGCATCAGTTAATTGAATTTCACCCGCAACCCCCGGCTTAGTTGTTTTTAACAACTGCATCAGCCGCGGTGTGAAAATATAACGACCGACTACCGACAAGTTGGAAGGTGCCTCGCCAAGCTTCGGCTTTTCGATCAATTGATTGATGCGTAAATCCGGATCCTGAACCCCTGCAATACCATACTTGTGAACTTGATCATCAGGCACCTGTTCCAATGCGATCACACTGGTATGAACACGTTCGTAATTTTCGGCCATTTGAGCCAAGCAACCCTTTTTAGGGTGATACATCAACACATCCGGTAACAAAACTGCAAAAGGCTCATCCTGCGCAATAATGTGACTGGCGCACAAAATAGCATGACCTAATCCCAAAGCCTCTGGCTGACGCACACTGATTAGGTTAATACCAGGTGGGGTGATTTTGCCTATTGTTTCTATTCGATCATGCTTCGCTGACTCAAGCAATTTAGCTTCAAGCTCATAATGGGTATCAAAATGGTTTTCTATAGCATTTTTACTCGAATGGGTTACCAATATGACATCCGTAATACCCGCCTCAGCGGCTTCATGCACAATATATTGAATAAGAGGCTTGTCGACTACCGTTAACATTTCTTTCGGTATCGCCTTAGTTGCTGGCAAAAATCGGGTGCCCAAACCAGCCACTGGAATAATGGCTTTGGTTAATTTTTTATACATAACAAACTATCCACTTAACTTTAATTTTTTATAGATGAACTAAATTCACTTGTTAATTTTAATGATGATGTGAGGCTCTATTGCTGCCACCTCAAAACTAAAACCCAGTCTTTTGCAAAAAACCGGGAAATCTTTGATGGCACCAGGGTCATCAACATGCACCTCCAAATCTAATAGATCTGGGTTCTCTGCGAGGAACTTTTTGAACTTAATAAGCGGCATGGGGCACTTTAGTCCAATTAAATTCACTTTATGCATAACAGATTCCTTATGTAATACCTCTATAATAGCGGATAGTTAAATTTTTTAAATGAAAACCCATGCAAAAATCACTCATCAGCTGCTTTATTCTATTATTTTGCCTATCTAGCGGAAGTAAAGCCCACTCCCCCGCACAATCCTTACCAGATCTGGGCTCACCAGGCCTGGTACTCTACGATCGCAACATGGAGATCGATCTTGGACGTGCATTTCTCACTGCATTGCACACTGAATATGACATGACCACAGATCCATTTGTTGTTGAATACATCAGGCAAATTGGGCAGCGCCTTATCAGTCACACAGCTGACGGCAGGAACTACCGTTTTTTTGTGATAAACAGACCTGAAATTAATGCCTTCGCTGGACCTGATGGCATTATTGGTATCAACACTGGATTAATCCTAGCAGCGGCAACTGAAGACGAACTGGCATCCGTTATCGCGCATGAAATTGCGCACATCACCCAGGAACATCTTTCACGAAGATTTGAACAGTTTGAACAAGGCAATATGGCAAGCCTTGCCTCGCTGCTAGCAGCCATTTTAATTGGCACACAAGACCCTTCTGCCGGCATTGCAACCTTTATTGGTGGCAGCAGCTTAGCTATTCAAAACCAACTGCGTTTTTCAAGAATTCATGAACACGAAGCTGACAGCATGGGCATTCAACTTTTATCAAAGGCAGGATACAACCCCAGCGCCTTGGCACGCTTTTTTGACAACCTGCATCGCCAGCACAATCATACTAATCGACCACCGGAAATTTTATTAACCCACCCTGTTACAGAACGCCGAACCGCATTAGCACTAGCAAGAGCAGAACAACTTCGCTCAACTGAAGAACAAAGACTTAATCTAAAACTTATTCAGGCAAGATTAAATCCTAGCCGCCTTGAAACACGAGGACTGTCTTCTAATGAGCAACTCGCTTTAACCTGCTACCAACAATACTTATCCAATCAAAACTCTTTAACCTGCTTAACAGAAGCGACCAACACTTTGCCGAATAACCGATTATTAAAAATTGCCCTTGCTGATACTCAAGATAAATTAGAGCAGAATCCAACAAACTTGATAAAAATCAGCAACATCTATCCTCAGGATAATGCATTAGCATTTACATTGGCCAATCATTACATATCTCGGCAAAACATTGATCTAGCCATAAACACCTTAATTGAGCAGTCAAAAAAGACCAATGCAAAAATTGAACTATTTAACAAAATAAGCGAACTCTATAATCAGCAACAAAAAACAGCACATGCACTTTATTTCCAAGCTCTCAGAGAAACAGAAATTGGAAACTTGCGACGAGCTAGACACCTATTAATGCGCGCCAAAGAAAACACAGACGAAAGAGATTTACTATTAAAAATCAACAATTTAAACGAAAAAATACGCGAATAACGACCGCAACAAGCTACAAAACAGGCCGACAAGCATAGAAATTATCTTTAAAGCTATTAAATAAAACTATAGCTAAAGACTTTAAAAACACTTGCTTTTAACCATCAACTCCGTAAGCTTATAAACCAAGAGCGAATATTCATTTTGCAGCTCAGTCAGAGAACCCCAAAATAGACAAAAACGGGGGTCGAATAGAGGCACTTTAGGAGGAGAGAATGAGTCATTCTAAATTAAAGCGTGTTTTAGGTACGCTTGCTGTATCAGCAATGCTAGCATCGCCAATGGCAGTATCAGCGAGTGAAGTTTCTGAAGAAGAAATGAAACAGCGTGTTGCCCAAGGTAAAGAACTAGCTTGGAACCGTGCTCAAGGCAACTGTCTTGCCTGTCACATGATGCCAGAAGGTACTTCACCAGGTAATATTGGACCTGCACTTATTGCTATGCAGCTTCGTTATCCAGATCGCCAAAAACTTTTTGATAAGTTATGGGGCGTAAAAGAAACCGAAGTTAAATACAGCATGATGCCATTATTCGGTCGTCATGGTATATTGTCTGATGATGAAATTAATCTCATCGTTGACTACCTATACACACTATAAAATTTATCTAACCTAGGAGTTAAACTAAATATGAAACGTAGATCATTTTTGAAAGCTACTTTAGCTACTGGTGCCGCTTCTGTTGCAGTAAGCGCTGGCCTTTTAACACCTGCTACTGTATTAGCTAGCTGGAACAAGCAAGCTTTCGAAGCTAAAACTGTTGATGATGCCCTAAAAGGTGTTTTCGGTTCTGCGAACGCAGCTTCTTCAGACGACGTTAAATTAACCGCTCCAGCTATTGCTGAAAATGGTGCAGTAACGCCTATCACTGTTGATGCTTCTGGTATGAACGGTGTTGAGTCAATCGTTATTATTGCTTCTGCTAACCCTAACCCACTAGTTTGTGAATACAAGTTCTCAGGTGCAGCTCAAGGCTTCGTTTCAACTCGTATTCGTATGGGTAGCACTCAGAACGTAATGGGTGTTGTTAAAGCTGGCGGCAACTTGTTCAAAGCTGAACAAGAAGTTCGCGTTACTATCGGCGGTTGCGGCGGTTAATTCCACCCTACTCTTAGCTAATTAACGACTTTAACAAAATTTATATAGAAGGAATAATCGATGTCTATTAATATCAGAACTCGTGGTCAAGTCCGTGGTGGCGTTGCTGAAATTAAATCACTAATCCGTCATCCAATGGAATCTGGCGCTCGTATGGACCAGTCAACTGGTAAGCCATTCCCAATGAAACTTATCACCAACGTTGATGTGAATGTTAACGGTAACCGTGTTGTTGACGCTCAATGGTCAGCTAACATCTCTACAAACCCCTACATGCATGTAAACGTTGCGGCTAATGCTGGTGACGAAGTAACTATCAACCTAGTTGATAATACTGGTGAAACTGGTACTGAAACCTTTACCCTACGTTAATGCGTAGATTAAGCGGGGCTAGCCCCGCTTTTTTAGCTTAGTCCAAAATAATAACCATAAAAACAATTAAAGCTCTTTTGTGGAGGATTCAAAATGAAGAAGACACTTTCAAGTGCGATAGCATTAGCTATGGCCACATCATTTGGAAGCCAAGCTATTGCAGTTGAGCATAACTCAGTGGCTGAAAAAAGTCGTATGGACTTGATTCAATATTTCCAAGCTAAACACCCTAACCGTCCCTTTGAAGATTACATACATGGTATCTATGGTTATGACGAAGATCGTAGAATGCAATGGCAAGCTGAAGAAGAATTTCCTCAGTATATGGATTTTGTAGAACGCGGTGAAGAACTTTTTAATCAAGACCTAAATGCTTATGTGGGCTGTTTGGTAGGTTCAGACAAAGGTGTTGCACACATTCGTCCAAGCTACCCCTACTTCAATGAACAATTACAGCAGGTTGTTACACTTGAAGGTGATATCAACCGCTGCCGTACCGAAGCTGGTTTAAAGCCTTTTGCTTGGAAACGTGGTGATATTGCTCACATGGGTGCTTACTTAGGCTATGAAGCCCGTGGTCAAAAAATCAACGTGGTAATTAATTCCCCTGGTGCTGCTGCTGCCTTCGCTGCTGGTGAACGTGAGTTCGTTGAACCTCGCGGACAGCTTGGTCTTGCTTGTGCAAGTTGCCACGTATACAACGCGTCACGCCAAGCGCGTTCTGACATTCTTTCACCGGTGCTTGGTCATGTGTCTCACTTCCCAGTATGGCGTGGTAAATGGGCACGTGCATCAGGCGATGGTTTAGGCACTTTACACCGTCGCTATGAGGGCTGTCACAAAAACATGCGTCACACAGCCTACGAAGTTCAAGGTGAAGAATATCGCAACCTTGAGTTCTGGCATGCTTATATTTCTAACGGTCTAGAAATTAACGCACCAAGCTATCGTCAGTAATTTTCTGACACAATAAAAAACCCGGATAATCCGGGTTTTTTATTGTCAATCTATATTAAAACTAGTTGAGCAGCTGCTCACCTTCATGCAACCAATCAAAGCCCTGCCTAACCCACTTTTCAATAGCTAGCAGTAGCTCTGGATCATTTAAGCCAAGCTTTTGTGCAATCTGAAACACTTTTTGCTGCTCTTCTGGACCAAAATGACCATCTTTATAAGATAGCTTAATTAATTCCTGAAGCACGATTACCTTGGACTGCTTGCTATCAAGCACCGAAATCAAATCATCAATAGAACTGGTACGATGATTTTCTAAATCCAAGTTAAGGCCGTAGTTGACTGACAACTCTTCTAGGTACTGCATTTCTTCTTCAGAAACATCATTATCAATCCCTGCCGTTATTACGGCAAGGTCAAGCAAGGCTTGACGCTGTGCTTGACTAAGTCGATCTACAAACATAACGTCACTCCTATTTTTCGATTTGCTCTACTCGTCTAACGGCACCAAACGCTGCACTTGTTGTCATCGCAGCATAGGCACGTAAGGCGGCTGAAACACGACGCTCTCTTGGGTGCTCTGGCTTCCATGCCTTGTCACCTTTCGCTAACATTTTTTGACGTCGTTGCGACAGTTCATAGTCACTCACCTTAACGTTAATTGACCGGTTTGGAATATCAATTTCAATAATGTCACCCTCTTCAACCAAGCCAATATTGCCACCCTCCGCGGCTTCTGGTGAAGCGTGACCAATTGATAACCCCGATGTACCACCTGAAAAACGCCCATCCGTTAACAAAGCACAGTATTTGCCTAAGCCTTTTGATTTAAGGTAACTGGTGGGATAAAGCATTTCCTGCATACCCGGTCCACCCTTTGGACCTTCATAACGAATTAACACCACATCACCTTTTTGAATCTCATCACCCAAAATGGCCGCTACCGCCGCATCTTGACTTTCATAAATTCGCGCTGGACCACTAAACACACGGATAGTTGAGGTTGGCACACTGGTGGTATATTGCAGCTGTTCGACCTCAAGCATACTTTCATCAATACCGGCCGTTTTAACAATACAGCCATCTTGTGCGATATTACCAAATAACACGGCTAACCCCCCGTCTTGCGTATAAGCATGTTCAACTGAGCGAATACAGCCGTTTTCATAATCTGTATCAAGTGTTTTCCAACGCTTATCTTGGCTAAAGGCCTGGGTGGTTCTAACATTACCCGGCGCCGCCATGTAAAACTTCTGCACCGCTTCCGACGGATTACGGCGAATATCCCATAGTTCTAGTGCCGCACCCAGTGTGGATGCATGCACTGTATAAGTATCAGGATCTAGCAAGCCACCGCGGTCTAATTCGCCTAATAAGCGCATAATACCGCCCGCGCGGTGAACGTCTTCCATATGATAGATTTTTGAATTGGGAGCAACTTTAGATAAACATGGTACTTTACGAGACATCGCATCGATGTCTGCCATCGTAAATTCAACGCCTGCCTCATGTGCAACAGCCAATAAGTGTAACACCGTATTGGTTGACCCCCCCATTGCCACATCTAATGCCACGGCATTTTGAAATGCACTAAAGGTAGCAATTGAGCGTGGCAGCACCTTGTCATTATCTTGCTCATAATACTCTTTGGCGATTTCTACAATACGGCGACCCGCTTCTTCAAACAAATGCTTACGATCAGCGTGGGTGGCTAGTACTGACCCATTACCAGGCAAAGCCATACCCAAAGCTTCAGCAAGACAGTTCATCGAATTAGCAGTAAACATGCCCGAGCAAGAACCACAGGTCGGACAGGCAGAAACCTCAACAGACTCAACCTCTTCATCCGTGACCTTATCATCGGCAGCCATCACCATCGCATCAACCAAGTCAAGCTTAATCGTTTGACCACCTATCACCGTTTTGCCCGACTCCATCGGACCACCGGAAACAAAAATGGTTGGAATATTTAAGCGCATCGCGGCCATCAACATACCGGGGGTGATTTTGTCACAGTTTGAAATACATACTAGTGCATCGGCGCAGTGTGCATTGACCATATACTCAACCGAATCAGCAATCACCTCGCGTGACGGCAAAGAGTACAACATGCCATCATGCCCCATGGCAATACCATCATCGACTGCAATCGTATTAAACTCTTTTGCCACACCACCCGACTGTTCAATAACACCTGCTACTAGCTGACCCAGGTCTTTTAGATGCACATGGCCCGGCACAAATTGAGTAAATGAGTTAGCAATCGCAATAATCGGTTTACCAAAGTCTTCTGTATTCATCCCGGTAGCACGCCATAACGCACGCGCGCCGGCCATGTTACGGCCGTGAGTACTGGTTCTTGAACGATATGCTGGCATAGTTTCTCCTTAAACAAACGCTTAGATAATCAAACTTTTAGTTATTGCTTTGCTATACTTAAAAAAGTCTGTAGTTGTTAAAAATATTTTTAACATTTTCTCATAATTACGAAACCTCATGAAACAATCTGAACTTGATTTTCTCAACAACCTTCGCCAAGCATCCGACTATGTTGCGCAACATCGCGGTAAAGTGTGCGTGGTGTATTTGCCCGGCGAATTACTAGAGCATCGTGAGCAGTTACAGGAATTTGCTGAAGACATTTCGCACCTTAATGCACTGGGCTTACGTCTTATTATCGTAATGGGCGCCACCCTACAAATTAATCAGGCACTTGAACAGGCGGGCATTGAATGGTCAACCCACCATCAAATTCGCATTACTTCGCCTGACATGCTCCCTGTTTTACAACGCACCATTGGTGAAGTGCGCAGTATGTTAGAAGCGGCCTTTAGTCGCCAACAGACCCATCATCCATTCCCACTGACCCTCTGCTCAGGGAACTGGGTCATCGCCAAACCAAGGGGTGTCATTGATGGCGTTGACTACCAACATACCGGTTTAATTCGCAAGGTTAATCAAACCGCATTGCAAGCCGTGTTAGATTCGAACCAAATTGCACTACTTACGCCTTTAGCCTACTCGCTGACCGGTGAAGTGTTTAACCTCAACACCCTTGAGCAGGCCTGCTGGGTTGCGAGTAAAATCCACGCAGACAAATTGATGGTGTTTACTTCAAGCGATCAAATGAGCGGCCTGCCCAAGCAACTCAGTCTTAACCAACTGACTCATTGGCCCGCACAAAATGCCAACCAAGCCGATCTCATTCAATGCCTTGCTGACAATGCACAACAAGTCAAACGTATTCACCTACTTAATGAGTCAGATCCCACCAGTTTGTTAATTGAGTTATTTAGCCGTGACGGTATTGGCTCACTGGTTTTCACCGATCGCTACCACCAGATTCGTCAAGCACGTATCGAGGATGTGAGTGGGATTATTGATTTAATTTCACCCTTAGAGCAAAAGGGCATGCTCGTTAAACGCTCCAGAGAGCGCCTTGAACTTGAAATCAACCAGTTTTTTGTTATCGAACGTGATAGCCACATTTTAGGTTGTGCCGCGCTTTATCCTCACCCCAATGCACAGGCCGAGCTCGCTTGCCTCGCCATTGACCCTAGCTATCAAGGTCAGGGCTTAGGTGAAGAATTGATTACACACCTTGTTCATAAGGCTAGGGAACAGGGCATCAAACAGCTATTCTTGCTTACTACCCATACTTATCATTGGTTTATTGAACAGGGATTTGTATTAGCCAATCTGGATGACCTGCCGCCACAAAAGCAACAGCTCTATAATTTTCAACGTCAATCTAAAGTACTTATTAAAGCCCTAACATGACCCAATCCCTACTCGAATCCCCTGAAGCAACGCCGAGCATTACTGACATTAAAGATCGTTTTCGTGGGTTTTTACCCGTGGTGGTCGATGTTGAAACGGCTGGATTCGACCCTAATAGTCATGCGCTGCTACAGGTTGCCGTGCTATTGCTAGACATGAATGAGCAGGGTGAACTGATTACTGGGTCACTGTTCCAAGAGAACATCTTACCCTTTGAGGGCTCAAAACTAGATCAAAGTGCCCTAAAGTTTAATGGCATTGAGGATCCTTACCATCCTTTTCGAGATGCCAAGTCCGAGCGGACAGCGCTTGAAAAACTATTTCAACCGATCAATACCGCCATTAAAGCCAGTGGCTGCACTCGCGCCATTTTAGTGGGCCATAATGCCATGTTTGATTTGAATTTTATAAAACATGCGGCCGAGCGGAATAAAATGAAATCACCTTTTCACCAGTTTAGTACCTTTGACACGGTTTCATTAGCAGGCCTGGTATATGGTGAGACGGTTTTAAGCAAGGCAGTTAAAATGGCCGGCTTTGACTGGGACCATGACAAGGCTCATGAAGCAGCTTATGACACCCTGCAAACAGGGCGTCTATTCTGCCGAATCGTGAATCAATGGAAACTTGACAAGCCAAGTCGCGCTTAAGCAATAGCTGATTAAGCTTGGTCGACCTTGGCATTGGCGGCCGCCATTAGCGCTTTTAGCTCGCCACTCTCAGCTAACTCAAGCGTAATATCGCACCCGCCTTGTAATTCGCCGTCGATGTAAAGCTGTGGAAAGGTTGGCCAATCTTGATATTTAGGCAAAAACTGATAAATCCCTTGATCTGCTAACACATTTACAAACGCAAACTTTTCACCCGTTTCAACCAAAGCCGCTGCCGTACGACTGGAAAAACCACAGGATGGCATTTGAGGCGTGCCTTTCATATACAACACAACCGGATTGTTTTTAACCTGCTCATCGATTTTTGCGAGCACAGTTTGCTCATCCATTTCAAAACTCATCTTAAACTCCTATTTAATGTCCTAGTAAAATGCTTGGTTATTATACGCCAATTCTTGCCATCACGTTAGTGCGCTAAGTTATATGGGTCAACATGGGTTTGCAGCCACAGCTCTAGTAGCGCACAATGCCAAAGCTTGGAACCCTTAATGGCGGTAAAGTTTTCAGGAGCTTCAGGACTCGCTAATAATCTTGCAATGTAATCCTGATTAAATAAACCGCGCGCTTGTGCTGCGGGGCTTAATAAAATATCCCGCATAAAGTCATAAAACTCCCCGCGTACAAATTTAAGTGCTGGCATAGGGAAATAACCTTTGGGTCGATCAATAACCTCGTCAGGAATCAGGCCTCGTGCCATCCTTTTTAATAAAGTCTTACCGCCATCCGCCAGTTTAAGTTCGGGAGGCGCTTGCATCACCAATTCAACTAAATCCTTATCCAAAAAAGGCACTCTCGCTTCTAAGCCCCAAGCCATGGTCATGTTGTCGACACGCTTGACCGGGTCATCAACAATTAAGGTCGTGCTATCAAAACGCAACACTTGATCTAAAAAACTATCCGCGCCTGGCTCGGTTAAACGCTCTGCGACATAGTCACTGGTTACATCATTTAGATGAAAACGCGGATGAACAGTTTGCAACCATTCCTCATGACTGCGATCAAAATAGTAAGGCGCAAATCGCTCTAGCGCCGAGCCTTCTGCCGCCGCCATCTGCGGGTACCAGAAATAGCCGGCAAACACTTCGTCGGCGCCCTGACCTGATAGCACCACCTTGACATCTTGTGACACCTGTTCAGATAACAAATAAAAGGCTACCGCATCTTGGCCTACCATGGGTTCGGACATAGCCGCAATCGCTTCTGGTAAACGAGGCAGTACCTGGCTATTCGGTACAATATATTTATGATGGTCGGTTTGATAACGCGCAACCACTTTATCTGAGTACTCAAACTCAGAACCACGCTCATCAGCAACATCTTCAAATCCAATCGAAAAAGTTTTGATATGGCTCACCCCTGCTTCGGCTAACAATCCGACCAGTAGGCTCGAATCCAGCCCACCAGAAAGCAAAACGCCGACCGGCACATCTGCCGCTGCCATTCGCTTAGCCACCGCTTTTTTTAACGCATCATGCGTAGCATCTAACCAGGCCTGCTCAGTTTGCGGCTTAGCTGAATCCGTAGCCTCTGGACGTTGGGCATTGAGCTGCCAGTATTGGCGCACAAAAATTTGACCATCCGGCTGCACCAGCATGTAATGCCCTGGCTGTAACTTTCTAATGCCTTTTAAGATGGTATGTGGCGCCGGAATCACACCATGTAGGGTTAACTGGAAATGCAAACCCACTGGATCAATATCCGTATTGATGCCGCCTGACGCCAAGAGTGCTTGGGTATTTGACGCAAAACGCAGACCCTGATCGGTCAAAGCATAATAGAGCGGCTTAATCCCAAAGCGGTCACGTGCTAAAAATAATTGTTGCTGATGGTCATCCCAGATAGCAAAAGCAAACATGCCGTCAAGGTAAGTTAAACACTCCGAACCCCACTGACGATAAGCCTTTAGAATCACTTCGGTATCCGAGTCAGACTGAAAGTCATGTCCCAGAATAATCAACTCTGCCCGCAACGCTTTGTAATTATAAATGCAACCATTAAAAACCAAGGTTAACTCTTGATCCTGCATAGGCTGCTGCCCTGCTGAACTTAAATCAATAATGGCTAAACGCGTATGACCCAAGCCCACTTGCTCGTGTGTCCACACCCCTTGTGCATCCGGGCCACGTTTGGCGAGCTGCGCAACCATCTTATTGATTCGTTGCTGATCAGCTTGCTGTCCGTCTCGCCACAAAAACTCACCGCAAATTCCGCACATAAGACTTTCATCCAGTAAAATAGAGTTTTACCATTTTACCGATTACCAAAAATAATGCCATTAATCCATGCCAGTCATATCTTGCTGCCTTCGCGAAAAATTGCAGCACGCCTATACCCCCGATTAGTTGCGCAAGAGTTGAGCTTTACCGAGGCCGTCACGCGCTATTCAATCTGTGTTAGCAAATCGCATGAAGGGGATTTAGGTTTTATGGCACCAGGCCTGCTTGAACGAGACTTTGAACGTGGACTATGGAATGCCCCTGTTGCATGCCCAAGCGAACCCTTTCAATCGTCGTTAGGTTGGCATATCGTTTGGGTTCATCAGAAGGTGTGGCCATGACACCAGGCCTGGTAGTTGCCGTTATCGGTGGGATAGGCTGTGGTAAATCGGCGGCTTGTAGTTACTTTGCTGAGCAAGGCTATCCAGTCATCGATACCGATCAGGTTGCAAAACAGCTCATGCAAACCGGACAGGCCGGATTGCAAGCGATAATTGCTCATCATGGTAATCGATTTTTAACCCCACAAGGTGAATTAGACCGCCCAAAACTCGCCGCGGCTTTTTTCAGTGATCAAAAACTGAAACATGACATCGAACAGATCATTCACCCCTTGGTTCGCCAACAGGTAAGCGCTCAAGTTGAGGTACTCAAAACCCAACACAAGTTGATCTTTGTTGCCATCCCAGTGATTAGCCAAGTCATGCAACCGGCTTATCAAATCGACCATGTCCTATTAATTGAATGCGACCCTGCTTTACAACGTCAACGCGTTGCAACCCGTGATCAACGCGCCATTGAACAAATCGAAAGCATTATGGCTCAACAAGCGGACCCCGCCACACGCCAAGACTTAGCCGATAGCATTATTAATAACACTAGTTCGCTCGCAGCATTGCATCAAGCTTTGCAGGCCTGGTTAGCGTCCGTTACACAAAGAAATTAGAACGCCTGTGGCCATAATCCATTAATGGCCGCAATACCTTGTGCACCGGCTGACTTCGCAATGGCTAGGTCACTCGGCGTCATGCCGCCTAAAGCATAAACTGGAATCGGCGTGGATTGGGTGAGTTGAGTAAAAGCAGGCCAACCTAAAGCGGGTGTATCAGGGTGGGTTTGTGTCGCTTTAACCGGCGATAGCAGCGCAAAATCGGCGACTAACTCTGCCGCCTTAGCAAGCTCTACAGCATTGTGAGCAGATACACCCAGCAACTTATCGCTCGCAACTGGCCTGCTGGTGCAAGACATTAATTCAGTGGATGATAACTGTAAGCCATCAACTAATGGCATCGCCTCAAACCAGTCAACAGCGGTATTAACCAGGAGCTTTGCACCATGACCATGACAATGTTTCGCCATCTCATGAGCAAGCCTAGAAAGCGCGGATTTGTCGAGATGTTTGGCGCGCAGCTGCACCAACTTAATACCCTGTTTGAGGGCCTGCTCAAGGCGCCCTATCGCATCTTGTTGGTCGTGAAATCCACCTGTAATCATATAGGATGAAGGTAACTGCAGTGCCCGCACAATCCCCTTATTCGCTACCAGCATGCGACGCTGAGCCAAATCAGCTAATGGACACCATTCAAACGCATGCCCTTCAGGGGCGGTAAGCTCGCCACTTGCCTGCTCAGTCACATACACATGCAGCTGAACCTGGAGCGAACCTTTGGGTAAATGGTGTGTCCATGGATAGCTAATCAAGGCTTGCCAACCCTCGGTAATTAAACCGGTTTCTTCCTTAAACTCACGCACCAATGCCTCAACAGGTGTTTCATTGGCTTCTAGCTTGCCACCAGGAAACTCCCACTCACCAGCAAAGGATTGACGAGCTAATCGCTGCCCAATCAACACCTGACCATTGCGAATTAAACAGCCTACCGCAACAGCGACAACGCCTGACATTTAAGAGCGATACTCCGCATTGATTTTAACGTAATCATAGGAGAAATCGCAGGTCCAAACGGTTTCACTATGCTGACCCCGATTAAGCTCGATACGTACCGCAATATCTTCCGATTTCATGACCTGCTGCCCCTGTTCTTCGGTATAGTCGCTGGCACGACCACCATCACGCACGATACATACGTCACCCAAAAAAATCTGCAAGCGATTAATGTCTAAGTTTTTTACGCCCGCACGGCCCACAGCGGCCAAAATACGACCCCAATTTGGATCTGATGCAAACATGGCGGTTTTCACCAACGGAGAAAGGGCAACCGCATGCGCGACCTGCAAACACTCTGCCTCAGATTCGCCACCATTGACTTCCACACTAATAAACTTGGTTGCACCTTCACCATCACGCACAATCATCTGCGCAAGCTCGGTCATCACTCGCTCAATCTCTGCCGCAAATAGCTTATATTGAGGCGAATTCGCATCGGTCATCGTTGGCATATCGGCCTGTTGTGTGGCCGTTAGCGTACAGGCATCGTTAGTCGAAGTATCACCATCCACCGTAATCCGGTTAAATGACTTTTTAACGGCCTGACTTAAGCAGGCCTGCAATAGTTCGGCGGTGATTTTGGCGTCAGTGGCCACAAAGCCCAGCATCGTCGCCATATTAGGATGAATCATCCCCGAGCCTTTAGCCATACCCGTGATAGTAATATCATGCCCGTCAATGTTAATTACACGACTGACCATTTTAGGCACAATATCGGTGGTCATGATACCGGCCATAGCATGAGGCCAGTGGTCAATAGCGCGATCAGCTACAGCCGCAACTAAACCCAATTGAATTTTATTCATCGGCAAGGGTTCGCCAATTACCCCTGTCGAGAAGGGCAAAATTTCTTCCGGCTCGCACCCTAATTCATCAGCCAACCACTGACAGGTTTGCTTAGCATTCACCATTCCCGACTCGCCAGTCGCCGCATTCGCATTACCCGAATTAATTAATAACGCCCGTGGTTGCTCGGCCGCTAAGTGGGCTTTCGCGACATGAACCGGTGCAGCACAACAAGCGTTAGTGGTAAAGGTTGCGGCGGTCACACTGCCCGGTGCAAACTCCATAACGACCAAATCTGTTTTACCATTTTTTTTAATTTTAGCGGCCGTCGCACCTAAATAAACACCGGCAACTGGATGAATTTCTGGCAACTCGTACGCAAGACCAACAGGCATGATGCACCTCTAAGAATAAAAATTAATCTAACTTACCACAACAATGTTTGTATTTTTTGCCTGAACCACAGGAACAAGGATCGTTACGCCCAAGCTTAGGGGTTTCGCGACGGAAAGTTTGCTCCTTGGCATTGTCAGCAACAGCATTATTTGATGTCGCTGGTGACTCAGCCTGAGGTGCAGCAGCAGCCGCTGGATGAGAAGCCTGCGCTTGCTGCATATCTTTTTCCAATTCAGCTTGCTGCTGTTTTTCGAAGGCGGCTACATCTTGTTGACTGTGTAACTGCACCAGTGACAACATTTTAATCGTTTCTTTTTTAACTTCATTTAGGAAGCCTTGGAACAGTAATGCTGCTTCACGACGGTACTCCTGGAAAGGATCGCGCTGGGCAAAGCCACGCAGATGAATACCGCGACGCAAGTAATCCATCTCAGATAAATGCTCACGCCATAATTTATCAATATTGCGCAACAACAACTCTTTTTCAAAATGACCCAAGGTTTTCTCATCAATAATGGCCATTTTTTGATCATAGTGAGACTGTACTTCAGCGACAATTTTTTCACGCAAGGTTTCTTCATACAAGGACGCGTCCGCATCTAACCAGGCCTGCACATCGACTTTAATACCAAAGCTTTCCTCTAGCGCATGGTTAAGCTCTGGAATGCGCCACTGCTCATCCAAACTACCCGGTGCGATAAAGTCATCGACAATTTCATTGACCACGTCTTCACGCATAATCTTAATGGTTTCACGAACCTCTTCGCTTTCCATTAACTCATTACGCTGCTGATACACCACTTTGCGCTGTTCGTTGGATACGTCATCGAATTTCAATAGATTGGCGCGTTCATCTTGATGTAAACGTTCGACTTGCTTTTGCGCACGCTCAATTGAACGACTTACCATCGGATGCTCTATCGCTTCACCTTCAGCCATCCCTAAGCGACGCATCATATTCTTTACCTTCTCAGACGCAAAACGACGCATCAAATCATCATCAAGCGACAAGTAGAAACGCGTCACACCGGGATCACCTTGACGACCGGAACGACCACGCAGCTGATTATCAATACGGCGTGACTCATGACGTTCCGAGCCAATCACTTTAAGGCCGCCCAACTCTAACACGCGATCATGACGGAGCTGCCAAGCCGCTTTAACTTTCGCTTTCGCTTCTGCATCCGCATCTGGGCCCAATTCTTCTAACTCAACGTCTAAACTTCCGCCAAGCACAATGTCCGTACCACGACCCGCCATATTGGTTGCAATGGTTACTGCACCAGTTCGTCCCGCATTAGCAATAATGTGCGCTTCACGCTCATGTTGTTTAGCATTCAACACCTCATGCTTTACACCTGACTGCGTAAAGGCTGCCGATAAAAGCTCTGACATTTCAATCGAAGCCGTACCGATTAGAACGGGCTGCTCTTTGGCGTGGGTTGCTTTAACGTCCTCAACAATCGCTTTAAACTTAGACTGGACATCCAAAAAAACCAAATCAGTTAAGTCTTCCCGTTGCGGCGTTTTATTAGGCGGAATTACAACCACTTCTAATTTGTAAGTTGACAAAAACTCGCCGGCTTCAGTATCCGCCGTACCGGTCATACCAGACAATTTTTGATACTGTCTAAAATAGTTTTGGAAGGTAATCGAGGCGAAGGTTTGACTCTCACTCTGAATCTCAAGACCCTCTTTGGCTTCAACGGCTTGATGTAAGCCCTCGCCCCAACGACGACCAATCATCTTACGACCCGTATGTTCGTCGATAATAATGACTTGACCATCATCGACAATATAATCACGATTACGCTCAAATAAAACATGCGCACGCAGCGCTGCATTCACGTGAATCATCAAACCAATATTGGTTGCATCATAAAGACTTTCACCGTCTTTGAGCAGCTCAACCTCTGCCAAAAGGTTTTCAATCTTTTCATGACCTTGTTCCGTTAAATAGACTTGACGGTTTTTTTCATCAACGGTGTAGTCACCCGTCGCGGTTTTCTCAATCGGATCTTCTTCACCACGCTCTAGATGACTGATTAAAGGATTAATCTTGTGATATACCTGTGCTTTATTCTCAGCGGGTCCGGAAATAATTAACGGCGTTCTAGCTTCATCTATCAAAATCGAGTCGACTTCATCGATGATCGCAAAGGCTTGACCGCGCATGACGCGCTCTTCTTTAAAGATCGCCATATTGTCACGCAAATAATCAAAACCAAATTCATTATTGGTACCGTAGGTAATATCCATTGCATAGGCTAACTGTTTTTCCTGGTGACTTTGACCACTCAAAATCACGCCAGTCGTTAAACCTAAAAACCCATACAACTGACTCATCCATTCGGCGTCACGCTTGGCAAGATAATCGTTAACAGTGATCACATGCACCCCGCCACCAGCTAACGCATTTAGGTAAGCAGGCAAGGTTGCAACTAAGGTTTTACCTTCACCGGTGCGCATCTCTGCAATTCGACCATCATTCAGTGCCATACCACCTATCATTTGCACATCATAATGGCGCATACCCAGTACACGTTTACCGGCTTCTCGCACCACAGCAAAGGCTTCAGGTAAAATATCATTTAATGCTTCATTGCTCGCAAGACGAAACTTAAATTCGCCCGTTTTAGCCTGCAAGGCTTCATCCGTCAGTTTTGCCATTGCCTCCTCATGGGCATTGATCAGCGCAACCCGTTTTTGATACTGCTTAACCAAGCGTTGATTACGATTACCTAATAATTTTTGAAGAAATGACATAAACATAGTTAAAGAAATCCAAAGCAAAAAATCGTTTAAAATTGAGTTATTCTAGCATATGGCTAGCAAGACGCGACGTTCAAAAAGGGCTCTATGGCAAAACATCCTCTTAATCAATCGGGACTTTTTAAAATTATTCAAGAGGCGCAGCAATACCAAGCGCTAAAAGAACATATTTTTAGTGTGATGCCTGAAAACATGCACCCACATATTTGTGCAGTAGGCATTGAGCACCCCTACCTAGTTATTGTTATTAATGAAGCCTTGTGGGCCAGCAAAATCCGCTTTTTAGCGCCAAGCTGCCTTAGGCACGTTAACGAAATCTATCCCGGCCTTAATCTTGTTTCGCCAGTAAGAGTTCGCTTAAGTCAGCGCCAAAAAACTACGTCTAGCGAGCACAAAACTCATTCGACCAACCCTTTGCCCGACCAAGAAACCGCTAAAAAAATGCTCGCATTAAGCGAGCAAGTTAAATCCACCACCCTTTCCCAAGCACTCAAAAGAATCGGATTGCGCGCCATTAATATGACTAAACCAGAACCTTAGAACTATCGAAATTTATCGGCTCGGCTTGATCGCCAAACTCGGACATAAACTCGAACGTATCTGGTTGAGCAAACAACTTACGTAACAGCTGGTTATTTAATGCATGCCCTGATTTAAACGCGCTAAATTCACCGACAATTGCATAGCCTGACATAAACAAATCACCGACCGCATCTAAAATTTTATGCCGAACAAATTCGTCTTTGTTACGTAAGCCACCTTTATTCATCACGCCGTTTTCATCTAAACCTATGGCATTATCTAAGCTGGCGCCAAGCGCTAACTTTTTTGCCCGCAAAGCTTCCATATCATTATAAAACCCAAAGGTGCGCGCACGACTCACTTCTTTAAAGTAACTTGTTGATGAAAACTCCAGCGTCATGTCTTCAGCTGTTTGCTTAAATGCAGGATGATTAAACTTTATTGCAAAATTCAATTTATAACCGTTATAGGGTTTAAATTCAGCCCAACCGCCCAATTCATTTTCAACCCGCACTGGTTTTTTTATGACCAAAAACTGCTTTGATTTGTCCTGCAGTTTAATACCTGCCGCTTGAATTAAAAAAATAAAATGCGATGCAGAGCCGTCCATAATAGGCACTTCATCGGCATCGATATCAATATAAACATTATCCATGCCTACACCAGCGAGGGCTGACATAAGGTGCTCAATAGTAGCGATTTTCTCACCACCGGCCCGGATAGTTGTGCACAAGGTTGTTTCGGCTACTAAATCAGGTGTCACCTTAAATTCTATAGCTGGCTGCACATCGACCCGTCTAAACACAATACCCGTATCAACAGGGGCTGGACGCAAAGTTATCCGAGCTTGATGCCCAGTATGGAGTCCAATACCCTTGGCGTGTATCGGATTAGCTAAAGTACGTTGCTTCACTCGTTTTTTTCAACCTTTAAAAACTTTTATTAAACCAATCTTTCATTCGTCGCAATACCGACGTTTGATTAGACTTGAGGGGTGAGGGTTCATGACCTGGCTCATATGCAGTATGTTCACGCGCATAAATAAGCAACCCAACCGTTGTAGCAAAAGCAGGATCAGTCACCTCATCCTTTAGACCCTGCAAATCCTGCGGAATGCCCAGACGAACCGGCATATTAAACACTTCTTCGGCCAGCTCAATCGCACCCTCAACTTTTGCACTCCCACCCGTTAATACCACACCGGCTGCCATCATGCCTTCAAAACCAGATCGACGAAGCTCAGCTTGAATAAGCTGAAAGAGCTCCTCATAACGCGGCTCAACAACCTCTACCAAGGTTCTGCGCGATAAACAACGGGCAGGTCTGTCACCGACACTAGGCACCTCAATTTCTTCATCCGTCGCTATAAGCTGAGGCAATGCACAGGCATACTTACGTTTAATCGCTTCCGCTGCAGGTGAAGGCGTTCTTAATGCGACTGCGATGTCGTTAGTGACCTGATCACCTGCTACAGGAATCACCGCCGTGTGACGAATTGCGCCTTGATAAAACACCGCAATATCAGTGGTTCCACCACCGATATCAACCAAACAAACACCCAGTTCTTTTTCATCTTCAGATAATACGGACTCACTTGAAGCTAACTGCTCAAGGATAATATCGTTAACTTGAAGTCCACAGCGCTCAACACACTTGGTAATGTTCAGTGCGGCACTCAAAGACCCCGTAACCATGTGTACTTTTGCTTCAAGACGCACACCTGACATGCCTACCGGCTCACGTATCCCGTCTTGATTATCAATACTGTATTCTTGCGGCAAAATGTGCAGTACTTTTTGATCGCCCGGAATAGCCTGGGTTCTTGCCGCATCAATCACTCTTAAAATATCGTCATCAGTCACTTCTTGGCTGCGAATCGCGACCATACCCGTAGAATTAAAGCTGTTGATATGACTACCTGCAATACCTACATAAACGGATGAGACCTCATAGCCAGACATCCGCTCAGCTTCATCGATGGCGCGTTGGATAGAGTCAACCGTAGAGTCAATGTTAACCACCACTCCTTTCTTAAGTCCCTTAGAGGGATAAGTACCCATCCCTAGAACCTCAATCTCGCCATTCGCTTTTAACTTGCCGACAATAGCCGCAATCTTGGATGTCCCGATATCGAGGCCAACAACAATATTCGCTGCCGATTTTTTTCTTGCCATATTTTTCTCAATCAACATTATTTAAAGGGTTTAGCGCCATACCATTACTGTATCTTAAATCAATTTTCCATCTAGCTGACTGTTTTAGAGCACTGTTTAGTATCACAGGCTGAACCGTGCTATCTGACAACTTAGGCCAAGCTAGCATAAAACGCTGGACTAATTGCTTTTTATCACTCGCTATTAAGTAGATTTGATGACCCGCATCGACATCCACTTTTAATACATCATCTGCAAACCACGTCATGCCGAGTACTTGCCAATCTAGCGGATTTAACAAAGCCTGGACTTCAGACCAATGACGTAACATTGCGCGAGATTGAAGCTCATGCGCATCAAGAACGACCAAGTGCCCAAATGCTGCAACATCATCTGGGTTAAATATCACTCCTTGCCGGTCAACTAAGCTTTGTTGTCGCCACCGTGCCACTGGTTCACGCTCTACAAGCTTCAAAACCAGCTGATTAGGCCACTGTTTTGAAACAAAGGCAGATTCAACCCATGGGTTTAATTGTAAAACCTGCTGCAAACCGACCAGATCAACATCCCAAAAACTCTGCTCTAAATAGGGCCATATCTGATCTTCAACTTGATCTAGCGTAATGTTTTGTAAGGGTGAGATTATTTTATAGGACAATGTCGCATTCTGCTCAGGTTTCATCATAAGCAGCACCCAGACGACCACCAGGCCTGCCAATAAAACAACCAACCCCAGCTTAAGCCAACGGTGAAGCATCAACAGCCTGACCTAAAATTGCAATACATAACTCACCATAACTTAAACCATAATGCTTGGCCGCTTTGGGCACTAAACTCATGTCCGTCATCCCCGGTAGCGTATTTAACTCGATTAACCAGGGTTGGCCGATTTCATCCAACATAATGTCAATCCGCCCAATACCTTGAGCGCCCAATACATCAAATGCTTTCAACACTAACTCGTTCATACTTGCCAGCTCTGATTGCATTAAACTCACCGGACACAAATATTCCGTATCGCCAGACACATATTTTGCATCATAGTCATAAAAATCATGCTGCGTCTTGAGCTCAATCGCAGGCAAAACTTCACTAGCTAAAATAGCAAAAGTAAACTCCCGGCCCGAGACCCACTGCTCAACCAACACCTCATCATCAAGTTGCAATGCTTGCTCTACTGCCCACTTGAGCTCATCAAGCGTATTAACTTTAAATAACCCAATACTCGAGCCTTCATGACTTGCCTTAACCATTGCAGGCAAGGGCATATTCGACCAGAGTAATGTAGTTAAGCTTGCCTTATTTACACGATAAAAAGCCGGTGTTGGCAACCCGGCACCTTGCCAAACATATTTAGTACGAATTTTATCCATGGCTAAGGCACTGGCCGCCATACCACTCCCTGTAAACACCACACCTAAGCTCTGCAACACCGCCTGTACCTGGCCATCTTCACCCCAACGACCATGTAAAGCCAAAAATACCAGGCAATGATTTGCAGCAACATCCACCAAATCATTTAAACTTCTGACATCATACCCTGTTACATTGAGTCCTTCCTCAGTAAGAGCCTTAACAATAGACTGACCGCTTCGAAGTGACACTTCACGTTCTGCCGAAACACCACCATACAGAACAGCTATAGACTCCTTCTCAAGCCTTTCTCGCCAACGAAGCAGCTGCTGAATTATGTACTTTGTTGCCATTCTTTTGCCCATTGCCCTATGTCACCGGCTCCCATCAACAATACGATGTCGCCTTCTGTTAAAACATCTGCAGCCATCGCATTTAGCATTTCAAAACCTTCCGCGAACATAACATTCTGCATGCCTCGAATCCGCATATTTTGCATGATCGCCTTGGTATCGAAACCCGGGATAGGTGTTTCGCCTGCCGCATAGACAGGCGCTAAAATCACTAAATCCGCTTTGGTCAGTGCAGTTATAAATTCATCAAACAAATCCCGTGTCCGACTGTAACGATGCGGTTGAAAAACCAACACGATCCGTTGACTGGGAAAGGCATCTCTGGCTGTTTGTAGCGTTGCCGCTAGTTCAGTAGGATGGTGTCCATAATCATCCACCAAGGTCACTTGATGGCCACCAATAATCCGCCGTGGGTAAACTTCGAAGCGTCGCCCAACCCCACCAAACGTTGCCAATGCTTGTTGAATTGCACTCACCGACACATCCAACTCCAAAGCGACGCTGATAGCGGCTAATGCATTCCTAACATTATGTTGTCCCGGTATGTTCAGTGTCACTCTAAAAGGCTCGCGACCTTTAACCACCACATCAAACTCACTAGTCAAACCCTTTGCTAGCCAGTTGATCGCGACCACATCCGCCTGCGAATCAAAGCCATAAGTGCGTACCTTTCTGAGTACATCTGGCATTAATTGCTTCAGGTTAGGGTCATCCAAACACAATACAGTTAAACCATAGAAGGGTAAACGATTGATAAATTCATTGTAGGTGTGAATAAGGCGAGAAAAATCACCTTGATAGGTTTCCATATGGTCCATATCAATATTGGTAATAACGGACATCATCGGTGCTAGATGAAGAAAAGAGGCATCCGATTCATCCGCCTCAGCGACTAAATAACGACTGGAACCCAACCTTGCATTGGTACCAATTTGATTAAGCTGACCACCAATAACAAAAGTTGGATCAAGCCCACCCTGAGTGAGTATGGCAGCCGTTAAGCTCGTGGTGGTGGTTTTACCATGCGTACCCGCAATGGCGATACCATAGCGCATGCGCATGAGCTCGGCCAACATTTCGGCGCGCGGGATAACGGGAATTCTACTCGATTTGGCCCAAGCGGCCTCTGGATTATCCTTAGCAATAGCACTGGAGACAACAACCACATCCGCCTGCTGCACCCATTCTGGCTGGTGCCCAAGTTGAATTTTTGCTCCCAAGGCTTCCAACCGCACCACCGTAGCGTGCCGGCGAATATCCGAACCACTGACTGCAAAACCTAGATTGATGCAGACCTCAGCAATGCCCGCCATGCCAACGCCGCCAATGCCGACGAAATGGATATGCCTAACTTGTTCTTTCATTGCTCACTCCGCTTAAGCACCACCATGGCTTAAGGCTAAAATGGAGGTATCATAGCAAATTTCTAGCCAAGTATCACGTCAAGGCGATTAAGCCAACATCGCCAAGGCTTCTTCTAACGCCACACATAGGCGGTCAACATCCGCTCGATTATTATAAACACCAAAGGAGGCGCGCAAAGTCGCAGGCAGACCATACTTTTGCATAATGGGCATAGCGCAATGATGACTCGCACGCAAAGCAATTGCATCTTGATCAATCAAAGTTGCAATATCATGCGGATGAGCTTGGTCAAACACAAATGAAATAACCCCACCCTTATGCGCTGCTTCGCCGATGATACGCAGCCCATTAATCTTACTGAGCTTCGCTGTCGCATAGGCTAACAAGTCTTCTTCAATGGCTGCAATGGTGTCAAAACCAACTCGCTCAATGAAGCGAATTGCCGCACCTAAGCCAATCACCCCGGCAATATTGGGCGTGCCCGCTTCAAACTTATAGGGCAACTCATTAAAACTCGTACCCGCAAAGCTAACCTGATAAATCATGTCACCCCCACCCATATAGGGTGGCATCTGCTCTAGCAGAGCTTGCTTAGCATACAAGCAGCCAATACCGGTCGGACCGTACATTTTATGGCCAGAAAACACCAAAAAATCGACATCAAGCGCTTGCACATCAATCGGCATGTGCGAAACAGACTGTGCGGCATCGACCAAGACTTTCGCCCCATGCTGATGCGCCAGGGCAATAATATCGGCGATTGGATTAATCGTACCCAACGCATTCGACATATGGGTCACTGCCACTAAACGGGTTTTTTCATTCAGCAGGCCTGCTAGATCACTCAGGTGCAATTGACCTAACTCATCAATAGGCCACTTAACAATTTCAATCCCTAAGTCCGCTACCAAAAGCTGCCAAGGCACTAAGTTTGAATGGTGCTCCATTTCACTCACAATGATTTGATCGCCTAGCTGTAAGCTACTGCGCCCCCATGAGCTGGCTACCAGGTTAATACCCTCGGTCGCGCCTCGCACAAAAATAATCTCTTTACTTGAGGCGGCATTTAATAAGCCCTGCACCTGGCCTCTAACCCCTTCAAAAGCTTCAGTAGCACGCTCACTAAGACCATATACACCGCGATGAACATTGGCATTTTCTGCGCGATAATAGTGTTCAATTGCATCAATCACCTGCTGAGGCTTTTGGCTTGTCGAAGCGTTATCCAAATAAACTAATGGCAAACCCTTCTCAGTTTGAGCAAGCAAAGGAAATTCAGCACGAATGGCGTGATTATCGATCATAAATCCTCGTTTAATTAGCTGGCTAACTCAAATGCGGCGTAACCGCATCCGCTAAAGCCTGTTGCAACCAAGTACGAACAGTTTCTGCAACAACCGTTTCTAACGGCTCCATCAAAAACGCAAGCGTAACTAGTTGGCGAGCCTGTTGCTTAGATAAGCCGCGCGCTTGCAAATAAAAAATCTGATCCGCACTAATTTGGCCAGAGGCTGAACCGTGCGAACATTTCACATCATCCGCATAGATTTCAAGTTGCGGCTTGGCATTCATCTGAGCCTTATTGGATAGGAGCAGGTTTTTGTTGTCCATCATCCCATCGGTTTTTTGAGCAACTTGATCGACCTTAATCATGCCGTTAAACACACCAATAGCTTGATCTGCCAACACCAGCTTGTGTAACTGACGACTTAAACCCTGCTCGGCCTTGTGTCCCGTATAAGTGCGCGTATCGACAATCTGTTGGTTACGTGCAAAACAGACACTGTTCTGCTCAGACTCAATCCGGTCACCATCCATTTGCACATGATTCTGATGACGCGAAATCGCACCACCTAGACCAATATAATGAGTTCTAAATTGAGAGTGTTCTGCTAAATCGATAAATTGATTATTAAAATAGGTCGCCTGCTCAGGCAGGTTTTGCCAAACAACTTGGTTTAAACGCGCGTTAGCAGCAAGCTCAATTTCGCAAACACTATTTTCAAAGCCCCAACCATCATCGATAGCCACATACTGTTCGATAACATTCAGACTTGCACTTGAACCCAACTTAATTTTATTACGCACTATATTGGCGTGCTCAGCTAATGTTTGAACATAACTAATAACAATAGGTTTTTCCAATTGTACATGTGGGGCAACCTCAATAAACACACCATCATCGAACAACATCGCATTAAGCATACCAAATGCATCCTGCTGAATATCTTCTTCTGATTGTGCAAAAACACAAAAGCCCATTTCAAAATCTAATGCGTCTTTACCCGATTCAATTGACACGCCATCAGGCAAGCCAACTAAGTCATCAGATAAGGACTCACTGAAATAACCATCAACAAACACCAAATGCCACGCGTCAACAAAGGGTCTTAACTTAGCAATATCGGCTGCAGTTGCTCGAGAGATCCCATTAAAATGGTAGTGGGTTTTTAAGAAATTACTTAAGGGTGTAAACTGCCAATCTTCATCTTTACGGCTAGGAAAACCCTGCTCAATAAATTCGTTTAAAGCAGCCTGGCGAAAACGCGCCAGTGCATGTCCTTCACCCTCAGCTTGAATTAACCGCGTCGCCTGCGCCTGATAATAATCCATCGCGGCTTGCGCGACAGGACTAAACTTTTTCATAGGCTTGGATAAGGTGGTCATACCCCTTCTCCTCTAACTCATGGGCCAACTCAAAACCACCAGATTTGATGATTTTGCCGTCATACAACACATGTACAAAGTCAGGTTTAATATGATCTAGCAAACGCTGATAGTGCGTAACAACAATAAAGCTACGTTCATTAGAGCGAAGCGAATTGACACCATTGGCCACGATTCTTAACGCATCGATATCTAAACCTGAATCGGTTTCATCCATGATGCAAAGCTTAGGTTCAAGCATGGCCATTTGAAAAATATCATTACGCTTTTTCTCACCGCCTGAAAAACCGACATTCACCGACCGCTCTAGCATTAAAGGCGACATTTCAAGCATTTTCATTTTTTCTAAAGCTAACTGCTCAAAGTCATACATATCTAGAGGAGCCAAGCCTGCTGCAGCACGCTTGGCATTAAGTGCAGTGTGCATAAACAATTTATTAGAAACACCTGGGATCTCGACAGGGTATTGGAAGGCCAAAAACACACCTTGCTGTGCGCGCTCATCGGCATCCATATCAAGCAAATCATGATCTAAATAACTGACTGAGCCCTCAGTCACTTCATAGTCCTCACGTCCTGCTAGCACACTAGACAAGGTACTTTTACCCGAACCATTCGGTCCCATGATGGCGTGTACTTCACCTGGGTTAATCTGTAAATTAATCCCTTTCAGGATCGCCTTATCCTCAACTTGAGCATGTAAGTTTTCGATATTGAGAAACATAGTTAGTCTTCGCTTTTGCGTTAAATAAAATTCAAATTAAATGGGGTATGCTTGGGCCATGATTAACGACCGCTTAACCAACCGACCCTTCCAAACTAATCGCCAATAGCTCTTCGGCTTCTTGCGCAAATTCGAGTGGCAGTTCCTTGAACACTTCCTTACAGAAACCATTCACAATCATAGAAATAGCATCCTGTTCACTTATCCCGCGCTGTTGACAATAAAACAGCTGGTCTTCACCAATCCGAGACGTGGTCGCTTCATGCTCGACTTGAGCGGTTGGATTTTGCACTTCAATATAGGGAAAAGTATGCGCGCCACACTGGTTACCAATTAACATCGAATCACACTGAGTAAAGTTGCGCGCACCTTCAGCAGAAGGCAAAATTTTCACTAAGCCACGATAAGTATTATCGCTCCTGCCCGCCGACAAGCCTTTTGAGATAATCGTACTACGGGTGTTTTTACCAATATGAATCATTTTGGTGCCGGTATCCGCTTGTTGACGACGATTAGTCAGGGCTACCGAATAAAACTCGCCAATCGAGTTATCGCCTTTCAAGATACAACTTGGGTACTTCCAGGTAATAGCAGAACCCGTTTCCGCTTGCGTCCAAGATAGCTTAGCATTACGCCCTTCACACACACCACGCTTGGTCACGAAATTCAAAATACCGCCTTGGCAGTCATCATCACCTGGATACCAATTCTGTACCGTAGAGTATTTAACCTCGGCATCTTCATGGACAATGACCTCTACCACGGCAGCATGCAATTGGTAGGTGTCACGAATCGGTGCCGAACAGCCTTCAATGTAACTAATGTAACTGCCCTTTTCAGCAATCAAAATCGTTCGCTCAAACTGACCTGTTTTAGCTTCATTAATTCGGAAATAGGTTGATAAATCAATCGGACAGCGCACACCCTCAGGAATATAAACAAAGGTTCCATCAGATGCCACCGCCGAGTTGAGTGCGGCAAAGAAATTATCATGATAGGGCACCACGCTACCTAGATAGCGCTGCACAAGCTCAGGATGCTCATGAACTGCTTCTGAAAAAGAACAGAAAATAATACCTAACTTTTCTAACTGATCACGCTTTGTCGTGGACACTGACACCGAATCAAAAATCGCATCTACCGCAATATTGGCGTCACTGTCATCGATAGGCACACCGAGTGCCGCAAAAGCTTTGGCCACTTCTGGATCAATCGCTGGCTGAGAATGATCTTTGCCATCCAGAGCTTTATCGCAGGCCTGGTTACAACTACTGCATTCAGGTGCCGAATAATAACTATAATCTTGATAATCAATCGGTTCGTATTTGGCTTTGGCCCAGTGTGGTTCAGGCATTGTTTGCCAATGCTTAAATGCTTTTAAACGAAAATCCAACATCCACTGAGGCTCATTCTTTTTCGCTGAAATCGCCCGCACAACCTCTTCGTTTAAGCCCTTGGCAAAGGTTTTAACCGCCGTTAGGGTATAAAAACCTTCTTTGTAGTGTTGGTTTTTTGCCAGGATGTCATTAATTTCTTCATACTGGGTTGTTTGCATGGCCTTGTGTCCTCGGTCCGAATTTCTGAGTAATTTGGTAGGGTATTATATGCCGATTCGTTCACCGGGTGCAAGTGAAGCAACTAGCCATTCTTGCAGCTGCGCCTGATCAAACGACTGATCGAGCCAAAATTCCAACTGCCCTAATCCTGCACCCAACTCATCAAGCTGCTCAAGACTGCCTCCACCTGTACGCAACTGGCTATGCGTCATATCGACGACGACTGGATTGGCATATTCCTGGGTCAACAACAAGCCATTTGCGCGCCAAATGGGGCGCTGGTAGTTTTGCTGGACCATTTCAAGTATAAACAACAAATGATCGAGCACCACTCGCCCCATCGTTAAACGCAAAGGAATCAGTTGCGCATCAGCATGACTAAACAATCGATAGCCAGCGGACTTAAGCGTCAGCAAGGCTGTTGCTTTATTATTGCTTAAGGTATCAGCATAAAATAACTGTCCATTAAACCAACGTTTGAGTTGCTGATTCAATCGGCTTTGCGCTATTAAATCGAGTTGCGTCCAGTGCGAGATGACCAAACGATCTGCTTGATCAAAAAACGCCTCTAGCCAGGTCTCATCATAAAAGCTTAAGACTTCACGCGCATCCCATACCAAGCAGGCCTGCTCATCTTCATAACGGGCAAAATCAAATCCAACTGCTTCGCGCAAACTCAATGCAACTGACTCTGCCAGCCCTGCTTGCGCTACTACTTCAGCAATTTTAGCAGCAACAGTGGACTTACCACTACCCGGCAATCCGATTAAAAATAGCTTAATTTGCTGAAGCATCTTGCATACAGGCAATAAAGGATTGCACTAGACGATCATAAAACTGTTCATAAGGGACGAGCACATCATCGGCACCCAATGGATCTAACTGACCCAAGCCCACATCCATACCACGTAGTACAGAACGCAACCTATCAGTTGGGAATTGCGGCTCTTGGTACACACATACCACACCCTGCGCAACCAAGGTATCACGAATTTCTTGAATGCGACGCACACTTGGCGCAACCTCAGGATTTATGTAAACCGCACCCGCCGCATTTAAACCAAACCTATGTTCAAAATACTGATAGGCATCATGCATCACTACAAAGGGTTTATCTTGATATGGCTGCAACTGATCTGACCAGGCCTGGCGGGCAGCGATTAAGCTTGCCACCACCTGCTCTTCTCGTGCTTGAAACTCAGCAGCCCGCTCAGGTCTCAGCTGCTGCAAGGCTAAACTCATATCCGCTACCCAATTTATGGCGCGCTCTATATCTAACCAAATATGGCCATCTACTCTTGCCACGGCTTGCAGCCCTGAATGACGTTGATGAGCATGACCGTGACTAGGATGATGCTTACGATCCCAGGCGCCCGAGTCACGACGCGGTAACCAATCCGACTGCTCTGCATCAAACAACTGACGCGTTGCAATATCTGACCGCTCCGCAGCCCGCTGCATCCAGGCATCGACCGGCGTACCTACCATCAACATCAAATCTGCCTGCTGTAAGGCTCGCATGTGACTGGGCCTGAGCTGAAAGCCATGCGGTGAACTGCCCACATCTAAAATCACCGAAATACTGTCCTGCTCACCTAACAATGGATAAACCAGGCCTGCTAAGGGTGGAATAGACGCGACAACATTAATAGGATTGACAGCTGGATTCAATGAGTCTTCAGCGTGTGCTTGCACCGACACCCCGGCCAGCCCCATCCAGCAAGATAGCACAATTATTTGCCTTAGCAATCTTCGCATTGGCCATGACTCCATGTAAACTACCCCATATTATGGAAAAAACTCTTATTCACGCACAAGACATCTGTCATCGCTATGGACAACAAGGTTTAGCACTTGACCACATCAATCTAAGCCTGACATCAAACCAAGTTACCACCCTAATTGGCCCAAACGGTGCGGGAAAGTCAACCCTAGTTAAGATCCTGTTAAAGATTCTGACCCCCTCTAGTGGCCAGGTGTCACACCATCCCGACCTAAGAGTCGGTTTTATGCCACAGAAACTGTTTATTGATCCCACTTTACCACTCAGCGTGCAGCGTTTTTTGACGCTAGGTTTTGATGCGCAATCTAGCCCAAAGAATCTTAACACAGCCCTGGCCGAGCTTAATGAGCAATTAGCATTGGATCATCTGTTTAAACAACCGGTACATAGTTTGTCCGGCGGCGAACTGCAGAGAGTTTTATTAGCCCGCGCGTTAATTCGCGAACCCAATCTATTGGTGCTAGATGAGCCGGTACAAGGCATCGACTTACAAAGCCAACATCAACTCTACCAATTAATTTATCAACAGCAACGTCAGCGTCGCTGCGCCATATTAATGATCAGTCACGACTTGCACTTGGTAATGAAAAACACCGACCAGGTCATCTGCTTAAATCGTCATGTATGTTGTAGTGGCAGCCTTGCTCACATTCAAGACCACCCTGATTTTTTAGCCCAATTTGGTGATATGAGCCCGTACCAGGCCTGGTACCAACATCAGCCACATCATTGTGAGCACAATCATATGGACGCAAAAGATCATGCTTGATTATTTTATTTGGCTAGCTCTAGCCGGCGGACTACTAACTGCCTGGATTGCTGCACCACTCGGTTTATTTGTTGTTTGGCAGCGTCAGGCCTATTTTGGCGAAACGCTCGCTCACTCTGCGCTGCTGGGCGTCGGCATCGGGCTGATGCTTAGCATTAATTTAAGCCTTGCCATTTTGATGACCTCGTTCTTACTGGTCATTAGCCTGCATTTTTTAAAACGCCATACCCAACTAGCCAATGACACCCTCTTGGGTATCTTAGCTCACGGCAGCCTCGCTAGCGGCCTGGTGCTCGTTGCACTTCAGTCAGGCGTCAACATTGACATCATGAGCTTCTTATTTGGCGACATTCTTAACTTAAACCTCTATGATCTATTACTCATGGTCGCTATAGCAGGCCTGGTGATCTTGTTTCTATCCACCCAGTGGCAAGGTCTAATTAACCTCACCCTCAATCCAGACCTTGCTCAAGTAGAAGGCGTGGCCGTGTCACGGTTACAACTTCAAATGACCCTTCTTCTTGCACTGGTCATTGCGATGTCCATGAAAGTAGTGGGCATTCTACTCATTACCTCGCTACTGATACTGCCGGCGGCTACCGCGCGACGCTGGGCTCACTCACCTGAGCAAATGCTGGTTTTCGCAGTGATGTTAGCGAGCATTGCCATTTTACTGGGCCTGGGACTTTCTTGGCACCTTGATGTGCCCACCGGTCCTGCTATAGTAGTTTGTGCACTCGGATTGTTTTTACTAACGCTGCTATTACAAGCTCTGCGACCGCGCGCAGCTTAAACTGGCAATTACACCTTACGGGGTTCTTGGTGTCGCGTATAAAACAAATAGGCTAATACCATCAGCTTAATCATAATCGGCAAACCGGCGTACAACCAAAGAATCATGGTCATACTCTCAGCGGTTTGCTGCTCCCAGCCTGCCCAATCGATCAAGGGCAAACTTAATCCAACCGCCAAGGCTAAGGCTAGTTTGGTTAGCATCCCCCAAATGCCAAACAACACACCGCTCATGGGGCCTTGCTGCTTAGACAAATCTTGCGCGACATCCGCCTGAATAGAAGAGGGCAAGGCCACATCAGCTCCCAAACTTAGCCCCGATATAAAACTAATGATCAAAAATCCAACAAAATTTCCGGGTTCAAGCGCAAAGACCCATACAAAGCTTAAACAAGCCAACACAATAGACACTTGCCAGGCCTGGTATTTACCGATGCGTTTTGCCAACCAAACCCAGGCAGGTAAACCTAATACGCCAGCTATAAAAAAGGCCAACAATAACACACCGGTTTGGGGCTCAAGATCCAAATACCCTTGCACAAATAATATGAATAGCGTAGCTGGCAAGGCATTCGCAAGACTATTTAGAAAATACGCAGGTAATAACCTGCGACTCGCGGCATCTTGCCAAATGTAGTTGGCCTTTTGCCACAAAGAAGACTTAGGTGTACCCGCGTCAAGCGCAACCAATTCTGGGCGCTTCAACCGCCACAACATTAAGCCCAAAAACAGTGTCAACCCGAACGCAACCAGAGGATAAAGCACTTCAAAAAGCGCACGACTGGTTGGACTGACATCAAGAACAACCGGCAGACTCAACACCGAGACCACACCGATAATGGCAAACGCCTCTCGCACCGAAGTAAAACTGGTTTTATGGTGCAAATCAGCGGTCACCTCAGCACTGAGTGCTTGATAGGGAATCATTATCAGCGTCCAAGCAAAATAGAGCAGCAGAGACCATCCCAATAAATTTAATGCCGTTGGCGCCACCGGTAATAACAAATGCCACAAAGACACAAGCAGCAGTGCCCAACCTACTCCAATCATTAAATAATGTCCTCGCGGACTCAGATGATCTCGCAACCAACCCAACAACGGGTCTGTCAATACATCGGTGAAACGCGCAAGCAATAGTGCGATACCAATCGCAGCCAGCCCCACGCCTAATTCATGATAATAAGCCGGCAAATACACATAGAGTGGAATACCCAACATGGCGAGTGGCCAGGCAGGGAGACCATACCAAAGAGGTTGCAAACCCATTAAAGCGGTGCCCTTAACTTTTTAGCCACCCAGCGCGTTAAAGCACCGACAACGGGCACTTGGTGATAGACATACTCGCCGCTATCCCAATAATCAATGTGCACAATCACCCAACCCTGCTCATCAATGACAATCTTACTCATGCCATTAATTTGCTTAACGGGTTGATTGGGTTTTAACTTAAAGTAAAAACGCCACTCTAAATAGCCGGTGTTGCCCGAACCGGCTTTATGGTGAATCCGAAACATCGGCTCATGCAAGGTGGTGAACATATGCTCAAATAACCCCACCAACTTAGCACGCCCTTTGATTTCATTAAAAGGGTCTTTAAAGTACACCTGAGGCGCAAACACTTCACTAAAATGCTGTGCCATAGTGTGCGGGTCTAGGTTTTCAAACATTTCCTGATAAGTGGTTAAAACCTCTGCAATGGATTGAGATGGGCGCGCCTGTGGCGCAACTTTTTGTGATGCGGTCAATTCATAGTAATGTGTTGTCATCACTCCGCTACCTCTTTTTTGGGCTTTAACATACGACGCGTTAGCGCTAAGCTTAAACGATAAGGCAAGCATTTTAGCAAGCTTAGAAAGCTAACCAAACCACGCGGAAACCGAATTTCGAATCCACGATTGCGCTTTAAGCCACGATTAATCGCAGCGGCAGCCTGCTCAGGCATCATCAACCCAGGCATGGCAAAATCATTTTTAGCCGTTAAACGTGTTTTAACAAAGCCATGATTTATTATTTGCAAACGAACCCCCTGTTCAGCCAATTCTGGCGCTAAAGATTCAGCTAAATTAATTAACGCTGCTTTCGGGGCTGAATACCCACCCCCATAAGGAAGACCAAAATAACCCGCCACACTGGCATTCCATATCCATCGACCATGGCCCTGAGCAACAAAATAATCCCGCAAAGGCATCATCAGTTTTACTGCGCCTAAATAATTCGCTTGATTCATTTGCATAAATGCCGCCAAATCCCAATCATGACTCGACATTGGAAAATAACTACCAACATTATAAAACCAGGCATCCAAGCCATCAAAAGCATGCCAGGCTTCTGACACAAGATCATCTAACGCAGCATCTTTTGTGACATCTAGGTTTAATAGATATAAGTGCTGCGGATAAGCCGTTTTCAAGGCAACCAACTCCGAACTATTTCCGGTGTTTCGTGCCGACGCAACGACTTGTGCACCTTGCCCCAACCACATTTTGAGCAAGGCTAAGCCTATCCCCTGAGACGCCCCAACCAACCATATTTTTTGCGCAAAAATCTCAGCATCACTCTCTGCTTTCATAGTCCTTCCTCAAAACCGTGTATAATGTATGTATAAATATTTTCTAAAGAGAGTTTAACAGCAAATGCACAATTTAAAATCACAAAAAGTGGCCATCATTGGTAGCGGCATCAGCGGCATCGCTAGCGCATGGTTTTTAAGCCAAGCTCACCACGTCACTTTATTTGAAAAAGAACCCAGACTTGGGGGCCATACGAATACCGTTGATTTTGAACATGAGGGTAAAAAAATTGCTGTTGATACCGGCTTTATCGTCTATAACGAGCCCAACTATCCGTTACTGACGGCTATGTTTAAACATCTACACATTCACACCGCAGAAACAGATATGAGTTTTGCGGTCTCCATTGATCAAGGTCGTCTTGAATACGCCGGCAACAATCTCAACACCCTCTTTGCCCAACGCAAAAACTTATTTTCTCTGGCGCACTGGCGAATGATTCGTGAAATCTTACGTTTTAACAAACAAGCCAAAAAAGATTTACACCACCTTGACCACGACCTAAGCCTGGGTGACTATCTCACCCAACATAAGTTTAGTTCATCCATGCAACAAGACTACCTACTTCCAATGGCTGCAGCCATTTGGTCTTGCCCAACAGACACCATGTTAAAGTTTCCGGCACAGAGCTTTTTACAGTTTTTCAACAACCACGGTTTACTCAACGTCAACGACCGTCCACAATGGAAAACCGTCCGAAATGGCGCGCGTCATTATATTGAAGCGATAACCAAACACGCTAAATTTGAAACAATCCACCAAGGTGCCACCCAAGTTGAACCTAAAGTAGACGATCAAGGCAAAGTCATCATCCATACTGCCGATGGACAACAACATGAATTCGATCAAGTCGTGTTTGCTTGCCATGGTGATCAGACTTATCAACTACTTAACCAACATCCAGACTTCGCCCTCATGTCAAATTTCAAGTTTCAACCCAACCAGGCCTGGTTACATACAGATGAAAGCTTGATGCCAAAAATTCATTCGGCTTGGGCATCTTGGAATTATTTAAGCGACCTGAATCAAGATCAAAATCGTGCGGTAGCGGTTACCTATTGGATGAACCAACTACAACCGCTACGAACGGAAACCCCCATTCTAGTGACGCTGAATCCTACTCGAGAACCTGATCCAAGCAAAGTCATCGCGCAATTTGAATACGATCACCCAGTATTTGATGAAGCGGCTATGAGCGCGCAAAAAGAACTAGAAACCATCCAAGGGCATCAAGGCTGCTGGTTTGCTGGCGCCTACACCGGATATGGTTTTCATGAAGACGGCTTACGCAGTGCGGCACGTATCGCCAGACTTTGGCAACTACCCCTACCTTGGGAACATCATTAATGGCATCATGTTTGTATTTTGGTAAAGTGATGCATCGGCGTGAACAGCCGGTGGTGTATCATTTTGAGTACACTACCGCAAGCATTAAAATTGATATTGACACGTTTGAGCAAGAAGCATCTGAACACAGATTACTTGGTTTTAATCGCTTCAATCTTCTTAGCGTCCATACCCGTGACCACGGTTCTCGTGACGGCACACCTTGGCGCCAGTGGCTAACAAGCTTATTAGCAGAGTACAACCTGATGGAACCTGCCAAAATTGAGCTGGTTTGTTATCCACGAATTTTGGGCTATGCCTTTAACCCGCTTGCTATGTGGTATGCCTATGATGCTAAAGACCAGCTTTATGCGGTTGTGGCAGAAGTGAGCAACACCTTCGGTCAATGGCATCATTATGTGCTCAATCTCAGCCACCTAGATCAGGCCAAGGATCAGACTATGCAGAGTGTCGCCGAAAAAATATTTCACGTGTCACCCTTTATTGATATGCAAGCACACTACCATTTTAAATTAACCGCGCCTAGTCAACGTTTTTACACCTTTATTCAAGAAACGCAAAATAATAAAGTTTTCTTTTATGCCAGCCAAGACTATCACTTTGCGCCACTTACCACGCAAAACTTGCTAAGAGTCGCAGGGTTAGCACCGATTAAAATGTTTAAGGTCATCGCACTTATTCATTGGTGGGCATTAAAAATTTGGCTATTAGGCGGGAAGTTCCATGCCACCCCATCACACCTAAAAGATATTCGACACAGTCATTCGGAGATGAAATCATGTTAAGCAAAACAACCAGCGCCGAGTTTGATGAAATAAAAACCCCATTGTTTGGTCAATGGGTACTCAACCGCCTACCTTTTGATGCCATTGCTTATGGCTCATTAACCGTTCAAATTGGCAACAACCAACAACGCTACCAAGGCCAACACGAAGGCCTTCACGCTGAAATCAGAATCCTTAAACCCCTCAAGTTCTTATGGTTACTGATTACACAGGGTGAGTTAGGTTTTGCTAAAGCCTATTCAAAACACTTTATAGAAACACCCAACTTACATCATCTATTGCATTTTGGCGCAATGAATGAACAAGCCTTATCGCAGGTTTTACTTGGTAAAAATTGGTTTTACAGTAAGTATCTTAAGCGCCACCTAGACAACCATAATTCAGTTGAAAACAGTAAAGAAAACATTTCGGCCCACTACGACCTGGGCAATGACTTCTACCAGCTTTGGCTCGATAACACAATGACCTACTCAAGTGCACTGTTTAAACAGCCCAATGAGGATCTGGCAACCGCACAGCTCAACAAATATCATCGCATTCTTGATGAGCTAGACGTTAAACCCCAACAGCATATTCTTGAAATCGGTTGTGGATGGGGTGGTTTTGCTGAAGAAGCAGCTAAACGTAATGCTGAAGTAACCGGTATTACTTTGTCTAGAGAGCAGTTGGAGTTTGCCAAAAACCGCATGAAAAACCTCAACCTTGATCACAAAACCCAACTTAGCTTAACCGATTATCGCCATCAAACTGGCCAATTCGACCACATTGTGAGTATTGAAATGTTTGAGGCGGTTGGACAAGAGTATTGGGACAGCTATTTTAGTCAACTCAAAGCCTTACTCGCCGACCAAGGCAAAGCGGTGTTACAAATTATTACCATCGATGAGGCCTATGCCGAAAAATATCAACAAGGTGTGGACTTTATTCAAACTTATATTTTCCCAGGCGGGCTACTCCCATCAAAAACCCAACTTGTTGAACTTGCCGATCGCTATGGTTTTAAAATTACTAACAATTTTAGCTTCGGACTCGACTATGCCGAAACCCTACACCGTTGGCGTCAAGAATTTGATCTAAAACTTGAGCAGGTTGAACAACTTGGCTTTGATGATAAGTTTCAACGTATTTGGCACTACTACCTTGATTATTGCCGAGTGGGCTTTGAAACCCAACGCACCGATGTGATCCAACTAACCCTGGAGCATAAATAATGTTCAATATTAAAGCCTGGTTGCTGGTTATTACCAGCAGCTTTTTATTAGGATGCTCAAGCATGAAGATTGAAGATTACGCTGGAACTGAACCCGCCTTTGATTTGTTTAGTTATTTTGAAGGCAAAACCTATGCCTGGGGGCAGTTCCAAAGTCGCTCGGGCGAAGTAAAGCGTCGCTTTTATGTCGATATCACCGGCACGATTGACGGCGACACCATTACACTCGACGAGCAATTTGTTTATGACGACGGTGAAACTGAACAACGCATTTGGGTGATTAAACGCATTGCTCCGAACACCTATCGCGGTACCGCTGGTGATGTGATTGGTGAAGCTCATGGACGCACAGAAGGATCCGTCTTTCATTGGACTTACACCCTTGACTTACCTTTCCGTAATAGCACCATTGCAGTCAATTTTGATGATTGGATGTTCTTACAATCTAACGAGGTCATGCTTAATCGCGCCACCGTTTCTAAGTTTGGTTTTAGGGTTGGCGAGGTAACCTTGTTCTTTAACAAACAAGGCCCTGCATCATGAAACTGTTCATCAAATTAGGTTTGGTGTTAACACTTAGCGCCACGACGCTCCCTGCGCTAAGCAGCCAAAACTGGTTCGTCGCAGGCGAAGGCACCGCACGCTGGGGATTTATTAAACTTTATGACGCAACGTTACGCGCTCAACCAAGCACCACGCGCCAAAGCCTTCTGGCTGATGAAACGCCTTTGCAACTTGAGCTTTGTTATGCGCGCAGCCTCACGGTAGACAACTTTGTCGATGGAGCCAATCATGCCTTACCCGATAACTTGCCCGAAGACTTGGCTAATGCCGTTGAGCAGCTCCATCAGGCCTATCAACCCGTTAATCAAGGTGATTGCTACCTACTAGACCATATACCAGAACAGGGCACCGCGTTAATACTAAATGGTAACGAACTGGTGAGAATTGCTACGCCTGGCTTTAAAGCGGTCTATTTTGGAATTTGGATTGGCGATACCCCGCTATCTGATCGTTTAAAAAACAACCTACTAGCGAATTTACCTTAAATGCGTCAGTTAATTTGGTTTCAGCGTGATTTACGCCTAAATGACCATGCCCCCATTCATCATGCTCTAGCAACAGAACACTCCTGCCTCTTTGCCTACTTTCATGACCCGCAACTTACCCAAGGAGAAGCCAATCAGGCCTGGTTAGCGGCCAGCTTAGAAAAACTGCAGCAATCTTTAAAATCAAAAGGGGCTGACCTTTTAATCAGCGATGGCTCATTCAAAAACCATTTTGAAGATGTACTGAACCGCTATCAGATCACCGAAGTGCTTTATCATTTCGAGCAGGGTGAGCCTTATTACACTCTGCAACAACAAGCCCTTGAGGTCTGTAAACAGCTTAAAGTAAAACTGACTCCCTTTGACCAGGCCTGGTTATCCCCTGAAAGTATTCTTACTCAACAGGGTAAGCCTTATGGAGTCTATACCCCCTTTAGCAAAAAAGTTTTTAGCCTACTTGATGAGGTACCCAAAGCTGAAGGTGCCGCCAACTGGTCAAATCTAAAAACGATTGACCTTGAACCTAGCGATGCAAACATACCTGCATCCTTAGCGCGGATTAAAAACACTCAATGGGCTAAGCGCCTACTCAGTCATTGGCAAATGGGTGAGCAAGCAGCTTGGCAACAGGCAAACAACTTTTTAACGGATAGTATTCATCACTACCCCAAGCAGCGGGATTTTCCCAGCATCATGGGCACAAGTCAGCTGTCTATCCATTTACACTTTGGCGAGATCAGTTCAGTCGCTATACTTGAAGCATGTCGAAACGCTATAACTAGCAGGCCTGCTGATAGTGAAGCTATCCATGCATTTATCCGCCAGCTTATTTGGCGAGAGTTTGCACGCTACCTGTTATTCTTTAACCCCGATCTACAAACACAAGCCTATCAAGCCAAATTTAATCAACTGAGTTGGCCAGCGCCCGATGAGCAGGTCACCGCTTGGCAAACGGGCCATACGGGTGTACCAATTATTGATGCCGGCATGCGCCAATTGTGGCAAACCGGTTGGATGCATAATCGGGTGAGAATGCTGGTAGCGTCATGGTTGACCAAAAACCTCAACCAACATTGGTTAGTGGGTCAACAGTGGTTTGAGCATACTTTATTAGATGCCGACATCGCCAATAATGTGATGGGCTGGCAATGGGTTGCTGGCTGTGGTGTCGATGCTGCACCCTATTTTCGGCTTTTTAACCCCGTAGTCCAAAGCGAAAAATTTGACCCACAGGGGCACTATATCCGAAAATGGATGCCTGAATTAGCACCGCTTCCTAATCATCTCATCCATGCCCCTTGGGAAGCGGCAAGTATAATTAAACAACAATTTCCTGCACTTGCTGCGCAGTATCCGCTGCATGACCCAAACCTCAAACAAAGTCGTTTGGAACACCAACAACGGGTGCAAACTCTTAAAATGATGACCCTTACATGATGAATGAACACTCAAAAGACCACCAAGCTCTTTATCCAATCCGTGAAGTTTCACGCCTAACGGGCATAAAACCCATTACACTTAGGGCCTGGGAACGTCGGTATGGATTGGTCGAACCGGTACGAACGCCATCAGGGCATCGTCTATATACTGAAAACCACCTCGCCATCATTAAAGAAGCGATGATGTTGGTTGATACAGGTTTACCTATTAGCCAAGTTAAAGCCATTCTGACCGACCGTGCAGAATTGCTTAAACACAGCGCACCGGCCGAAGCTATCAACTGTGATTGGCATGATGTCATTCTTCAAGCTATTAGTGCTCAAAGTTACCAGCAACTTCACTCACTGACACATAGAATGTTGGATGCAAATCGGGATTATCGTTTACTGGCTACACATTTATTAAGATTGAGTCAGGCTGCTAATCTGCTTGATCCTAATAGCCTTTTTTGGCACCAGGCCTGGATACAAGAATTGAATCAGCAACTAGCGCATCGTTTGCATTTGTGGCGGCAACAAACCTATCAATCTAAAGAACTGATTCTGATACTACACCATCTTGACACGCCAAGCTGGCTTCACAAGTTGATGGGATTACATTGTTATGAACAGGGTTTGACCCCCGTATTTATTGATACACCATTTAAAACTCAAGCGGATATGCTATTACCCGCAAACCTAACGCACTTTAAAGGTGTCATTTATCTGTTAACACTTGAACAGGAATATCATCAGTTAAGCACTGACAGCTTGCTTCAGCCAATAGGTAGTTTACAATGCTGGATTATGGGACATGCTACGTTTGAAGATGAAAACCAAGCAACTGTAGCAACCGATTTACGTGCTTGGCCGTTTTGGTTTGAACCTCTGTTAATCAACCCGCGCGACTAAACAATCAAACAGTTGAATTAAGCTTTACCCTTTAAAGCCGCCAACTCTTGCTGTGCTTGTTCTAAGGCTTCACGCAAGGCCATTTCCTCAGTAACATCCTTTTGAATCCCAATATAGTAAGTTAACTTATCATACTGGTCATAATAGGGTGTTACACTCAATTCATTCCAAAATAAAGTACCATCTTTGCGATAATTTTTTAACACCGTTCTAACCGGCTTATTTGCATCGACCGCAGCGCGGATGATACGCACAGCGTCTTGTTCACGATCATTCCCTTGTAAAAAACGGCAATCCTGAAATAGGATTTCTTCGGCTGTATAGCCTGTCAACTTTTCAAAAGCAGGATTAACATACACCAAAATCGTATCGTCACCCTCTTTTTCGGCTAATACAATGCCATCTTGCGCTGACTCGATAAGGTGAAGCAATAACTCATTACGCAATGGAAACTTTTTCATAAGTTGAGAATATGCCCGATTTGACTAATGCTTAAATTCTAGCAGGATTTACAATCCTACGACAAACAAAAAACCCGCCGAAGCGGGTTTTTTGACCATCCAAAAACGTAATATTAACGTTTTGAGAACTGTGGGCGACGACGCGCTTTGCGAAGACCGACTTTTTTACGCTCAACTTTACGTGCATCACGAGTTAGTAAGTCTTTAGCACGTAGTGCTGGACGGTTACCTTCTTCGTAAGCGACTAAAGCACGCGCTAAACCGTGACGAATTGCACCGGCTTGACCAGTCGTACCACCACCTACAACGGTGATGTATGCATCAAACTTACCTTCGCTTTGAGTCGCTTCTAATGGCTGGTTAATCACCATCAAATCTGTTTCACGTGCGAAGTATTGATTCATTTCGCGACCGTTTACCGTCATTTTGCCAGAACCAGCGCGTAAGAATACACGCGCGACTGAGCTTTTACGACGACCTGTTCCGTAATATTGTTCTGTTGCCATGTTCTATTCCTTACACTTCAAGTGATTTTGGTTGTTGCGCTGCATGTGGATGCTCAGTACCAGCATAAACCTTCAACTTACGGTACATGTCGCGACCTAATGGGCCTCTTGGCAACATACCTTTGATGGCTAATTCAAGTACGCGCTCAGGGCGTGAATCAATCATCTTTTCGAAAGACATTGACTTCAAATTACCCACATAGCCAGTGTAACGGTGGTACATTTTGTTTTTACGCTTGTTACCGGTTACCCCGATTTTTTCAGCGTTAACAATAACAATATAATCACCACAATCTACGTGAGGGGTATATTCAGGCTTATGCTTGCCTCTTAGGCGTGCTGCAACTTGTGCGGCAAGGCGACCTAAAGTTTGGCCTTCAGCATCAACAACGTACCAGTCGCGTTTTACTTCCGCTGGTTTGGCTACAAATGTTCCCATTTCATTATCCTAAAATTAATGTTTAATCCTAACTGCGAATTTCGCAGCGCTCTTACTGTTTAACGGGCAATAAGGGGGGAAGGATTAATAAGACTGAGAATATTACTTAAATCTTGACAAGATTTCAAGCATTTAGCGTTAATATTTTTAATATCTGACAACCCTACACTTAAGCGTCAGGATTATTTTGTTTACTCAGCACACCTCTGATACCGTCGGAACGCTGATCCAACGATAAATAGCATGAATTGCCTGCACCGGTATAAACCTGCGTTGGCCTAAATATTTTATTGTTTTGTAACTGCTCCCGCCAATGCGCCATCCAACCTGCCGAACGTGCTACAGCAAAGATAGACGTAAACATTTTTGGATCAAAACCCATTTCTTTGTACAGAATACCTGAATAAAAGTCTACATTAGGGTAAACACCTTTATGACCTAAATGCTCTTCACAAACCCGCTCAACTTCGAGTGCGGTTTCAAACATCTGGCTCAATTCACCACTCTCACTTTTCTTTAACAATAGCTTTTCAGACAATTGCTGCAGAATGGTCGCGCGCGGATCTTTAGTCTTATATTCGCGATGCCCCATCCCCCAAATAACCTTTTTATTCGCCAAACGGTCTTCAATAAAGGCGCGGGCATTTTCCGGACGACCAATCTTTTCCAACATCTCGATGACCATCTGGTTGGCGCCGCCATGAAGCGGACCAGACAAAGAAGCAATCGCTGAGGAAATGACCGAACAAGGGTTAGCCAAGGTAGAACCTGTTACCATCGTGGTAAAGGTTGAAGCATTAATCGTGTGTTCGGCATGCAAAATCAAACAGGCGTCTAATAGACGCGCCCAATCAGGATCCGGCTCCTCACCGGTAACCATATACAAAAAATTCTCTGCATAGGTTAAATCTTTACGCGGCTCAATCGGATCATAACCATTGCGCATATGCTCCCACTGCGCCACCAGTGTCGCCATATGCGCAATAATTTTAACCGTTACATCATTAATATAGTCTTGGTTTTCAGTGCCGCCTTTCATGTATTCCGTACTGGGGTAAAAACTTGCCAAACTGGCCACGACCACCTGCAGCATATGCATCGGATGGGTCGTTTCAGGCAGATTTTTCATGATCTCACGGATGTTATATTTGACTCGACGATTAGCGCGCAGCTGCTGATCGAAGTCATTTAATTCATCGCGAGTGGGTAGCTCACCAAACAGCAATAAGAGTGTCGTTTCTTCAAATGAAGACTTTTCAGCCAGTTCCATGATGTTATAGCCACGGTAGGTTAATAAGCCTTTTTGGCCATCGATATAAGAGATTTTCGACTCCGTGGCGGGCACACCTGCTAAACCGGGGATATATTGCATAACACTTCCTTAAGACACCATTAACTAAGCTGCGTTCTCGTGTGACGAAAACACTAAAAATTACACACTAAATGACGAACCACAACCACAGGTTGAAGTGGCATTCGGGTTTTCAATCACAAAACGTGCACCCTGCAAATCTTCAAGGTAGTCAATTTTGGCACCGACCAGGTATTGAAAACTCATTGGGTCAATTAACAACTGCACGCCACTTTTTTCAACCACCGTATCATCGTCGGCAAGCGCTTCATCAAAGGTAAAACCATATTGAAAACCGGAACAGCCACCACCTGAAATATACACGCGTAGCTTGAGTTCAGGATTACCTTCATCTTGAATCAAACCATTGACTTTTGAAGCCGCCGCTTCAGTAAAGTTAACCGGTTGCATTGCTTGTTCTGACATCACACACTCCTTTTACTTGGCGAACTCAATTTGTGAATCCAAGCAGATATAGCATTTTATTATAGACCAAATCTATTATTTAAACCAAAAGCTATCACTAGGGTAACAGTGCAACCTGTTCAAGCCCCATACGTTCAGGCAAGGCGAACATTATATTCATGTTTTGAATAGCCTGACCTGCGGCGCCTTTAACTAAATTATCGATAACCGATGTCACCACCACCGTATCGCCACCTGCTGGTACATATACCGCCATTCGACACATATTTGACCCTTTCACCATTTTAGTGTCTGGCAAACTGCCTGCCGGCATAACATCCACAAAAGGTTCATCACGATAGCAGTCTTCAAACAAGGCCTGCAACTCTGCTTGAGTCTTTGGCAACGTGAGCTTGGCATAAAGCGTCGCTTCAATGCCACGAATCATCGGCACTAGATGCGGTACAAAAGTTAAATTGACTGGCTGGCCTTGAGTCATCCGCGTTAAACCTTCAGCAATTTCTGGGGCATGGCGATGGCCGCTCACGCCATAAGCTTTAAAACTTTCACTCACTTCGGCACTCAAAGAACCGACTTTGGCACCTCGTCCCGCACCACTGACGCCAGACTTACCATCGGCTACCAAAAAACCGGTATCAACCAGGCCTGCTGCCAATAAAGGCTGAAAACCAAGCTGTACTGCGGTCGGGTAACAACCTGGGTTGGCGATCACTTTAGCTTGTTTAATCTGCTCACGAAACACTTCCGGCAAACCATACACCACTTCTGACATGACTTCAGGACAAGTATGTTTCATGTCATACCATTTTTCCCATACTGCAAGATCAGTCAGACGGAAATCGGCCGCTAAATCAATCACCCGCACACCGGCTGCAATTAACTCCGGAGTTTGACTCATGGCGACACCATGCGGCGTGGCAAAAAACACCAGATCACAAGCCTTCAAGTTTTCCATATTAGGCTCACTGAATGCTAAATCATAATGACCGCGTAAATTGGGAAACATATCGGCCACGCGTTGACCCGCTTCAGAGCGCGAGGTGATTACACAGACTTCAGCCTGCGGGTGATTAGCTAACAAACGTAACAATTCAACGCCCGTGTAGCCGGTGCCACCCACAATTCCAATTTTGACCTTTTGCATGCTACTCTCCTTAATGCTTTTGCTTATTTTAGCTAAAGCCCCTGATGGCAGGCGACTATTTTTATACCCAGCCATAAAAAAACCTCGGTCAGCAAAAGCTGGCCGAGGTTCTAAGTTTACCAATCGAGTATGTTGGCTAGATTACATCATGCCGCCCATACCACCCATGCCGCCCATATCTGGTGCAGCTGGCGCATCTTTCTTCGGCAACTCCGCAATCATCGCTTCAGTGGTGATGATTAGACCTGCAACCGATGCTGCATTTTGTAGCGCAGTACGCGTTACTTTAGCCGGGTCAATGATACCCATCTCAAGCATATCGCCATACTCTTCGGTTGATGCGTTGAAACCGAAGTTACCCGAACCTTCGATAACTTTGTTTACAATCACTGAGCCTTCTAGGCCACAGTTAATAGCGATTTGACGCATTGGCTCTTCAATCGCACGCAAGGCAATTTCAATACCGACGTTTTGGTCATGGTTATCACCTTCAACATTAACCAAGGCTTTGGCACGAACCAACGCTACACCACCGCCAGGTACGATACCTTCTTGTACAGCTGCACGTGTTGCATGTAGTGCATCGTCAACACGGTCTTTCTTCTCTTTCATTTCCATTTCAGTTGCCGCGCCCAGTTTAATCACCGCAACACCGCCAGATAGCTTAGCCAAACGCTCTTGTAGCTTCTCTTTGTCATAATCAGACGTGGTGTTCGCCAGCTGAGACTGGATTTGTGCACAACGCGCCTCAATATCCTCTTTAGCACCGACACCATCAATAACCGTGGTTGAATCTTTGCCAATATTGATGTTTTTGGCTTGACCTAGATCTTCCAAGGTTACGCCTTCAAGCGTCATACCCACTTCTTCAGACACTAGGGTACCACCGGTTAATACCGCGATATCTTGCAACATCGCCTTGCGACGCTCACCAAAGCCAGGCGCTTTAACGGCTGCAACTTTCACGATACCACGCATATTGTTAATAACCAATGTGGCTAAGGCTTCGCCTTCAACGTCTTCAGCAATAATCAATAATGGACGACCTGCTTTTGAAACCGCTTCTAAAGTAGGCAATAACTCACGGATATTAGAAATTTTCTTATCGTATAACAAGACAAATGGGTTATCTAATTCAGCGACCATTTTCTCTTGATTGGTGACAAAATAAGGTGACAAGTAACCACGGTCGAACTCCATACCTTCAACCACTTCAAGCTCGTCGTGTAGTGAAGATCCTTCTTCAACAGTGATCACACCTTCCTTGCCTACACGCTCCATCGCATCAGCAATCAATTTACCGACGGCGCTATCAGAGTTAGCTGAGATTGTACCTACTTGCGCAATAGAAGCTGAAGTTTCACAAGGCTTCGACATTTTTTGAATTTCAGCCACAACCGCTTCAACCGCTTTGTGAATACCACGGTTTAAATCCATTGGGTTCATGCCTGCTGCAACCGACTTCATGCCTTCGCGCACGATGGCTTGTGCCAATACAGTCGCAGTGGTGGTACCGTCACCGGCTACATCATTGGTTTTTGACGCCACTTCTTTAACCATTTGAGCGCCCATGTTCTGGAACTTATCTTCCAACTCAATTTCACGCGCAACAGACACACCGTCTTTAGTCACAGTTGGCGCGCCAAATGATTTTTCCAACACCACGTTACGGCCTTTAGGGCCTAGCGTAACCTTAACCGCGTTCGCAAGGATGTTAATCCCTTCTACCATACGCTCGCGCGCTTCAATACCAAATTTAACTTGTTTTGCCATCTTAACTTATCCTTTTAATCGATTTGTGGAACTTGAATTAAGCGCGAATAGCGATGATATCGTCTTCGCGCATCACTAATAATTCTTCGCCATCAACCTTGACTTCCTGGCCTGCGTACTTACCAAACAACACCTTATCGCCTACTTTGACATTCATTGCGACAAGATTGCCATTATCAGCCGCCTTTCCTGGACCAACCGCCACAACTTCACCTTCAGCTGGTTTTTCTTTTGCTGAGTCTGGAAGTACGATTCCGCCCGCAGATACTTTTTCTTCTTCAAGACGACGAATGACCACACGGTCATGCAAAGGTTTGATACTCATTTATGAAAACTCCCAATAAGGTTGTAAGTTAAAGTTATGTAACTGTGAACTTCATACAAAATGAAAGCTCACAATTATTTAGAGACATGGCTAATATGGGGGTGGTAAAAATAGATTCAAGAGACAGGCAAAAAAAAATTTACTTCATCACTGCAGGCAAGTATTCAAAACCCGGTTTTGCAAAATAATAACCTTGCATCAAGCTGACGCCTAAGTCTTGATAGAACGCCACCTCTTCAGCGGTTTCAAGACCTTCCGCTAAGACGCGAATACCCAAATCATTGCAAATTTGCACCACACCACGAGCAATACTTTGTTTAACTGGATTGGAGTCAATACCACGCACCAACTCCATATCAATTTTAATAATATCGGGAACAAAACTTGCTAAAAGGTTCAAGCCCGCATGACCTGCCCCAAAATCATCTAAGGCGGTGGTAAAGCCTTGCGCTTTATACTCTGAAAAAATGCGCGTCATGTGCTTAACATCTGCTACATATTCAGATTCAGTAATTTCGAACATTAAGCGTTCCGTAGGAAAGGCAAACTGCTCGGCTGCATCAAGGGTACTCCGAATACAGTGCGCTGGTTCATAGACCGCATTCGGCAAAAAGTTAATGCTTAACATTTTGTCGAGCTGCAATTCACTGGCTAATTGAATGGCTTTAACTCGACAGGCCTGGTCGAAGACATAACGATTACCATCATTTATTTTGGACAAAACCTCACTAGCGCCCTGTCCCTGACACCCTCTTACCAAGGCCTCATACCCGAACACACAATGAACTTGGTCATCAACTATTGGCTGAAATGCAAAACTAAACTCAAAGCCCAATGGCTTATGACATTGCTTGCAACCCGACAAAATAGTTTCTACTGGAAAATGTGTTGCCATAGACTTCTCCGCAAATCATTAAAATTCAATCAGTTGACCATTATTGCACATATAGCTACTGCAACCTGTAACCAAGCTAAAATTTACACAAAATTGAGTTCAAAGACTGGATGTGTTAGCTTAAAGAAGCATATATTAAAAAGGCTTCTTCATGCAGTTATTTAAACCCGCAAAGTTTCAAATTAATCCACCCGTATTTTTCAGTTCCGCATTGCTCACCCTGGCCCTAGTTCTTTACACAATTGTATTTAACGACTCGGCCAATGCTGTGTTTTCCGCAACACTTGGCTGGATATCCGCCCAACTTGGCTGGTTTTATGTCTTGTCAGTCGCCGGCTTTTTAGTGTTTATCGCCATTATTGCATTGTCACGTTTTGGCAACGTCAAGCTCGGTACCGAACACAGCAAACCCGAGTTCACCAACCTGTCATGGTTTGCGATGTTGTTTTCGGCTGGTATGGGGATCGGTCTGATGTTTTTTGGTGTCGCTGAACCGGTGATGCATTATGTCAGCCCGCCCGTGGGTGATCCAGAAACCGCCGAAGCGGCACGTCAAGCAATGCGTATCACCTTCTTCCATTGGGGGGTTCATGCTTGGGCGATCTATGCGATTGTTGCGATGTCTCTCGCTTATTTTGCCTTCCGTCACAATATGCCGATGACCATTCGCTCGTCACTTTACCCGCTGATTGGTGAACGTATTCACGGCCCGATTGGCCATGCAGTGGACACCTTTGCCGTGCTAGGCACACTGTTTGGGGTGGCGACCTCACTGGGCTTTGGTGTGATGCAAATCAACGCTGGCTTAAACTATTTGTTTGGCGTACCGGTCGGCGTGATGACTCAAATCATTCTGATTGCAGTCATTACAGGCATTGCAACCATTTCTGTTGCCTTGGGTTTAGCCGGCGGCATTCGTCGTTTATCAATTTTGAATATGATTTTTGCCGCGGCCTTGCTGGCATTTGTGCTGGTTACCGGCCCAACAGTTTTCCAACTACAAACTCTAGTACAAAACACCGGCATGTATGTGTCTGATTTATTAAGCATGACTTTTAACCTCTATGCTTACGAACCGACTGATTGGATTGGTGGCTGGACACTATTCTATTGGGGCTGGTGGATTGCATGGGCACCGTTTGTCGGCATGTTTATTGCGATGGTTTCCAAAGGGCGTACTATTCGTGAGTTTGTGCTAGGTGTATTGCTTGTGCCGGTCGGTTTCACTTTTATGTGGATGACCTTTTTTGGCGGCACTGCGCTGCACATGATTATGGTGCAAGGCATCACCGAACTGGCGGACGCAGTAGCGGCAGACACCTCGGTGGCACTGTTCCAGTTCCTTGAACACTTGCCGCTTTCGAGCATTACCGCCATTATCGCCACGCTGTTAATTATCACCTTTTTTGTTACCAGTGCCGACTCGGGCTCACTAGTCGTTGACAGACTTACGTCCGGCGGCACCGGTGAGTCGCACACTTGGCAACGTATTTTCTGGGCGGTCATTCAAGGCGTACTTGCAGCAGGCCTGCTGCTTGCCGGAGGCTTGGGGGCACTGCAAACCGCTACCATTGCCAGTGCATTCCCGTTTGTCATTATCATGATCTTAATGGCTTGGGGGCTGGCGCGCTCACTGCGCCTTGATGTTGCAAAACACTCGGCCCTAGCCGCACCACGTTTGACCGACAGCCAAATGGACTGGAAAACCCGCTTAAAAACGCTGGTTAGCATGCCACAGAAAAAAGAAGTGCTGAAGTTTATCGACACAACAGTGACACCTGCGTTACATGAAGTATCCAATGAGCTTAAAAAACAAGGCTTAGATGCACGCGTTCAGCGTGGTGAGGATGGTCGAGCTTGGCTAGAGATCCGTCATGATGATGACCATATTGATTTCTTTTACTCCGCTCGCCCTCAGGCCTATGAACCTACTGCGTTGATTATGCGCGACGCAGCCGAAAAAGCCGAGGATGCTAAAAAATACTATCGTATCGAAGTCCATTTAGGTGAAGGCGGCCAAGACTATGACATTATGGGTTGGACCAAAGAAACCATCCTCAATGATGTGTTAGAACAATACTCACGCCATGTCATGTTTTTAAACCAAGTTAACAACTAATATTAATAAATAGGAAAATCCATAACGATGTCTATGCCACACAAACACGCTACCAAAATGACGCTCAAAACACTGGTACTTGCAATGGCAAGTACCGCCCCAGCAGGCCTGCTAGCCGCTGTTGATATTGATTTTTATGGTTCATTACGCATACAAGCGGAAACGGTGCATCCGGATTCGAGTGCAGAGTTTGCTAAGGGCGGCAACAGTAGTTACAGCAATATTCGAGATGCCTATTCAAGACTGGGCGTAAATGCCAACTGGCAAGCCACTGATGGCCTGAATCTGTTTGGTCAACTCGAAGTACCATTTGATAGTGCCAACTTTAAGGTTCAAGACCCTTATGATGATCGTCGTGATTTACGTGTAGCACAAGTCGGTATAAGTGGGGAATTTGGTACGCTGGCTTACGGTCAAATGTGGTTACCTTTTTATAATGCCATTTCCTATAAAGTTGATCGCTTTAGCACCTACTATAGTGGCTATGCCACACTCGCCTCCTTCCGCGCCTTTAATAGTGTAAGTTATTACAGCCCAGATTTTAATGGCGTGTCGTTTGCCGCCGGGGCCGTGCTTAAAAACACGTCAGATCGCGCCGATACTTTTGATGACAATAGCTATCAGTTTACCGCGACCTATAACGCCAATGGTACTGACGTTTCGTTAGGCATCGAACAAGTCGATGACAACAACGACACCCGCCTATTGGGCGCGGCGTTAGGGCAACAAATTGATAATATTTACATTGGGATCAAGTTAGAACAATCAAGTGCTAAAGGTCGCTCTGATGCCAATGTCTTTAACCTTTATGCCGACTACACGCTTAATGACTATACCTTCAAAGCAATGTACGCCGATGTCGATGGCTTTGGTGGTCAAATTTTTCATCTAGGTGCAGACTATCAATACAGCAAAAACTTAAAGACCTTTATTGAGTTTTATCAACAGGAAAAACTCTTCAACGCACTGGCCGGAGAAAAATCTGGTGGTGCCGGTGATTTTGCCAATCCACTCACTGGCGGTGGTAAAGCCCTTGCAGTCGGTTTCCGTTACGACTTTTAAGTCTTAGCGCGACCATCGGATTCGGCTTCATATTGTGATGTCGAATCCGAACTCTCTTTCACCAGGCCTGCTTCCGCAGTGCTATTAGCCAAATCAGGCCGATGCTCTTCAACCCACTCATCATCCTGGCGCGGATCCATTTCAGCCAACACATCCGCTGACGAGGCGGGAACCGGCACATACACATTCATTTGCTCATCTGGAATCCGCTCGCTCATTAATGAATAGACACCTAACACCAATGCAAACACAGCCAAAATTCCAAAAAACAATAGATTAGACAAACCCAAAGCGACACCCAGAATCAAAGGTGCCACAAAAGAGCCTGAACCATAGGAAAACAACAGCGTACGACTAATTTCGACTAGATCCTTGCTCTCATCCATCTCATCATTAGCACGGGCAACACTCAAGGGATAAATACTAAACAAGCTCATCCCCAATAAAAAACCGAGCACATACAATAGCGTTACCGACTGCGTTAGCAGGCCTGGTAATAACATTAGCAACACCAGCACACCGACGCTGAAAAAGCCAGCCCAGGCAAGTAATCGCCGACGTCCAAAGCGGTCAGATAACAAACCTACCGGCCACTGCGCAACCAAACCACCCAAAATTGTCAGCGCCATAAAAAACGCCACTACACTGGCTTGCTGGGTTAGATTTAATGCAAATAGCGGCATCATAGTATAAAAAGCGCCCACAAATACGCCACCGACAAAACTGCCCAACAATGCTAAAGGCGCAATCGCATAGATTTTAGGCATACTATAGCGTTCAAACGGTTTTAGTATCGGCTGCGTAATGCGGGTGATGGCAATCATAAATAATGACCACAACACCAGCACAGATCCCAAAATAAACACCTGTACCGGTGCGACATCGAGTGTCAGTATCAGCTGACCCAATGCGGTAGAAAGGAAGAAGATAATCGTGTAAATGGCTAAGACTTTGCCACGATCCTGGGTCGAACTTTTCTCGTTTAACCAGCTCTCTAAGACAATTAAGAGTGCGTAATAAGCAAAGCCCGATACAAAACGCAACAGCGCCCAAAACCAAGGATCATAAAACAGCGCATGCCCCAAAAAGGCAATCACCATAATCGCCGAAAAAGCTGAAAAGCTGCGGGCATGCCCAACCGTAACGATTAGTTTTTGGCTAAATATCGCTGCAAGCATCGCGCCCAAAAAAAACGCGGCATTAATCAGCCCAATAACCGACTCAGATAAACCATCTTGCTTTAAAAAGACGCCAATAAACGTCATCAACATGCCATAACCGGTGGCAAGTAATGCAATGGCTAAAAATAACGAGGAAATAGGGAGGAGGGTTTTTTTAAATAACATACAGTCAGTATAACGGTCTGGGATAGGGTTTTAAACCACTATCCCATAAAGTTTTATAACACGACGAGGTTATCACGGTGAATTAAGGCTTCATCATCTACATAGCCTAAAATATCAACTATTTTGGTGCTTGGCTGCCGCAAAATCTGTTGCGCTTCATCCCAATCGTAATTAACCAGTCCCCGCGCCACTTCTAGCTGCTGCTGATCAACGCACACCACCATGTCACCGCGTTTAAACTGCCCAGACAAGGCAGTTACGCCTACCGGTAACACACTTTTACCATGTGCTCGCACCACCTTGGCTGCGCCCTCATCTAATACTAATTGACCACGGACCTGAAGATGACCCGCTAACCATTGTTTGCGGGCGGTCATCGGTTCTAAATCAGGAATTAATAAGGTGCCATAATCTTCACCGGCATAAAGTTTAGGCAAAATATTCGGCTCTCGCCCCGAAGCAATCAAGGTAGCTGTACCCGAACGCGCCGCACGTTTGGCGGCCATCACTTTGGTGTACATACCCCCTCGACCTAATGCACCCCCTTCCGGACTGGCCATCGCTTCAATATCCTTGCGACTCACCTGCGCTTGCTTGATTAACTGCGCATCCGGGTTTTCACGCGGATTACTGTCGTACAATCCTTGCTGATCGGTCAAAATCACTAACACATCTGCACCAATCAAATTCGCTGTAAGCGCCGCTAGAGTGTCATTGTCACCAAAGCGAATTTCATCGGTCACTACCGTATCATTTTCGTTGATGACCGGTATGACACCATGCTCGACCAATGTCTGAATCGTTGAGCGTGCGTTCAAATAGCGAGCGCGATTGGACAAGTCGTCATGGGTCATCAAAATCTGCGCCGTATGCAAGCCACTTTTAGCAAACTCCGACTCATAGGCCTGTACTAAGCCCATTTGCCCCACAGCTGCCGCTGCCTGCAACTCATGCAAGGCCGTTGGACGTGTCTTCCAACCAAGGCGCTGCATACCTTCTGCCACGGCACCCGATGACACAATAATCAGCTCCACACCTTGGTTGCGCAATGCCACCATTTGCGCCACCCATTTGGCAAGCTCAGCTTGGTTAAGCCCTGAACCATCATTGGTCAGTAATGCACTGCCTAACTTAATAACCCAGCGACGTGACTTAGATAAGGCCAAACGATCCATGTTTATGCGTCTCCCCGCTCCGCCGCCTGTGCCACTTGTTCAGCTTGCTCGGCATGCAAAGCTGCTTTACGCGCAATTAAGCGCCAGCCAATTTGTTGCATCAAGGTTTCAGTATGCGTTCGTTCAGCTGCAGAAATCGCATGCACTTCACCTTCCCAACCTATTGCCGCCACAATTTCATCGCAACGTGCCTTCGCATCATCCGCGGGTAACAAATCAATTTTATTAAGTACCAACCAACGCTCTTTACCCGCCAATTCCTCGCTGAACTTGCCTAGCTCCGCTTCAACGGTTTTAAATGACGTAACTGGATCACTTTCATCAATCGGGGCGACATCAACAATGTGCAATAGCAAACCAGTCCGCGATAGATGCTTTAAAAACTGCACACCCAATCCCGCACCTTCTGCCGCGCCTTCAATTAATCCCGGGATATCCGCAATCACAAAACTATTTTCCGGTGAAACACGCACCACGCCAAGATTCGGGTATAAGGTAGTAAAAGGATAGTCTGCAACTTTTGGGCGAGCTGCAGACACAGCACCAATAAGGCTCGACTTACCCGCATTGGGCATACCCAATAAACCGACATCTGCCAATACCGCCATTTCAAGACGCAACTCACGGGTTTCACCATCTTCACCCAACGTATGCTGACGCGGCGTGCGATTGGTAGAACTCTTAAAATGAACGTTACCTAAACCATGCCGACCGCCTTGTGCTACGACTAAACGCTGCTCATGTTCGGTTAAGTCACCAATTAACTCTTGGGTGTTTTCATCAAATACACGCGTCCCCACAGGTACCGCTACAATCAAATCCTCACCTGCACGACCGGTTTTTTGATTACCCATGCCGGCTTGACCATTTTGGGCTTTAAAACGTTTGGTAAATCGAAAATCAACCAAGGTATTAAGATTAAGATCAGCAACAAAGATAACGCTACCGCCGTCACCGCCATCACCACCATTCGGACCACCAAATGGAATGTACTTTTCACGGCGAAAACTGACCACGCCGTTACCACCGCGCCCTGCTTCGACGACTATATGTGCTTCATCAACAAATTGCATTCCAATCTATACCTTGATTATCATCATTTAAATCCAATAAAAAACGCCCCGTACTTTGGAAGTACGAGGCGTTATTTTAGCACAGCGTAAACTTGGCTTATTAAGCAGTCTGCTCAATAATTTCAACGTAAGTACGTACTGGCTTGCCCTTGCTTACAAAAGCAACTTGACCTTCCGCTTTTGCATACAAGGTATCATCCTTGCCACGTCCTACATTGACACCGGCGTGGAATTTAGTACCACGCTGGCGCACAATAATGCTTCCTGCAGTAACTGTTTCGCCACCAAAACGCTTAACGCCTAGGCGTTTGGCATTAGAATCGCGACCGTTACGCGTACTACCTGCGGCCTTCTTATGTGCCATGGTTGAACCCTCTTGTTAACTTAACTTATGACGAACATAAGACTAAGAAAAAATTATTTACAACTTAGGCTGAAATACCAGTGATTTCAACTTCAGTATAGTTTTGACGATGGCCTTGCTTCGAGCGAGACTTGTTCTTACGACGGCGGAACTTGATGATAGTCACTTTCTTACCACGACCGTTACCTAAAACAGTTGCAGCAACTTTAGCGCCTTCAACAACTGGTGTGCCTAATGTTACAGACTCACCCTCACCCACCATCAAGACTTGGTCAAATTCAACATTGTCACCTTCATTAAGATTTAAAGACTCAATGCGAAGTGTTTGACCTTGACGAACTCGATACTGCTTACCACCGGTTTTAATTACGGCATACATTTGTAACATCTCCCGGATTGAAAATTCTGCTAAGATGCGGAAGCATTCATGCGCGACCCTGCGCAAGACCATCCGGCATAATAGTAAAGGCGGGATTATATAGAGTTTTGTGGAGCAGGTCAAAATAATTTCTTAATATCGAATAGAATTTTTCACCGAGCTTAGTAAGCTCACCAATTAAAAAGCCTTTTCTAGCCTACTCACTAGATATTGCCGCCGCAATAACTTTAAAAAAACCACGTTTCGTAATACACTTGCAGACCATTTAAGTCATTCTTCACCAAGGTAATTATGCATGACGCTTGCTGACATCAAAGACCTCATGGCCGAGGATATCCGCGCCACAGACCAGCTTATACTAGAACGGCTGACCTCTGATGTACTCTTAATCAATCAAATTGGTCATTATATTATTAATAATGGTGGCAAGCGTTTACGGCCATTAATTGTATTACTAAGCGCTCGTGCTTGTGGTTACCAAGGCACGCATCATCACACCATGGCTGCAGTAATTGAGTTCATCCACACTTCTACATTACTTCACGATGATGTAGTCGATGAATCGGATACCCGCCGAGGCAATAAAACCGCCAATGAAGTATGGGGCAATGCGGCCAGTGTGCTCGTCGGAGATTTTCTCTACTCACGCTCGTTTGAAATGATGCTCGAGCCAGGCCTAATGCGCATTATGCAAATCATGTCTGAATCAACCAATGTGATTGCTGAAGGCGAAGTGCTGCAATTACTCAACTGCCATGACCCAGACACTGATGAACAACGCTATATGGACGTTATTGAACGCAAAACAGCTAAGCTCTTTGAGGCAGCGGCATTAATGGGTTCAACACTCACCCAGCAAATACAATTTAATGATGCATTGGCAGCCTACGGTCGTCATCTAGGCGCGGCTTTCCAGCTGATTGATGATGTACTTGACTATACGGGTAATGCCGCTGAACTAGGAAAAAACTTGGGGGATGATCTAGCTGAAGGCAAACCCACACTCCCCCTTATCTTTGCTATGCGCCAAGCGCCAGACAGCGATGCACAACTTATCAAAGATGCAATCGAACAAGGTAATATCGCCATGATCGAACAGGTGACTCATATTATCAAGCAAACTGGTGCTATCGACTACACCATCAAAACGGCCGAACAACAAGCCAAGCTAGCTCAAATATCGCTAGACCCACTACCAGATTCAGCCTTTAAAGAGGCTATGCGCGCTTTAGCAGACCTGGCGGTGAATCGGCGCCACTAGTTACCGCACTTGCTTTTTATTTTTCGAGCTCTGCCCAGTTAACTGTGCCTGGTGAGCCGCAAACTCATCTTGCAGCCTAGCCACCTCCGCCTCAGCCTCTGCTTGCTTACGTTCTAGGAATATGTGGTACAAGTCTATATTATCTAACCGCGTTTTATTCCAATCAATCCGCTTGAGTAACCAACGAATCATATACTTAAGGATCGCTTTTTGATCGGGCGACTGATAGAGACGTAACTGAGATAAAGGCTCACCATAAATGTTATCAACAGCAATAACACTCTGAGCTATATCTGGACAAACCCTAATAAAACCAGACATGCTATCATCCAAACTTTGACTGTAATAAAGCCTAATTTCATCATTAAAATTGTAAACGACATTCGAAAGGATATTAGACTCTAACTTGCCTGTTAAGCCTATTGTTTGAATAAAGATATTCTGGCCTTTAAGAATACGAAAAAAGTGCACAATTTCAGTTGAGTCCAGCCGAGGGTGCACGGCTTCGGCCACCATTTCCATCCGCCGCACCGCCTGCTCTCGATGGATAAGCCTTTCAAAAAAAGCATCAATGGCGGGGCTAAACATGTCTTCTGGCTTCACAGCGACTCCTTAATCTAGATTTTAAGTAACGGCCACTCAACATGAAGCTTTAATAAAGTTTGGGATGAAGAAAAACAAAAAACCCGCACAATGGCGGGCTATAAACATTTAAACCTTACAAAAAGGTATCAGGTGTGTTTTAAAACGGCACATCATCGTCATCAAAATCATTCGGCTGGTAAGCAGGACGCTGTTGTGGCGCAGGCTTGGCTGCAGGACGCGCTGGCGCACCACCTTGCATAGGCGGCTGTGCATAGCCGCCTGAGGCTTGCGCTGGGCGTGCTGGCGCCGCACCGTAACTAGATTGATCATAAGAGTCACCACCCATACCACCCTGACCACCTTGACGATTACCACCACCCAGCATCTGCATCACACCGCCACCTTGGTCTATCACAATTTCCGTGGAGTATTTATCTTGACCCGTTGCTTGATCTTGCCACTTACGCGTTTGCAATTTACCTTCTAAATAAACCTGCGACCCTTTCGTTAAATACTGCTGAGCAATTTCGGCTAACTTGCCAAAAATAACCACGCGATGCCACTCGGTACGCTCTTGCCGCTCGCCGGTTGCACGATCATTCCACTGCTCGCTGGTCGCCACACTCAAATTGGCTATCGCATTACCATTGGCGGCATAACGTACTTCCGGATCACGACCTAGGGTACCCACTAGGATTACTTTATTTACTCCACGCATCGCTTACTCACTTTTCTCTTACTTGCTTAAAATATTCTAATAACGCTGTCTCATCGACTAGCTTGCGATCAATCTTAAAATAAGCCTGCTGCTCATCAGCTATAACCACCGCCTCAAACACACCTTCATAGGCACACAGTTTGTGTTCCAACTCGGCCACTTCACTTGCTAAAACCGGACCTACTGCCACCGATGCGATACTCCAAGGCATGGGCTTTTGCATGGTGGCCGCCAAAGCGACCCAAATTAACGCTAGGGTCATCGTAAACAAGAAAAGCCCATTATAACCATAAAACTGGAAGAAAAAGCCGCCAACTGCGCCACCAATAGCAGCGCCCATAAACTGACTGCTCGAATAAACGCCACTGGCGGTACCCTTTTTGTCAGCAGGCGAAAGCTTGACTACCAGAGATGGCAAAGACGCCTCAAGTACGTTAAATGCCGTAAAGAATAATAATAGCAAAATAAACAACAAAAACAAGCTTTGCTGATAAACCGCGAAACCCAATTGCGTAATCGCAATCATGGCAATCGCACCCACAAAGACCATCTTCATGCGCCCACACGACTCCGCCTGAATAATGAGTGGCACCATCAACACAAAGGACAATAACATCACCGGCAAATAAATTTCCCAATGACTCATCGAATCCATACCACCCTCATCGCGCAGAATGAACGGAATCGCCACAAACATGGCCGTTAAAATGGCATGTAAAATAAACACCCCCACATCTAATCTTAACAGCTGGGTATTTTTAACCACTTGTAGCAACTGGCTCGGAATCGCTTCGGCCTCACGTTGAAAGCGTTGCTCGGTAATCGGTGGCAGCGCTAACCACACCAATAGCATCGCAAAGAGTGCTAATCCGGCAATAACCCAAAAAATACCCCGCACGCCAATAAACTCAGCCAACAAGGGCCCAAGCACCAATGACAGCGTAAAAGATAATCCGATGGTAATACCCACGATCGACATGGCGCGCAAACGATAAGGCTCACGCACCAAATCCGATACACTGGCTGTTAATACCGCTGCCACCGCGCCTGCACCCTGAATCGCTCGTCCTAAAATCATCATTTCAATCGATTCAGCAAGGGCACAAATAATTGAGCCAATCAAAAAGACGATTAACCCCAATTGAATTAATGGCTTGCGCCCAAAACGATCCGACAACATTCCATACGGAATTTGCAACAAGGCCTGGGTTAAACCATAAGCACCAATCGCTAAACCAATTTGAATCCCGGTAACATTGGAAAACTCTTGCTCGGCAAACAATGCAAAGACCGGAAAAATCATAAACAAGCCGAGCATTCTGGTTGAAAAAATACTGGCAATTGAAAACGTAGCACGACGCTCGAGTGGATTCATGCGTCGCGATAAGGCATCAGACATATCGACCCTTTTTGTCATTTACGCAACCATTTTATGAATGGTTGCGTTAGCATAGTAAAATAAAAAATAATGTGACCGATTATACCACCCGAAAACCATCCAAGAGGTAAAGCTATGCAAATCACGCCGCACGCTACCACGACAAACTTGATGACATCAAATCGCCTAAGCAAACTACTGGCAATACTGGTGTTTAGCTTTGCGGGCCTGGCGCAGGCGCAGGTGCAACATGATATTCATTTCAGTATCACCGAGCAACTCGAGGTGGCCAATGACCAAATGATTATCCAGCTGGCCGCACAAGCCCAAGCCGACAACACCCAAGCGGTGAGCCGACAGATTAATCAGGCGATGCAGCAAGCCTTTCAACAACTCACCGCCGATGAACGCAACTTTGTGCAGACTGGTCAATACAGTGTTAACCCACGCCACAATCGTGATGGTGACATTATCCACTGGCAAGGCCAGCAACAACTGATTCTGACCTTACCTATTGATGCCGATATCAGCGAATTATTAAACCGCTTACAACCCTATTTGTCTTACCAATCCATGCAGGCAGGACTGAGTCACCCTAAACGCCAAGAGGCCGAAAACACCCTGCTTGAAACGGCACTTAAAAGCTACCAAGCTCGCGCCAAACTGATTGCGACCAGTTTAGCTGCAAACCAATACCGCATTCGTGAAACCCACATCCAAACTCAGCAACAAGCTGGTATCTTTCCTCAAGCACGCATGGCACTAGCAGCGAGCATGGATAGTGCGCCGGTCATTGAAGCCGGTAACCAAACACTGTCCATCAGTGTTAACGGTACCTTGGTCATTGAGTAACAACTAGATTAGGCCAGTTTTTCGTGCAGTTGCAGGATTTTTTGCTGAATCAGTTGGCGTTTTTCAGTGCTCATCGCATCTAAATGCCTTACCTGCATCCCCAGCCGGGGATGCCCGCGAAACAGTTCTTGGTGTTGCTCAATAAAACCCCAATAGAGCGTGGTAAACGGGCAGGCCTGGTCGCCAGTCGCCTCTTTGGGTTTGTAGCGGCAGTGTTGGCAATAGCCGGACATCTTGTCAATATACTGACCGCTGGCAATGTACGGTTTGCTCGCCATTAAGCCACCATCGGCAAACTGACTCATGCCCAACACATTCGGTAACTCGACCCACTCCACTGCATCAACATACATGGCCAAATACCACTGATGTACCTGCTCAGGTTTAGCCTGCCAAAGCAATGCAAATAAGCCGGTCACCATCAAGCGCTGAATATGATGGCCATAACCATACTCCAACACCTGACCGATTGAATCCTTTAAACAGGCCATCTCGGTGTCGCCTGTCCAGTAAAACCCTGGTAAATCTTGCTGCGCATTCAAAGCATTCATGCTTAACCAATCGGGCATATACGACCAATACAGCCCGCGCACATATTCACGCCAACCTAAAATTTGCCGAATAAATCCTTCTACTGCGTTTAATGGGGCTCGCCCTTGTTGATACGCCTGTTCGGCCGCCGCCATGACTTCACGCGGATTGAGCAGTTTAAGATTAAGTGCCACCGATAACAACGAATGATACAACCAGGCCTGGTTAGGCCACATCGCATCCTGATAATCGCCAAACTTGGCTAACCTATGTGCAATAAAATCCTCCAAGGCGGCCAGCGCTTGCTCACGGGTCACCGGCCAGCCAAATTCTGCCAACTTGCCGGGGTGCGGCGCAAAATGAAATTCAACATCTTTAATAACCTGTTGTGTAATCGCATCGGGCGTAAACATTAATGGCGCTGGCACGGCTTGCGGGCCGGTCTTGCCAAAGCTTTGGCGATTATCCGCATCATAATTCCACTTGCCACCCATCGGTTTTTTATCGTCCATTAAAATACCGGTGCGCTGGCGCAAGTGCCGATACCAATACTCCATGGTCGGTTTTTTGCGACCCGCTAACCAGGTTTTAAACTCCCCAGGTTCTGCGATAAAGTGAATGTCCGGTAAAACATTCAGCGGTGTAGCGTTTTGCTGACACGCGACTTTAATCTGTTGTAACACCCGATAATCACCCGGCACCACCAACTCAACTGCGCCGACTTGATGGTGAGATAAAAATTCGCCTAATGCCTGCTCAAATCCCACAAAATCATGACTTCCCAAAACCAAATAATGCAGCGACCAGGCCTGCTGCCGCAAAGACTCGGCAAAATGGCGCATCGCGCTTAAAAACAACACCGTGCGCTGTTTATGCGATTGCACATGAGTCGATTCTTCTGGTAACTCCGCCATCCATATCGCATCTTGAGTAGGATCAAAGTCCTGCCAAACCAACGCATCGCGGTTTAACTGATCGCCCAACACCACTACTAATTTTCTAATCATCTTTGCTACCGCCTTGTTTGCCGTGTTTTGCAGACCGCCGACAACGTTCCGAACAATACATCACCTGCTCCCAATCCTTCGCCCACTTTTTGCGCCAGACAAACGGACGCACACAAACCGGGCAGGTTTTGGTCGGCAACTCGGATTTCTTGCGCATTTTCATTTAAAACAAACTCAATTGTGGACTATCAGCTTCACGAGCGCTGGCAATTTTTTTAGACCTACGCCGACTGGCCGGACGCAAGCGGCTACCATGCTTAACATAAACTTGCTGCGCTTGTGCACGAGCACTCGGTTGCTTGCGTAACGCGGCAAGCTGTTGTTTTGCCTCACGCGCTGACTGCTCAAGATCAACAATCGGCCAGGGATAATCTTGCCCCAACACCAGGCCTGCTTGTGCCAACCATTCCGGCGCCGCATCCCAAGGTGCGTGAATAAACGCGGCCTCTAAACCGGCCAGTTCAGGACACCACTGCTTGATAAAACGACCTTCAGGGTCATGGTCTTGTGACTGCTTAACCGGGTTATACACCCGCATCGCATTAATCCCGGTGGTGCCGGATTGCATTTGTACCTGCGAGTAATGAATGCCCGGTTCATAATCAGTGAACAAACGCGCCAGCAATGGTGCTGTATCGCGCCAATCTAGCCAAAGCTGATAACTGGCAAAACTCATCACCATCGCCCGCATCCGAAACGGTAACCAACCGGTATGGCGCAAGCAACGCATACACGCATCGACCAACGGCACGCCAGTTTGTCCTTCAAACCAAGCCTGCAAACGTGTCGGATACTGACCTTGGCTTCGCAGCCCCTCTGTTTCAGCTTGCAAACAGTTAAACTCCAGTGCCGGCTCGGTTTCCAGTTTTTGCATAAAATGGCTTTGCCAGTGAAGCCGTGACACGAAAGCACTTAAGGCGCGGCCATTTTTTTCGCCCAACTTGCCTCGCGCGCTGTAGGCGGCTTGCATCACCTCACGAATCGACAGACTGCCCCAAGCTAAATGTGGGCTGAGCCGTGAACTGGATTGTCGGGCAGCCAACGGCTTGGCAATGTCATACAAATAACGCGATAGATGGCGCTGCAGAAAATCGGCCAAGCGTTGCTCGCCGCGTCGCCGCCCGCCCGGCTGAGTCTGCTCATCGGGCACAATCGGTCTCGGCAAATGATCTTCAAGCTGCTGGGCCAGCCCGTTGGCAGTTAACGGCGGCGCCATCAGCAGGCCTGATAAGCTGGCCGGTGCGGGGATGAAGGCTTGTTGAAAAAACTGTTCGGCTTGAGCCTGCCAATGATCTCGTTGTGCTGGGCCACGTTTTATCGGATGCTGGGCTAATTCATACCAAGGAATCTGTTGATCTTTTAACCAAGCTTTAACCTGCTTATCGCGTTGATAGCTCCAGGCATTGCCGGTTTCTTGATGCGACCAGATCGCGCTGATCTGATAATCCTGTTGAAGCTGCGCAAATAGGTCGGTCACCTCGCCAACCGCAAACACCAAGCCTTGACCCAACGCACGTAAGTCCGCATCCAAGTCCAGCAAACAATCCGCGACAAATCGCCATTGGCGCAAACTGGCATCCGGCTGTTGCCAAAGCACTGGCTCGAAAACATAGACAGGTAAGACCGCGCCCTGCTGGGCGGCAAAATACAGCGGCGCATGATCATGGATACGCAAATCACGCTTAAACCAGACCAGTTGTACCCTTGGCTTGCTTTGATTAGCCGGCCGATCCATAACATAGCTCAACATGATTAATGAAGGCTAAATTATAGGCATTGCCGACCAAAAGTGACACAGGTGTTATACAACTAAAAAAGATAACACCGTGAAAGGACTCACGCTGACTCGCTTACTGCGCGGCTTGATCAATCGCCTGGGTTAACTTAGTTTGCACCTCAGATGCGACTGCTTTAATGGCGGAATCATCGGTTAAACAACTCAATAGATGAACCGGTTCAATCATGCCAATTTTAACCTGGCCTTGCTCGGTAAAGACCGATATGCGACAAGGTAGTGCCATATTTAAACGCATATCTGCCGCCAGTACTTGCGAGGCCACCCCTGGGCCACATACTTCAAACACACGGCATTCTTCGGCAAACTCAAAACCTTTACTGCGCAACGTAGCGCCCAGATCATGCACATGCAAGACCCCAAAAGGAATAACCACCACCGCCGCATTGAGGGCTTCGCAGGCCTGCTCAAAGGTTTTTTTGGTATTCATTACATAATACATATCGACTCCTTGACCAACATTAAGCGGGTAAATTAAAGTTTGTCCAGACCAGTTGAGTAGCAAACTTTTCGGTAAAGTTCACTGCATCAACATCATCAATCCAATCGGGATCTTTGATGCCGGGTGGATAATAAGCATAGCCAATTTTATATTCATCACCCATCCGCCCCAACACAAAGGTCAGCTTGGCACGACTGGCACTTAATATCAGTGAGCAGGTGTTATTAGGGTTAATCTCACAACGCACAATCGGTAAACCCGCGTCATTTAAGCCGGCCGCATCGGCTTGGGCTTGCAAAAGACTATACAGCTGGTCATATTCAGTAATCATCTAGCTATCTCGTTTATCAAACTAAAAGGCCATTGTACTGGAAAAAGCCTACTAAGGGTTATGGCTGGGCTTCGCGATAGGTTGCAAAACGCTCTAGCCGATAATAATTGTTGAGACCACTGATACCCACACTGTTTAACGCACTTAAATCCAAGCCACCATCCGGCGCATAATGCGGCTGTTCAATCCAGATGTGCTCAACCTGGCCAATCAGAATAACCGTGCCGTTATGCTTAACCGGCATCTCATCAACAAATCGTAGCCCATATTTGACCTGCGATTGTGCAACAAACGGCGCTGCAAATCCCTCCAAAAAAACCGGTGTTAAGCCTGTCGCATCAAACTCTGAAACATCCTGTGGATACTTAGCGGAGGTTTGATGCGCTTTATCGGCCCAGTCAGGATGAACATGGTTTAGGGTATAGCAACCACTGCTGACAAGATTGTCATAGCTGTGGCGCGGCACATCGCCCTTCGAGCGCAATACCATGCCAATCAGCGGTGGGCTACTGCCCATATGGAACACCGAACTAAACACGGCTAGATTCGCTTGACCTTGCGGGTTCACTGTGCCAACTAAATTTGCCGGCTTAATCCCCGTAATCGAGTTAATTAACTGAATTTGTTCAGCTTTAGGTAAATCAGCTAAGGCTTGGGCATTTAGAATCATGGCAGGCTCACAGATAATATCAGCGGTTAAATTTGCTGTAACCTTAGCTTAACCAGGCCTGGTTAAGCGTGAAGAAAATGCGAAAAAGGAAAAATCAAGCGACTGCTCACCAGGCCTGCTTGTTAAATCGGTGTAAAAACGAATCATGTTATAATCTGCGTTTTGCTTAATTTGGGCGGGTTGGTCATGCTTGAGAAGATTATTATTCGCGGGGCGCGGACGCATAATTTAAAGAATATTGATGTCACTTTGCCGCGCGACAAGCTGATTGTGATTACCGGCTTATCGGGATCAGGTAAATCATCCTTAGCGTTTGATACCATCTACGCCGAAGGCCAACGCCGTTATGTCGAATCACTGTCAGCCTATGCACGCCAGTTTTTATCGGTGATGGAAAAACCCGATTTAGACCATATTGAAGGCTTGTCACCGGCGATTTCGATTGAGCAAAAATCCACCTCTCACAACCCACGTTCCACCGTCGGCACCGTCACGGAAATTTACGATTATCTACGCTTATTGTACGCCCGCGCCGGCACACCGCGCTGCCCAACTCACGATGTTGACCTGGAAGCGCAAACCGTCAGTCAAATGGTCGACCGTACGCTTGAACTGCCGGAGGGCACCAAATGTTTATTGGTGTCGCCAGTGGTGCGTGGCCGTAAAGGTGAGCACAACAATCTGTTAGATGAATTGAAAGCCCAGGGCTTTATCCGTGCGCGCATTAATGGCCGCTTAATGGATTTAGACGGCTCGATTGCGCTCGATAAAAACAAAAAGCACGATATCGAAGTGGTGATTGACCGCTTTAAAGTGCGTGAGGATCTGAAACAACGCTTGGCCGAATCCTTTGAAACCGCGCTGCGATTGTCAGATGGCTTGGCGCGTGTGGTGCCGATGGACGAAGACGATGACTTTGAGTTGCTGTTTTCCGACAAGTTCTCTTGCCCGCATTGTGGCTATAGCGTGCCGGAACTCGAACCGCGTTTATTCTCATTTAACAACCCGCATGGCGCCTGTCCAACCTGTGATGGCTTGGGGATTAAAGAAAGCTTTGATGCGGATCGCGTGATTACGCACCCGGAATTGAGTTTGGCCGGCGGGGCGATTCGTGGCTGGGATCGTCGCCATAAATACTATTACGATATTCTATTGGCTGTGGCGACCCACTATGGCTTTGATATGGAAACCCCATGGGCAGAGCTGGATGAAAAAGCCCGCCAAATCGTGCTGTATGGCTCAGGACGCGAACGCTTAGCCCTGCCGCACGGTAAATATTCCGAGGTGCGCCGTTTTGAGGGCGTGTTGCCCAATATGGAGCGACGCTATGCGGAAACCGAAAGCAAAACCGTGCGCGATGAGCTGGATAAATATCGCGTCACCACTCCCTGTAAAACCTGTGGCGGTGAGCGCTTAAACGAAGCGGCGCGCCATGTGTTTGTCGCTGATATCACCCTGCCCAAACTGACCCATAAATCGGTCGGCGAGTTGTATGCATTTTTTGACCAACTCAGCCTGCCAGGCGCGAAAGGCCAAATTGCCGCACCGATTTTAAAAGAAGTCCGTGAACGCCTGTCGTTTTTGGTGAATGTGGGCTTGAACTATTTAACCCTGGATCGCAGCGCCGACACCCTCTCCGGTGGCGAAGCGCAACGCATTCGCCTTGCCAGTCAGATTGGTGCAGGCCTGGTGGGTGTGATGTATGTGTTGGACGAACCCTCGATTGGGTTGCACCAACGGGATAACGACCGTTTGCTGCGCACCCTGACCCATCTGCGTGACTTGGGTAACACCGTCATTGTGGTCGAACACGATGAAGATGCGATACGCGCCGCTGACTATGTATTAGACATTGGCCCCGGTGCCGGCATTCACGGTGGGCGCATTATGGCGCAAGGCACGCCTGATGAGGTCAAAGCCAATCCGCAATCGCTAACCGGCCAATACCTTAGCGGTAAACGCAAAATTGAAGTGCCGCCACAACGGGTTAAACCGGGCAAAAATTGGCTGAAAATTATTGGCGCAACAGGTAATAATCTCAAAGACGTGACCCTGGAAATTCCAGCAGGCCTGCTAACTTGCATTACTGGGGTATCGGGTTCAGGTAAATCAACCTTGATTAACGAAACTCTGAGCAAGATTGCTGCGCGGGATCTTAATGGCGCATTAGGCGAACCCGCGCCTTACCAAAAAGTAGAAGGCTTGCAACACTTTGACAAAGCGGTGAATATTGACCAAAGTCCGATTGGTCGCACACCGCGCTCCAATCCGGCCACCTATACCGGTTTGTTCACGCCGATTCGTGAATTACTGGCCGCCACGCCAGAAGCACGCACACGCGGTTATAACCCGGGACGCTTTAGCTTCAATGTCAAAGGCGGTCGCTGTGAAGCCTGCCAAGGTGATGGCGTGATCAAAGTTGAAATGCATTTTCTGCCTGATGTCTATGTGCCCTGTGATGTCTGTCACGGCCAGCGCTATAACCGCGAAACCTTGCAAATTCAGTACAAGGGCAAAACCATTCACGACATTCTGGACATGACAGTGGAAGACGCGCGCGCGTTTTTTGACGCCATTCCGGCGTTGGCGCGCAAATTGCAAACCCTGATGGATGTCGGACTCGGTTATATCAAACTCGGCCAAAGCGCGACCACCCTATCAGGTGGTGAAGCCCAGCGCGTGAAACTGGCCAAAGAACTCTCCAAACGCGATACCGGCAACACGCTGTATATTTTGGATGAACCCACCACCGGCTTGCATTTTCACGATATCGAACAACTGATGAAGGTCGTCTATGAATTACGTGATCGCGGCAATACCATTGTGATTATCGAACACAATCTCGATGTGATTAAAACCGCTGATTGGCTGGTCGATCTCGGTCCCGAAGGTGGCGCGGGCGGCGGTCAAATTATTGCCACCGGCACACCGGAAGATGTCGCCAACCATCCTGATTCACACACAGGTTACTATCTAAAATCCTGGTTAAAGTAAGGCTATCGCTCGGTACGGCCTTGCCAGCTTAATCGCTCTGCTTTTTTAACCGGTTCATGCTGCCAGCGTTTAACCGGTTTTTGGAGCAGTAAATTATTGGGATACACCAACACATTCTGCTCTTTATCAATGATTCTGATTTGAAACAAACCTATATCATCTAATTTACCACGCACCGAATTGGCGCCATCAATAATCTCGATTTCATCACCGACTCGCGCTGGAAAAGTAAAAAAGACAATCACGCCTGAGGTGACATTGCTTAAAATCGACCACTGCGCAAATAACACCACCCCCATGACCGCTAACACCGAGCTGGCCACCACCCAGAAGCCACGATAATCGAAGCCCCAAATCAACGCCAACACCACCAGTAAAATGACCAACAAAATCACTTTAAAATAAATAACGACCTGGTTAATCCGTTGTATTTGATTACGATGCCGCTCACCCCATGAGCGCACTGCACGCTGGGTTAAATGAAATATGCCGCTATAGCCTGCTAAAACCAATGCACTAAATAATAGCTGATAAATCCAACGGTACTCGTCCAAGATTTCACCCTTTTGTTATATCTAGTTGTTTACGTAATTGCGCCAATAACGCCACAGCAAGGCTGTACTTGGCTTGCTTAGGTAAGGCGACCTCATCCGTTGCGGTCATCACCAACAAAGCATTCTCATCCACTTCAAAACCTTGGCCATCACCCACTTGATTGGCACAAATCATATCCAAACCCTTCTGCAGGCGTTTTTGGCGCGCATAGTCAGCTAGCTGTTGAGTTTCAGCAGCAAAGCCTACCACGTAAGGCTTATCAACCTGCTGTGCGACCCAAGCGATAATATCGGGGTTTTTAATCAACGTCAGCGTGAGTTCATCTTGATTGGGTTGTTTTTTAATTTTGTGTGACGAGGGTTGCGCTAGGCGATAGTCCGCGACCGCAGCAGCACCAATCATGATATCGACACTGGCATAATGGGCCTGCACTTGGCTAAACATTTGCATGGCCGAGCGAACATTAATCCGTGTAACACCTGTTGGCGTATCCAAATTGACAGGACCGGCGATTAGGGTGACCTCGGCACCTTTTTGCGCCGCCGCGGCCGCTATGGCAAAGCCCATTTGCCCAGAACTCCGATTGCCAATAAAACGCACCGGATCGAGATCTTCAAAAGTGGGACCCGCAGTAATTAGTACTTTTTTACCTAACCAGGTCTGCTGATGGCTTGTTTCAGCTATTGCAGACGCTGAATTATAAGCGGCGACAGCTCGGGCTATATCATCTGGCTCCGCTAAGCGACCCGCACCCACATCACCGCAGGCCTGCTCACCCTCGCCGGGCGCTATCAGCTGCCATCCTCGCGCCATCAATGCCGCCACATTGTCTTGCGTCGCGCTATTTGCCCACATTAATTGATTCATTGCGGGTGCAAACAGAATGGGACGGTCGCTAGCCAAACACAAGGTGGTCAATAGGTCATCGGCCATGCCAACCCGCAAACGTGCCAGTAAATTGGCCGACACCGGTGCTAACACAATCAAATCTGGCCAACGCGCCAACTCAATATGCCCCATGCCATTTTCTTGCGCTAAATCAAATAGGCTATCCCGAACAGGGCGTCCCGATAGCGCTTGAAAAGACAACGGCTGCACAAACTGTTTAGCGCCCTCGGTCATGACCACTTGCACTTGATGGCCGGCTTTCACCAGTAACCTGACGAGCTGCAAGGCTTTGTAAGCCGCAATACCGCCACTGACACCCAATAATATCTTCATCGTTTTCTATTACTCAATAGTATCAGTTGGAAAATAACGCATCTAACTGCGCAGGGATTTCAGGGCGTCCTTGCGGATTCAGGGCCGTACCCACCACCTTCGCTTGCATAATGAGTTTATCATCCGCAGACCGATAAATATGCTGCAAAAAAGCAAAGCGTAGCCGTGATTCTTTAACGCATTCCACGGTGATATAAAAATCATCTTGGGGGCGCAATGAGCCCTTATAGTCCAGTTCAGCATGGGTAACAACCAAATGAATTTGCTGGGCCGTTAGTTCAGCAAAATTAACCTTATGCGCTAATAAAAATTCATGGCGCGCATGTTCAAGATAGTTCATATAAACACTATTGTTGACCACACCTTGTAAATCACACTCATAATCGCGAACCCGTAACGAAATCGTAAACATATTCAACTCCTTGTAATCAACCTGCGACGGCTAAATCTAGGCGTAATACCTGTTGCAGCCATTGTCCTATGGCATCGAGTTCTGGAGCACAGACCTGATGCTGCATCGGATAGGCTTGCCACTGCACCCCATAGCCTTTTGCCACTAAATCATCACGCGCTTGGGCGCCCAACTGCAATGGAATAATAGGATCCTGCTGGCCATGCGCAATAAAAATGGGCATTTGGCGATGTAAATAAAACTGCTCTACTAACGGGCACCAAGTTGATAGCGCCATAATCCCCGCCAAGGCGTGGTCATAGCTTAAACCAGCATGCAAGGCCACTAGCCCACCTTGCGAAAAGCCAGCTAACACAATCCGCTGTTCATCAATACCACTATCACGTTGCTGTTCGATAAGCTTATAAACCTGATGACACGACACACGAATACCCGCTGAATCGACATCATTCATTAAGTCCATCGAACGAATATCAAACCATGAACGCATCGTCATACCGCCATTAATGGTCACTGGTTGAACAGGTGCATGCGGAAACACAAATCGTATGCCATGACTAGCCGGCAAATTTAGACTCGGTACAACCTCGGCAAAATCATGGCCATCTGCTCCTAAGCCATGTAGCCAAATGACGGCGGCGGTGGCAGGGCTTTGTGGTTCAATAATCACCGGGGCAAGCTTACTCATTCGTCTGTCCTATCTGTTTTAAAAGTCTGCTAAAATAAGCCCATTTTAACCCCTTGCGCTGGAGGCTGCACATGTCTTTAAAATCAACTGGCTTTAAAGCAGGCCTGCTGATAAGCCTCCTTTGGTTAATGGGCGGATGTGGCAAAAAGGGGCCGCTCACTTTGCCAGACAAGGTGCACGCCGCCGCGCACCACGCGACACCAAACGAATTCAAACCGGCTTTAGCCTTCAAGGAAACCCGATGAGCGACCTATTTCACTACCAAAACAACCAATTATTTGCAGAAGGCAAGGCTGTTACTGAGCTGGCTAAAACCTATGGCACCCCGCTTTACATCTACTCTCGTACCGAACTTGAGCAACGCTGGCAGGCATTTAATCAGGCTTTTGGCAGTCAACCTCACCTCGTTTGCTATGCGGTCAAAACCAATTCTAATCTTGCGGTTTTGCAAGTGCTCGCCCAATTAGGTTCCGGCTTTGATATTGTGTCGCAAGGTGAACTAGAACGCGTGCTGCGCGCCGGTGGCCAAGCTAATAAAGTGGTGTTCTCCGGTGTGGCCAAAAAAGAAATCGAAATTGAACGCGCCCTCGCGGTAGGCATACGTTGCTTTAACATCGAATCCCACGCCGAGCTGGCACGCATTCAGGCCGTTGCGGCTCACATGGATAAAATCGCGCCGATTTCGATTCGCGTCAACCCGAATGTCGATGCCAAAACGCACCCTTACATTTCCACCGGCTTGAAGGAAAATAAATTTGGCGTAGATATCGTGACTGCGCCAGCGCTCTATCAACAAGCTGCCGCTTTACCGAATATCAAAGTGATCGGTATTGATTGCCATATTGGCTCACAACTCACCGAGATTGCACCCTTTGTCGATGCGCTGAAAAAGGTTTTAGAGCTCAAAACAACCCTCGCAGGACTGGGCATTGAGATTCACCATTTAGATTTAGGCGGCGGCTTAGGCATTCGCTATACAGATCAAACGCCGCCGGCGATTAGCGATTATTTAGCCGCGCTCTTAACCGAGCTGAATGACCCCAGCATTGAGGTCATCATTGAACCGGGTCGTGCTATCGCAGGTAATGCGGGGATTTTGGTGACCGAGGTGGAATACCTTAAACCCACCGAACACAAAAACTTTGCCATTATTGATGCCGCCATGAATGACCTCATTCGCCCGGCGCTCTATCAAGCTTATCAAGACATCATCCCCGTTACCCCTAGAAACGAAGGCACAGCCGTAGAATGGGACGTTGTTGGGCCAGTTTGTGAAACGGGGGATTTTTTAGGTAAAAATAGATTATTGAATCTGCAGGCCGGCGATTTATTGGCGGTCATGTCAGCAGGGGCCTATGGTTTCACCATGAGCTCTAATTACAACACTCGACCACGCGCGGCTGAGGTGATGGTACAAAACCAGCAGGCCTGGTTAGTGCGTCCACGCGAAACCTATGACGACTTAATGGGCAAAGAGCAGCTTATTTAACGCACATATTGATGCCGATTGATCTTATGCTTGGCCAGTTTCGAGTTTAAGGTCGTCGGCTTTAGTCCCAAGCGAGCTGCTGCGCCGTCTTCACCAAAAATTTTACCGCGACAGGCTTGTAGCGCCGCGATCAATGCGCGTTGCTCTATCTCCTGCCAAGTTTGTGCTGCGTTCAAGCGACTAGACGGTGTGGCAACCGCTTCACCTTCCACATGATTAGGTAGTTCTAACACAAAGCGATCTGTCTGTGCCAAGATCACGCCGCGCTCGATCACATTGACCAATTCACGGATATTGCCAGGCCAATCATAGCCCTGCATCGCCTGCATATCAGCCTGACTAAACACCAACTTAGCGCGATTAAATTTCCGACAGACTATGGTTAAAAAATGTTCCGCTAATAAGGGAATATCTTCTCGCCGCTCACGCAGTGGGTAAGACGCAATCGGAAAGACATTTAAGCGGAAAAACAAGTCCTCACGAAAGCGCTTGGCACTGACTTCCTGATCCAGATCGCGATTAGTGGCCGCTAAAATACGCACATTCACTTGGCGCGTTTTTGACTCACCGACCCGCTCAAATTGCCCTTCCTGCAACACCCGCAGCAACTTACTTTGTAATGCCAAGGGAATCTCACCGACTTCATCAAGAAACAGCGTGCCGCCATTCGCTAACTCAAAGCGCCCAACACGATCTTGCACCGCACCGGTAAACGCGCCTTTAATATGCCCGAAAAACTCACTCTCAAATAGCTCATGCGGAATCGAGGCACAGTTCACTTTGATAAAAGGACGCTCCGCTCGAGCACTGGCTTGATGTATAGCCTGCGCAATCAGCTCCTTGCCTGTACCGGACTCCCCAGTAATCAACACGCTGGCATCGGTAGGTGCGACAACATCTATCTGCTTAATGGTCTGCAAAATGGCGCGGCTGCGTCCGACAATTGACTTGTAATTATGTTCAATACGATACGTTTCTTGTAAATAGGCATTTTCAGCCTCTAAGCGTTGTTTAAGCGCCTGCACTTCTGCCAAGGCATGCTTTAGCTGCGTTTCAGCTTCGATACGCTCACTAATGTCACGAAACACCACCACCGCACCCACCAATTGCCCCGAATCTAAAATCGGCGTACTGGTATAGGCCACCGGAATAGCACGACCACTCTTGGTCCAGAACACCTCATCATCGACTTGACGAATTTCACCATCCCGAAAGGCGGCATAAATAGGACAATCGTGACCATGATAATGGCGCCCGTCGGGATGATGGTGGTGAATAAGATCATGAACATTTTTCCCAATCATCTCTTCAGCGCGCCACTCTAAAATACGCTCACAAGCCGGGTTAACAAAAGTTGCCTTGCCGTCGATATCCACCCCATAAATCCCATCACCGACCGACTGCAAAATTAAATCATTCTCGCGCTCAAACTCACGAAACGCCTGCTCAATGGTTTTCCAATAAACCAAGCCATCGCGATGCAAGCGATGCACTTCAGCCAATTGCCGCCGTTGAGCTAGGCTAGGCTTACTGGTCAACACCATCGCGACCAGTGATTGACTAGATTCATCGGCAACCCGAAAGCCCAACGCCTCGACCGCTAAGGTTTTGCCACTTTGCAAACGAATACTCAGCTCACTCGACCAGGCCTGCTGTTTCTCCAGGATTTCTTGAGTAAATACCACCAACTTACCCGGCGGGGAGCTAAATATGTCCGTGGCCCGATCGACCTCAGGCAGTAGTTGTTGCGCTTTGAGATTGCGATAGCAAATCTTATTGGCGAAAGGGTCCACCAAAATACAGGCTTCGGGTAACTGGGTAAAAAACAAACCAAATAAAGACATACTAGACCTACGACATTTCGTAATAAATAAACGCTATATCGTAAATCTATTTTATTTCGTAGAAAATTGCAAGGAAAATAATTAATCAAATAATCCACAAAGCTTTTAAAAACAATAACTTAAAAATTAAATTCACTAACTGGCATGTGCGATGCTCAGTATAGCCTGACTAAATGCTAACGCTAACTCGAGGAGCATCATCATGACCATAAAAAGCCTAACTAACGCATTCGATAAAAAAAGCAGCTTATTGCACGTTAAAAATTGCACCTGCCCGATCTGTCAAACCGAAAAATCAACTAACCAACCATCGGCATCGGCTCGCCAAGCGCATATCGAGCAACAGGCTGATCAATTTAAAGTCACCACACACAAAACAAACACCCCAGCTCAGTTCGACTCAAGCGAAGCCATGCTTGATCGCGCTATTGAAAACGCGGTAGTGCGCTCGGTCTTTAATCACAACGAATTATCACGTCGTAGTTTTTTGAGTATGGTCGGTGCCGGTACGGCCGCGGCCGCCATTAGCAGTGTGTTTCCATTAAACGAAGCCAAGGCGGCTATTAAAGAATCCTTAGGGCCATTGGAAAAAAGCCGCCTCAACATTGGCTTTGTACCGATTACCTGTGCTACACCCATTATTATGGCTGAACCCATGGGCTTTTATGACAAGTATGGCCTCAGTGTGAATCTCGAAAAAACCGCTGGTTGGGCAGTCGCACGTGATAAATCACTGGCCCGTGAATATGATGCGTCACATATGCTTACCCCTATGCCGCTTGCCATGACCATTGGGGCGGGTTCGACATCACGACATTTCATTATGCCGGCAGTCGAGAATGTCAACGGTCAAGCCATCGTGCTACACAATGATCACAAAGACAAACGTGACCCCAAACAATGGAAAGGTTTCCGTTTTGGCGTGCCTTTTGAATATTCCATGCACAACTTCTTGTTGCGCTATTATGTGGCTGAACATGGTCTTGACCCAGATCAAGATATTCAAATTCGTGTTGTACCGCCACCTGAAATGGTCGCTAATTTGCGCGCAGGCAACCTGGATGGCTATTTATCACCCGACCCGTTTAACCAGCGCGCCGTTTGGGAAAACGTGGGCTTTATACACATGCTTACCAAAGACATTTGGGATAAGCATCCATGCTGCGCCTTTGCCTGTAGCCAAGAGTTCGCTACCCAAAATCCAAACACTTATGGTGCTTTGCTGAGAGCGATTATTGATGCCACACATTATTCGTCAATTCATGAAAATCGCCGCGAAATTGCGAGCGCGATTGCACCACGTAATTATCTTAACCAACCCGTGCCTGTTATAGAACAAGTTCTCACTGGTCGTTTTGCCGATGGTTTAGGTAACATTCAGGATGTTCCAGATCGAATCGACTTTGACCCTTTCCCTTGGCACTCGATGGGGGTATGGATTTTGACTCAAATGAAGCGCTGGGGCTATATTAGTGGCGACATCCAGTATAACAACATTGCTGAGCGCGTATACCTAGCCACTGAAACAGCGGAAATCATGCGCGAACTGGGTCAGACCCCTCCCTCTGAAACCTATAAAACCCACACTATCATGGGTAAAACCTTTGATCCAGCAGAGCCTGAGGCCTATATCAACAGCTTTGCCATTGGTCGCAAGGGATAAGGAGGCATTATGTTAAAGTCCGTTAATCTAAAAGCCACCCTTGTTAGTCTCGCACTGCTGATTGTATTACTGGGTAGCTGGGAGCTAGGCACCTATTCAGCCAATTCCAGCATGAGTCGGGAATTGACCGAATATGAAATGCTAATGGGTCTTGGCGCTCCAACAGCAGCGGTACCACCACCGTCTCAAATCATTGCACTTGGTATCGCAGAGTTATCTAACCCATTCTATGACGCAGGACCCAATGATAAAGGCATTGGGGTGCAACTAGCCCATTCTGTCTATCGCGTACTTGTGGGATTTGCATTGGCCGCAGTTATTGCTATACCTCTAGGATTTGTTATTGGTATGTCACCAATGATGTACAAGGCGCTTAACCCCTATATCCAAGTACTGCGTCCTATTTCACCCTTGGCATGGATGCCTTTAGCCTTATTTATTATTCAAGACTCTGAGTTATCCGCGATTTTTGTAATTTTTATTTGCTCCATTTGGCCAATGCTACTTAATACTGCCTTTGGCGTCGCCAGCGTACGCAAAGATTGGATTAATGTTGCCAAAACCCATCAACTTTCACCGGTGCAAACGGCTTTTCAAGTAGTGCTCCCTGCTGCTGCACCGACCATCTTGACCGGCATGCGTATTTCGATTGGTATTGCTTGGCTCGTTATTGTTGCCGCAGAAATGCTGGTGGGCGGTACAGGTATTGGTTATTACGTTTGGAACGAATGGAACAACCTTGACCTCGCACGCGTGATCTTTTCAATCTTCATGATTGGCGTCATAGGCATGATTCTCGACATGATCTTGGCTGCTGGCGCACGTATGGTTGCCTATCAAGAATAAAAATACTAAGGAGTAACACCATGACAAAGTTTTTAGAAATTCAAGGGTTACGCAAAAGCTACCCAACTCCCGATGGCAAAGAGGTGTCAACGGTTTTTGAACACGCCAACTTTAGCATTGAAAAGGGTGAATTTGTATGTGTCATCGGACATTCAGGTTGTGGTAAATCAACTATCTTAAACATCTTAGCAGGCCTGGATGAGGCTAGCGATGGTTTGGTACTCATGGATGGAAAGGAAATTACAGGACCCAGCCTGGAGCGCGGGGTGATTTTCCAAAACTACAGTTTATTACCCTGGAAAACCACCCTAGATAACATTATTTTTGCAGTGAGAGCCCGTTGGCCTAGCTGGGACAAGTCGAAGGTTGAAGCTCATAGCAAACGTTATTTGGAGCTGGTTGGACTGAGCCATGCTCTGGATCGCAAACCTGCACAGCTATCGGGCGGTATGCGCCAACGCGTGAGTATTGCGCGTGCATTTGCTACCCAACCTCAGCTACTGTTAATGGATGAACCCTTTGGTGCGCTAGATGCATTAACACGCGGCGTCATCCAAGAGGAGCTAATTAAAATTTGGGAAGAGTCCAAGCAAACTGTATTCATGATTACTCATGATGTAGATGAGGCAATCTTGCTATCAGACCGAATTTTGCTAATGTCAAACGGCCCCAAAGCACAGATTGCAGAATCGGTAAAGGTCAGTATTCCACGACCCAGAACCCGGACCGACATTATTCATGATGAAAATTATTACAAAATTCGCAACCACTTGGTGGACTTCCTGGTCAATCGCTCGAAAGGCTTATCAGGCAGCGTATGTGACGTGAAACCTGACCACCAACCTTTAACCGTAGACTTAGCTGCAAGTTAATTATCCTTAGGAGATAGCATTATGATGACTAAAACAACGATGACTGAAACCATTATTCTGGCTAAGCATGAGCTTGGCGTAAGTTGGGGTGAGATGGCCGCAGCTTGTGGCTTAAGTGAAGTGTTTGCAACCTCAGCCTGCCTAGGTATGAACAGTCTAAAAGCGGAACCGGCACAAAAACTCGCTGCATTCTTAAAGTTAGGTGATGACATCGCCCTAGCATTACAAGAATGTCCGCATAAAACGTGGGATAAATCCGTGCCCACCGATCCATTGATTTATCGTCTTTATGAAATTGTAGGGGTGTACGGTCCTACCATGAAAACCCTTATTCATGAAAAATTTGGCGATGGCATTATGAGCGCCATTGACTTCACGATGCATATCGATAAGGAAGAAAATCCAGCGGGTGACCGTGTAGTCATTAGCATGAACGGTAAGTTTCTACCTTACAAGTCTTGGTGATGAAGATTAAGTAACCACAACTCCACTTTGGCGATTAAGCTTGCCGAAGGGAGTTGATTCTTGCCTTGACGAATGCGTACCAATTGATAAGGTCTAGCTTGATATCGGTTTGAGTCATTTGAACTCGTATTTGGCTGGCTCACTTCCGATATCAACACGCCTACAGGCGTTTGATCTTCTAGCCATGCCCACAACTGATGGTGCGGCTGTTCAAAATCACACCACCAGGCCTGGTACTGCAGGCGACTGAGCGCTACAAACTCAGCAAGTGTTTTAAGATGCTGTGGCTGGGATGTTAACTGTAATTGAGCGCAATTCATAACGGCAACAGATTGCTCAATCCAACTTTGATAAAGTGATTCCACATCAGTAAGATAACGACACTCACCTATCTGCTCAGCGGCCTCAGTATCCAAAAAAGCTGCGAGTGCATACACATCTTCCAACAATGCAATCATCGACTGACACTGCATAGGACGGCAAGGCAGTTGTGCCAGAGTTCGGTGCAATCGGCAACCAATCAGAGCCGGGAAGCGTGCGGCTAAGGCCAACGCCATTGAATTGACACGCGGCAACTGACTCAACCCTGCGAGTCGTTGCTTATCTACCAAGCAGGTATCAATCTGATCCAGAATAATTGGCGAAACCTGACGCAACCGCAGCTGGCGCAAAAAGCGTGCGCCCTCTTGCTGCGACTCAACACCCAAAGCCGCCATTAAATCTGATCGTTTACCATTTAGCAGGTGCTGAAGATCTATTTCCTGACCAGGCATACTCACTAATTTCCACGCCATAACCGGCGCCTGATCCAACACTTCCAATAACTGTGGATAGCGCGCTGCATAATGGAGAAGGCTTAATTGGTGCGTTTCAAACAACGCAACACTCTCTTTAATCCATGCAGGAATCGCAGACTGCCAGCGCTGCAAACGCCCATGCTCTGACCAGGATAACAAATTAAGTTTAGCGGGATAACGTGGGATGGCCGCCTGATCGGTGAGCATCTCATCCCAACTGGGAATGCGCAAATCGGGATGTTTTTGATCTAGCAGACTATAGGGCAGAATAATCCCGCCCGCATCATCCTCAAATAGATGACGATTTAGCCAAGAACGGACTCGCGCATCCATGATTAACTCGACGCGTCAGAGAATGACTTAATCACCAGGCCTGCTAAGGTCAAACCAAAAATACCTGGCATGTAACTCGCCGTACCATTCACTACACGCCCACGAGCATTGGCAATGGCTTCCATAGGACCAGGCTCCTTTGGGAGCTCTGTTGAGAACACCACTGGCACACCTTTTTTAATGCCTAGCTTCTTTAGACGCTGTCGCATGACTCGAGCGAGACCGCAGGTATGCGTAAGACTAATATCTGTCACCATAATTTTGGTGGGATCAACCCGCCGACCCGCACCCATGCTAGAAAAAATGCGTTTTCGCTGCTTTACGGCTTCAGCAACCAATGCCACCTTACAGTTAAGACTATCAATTGCATCAATCACAACATCAAAGGGTGCCACAAGTTCTGCCATAGATTCAGGAGCAAAGAACACAGCTCGGCAATCAACCTGACAACTAGGATTAATCTGTGCAATTCGATCTGCCATCACCGCTACTTTTAATTCGCCTAACGTATTGTCGAGTGCAACAATTTGACGATTCTTGTTGGATGCCGATACGCGATCATGGTCAACAAGCGTTATGTTTTCAGCCCCGGCTCTCGCTAAGGCTTCGGCAACAAATCCACCCACACCGCCTACACCAGCAATTAATATCTTAGCATTGGCAAGATCAAGCAGAACCTGATCACTAAAAACCAACAAACTGCGTTCAAACAAAGGATCACTTAAATTCATTTCAATGACTCATCAATAACTGTTGGGTAGTATTATAAATTTGAACTGCAACCTCTTCATCACTAATTCGATAGGCAAGTGCCAAATCCTTGATTAATGCAAGCATGCCCAAACGAGGATCATTACAAACATTATGATGGTTTAAATTTGGAAAATCAGACTCCACTACCCAAACACTTAAAGGAAACTGCTGATAAAAAGCATGACGCTTAGTTAGATTAGAAGAAAGTATTCGCGGGTTTAATCCCAATTTAAGTCCCAAAGACACGAATCGTTTTGCTTCATGTTGCCTCAGTGGAAAACTATGTATAACCCCTTTGACTCGAGATGGTCGCAAAATAGAATATAAATCGTTAAAAGCTTTTACACAGTGAACTGAAACAGGCAAACTAAACTCTACGGCCATAGCTACCTGAGCTTCAAAGCAGGCCTGCTGATCAATTTTATTGTTAGCGTTACGGGAATAATCAAGGCCAATCTCACCTATCCCATAAATTGAAACACCGGATTCTATTATCAGTTGCCTAAGGCTATTCAGATCAGATTCAAAATTGCGTTCAATAAACCAGGGGTGTAAGCCGACAAACGGATAAACTTTTAAGTGTTGATTTAATGAAGAATAGTAAGAAAAGTACAGCGATGTTTTTAAATCTACAGCGACAGCAATGACATTAGATATATCAACAGATTTAGGATAAGAAATACTGTCTAGGTGGGCATGACTGTCAAACAACAACATAAATTTTAGATTTAAAAAAACCGGCTTGCGCCGGTTTTAGACTATTCTGCTTCTGCCGTAGCAGCTGGAACATCCGAAACAGGACGATCAACTAACTCAACAATCGCCATAGGCGCATTATCACCAGCACGGTAACCGCACTTAAGAATACGGATATAACCGCCAGGACGTCCCTGATAACGAACACCTAAATCGGAAAATAACTTACCTACAGCCGCTTTACTACCCAAGCGTGCAAATGCAAGACGACGGTTATGCACACTATCTTCTTTTGCAAGGGTAATTAAGGGTTCTGCAACACTACGCAATTCTTTTGCTTTCGCTACCGTTGTTTTGATCACTTCGTGCTCAATTAAAGAGGCAGACATGTTTTTGAACATCGCCTTACGGTGCGAGCTATTGCGGTTTAATTTACGACCACTCTTACGATGACGCATAATAGCTTCCTTCTAAAATTACGCTGACTCTTTACCCACCAAACTTGATGGTGGCCAATTGTCTAATTTAGTACCCAAACCTAAGCCACGCTGAGCAAGAACATCTTTGATTTCTTGTAATGACTTTTTACCAAGGTTTGGCGTTTTTAATAAATGCGCTTCAGTACGTTGTACCAAATCACCAATGTAGTAAATCTGTTCTGCTTTCAAACAATTTGCTGAACGAACAGTTAATTCAAGATCATCAACAGGCTGTAAGAAGATTGGATCGTAATCATTCTCTTCTTCCTGTGGAGCCTCAACTTCTTGGTGTTTTAAATCGACAAACGCATTAAGCTGATAGTGTAAAACTGTTGCAGCTTGTTTAATAGCATCTTCGGGATCCAAAGTACCATTAGTAACGACATCTAAAATCAGTTTGTCTAAATCGGTACGCTGCTCAACACGTGCATTCTCAACCGAATAACTAACCGTATGAACCGGGCTAAAACTTGCATCAAGACGCAAGAACCCAACAGTACCTGCAGCCTGCTCGTTCTGAGTTGCAGCAGAGTAACCAATACCCTTCTCAACCTTCAACGTCATCACTAATTTAGCGCCATCTCCAAGATGTGCAATCACTAAATCTGGATTACAAATTTCAGTATCATGGTCTACCTGAATGTCTTTAGCACGCACAACAGCAGGACCTGTCATAGACAAAGTCATCTCACTAGACTGACGAGCATTCAACTTAACTGACACTTCTTTAAGGTTTAATAGAATCTCAAGTACATCCTCACGAACACCCTCAATAGTTGAGTATTCATGCAATACACCATCAATCTGAACCTCGCTTATAGCAGCACCAGGCATTGACGACAATAATATACGTCTTAGTGCATTGCCTAGCGTGTGACCAAAACCACGTTCTAGTGGTTCTAGTGTTACACGACTATGCGTTGAACTGATTCTTTTGATGTCAACAAGACGCGGGGTTAACAATTGTTCTAACATCTCTTGCATCAGGAGTTATCTCCAAAATTTTCTATTACTTAGAATAAAGCTCTACGATCAAGTTTTCAGAAATATCTGAAGATAAATCACTACGATCAGGCACAGACTTAAATGTACCTTGGAAAGCCTTGGCATCAACTTCTAACCATGAAGCTTGCCCCATCTTCGCAGAAAGCTCTAATGCTTGAGCAATACGTGTTTGGTTACGAGCCTTTTCACGAACCGCAACAACATCACCTGCTGATACTTCATAAGAAGGGATGTTGACAGTTTGACCATTGACTTGGATAGCCTTGTGGGAAACCAACTGACGAGCTTCAGCGCGTGTTGCAGCAAAACCCATACGATAAACAACGTTATCTAAACGGCTTTCGAGAATCTGCAAAAGGTTAACACCAGTAGAACCCTTACGACGATCCGCTTCCTTATAATAGAGACGGAACTTCTTTTCTAGAACACCATAAATACGACGAACTTTCTGCTTTTCACGCAACTGGGTACCGTACTCAGTTACACGAGCACGACGAGCACCATGCTGACCTGGAGCCTGATCAATTTTACATTTTGAATCAATGCTACGAGCGCCGCTTTTAAGGAACAAATCAGTTCCCTCGCGACGTGCTAATTTACACTTTGGACCAATATATCTTGCCATGAAATTATTCCTTAAACACGACGTTTCTTAGATGGACGACAACCATTATGAGGAATAGGCGTCACATCAGAAATCGATGTAATTTTAAATCCAGCACTATTTAAACCACGAACAGCAGAGTCACGGCCAGGACCAGGTCCTTTTACCATTACATCCATATTCTTGACGCCGTATTCATGTGCCATTTGACCAGCACGTTCTGCAGCAACCTGCGCAGCGAAAGGTGTACTTTTACGAGAACCACGGAAACCACTTCCACCAGCTGTTGCCCAGCAGAGTGCGTTACCTTGACGGTCTGTAATCGTTACAATAGTGTTGTTGAAAGAAGCATGAACATGCGCTACGGCATCATTGACGACCTGCTTAACTTTCTTTTTTGCACGTGTATTTGCTTTTGCCATAATTTATCTCAGCTATGCTTATCTTTTAATTGGTTTCTTTGGACCTTTACGCGTACGCGCATTAGTCTTAGTGCGCTGTCCGCGTAGAGGTAAGCTACGGCGGTGACGAATACCACGGTAACAACCCATGTCCATTAAACGCTTAATATTCATCGAAACCTGACGACGTAAATCGCCTTCGATCTTATATTTAGCAATTTCAATACGTAATGATTCCAACTGATCCTCAGACATGTCTCTGACTTTAGTAGTTGGGTCAATGTTTACTGCATTACACAAATTCTGTGCTGTAGTTTGACCAATTCCATAGATTGATCTTAAACCGATAACAATATGCTTGTTTAACGGTAAATTTACGCCGGCAATACGTGCCATATTGACGCTCCCTAAAAATTCTGTTTTACGAAAACGAGCGATTATACCCGTTTTCGCGATCAAAAACTAGACAATAATGAACTACTATCGCCCTTTTAAATTTGCTTTCTTCATCATACTTTCATATTGACCGGACATTAACTGAGCTTGTATTTGAGTCATAAAGTCCATTACTACTATCACGATAATAAGTAAGGCAGTTCCACCAAAATAGAATGGAACATTCCAATAAAGAATCAAAAACTCAGGTAATAAACACACTGCGGTTATATACACTGCGCCAGCAAGTGTTAATCGACCCATTATGGTATCAATATATCTTGCTGTTTGAGGTCCTGGTCTAATACCAGGTAAGAAAGCACCAGACTTTCTTAAATTATCAGCGGTATCTTTTGGATTAAAAACAATCGCTGTATAAAAAAAGCAAAAGAACATGATTGCAAGAGCATAAAACATTATGTACAAAGGCTGGCCAGGAGCCAATGTTGTAGCAATATCCTTAAGCCAACTCATGTTCTCAGAAGAACCAAACCATCCACCAAGCGATGCTGGGAATAAGATAATACTAGAAGCAAAAATAGGAGGTATAACCCCAGCCATATTTAACTTCAGTGGTAAATGCCCTTCCTGACCACCATAAAGCTTACGTCCGCGCATTCTCTGTGCATATTGGACAGGTATTCTACGCTGACCCCTCTCCACAAACACAACAAATGCTGTTACAGCAGCAACGAGTAATAATAAAATGATTACAGTAATTGCATGCAATGCGCCAGTATGAACCTGCTCTAGGGTTCCACCTAGTGCTGAGGGTAACCCAGCGACGATACCTGCAAAAATAATCAACGAGATACCATTACCGATACCACGCTCAGTTATTTGTTCTCCCAACCACATCAGAAATATGGTTCCACTTACTAGCGTGACAACTGCCGTTACCATAAATAATGCGCCAGGATTTACAACAACAGGCATACCATTTATGTTTTGGGCTTGTAATGCAATCGATACACCTATAGCCTGAAAAGTTGCCAAGACAACAGTTCCATAACGAGTATATTGAGTTATCTTACGTCGCCCAGCCTCACCCTCTTTCTTGAGTTGCTCAAGTGTTGGTGAAACTGCTGTAAGTAGTTGCATAATAATTGCGGCAGAAATGTAGGGCATTATCCCCAAAGCTAAAATGGATAAGCGCTCAAGCGCACCGCCCGAAAACATGTTAAACATGTCAAGAACGGTACCTCTTTGCTGCTCAAACATTGCTGCAAGTGCAATCGGATCAATTGATGGTACTGGAATATGGGTCCCAAGTCTAAAGACGATTAGAGCTCCAAGTACAAATAACAAACGTGCCTTTAAATCACCCCAACCTTGAGAAGAACTACTGGATTGAGCTATTGCAGGACTATTCATATTTTATACTTCTACACTTCCACCAGCAGCAACAATAGCTTGCTTAGCAGACTCTGTAGCCTTTATTCCATTTAATTTAATTGCACGAGTTATTTCACCTGAGTTAATAACCTTAACAAAACGGATCTTTTCACCAATTAAGTTTGCCGACTTCAAAGTTGCCACATCAATTTCAAATGCTTCAAGTCGATTCAAGGCATCAAGACGTATTTCAGCAGTAACCATTGCCTTCATAGACGTGAAACCGACTTTTGGCAAACGACGTTGAATTGGCATCTGACCACCTTCAAACCCGACCTTATGGAAACCGCCAGAACGCGATTTCTGACCCTTATGGCCACGACCACCCATTTTACCAAGTCCAGAACCCTGACCACGACCTACACGTTTACGTGCGCGCTTGGTTCCTTCAGAAGGCGCTAATGTATTTAAAAACATCTTAGGCTTCCTCTACTTTTAATAAATAAGAAACTTTATTAATCATTCCACGGTTTTCAGGTGTATCAATAACTGAAACAGTGTGATGCATTCTGCGTAAACCTAAACCTTTTACACAAGCAATATGGTTTGGTAAACGACCAATTGTACTTTTGATTAAAGTAACTGTAAGTTTTTTTTGCTCAGCCATATTATCCACCTACAATCTCATTAACAGACTTACCACGCTTCGCAGCGATATAATCAGGTGAATGCATTGACGTAAGTGCATTAACTGTTGCTCTTACAACGTTTACCGGACGCGTTGTACCGATACATTTAGCAAGTACGTTTTTAACACCCGCAGCTTCAAGTACAGAACGCATACTTCCGCCTGCAATAACACCTGTACCTTCAGATGCTGGAAGCATAACAATTTTAGCTGCACCTTGTTCAAAACTAATTGGGTATTCAAGCGTTCCATTGTTAAGATGAACATTACGCATGTTACGACGTGCCTGGTCCATTGCTTTTTTAATTGCAACAGGCACTTCACTTGCCTTACCACTTCCGAAACCAATGCGACCCTCGCCATCACCTACAACTGTAAGCGCTGAAAAAGAAAACACGCGACCACCCTTAACCACTTTAGCTACACGACGAACTGAAACTAATTTTTCGATTAAGCCGTCTTGACCATCTTGCAATTCTTGTGAAGACATAATCAACCCTTATCTTAAAACTCTAGACCATTAGCACGTGCAGCGTCAGCTAGGACTTGCACACGACCGTGGTATTTAAAACCGGAACGATCAAAGGCTACTTTGGTCACGCCTGCTGCTTTGGCTTTTTCAGCAATTGCCTTACCAACAACCTCTGCAGCGGCTTTATTACCGGAATATTTAACTCCACTCTTTACTTCTGCTTGAACAGTTGAGCTAGAAGCTATAACAGTGGCACCATCAGCAGCAATCAACTGAACATAAATATGACGTGGAGTACGATTTACGCACAAACGTGGCATATTCAATTCACTAATCTTTGCACGTGTCTTTTTTGCACGACGAAGTCTTGCTTGTTTACTATCCATGATTAACCAACCTTATTTCTTCTTAGCTTCTTTACGCAAAATACGCTCATCAGCATACTTAACACCCTTACCTTTATAAGGCTCTGGTGGTCTGTAACCACGAATTTGCGCAGCAACCTGCCCAACAACCTGCTTATCAGCACCGCGGACAATAATTTCTGTTTGACTTGGTGTTTCAGCTGTAATGCCTTCAGGAAGTTGATGCGCAACAGGATGTGAAAAACCGAGCGTAAGGTTTACAACATTACCCTGAACCTGGGCACGGTAACCAACACCAACCAACTGCAAACGTTTCTCAAAACCTTGAGTAACGCCGACAATCATATTATTAACAAGTGAACGCGCAGTACCAGCCTGCGCCCATCCATCAACAGCATTACCTTTTGGCGAGAAGCTTAAAACACCACCATCATTGCTAATACTTACTGACTTATTAAGTGGACCTGTAACAGTACCCTTGGCACCTTTAACAGAAACTATTTTATCTTCTATCTTTATTTCAACACCAGCTGGTAGGGTAATAGAAGCTTTTGCTACTCTAGACATGAACTTCTCTCCTTAAGCCACAAAGCAAATAATCTCACCACCAACACCCGCCTCACGAGCTTGACGATCAGACATAATGCCTTTTGAGGTTGAAACAACTGCTACTCCAAGACCACCAATTACTTTTGGCAATTCATCTTTGTTTTTATATACGCGCAAACCTGGACGGCTCACACGTTTTAGCAGTTCAATAACAGGTTGACCCTGAAAATATTTAAGATCAAGAGAAAGTGTTTGCTTACCATCTAAATCTTTAATATCAAATTTTTCAATATAGCCCTCATCTGCTAACAACTTAGCAACTGAAGCCTTTAATTTCGAAGACGGCATAGTGACATTTTTGTGTCCTGCCATTTGGCCGTTTCTGATACGCGTTAACATATCAGCAATTGGATCTGACATACTCATAATTAAAATCCTACCAGCTAGCTTTTCTTAAACCAGGTACGTCGCCCTGCATTGCATATAAACGAAGCATGTTACGTGATAAACCAAACTTCTTGTAAACACCATGCGGTCTACCTGTTAGTTTACAGCGACGTTGCTGCCTTACAGGTGATGCATTACGTGGCAGGCGAGCTAACTTATCCATTGCTTCCATACGCTCTTCGTATGAAAGTGACATGTCAACTGATTTAGTTTTTAACTCAGCACGTTTTTCAGCATATTTTGCAACAGTCTTTGCACGTTTAACTTCGCGCATTTTCATTGAAGTCTTTGCCATTTCAATTCCTTTTATTTCTTAAATGGGAAATTAAAAGCTTCTAGCAAAGCTTTAGCTTCAGCGTCAGTCTGTGCAGTTGTCGCAATATTAATGTCCATACCGCGCATCATATCAACCTTCTCAAACTCAATTTCTGGAAAGATAATCTGCTCTTTCACACCCATTGTATAGTTACCGCGTCCATCAAAAGACTTACCATTAACACCACGGAAGTCACGGACACGTGGCAGAGAGATATTGATCAAACGATCTAAAAACTCATACATTCTTTCGCCACGAAGAGTAACTTTACAACCGATAGGCCAGCCCTGACGAACCTTAAATGCCGCAACTGATTTACGAGCCAAGGTTTTAACTGGCTTCTGACCAGTAATTGCTTCCATATCTGCTAAAGCGTTATCTAAAACTTTCTTATCAGCTAATGCCGCACCAACACCCATATTCAGGGTTATTTTAGTAATTTTTGGTGCCTGCATTACTGACTTATAACCAAACTGTTCAACCAATTTAGGAACAATTTGCTCTTTGTAAACTTGTTTTAATCTTGCCATTTCACCAATCCAATTAAGCGTCAACCGCTTTATTTGTTGACTTGAAATATCTAATCTTCACATCATTTTCGATGCGAAAACCAATTCTGTCAGCCTTTTGAGTCTCCGGGTTTAATAAAGCAACATTAGAAATATGCACAGGCATTTCCTTAGTAACAATACCACCCTGAGAACCGGTCATTGGGTTCGCTTTAGTATGCTTCTTAACAAGATTAATACCATCAACTAAAACCTTATCACTAGAAACGAAAGATGAAACCGTTCCTCTCTTACCCTTATCTTTGCCCGTGATGACAATAACTTCATCACCTTTTTTTAAACGATTCATTCTCTTCCCCTTACAACACTTCTGGCGCCAAAGAAACAATTTTCATAAACTTCTCTGTACGCAATTCACGTGTTACCGGTCCAAAAATACGTGTTCCAATTGGCTCTTGCTTGTTATTAAGAATAACGGCTGCATTATCATCGAAACGGATCAATGAACCATCCTGACGACGAACACCTTTAGCAGTTCTCACAACGACAGCGTTGTAAACATCGCCTTTTTTAACCTTCCCACGCGGTGCAGCTTCTTTAATAGAAACCTTAATTACATCTCCAACGCTCGCATAGCGGCGCTTCGAACCACCCAACACTTTGATACATTGCACGCGCTTTGCACCACTGTTGTCTGCAACTTCTAATACTGTTTGCATTTGAATCATAGCGGCACTCCAAAATTGCTATAAATCAGCCAAATAAATAATGTTAACACAAAAACCGCTGCGTAACCAGTTCCTTTCGGCTTAGTTACATCAGCGGTGAAAAAACAAAAACTAATTGTTTAGATTTTAGCTTTTTCGTTAATTTCTACAAGAGTCCATGACTTACGCTTAGAAATTGGGCGACATTCTTGAATGGTCACTTTATCTCCAACCTGACACTGATTATCAGCATCATGCGCCATAATCTTGGTAGATTTTTTTACATATTTCTTGTACTTAGCATGCTTAACATAACGCTCAGTTAGGACAACAATTGAACTATCCATTGCATTACTTACAACAACACCAGCACGAGTTCTTGCTTTTAAATTTTCAGTGCTCATATTATACACTCACTTTTTCACGAATGATGGTTTTTACACGAGCAATAGAACGTCTAACAGATTTTAACTGCGCAGTACTGGCCAATTGTCCAGTTGCTTGCTGCATTCTTAAATTAAATTGCTCTTTTAACAATGCATGCAATTCAGTATTTAAATCTTCAGCACTTTTTTCTCTAAGTTCTTTACTAGTCATCTTACATCACCGTTCTAATTACAAACTGTGTTTTGAAAGGCAGCTTGGCAGCAGCCAAGCTAAACGCTTCACGCGCTAAACTTTCATTGACACCCTGAACTTCATAAAGGACACGACCCGGCTGGATTTGGGCAACCCAGTATTCAACACTTCCTTTACCTTTACCCATACGAACCTCAAGAGGTTTACTTGTAATAGGCTTGTCAGGAAACACACGAATCCAAATCTTACCACCACGCTTGATGTGGCGCGTCATGGCTCTACGAGCTGATTCAATTTGACGAGAAGTTAAGCGACCACGCTCAACCGCTTTTAAGCCGAACTCACCAAAACTAACCTTGCTTCCAGCTAGAGCCAAACCACGGTTACGTCCTTTTTGAACTTTTCTAAATTTAGTACGCTTAGGCATTAACATGGTCTAAATCCTTTTATTTACGGCCTTTCTTGGCTTTAGGTTGTTTTTGATTGTCATTAGCAGCTAAAGACATTTTGCCAAGTTTTTCACCGTGGAAAATCCAAACCTTAACACCTAATTTGCCATAGGTTGTATCTGCTTCAAACGTTGAATAATCAATATCTGCACGGAATGTATGTAAAGGCACACGACCTTCTCTATACCATTCAGTACGTGCAATTTCTGCACCATTCAAACGACCAGCTACAGCAACCTTAATACCCTGAGCTCCAAGACGCATTGCATTACCAACTGCACGCTTCATCGCACGACGGAATTGAATACGCTTTTCTAATTGCTGGGCAATACTTTCAGCAACCAACTTAGCATCCAACTCAGGCTTTTTAACTTCTTCAATATTGATGTTAACTGGAAGACCCGTTTTCTTAACAAGATCAGCCTTTAGCTTTTCAATATCTTCACCTTTTTTACCAATAACAATACCTGGGCGTGCAGAATGGATTGTCACACGAATACCATTTGCAACACGCTCAATGTGGATCTTACTTACTGATGCATTTTTTAACTTCTCATTAAGCTCATTGCGAATTTCAATGTCGCTTACAAGAAAGTCTGAATAATTTTTGCTATCCGCATACCAACGCGCATTCCAATCCTTTGTAATGCCAAGACGGATACCAACTGGATGTACTTTTTGACCCATAATGGCTCTCCTTATTTTTCGCCTACTGTAACAGTGATATGACTCATGCGCTTAACGATACGGTTACCACGACCTTTAGCGCGAGCTCTCATACGCTTCATTTGTGGACCTTCATCCACAAATACTGCTGTTACATGCAGCTCATCAACATCGGCACCATTATTGTTTTCTGCATTTGCTATTGCAGAACTCAATACCTTCTTCATTAAATCAGCAGCTTTCTTGTCACTGAAAGTAAGAATATTTACAGCAGACTCAACTCTTTTACCACGAATAAGATCAGCAACTAAGCGGGCTTTTTGTGGAGAAATACGAGCGAATTTATGTGTTGCACTAACTTGCATCTTCAATCTCCTATCGCTTAGCTTTCTTATCAGCAGCATGACCACGGTAAGTGCGAGTCATAGAAAACTCACCTAATTTATGGCCAACCATGTTTTCAGATACAAAAACAGGTATATGCTCTTTGCCATTATGTACGGCAATGGTTAATCCAATCATATCCGGTAAAATCATTGAACGTCTTGACCAGGTTTTAATTGGACGTTTATTACCAGATTCTTGCGCCTCAATCACTTTTTTTGCCAAGTGATGATCTACAAAAGGTCCTTTTTTAACTGAACGTGGCATTATGTCCTTCCTTATTTACTATTACGACGACGTACTATCATATTATCAGTACGCTTATTGCTACGAGTCTTCTTGCCCTTAGTTGGAACACCCCAAGGAGTAACAGGATGACGGCCACCAGAGGTACGACCTTCACCACCACCATGCGGATGGTCAACCGGGTTCATAGCAACACCACGTACAGTAGGACGAACTCCACGCCATCTCTTAGCACCGGCCTTACCTAATTTGCGAAGATTGTGCTCGGTATTGCCAACTTCTCCAATAGTGGCTCGACAATCGATGTGAATCTTACGCATCTCACCTGAACGAAGCTTTACAAGAACATAAGCACCTTCTTTACCAGCAATTTGAACTGAAGCACCCGCACTGCGTGCTATTTGGGCACCTTTGCCTGGACGCATTTCAAGTGCATGAACAACTGTACCTACAGGAATATTACGCAATGGTAACGTATTACCCACTTTAATATTCACACCTGAACCAGATTCAACAGTGTCCCCAGCCTTTAGATTGCGTGGAGCAAGAATATAAGCACGCTCACCATCTGCATACCGGATGAGTGCAATATTTGCCGTGCGGTTAGGATCATATTCCAGACGTTCTACAACGGCGGGAATTCCATCTTTACTGCGCTTAAAATCAACTAGACGGTAATGTTGCTTATGACCGCCACCATTGTGACGAACTGTAATACGACCGTTGTTGTTACGACCACCCTTCTTGCTTTTCTTCTCAAGCAACGGAGCATAAGGTGCACCTTTGTGCAGACCTGGCTCTACGATACTTACTACGAAACGACGCCCAGGAGAAGTAGGTTTTGATTTCTTAATAATCGCCATAAATTACTCCTTATTCACCCGCAACAAAGTCAATTTCTTGACCGGCGGTTAACTTAACAATGGCCTTACGAACACCATTGCGTGTACCTGGACGACCTTTAAACATTTTGCGCTTGCCTTTAAGGTTCAGAACATTTACTGACTCTACCTGAACATTAAATAGACTTTCAACAGCTTGCTTAACCTCGACCTTAGTCGCGTCAGGTGCCACCTTAAAAACGTATTGTGATTTGCTATCTGCCATTAAGGCGCTTTTTTCAGACACATGTGGCGCTAGCAAAACTTTTAATAGACGCTCTTTACTCATGCGTACTTCTCCTCTAACTGCTTGATAGCACCCTGAGTCACTACCACATTCTTGAAACCAACTAAACTTAGTGGATCAATAGAAGCAACATCACAGACGTCAGCCTGATACAGGTTACGTGATGAAAGGTATAAATACTCATCAAACGCCTCTGTAACAACTAATACATCGGTTACACCCAACTGCGCTAATTTTGCTTTAAATTCACGTGTTTTAGGGGCTTCAACCTTAAAGTCATCAACTACAATCAGACGACCATTTCTGTTCAATTCAGACAGGATGGATTTCATCGCACCACGGTACATCTTCTTGTTTACTTTTTGGCTAAAATCACGATTTTGACCTGGAAATGCACGTCCGCCACCTACCCACAATGGGCTGCGAATTGTACCAGCACGAGCACGACCGGTACCCTTTTGACGCCATGGCTTAATTCCACCACCACGTACTTCTGAACGTGTTTTCTGCTTTTTTGTCCCTGAACGGGCACCAGCCATATAGGCTACAACAACCTGGTGCACCAGCGTTTCATTGAAGTCAACACCGAAAACAGCATCCGAAACCCCAACTGAACCCTTCTGGTTACCTGTCGCTAATTCGATCATTTTTAATTCCATAGCGCCCACCTTACTTAATTGCTTTACGCACGATAACTGTTCCACCTTTAGCTCCGGGAACAGCACCTTTGATTAAAAGTAAATTATTTTCTACATCTACTTTTACCAGGTCTAAATTAAGGGTAGTTTGACGCACATCACCTAAATGACCAGCCATCTTCTTGCCTTTAAAAACACGTCCAGGGGTTTGGTTTTGACCAATTGAACCTAAAACACGATGCGAAACTGAGTTACCGTGAGTGGCATCTTGTGTTCTAAAGTTATGGCGCTTAACACCACCTTGAAAGCCCTTACCTTTTGTCTTACCAATCACATCCACAACAGGTGTATCTGCAAATTGCGCAACTGAAATTTCAGATCCAAGCTCAAATGAAGCTAAATCTTCACTAGAAACCTTAAATTCCCAAAGACCCTCACCCGCATCAACACCGGCCTTAGCGAAATGGCCAGCCGCAGGCTTATTAACACGACCTGCATGCTTAGCGCCCGCAGTAACCTGTACAGCACAATAGCCATCATTCTCAAGCGTCTTAAGCTGAGTTACACGATTTGGTGCAACCTCAACCACTGTAACCGGTACCGACACACCTTCTTCATTGAAGATACGTGTCATACCAATTTTCTTTCCAACGACACCAATACTCATTAAAATTACCTCTTATTATTGCAATCCACCATTACGATTGATGGCTTCCATTGCTATTAACGCAATTCCAACTGAACATCAACACCTGCAGCCAAATCTAGCTTCATGAGTGCATCAACTGTTTTATCAGTAGGATCAACGATATCAAGCATTCTTTTATGAGTGCGAAGCTCATATTGATCACGCGCATCTTTGTTTACGTGCGGTGAAACCAACACTGTAAAACGTTCTTTGCGTGTTGGCATTGGAATAGGACCCTTGACTTGTGCCCCAGTACGCTTTGCCGTTTCTGTAATCTCTTTAGCTGACTGATCAATCAAACGATGATCAAAGGCTTTTAAGCGAATACGAATATTTTGAGTTGCCATAACCACTTCTCGCTTTATAAAAAAAATAAAAGCAGCAGGCGATGCCTACTGCTAATAAGGTTGCGGATTATAAACCTAAATTTCTAGATAATCAACTAATAATGATTATTTCAAAATCTTAGAAACAACACCCGCACCAACGGTACGACCACCTTCACGAATCGCAAAACGTAGACCTTCGTCCATCGCGATTGGGTTGATTAAGGTGATTGTCATCTGGATGTTGTCACCTGGCATAACCATTTCTACACCTGATGGTAACTCACATGCACCCGTTACGTCAGTTGTACGGAAGTAGAACTGTGGGCGGTAGCCATTGAAGAAAGGCGTATGACGACCACCCTCTTCTTTTGACAACACATACACTTCAGACTCAAACTGAGTATGTGGCTTGATCTTACCAACATGGCTTAACACCTGACCACGCTCAACGTCTTCACGCTTCGTTCCACGTAACAACACACCTACGTTGTCACCCGCTTCACCTTGATCTAGCAACTTGCGGAACATTTCCACACCTGTTACCGTGGTGCTAACCGTATCACGAATACCTACGATCTCAATGGTATCACCCACTTTAACCACACCTGTCTCAATACGACCGGTTACAACCGTACCACGACCTTGAATTGAGAACACGTCCTCTACTGGCATCAGGAATGGCTTATCCGTAGCACGCTCTGGTGTTGGGATATAGGTATCTAGCGCTTCGATCAAACGACCGATTGCAGGCTCACCGATTTCAGACTGATCACCTTCAATCGCTTTTAATGCTGAACCCTTGATTACAGGTGTATCATCACCTGGGAAGTCATAGTCAGACAACAACTCACGAACTTCCATTTCAACCAATTCTAGTAACTCTTCGTCATCAACCATGTCCGCTTTGTTTAAGAACACAACGATGTAAGGTACACCTACCTGACGTGATAATAGAATGTGCTCACGCGTTTGTGGCATGGGGCCATCAGCGGCCGAACATACAAGAATCGCACCATCCATCTGCGCCGCACCAGTGATCATGTTTTTTACATAGTCAGCGTGCCCTGGGCAGTCAACGTGTGCATAGTGACGTGCTTCAGACTCATACTCAACGTGAGCAGTTGAAATCGTGATACCACGCGCTTTTTCTTCTGGTGCATTGTCAATCTGGTCGTATGCTTTCACATCACCACCAAACTTCTTACCCTGCACAATCGTTAAGGCCGCTGTTAAGGTAGTCTTACCATGGTCAACGTGACCAATCGTTCCCACGTTTACGTGCGGCTTTGTACGTTCAAACTTTGCTTTTGCCATTTAAAAACCCTCTAAATTAAATGATTAAGAACCTTTTTTCGCTTTCGCGATAATTTCTTCCTGAATTGAAGCAGGCGCTTCTGCATACTTCGCGAATGTCATAGTATAGCTTGCGCGACCCTGAGATAAGGAACGAACGTTAGTAGCATAACCAAACATTTCAGATAATGGCACTTCTGCCTTTAGCTCTTTACCTGTTGGCGTATCTTCCATACCCTGGATCATACCGCGACGACGATTAAGGTCACCCATTACATCACCCATGTACTCTTCGGGCGTAATAACCTCAACGGCCATGATAGGTTCAAGAATAACAGGGCGTGCTTTCTCAACACCGTTTTTAACACCCATTGAGGCTGCTATCTTAAATGCCATTTCGTTTGAGTCAACATCATGGTAAGAACCATCAAAAACAGTAACCTTAACATCAACTACCGGATAACCCGCGATTACACCATTCTCAAGCTGCTCTTTAGCACCCTTTTCGATAGCAGGAATGTACTCACGAGGCACCACACCACCAACAATTGCATTTTCAAAGGTGAATCCAGTGCCAGGCTCTTGTGGCTCAATACGCAGCACAACATGACCATATTGACCACGACCACCAGACTGACGTACAAACTTACCATCAGCTTCAACAGACTGACGAATAGTTTCACGATAAGATACCTGTGGTGCGCCCACATTTGCTTCTACGTTAAACTCACGTTTCATACGATCAACAATGATGTCTAGATGAAGCTCACCCATACCTGAAATAATGGTTTGACCTGTTTCTTCATCAGTACGCACGCGGAATGATGGATCTTCTGAAGCAAGCTTCTGTAACGCAATACCCATTTTCTCTTGGTCGGCCTTGGTTTTTGGTTCAACTGCAATTGAGATTACCGGCTCTGGGAATTCCATACGCTCAAGAGTGATGATATTGTTTAAATCACAAATCGTATCACCCGTTGTTACATCCTTAAGACCAACAACACAACCAATATCACCAGCACGAAGTTCTTTAATTTCTTCACGGGTATTAGCATGCATTTGAATTAAACGACCAGCGCGCTCTTTTTTGCCTTTTACAGGATTATAAACCGCTTCACCTGAATTCAACACACCCGAATAAACACGAACAAACGTCAAGGTTCCAACATAAGGGTCTGTCATCATCTTAAAAGCTAGGGCAGCAAAAGGCGCGTCGTCTGATGACTCACGATTGGCTTTATCACCATTTTCAAGCTCACCTTCAATAGCTGGAACATCAACAGGTGATGGGAAGTACTCAACTACCGCATCCAATAATGCCTGTACACCCATGTTTTTGAAACTTGAACCACAGAACATTGGAATAACTTCATTATTAATACAGCGCGTGCGAATACCTTGCTTAATCTGTTCCTCAGAAAGCTCGCCTGTCTCAAGATAAGCATCCATAAACTCTTCATTCGCTTCAGCCGCGGCTTCAATCATTTGCTCACGATATGCTTCGCAATCAGCAACCATATCAGCCGGAATATCCTGATACTCAAAGCTTAAACCCTGCGTCGCTTTATCCCAGATTATCGCTTTCATCTTGATAAGATCAACAACACCACTAAAATTGTCTTCAGCACCAATAGGCAACTGCATAACTACGGGAGTTGCACCTAAACGAGTTTTAATCTGCTCAACCACACGTAAGAAGTTAGCGCCCGCGCGGTCCATTTTATTAACGTAACCCATACGTGGTACGCCATACTTATCGGCTTGACGCCATACTGTTTCAGACTGTGGCTGAACACCCCCTACTGAACAAAATGTAGTTACTGCACCATCAAGCACGCGCAATGAACGCTCTACTTCGATGGTAAAGTCAACGTGCCCGGGAGTGTCAATAACGTTGATACGGTGCTCAGGAAATTGTTTTGCCATACCCGACCACATACAAGTAGTTGCAGCTGACGTGATTGTGATTCCACGCTCTTGTTCTTGAGCCATCCAATCCATGGTAGCACCGCCATCATGAACTTCACCAATCTTGTGCGACTTACCGGTATAAAAAAGAATACGCTCGGTAGTTGTTGTTTTACCTGCGTCAATGTGAGCCATGATACCAATATTTCGGTAACGCTCTAAAGGGGTTTGACGTGCCACTTTACTAACCTTTTACTTTGATGTTATGAAAGAATAAAGGCCCGTCAAGGGCCCTTGTATTGGATTACCAACGGAAATGAGAGAAAGCCTTGTTGGCCTCAGCCATTCTATGGGTATCTTCTTTTTTCTTGATTGCTGAACCACGGTTTTCAAGCGCGTCAGCAAGCTCACCAGCAAGACGCAACATCATGCCTTTTTCATTACGCTTACGTGCAGCTTCAACTATCCAGCGCATAGACAACGCCATCTTACGCTCTGGACGCACTTCAACAGGCACCTGATATGTCGCACCACCTACGCGGCGAGACTTAACTTCCACCAATGGACCAACATTATCCAATGCATCACGTAACAATGCAGCATGATCGCCACCTTTACGGCGCTCAACTACCTTGTCCAATGCATCATATACAATTTTTTCAGCCACAGCTTTTTTGCCGCTGACCATAATCATGTTAACAAATTTTGTTAATACAACATCACCAAACTTTGGATCCGGTAGAACCAAACGTTTGGGTATCTCTCTTCTTCTTGCCATTCTTCACACTTCCGGTATTAAAGAAATAAAATTGGCTAGCGTATGTTAAAAGGCTTATTTACCTTTTGGACGCTTAGCACCGTACTTAGAACGACCTTGTTTACGCTCATTAACGCCTGCACAGTCAAGTGCACCACGAACTGTATGATAACGCACACCAGGCAAATCCTTAACACGCCCACCACGAATCAGGATTACCGAGTGTTCCTGAAGGTTATGACCTTCACCACCAATGTATGAAGTCACTTCAAAACCATTAGTTAAACGAACACGCGCAACCTTACGCAAGGCAGAGTTAGGCTTTTTAGGGGTAGTGGTATAAACACGCGTACAAACACCGCGACGCTGAGGACATGCATCCAAAGCTGGTACGGCAGATTTTTTAATTTTGTCTTTACGCGGCTTACGAACCAACTGGTTAATTGTAGCCATTAAAACTTTCTCCAAATTTGAGACTTAACTCTTTAGCCAAATGTTTACGAGCAATAAAGCCCGCAAACAAGGTTTCAGAATTTTAGTTATCCAGTTACCATAAGTCAAGCAATAAGTTATTGAATTTTCTTATTGCTCTGACTCTTCAACTTCCATTATCCGATCATCAACGACCGGCATTTCTTCAAGAATGTCTTCACCAATATCGTCATCAGCAAAAACTTCACTCTGAATAAAGGCTCTTAATTCACTATCAACTTCAGCACTCGCCTTGCGACGTGCTTGGTGATAAGCAAATCCAGTACCCGCAGGGATCAGACGACCAACAATAACGTTTTCTTTCAATCCTACCAGTGTATCTCGCTTGCCACTGACTGCAGCCTCAGTCAATACACGAGTTGTTTCTTGGAAAGACGCCGCAGATATAAACGACTCTGTTGCTAATGAAGACTTAGTAATACCCAATAAAATACGCTCATAGGTCGCTTCTACCTTACCTTCTTCACGCATTTTTTCGTTCAACTCTAGTACACGAGCATACTCAGCTTGCTCGCCCTTGATCAAACCGGTATCACCAGCAGAGCGAATCTCTACTTTACGCAACATTTGACGAATGATCGCTTCAATGTGTTTATCGTTAATCCGCACACCCTGTAGACGATATACATCTTGTACTTCGTCAACAATATATTCAGCAAGACGTTCGACACCTAGTAGGCGCAGAATATCATGTGCATTTGGACTACCTTCTACAATGATATCACCACGCTCGACACGTTCACCTTCGAACACGTTGACACTTCGCCATTTCGGAATCAATGTCTCATACTGCTCACCAGAATCCTGGGTAATGATTAAGCGCTGCTTGCCTTTTGTTTCTTTACCAAAGGAGATTACGCCACTTACCTCAGCCATAATTGCAGGTTCTTTAGGCTGACGTGCTTCAAAAAGATCGGCCACACGTGGAAGACCACCGGTAATATCTTTTGTTTTCGATGATTCTTGTGGAATACGTGCTAATACGTCACCAGAGGTTAATTTAGCACCACCCTGAACCAATACAATTGCGTTTTCAGGCAGATAATAGATCGCTGGTGTTTGCGTGCCCGCGAAACAAATACTCTCGCCTTTTTCATCAACAAGACGAATAAACGGCCGAGCATCCTTCATCGCATTAGAACGCTCTTTGGCACTTTTAACCACACGGGTTACCAGGCCTGTTAATTCATCAAGCTTTTCTTCAACGGTGCCGTCAAAGTTACCATACTCAACTAAACCCGCTACCTCTGAAATAACAGGGTGAGTATGTGGATCCCAGGTTGCAATAATCTCACCAGAACTTAGTTGCTGACCTTCTGTCACAACCAAGGTTGCACCGTAAGGAATTTTATAGCGTTCTTTTTCTCGACCCGCCGCATCCTGGATTGTCACTTCGCCTGAACGTGTCGTTACCATGACTTTATCTTCAGAGTTACGAACTGTCTTCAGATTGTGGAATTTCACACTACCTTCGTACTTCACTTCCACCTGGCTTTGAGCCGCCGACTTAGAAGCGGTACCACCAATATGGAATGTACGCATGGTCAGCTGCGTACCAGGCTCACCGATTGACTGTGCCGCCATGACCCCAACTGCTTCACCCATATTCACAAGATGTCCACGTGCTAAATCACGACCATAGCACTTTTGACAAACGCCAAACTTAGTTTCACAGGTGATTGGTGAACGAACCTTGACACGATCAATACCATTGGCATCGATCAGATCGACCAGTTTCTCATCAAGCAACGTACCTTCTTCAACCAACACATTACCCGAAGCATCTAGGACAGCGTCACTTAGAACACGTCCTAAAATACGCTCACGCAATGATTCGATGACATCACCACCCTCAACGTGGGCCGTCATTTCAATACCCGCATGCGTACCACAGTCATGCTCTGTAACCACGACGTCCTGGGCAACGTCTACTAGACGACGTGTTAGGTAACCCGAGTTAGCCGTTTTGAGTGCTGTATCGGCCAAGCCTTTACGCGCACCGTGAGTCGAAATAAAATACTGTAGTACGTTTAGACCTTCACGGAAGTTAGCGGTAATCGGGGTTTCAATAATCGAGCCATCTGGTTTAGCCATCAATCCACGCATACCACCCAACTGACGCATCTGAGCCACCGATCCACGCGCGCCCGAGTCTGCCATCATATAAATTGAGTTAAACGATGTTTCTTTAACCTGTTCACCCTTGGCGTCTATCGTTAAGTCATATTGCAACTCTTCCATCATCGCCTTGGTAACAAGCTCGTTGGTATGTGACCAAATGTCGACCACCTTGTTATAACGCTCACCCTCTGTTACTAAGCCTTGCGCGTACTGAGTTTGAATCTCTTTAACCTGTTCTTCTGCACGCTCCAAAATAGGCGCCTTTTCATCAGGAATCAACATGTCATCGGAACAGAAAGACAATCCAGCCATAGTTGACCATTTAAAACCGGCATACATCAATTGGTCAGCAAAGATAACTGTTTCTTTTGGACCTAACACACGATAACAAGTGTTTAAAACCTTACTAATGTTCTTCTTAGTTAGGTTAGTGTTAATAAGGTCATATGACAGGCCTTTGGGCAGAATTCTGCTTAATAAGGCACGGCCAACCGTCGTATCAACAATACGGGTCTGACAACGTTCAACACCCTCTTCAATTAAGGTTTCATTCACACGCAGCTTAATACGCGTATGTAAATGAACAACTTTCGCTTCTAATGCGCGAGTCACTTCCTGCCAGTTTACAAATGCCTTGCCTTCACCAATAGCATTAATTTTTTCTCGCGTGATATAATATAGGCCTAATACAACGTCCTGTGATGGCACGATGATTGGGTCACCGTTTGCTGGTGATAGCAGGTTATTAGTCGACATCATCAAAGTACGTGCTTCTAACTGAGCTTCTAGTGATAACGGTACATGGACAGCCATCTGATCACCGTCAAAGTCGGCGTTAAACGCAGAACATACCAGAGGATGAAGGTTAATTGCTTTACCTTCAATCAACACAGGTTCAAATGCCTGAATACCAAGTCTATGTAACGTCGGCGCACGGTTAAGTAGTACAGGATGTTCACGGATTACTTCATCGAGCACATCCCAAACTTCCGGTAGACTTTGTTCAACCATTTTTTTCGCCGCTTTAATCGTTGGCGCAGAACCACGTTTTTGTAACTTGCTGAAAATAAAAGGCTTAAATAACTCTAGAGCCATTTTCTTTGGTAAACCACATTGGTGCAAACGCAGTGTAGGACCCACAACGATAACCGAACGGCCAGAGTAGTCAACGCGCTTGCCTAGTAGGTTTTGACGGAAACGACCCTGCTTACCTTTGATCATGTCAGCAAGTGATTTCAATTGACGCTTATTAGTACCCGTAACGGCACGACCACGACGACCATTGTCCAATAAAGAGTCAACAGCTTCTTGCAGCATCCGTTTTTCGTTACGCACAATAATGTCTGGCGCCATTAGGTCTAACAAACGTTTTAAACGGTTGTTACGGTTAATCACACGACGGTAAAGGTCGTTCAAGTCAGATGTAGCAAAACGACCACCATCAAGTGGAACTAACGGACGAAGCTCTGGAGGTAGAACTGGTAATACTTCTAGCACCATCCACTCAGGCTTGTTACCAGACTGCAGGAATGACTCAATCAACTTTAAGCGTTTAGACACTTTCTTTTGCTTGGTTTCAGAATTGGTGCTTTCAACCTCAGAACGGAGACGAGCAGCCTCTTCGACCAAATCAATAGCCTGTAGCATACGCTTAATTGCCTCAGCACCCATCATGGCTTCAAATTCATCGCCATGCTCTTCAAGGGCATCAAGGTATTCTTCTTCAGTCAATAACTGCCATGGCTCAAGTGGTGTTAATCCAGGATCAACGACCATAAAGGCTTCAAAATACAACACCGCTTCAATTTCTTTTAGCGTCATATCCAACATTAGACCAATACGGCTTGGCAGTGACTTTAGAAACCAAATATGTGCAACGGGTGTCGCCAGGTCGATATGACCCATACGCTCGCGACGTACCTTTGACTGTGTAACCTCAACACCACATTTTTCGCAGATAACGCCGCGATGCTTTAGGCGCTTATATTTACCACACAAACACTCGTAATCGCGGATTGGACCAAAGATCTTGGCACAGAATAAACCATCTCGCTCAGGCTTAAAGGTACGATAGTTGATAGTCTCAGGCTTTTTAACTTCTCCATATGACCATGAACGAATTTTTTCAGGTGAAGCAAGTGATACTTTAATCGCATCAAATTCACTGGAAACGTTTTGTTTTTTTAGAAAACCGATTAAATCTTTCATTTAGTCTTGCTCCAACTCAATATCAATACCTAATGCACGAATCTCTTTACGCAATACGCTAAAGGATTCAGGCATCCCCGGTTCCATGTACTCATTGCCATCAACAATGTTTTTGTACATCCGCGTACGACCATTCAGGTCATCCGACTTCACCGTTAACATTTCCTGCAACGTGAATGCTGCACCATAGGCTTCAAGTGCCCATACCTCCATCTCTCCAAAACGCTGGCCACCAAACTGAGCTTTACCACCCAATGGTTGCTGAGTAACCAAACTGTATGGACCAGTGGAGCGCGCATGCATCTTGTCATCAACCAAATGGTTTAGCTTGAGCATATACATATAACCAACCGTGACCGGGCGATCAAACTCATCACCCGTACGACCGTCAAATAAGCGCATTTGCCCTGACTCTGGTAAGTCTGCTAAACGTAACAATGCCTTAATTTGATCTTCTCCTGCACCATCAAACACTGGCGTTGCCATTGGCACACCTTTTCGTAGGTTACGTGCCAACTCAATTAGTTCATCGTCATTAAAGGCGGCAAAATCAACACCCTGACCTTGGGTCTCATTGTAAATTTTCGACAGGAAACCACGCACTTCAGCAAGATCAGCCTCACGACGTAACATCGCATCAATTTTCTGACCTAGACCTTCAGCAGCAAGACCTAAATGTGTTTCAAGAATCTGACCTACGTTCATACGTGAAGGTACGCCTAGCGGATTTAAGCAAATATCAACCGGACGTCCCGTTTCATCAAAGGGCATATCCTCAACCGGACAAATGCGCGATATTACACCCTTGTTACCATGACGACCAGCCATCTTGTCACCTGGTTGTATACGGCGTTTAATCGCAACATACACCTTCACCATTTTTGACACACCCGGTGCTAAATCATCACCCTGGGTCAATTTTTTGCGCTTTTCTTCAAAAGCCGCATTAAGGTCTTTACGCTTAGTATTCAACTGATCTTCTTGTGCCTCTAACTGGCGCATTAAATCCTCATCAGCCAAATTCAGCAGGAACAGTGCCTTTTTATCCATGCTAGCCAGCTGCTCAGCGCTTAGTGTCTTACCATCCATGGTTGACTGACCCGCCAACATGGTGCGTAAGCGTGCTAGGCTATCCTGCTCAAGAATACGATATTGCTCATCAATATCTTTTCGCACAGCATCTAGCTCTTCTTCATGAATGGCTTGAGCACGTGCGTCTTTTTTCATTCCTTCGCGAGTAAAGACTTGAACGTCAATAACAGTTCCTTCAATGCCTTTTGAAACACGCAGTGAAGTATCTTTTACGTCAGACGCTTTCTCACCAAAAATAGCACGTAACAACTTTTCTTCTGGCGTTAATTGCGTTTCACCTTTTGGTGTAACCTTGCCTACCAAAATATCGCCTTGTTTTACTTCAGCACCAATGTAGACAATGCCGCTCTCATCTAAACGTGAAAGCGCCGACTCACCAACGTTTGGAATATCAGCCGTAATTTCTTCAGGCCCTAGCTTGGTATCTCGTGCCAAACAGGTAAATTCTTCAATATGAATCGTAGTAAAGCGGTCTTCTTGAACTACTCGCTCAGAAACCAAAATCGAGTCTTCGAAGTTGTAACCATTCCAAGGCATAAAGGCAACACGCATGTTCTGACCAAGGGCCAGTTCGCCTAAGTCAGTAGATGGACCGTCAGCCAATACGTCACCACGAGCAACTATATTGCCAGCAGCTACAATCGGTTTTTGGTTAATACAGGTATTTTGGTTAGAACGCTGATACTTAATCAGATTGTAAATATCAACCCCTGTTTCGCCTTCTCGAATTTCGTCTGCATTAACACGCACTACAATTCGAGATGCGTCTGCTGATACCACTTCACCACCACGCTCTGCTACAACAGTCACACCAGAATCAATCGCTACAGTTTTTTCAATACCTGTTCCTACTAATGGCTTATCAGCACGCAGTGTAGGAACCGCCTGACGCTGCATGTTAGATCCCATCAAAGCACGGTTAGCATCGTCGTGCTCAAGGAATGGGATAAGTGCTGCAGCAACCGATACGATTTGTTTTGGCGAAACATCCATCAGATTAATATCTTTTGACATCGACAGGGTAAATTCGTTCTGATGACGAGCTGAGATTAGATCATCCACAAAACGACCAGAATCATCTAGTCGCGCACTTGCCTGAGCGATAACATACTGCGCTTCATCAATTGCCGAAATATATACGATTTCATCTGTAACCTGCCCATCTACCACGCGACGGTAAGGGGTCTCTAAAAAACCATATTCGTTAGTTTTAGCATAAACAGCTAAAGAGTTAATCAAACCAATGTTTGGACCTTCAGGGGTTTCAATCGGACACACACGACCATAGTGGGTAGGGTGTACGTCACGAACCTCAAATCCTGCACGCTCACGCGTTAAGCCACCAGGGCCAAGTGCCGAGACACGACGTTTATGTGTGACCTCTGACAAAGGGTTAACCTGATCCATAAACTGCGAAAGTTGGCTAGAGCCAAAGAACTCCTTAATAGCCGCCGATACAGGCTTAGCATTAATTAAATCCTGTGGCATTAAACCATCACTTTCTGCACTGTTTAGACGCTCTTTTACCGCACGCTCTACACGCACTAAACCAACGCGGAATGCGTTTTCAGCCATTTCACCAACAGCACGGATACGGCGGTTACCAAGAGTATCGATATCATCAACAGTACTTTCGCCATTGCGGATACGAATCAACTCACGGATAACATCAACAACATCCTCAGGTTCAAGAACCAGACGTCCATCATTATTTTCACGCCCAAGACGACGATTTAGCTTCATCCGTCCAACTGATGACAAATCATAACGTTCTTCTTCAAAGAACAGACTGTTAAATAATGCTTCTGAAGATTCTTTCGTTGGGGGCTCACCAGGGCGCATCATTCGGTAGATTTCAATCTGAGCTTCTAGTTGTGTACTTGTACTATCAAGATTCAGTGTGTCTGAAATATACGGACCATGAAGGAGTTCGTCGATAAATAATACCCCAAACTGGATTTTGCCAATTTCATGCATCTTGGCAATTAAATCACTCGTAATCACAGTGTTAGCTGGTGCCAATAATTCACCGGTTGACTTATCAACTAAATTTTCCGCCAATACCTTCCCTACTAAAAAGGCTTCAGGGACATCAATTTCTTTTAAGCCTGCCTGCTCAAACTGCTTGATGCTACGTGCATTAATACGACTTCCCGCTGCGACAATAACTTCACCCTTGTCAACAATGTCAAATGCCGCTACTTGTCCTTTTAACTGCTCTGGGATAATACCCATCACAATTTTGGTTTTGGTGATGCGAATAGGCGTGGTATCAAAAAATGCTGATAGAATTTGCTCATTGTCATAACCCATCGCACGTAACAGAATAGAAACTGGTAATTTACGACGACGGTCAATACGTGTAAATAGACAGTCATTATGGTCAAACTCAAAGTCTAACCAAGAGCCACGGTATGGAATAATACGAGCATTAAATAAAATCTTACCTGATGAATGCGATTTGCCCTTATCGTTATCAAAAATTACACCAGGTGAACGATGTAATTGGGTAACGATAACACGCTCAGTACCGTTAATAACAAATGTCCCGTTATCGGTCATTAATGGCATATCGCCTAAATAGACTTCCTGCTCTTTAATGTCCTTAACAGGACGATTACCAGCTGGTGCATCCTTGTCATAAATCACTAAACGCATTTTAACCCGTAAAGGCGCCGCATAGGTTACCCCACGCTGCTTACACTCTTTAACATCAAACTCAGGCTGACCTAAGTGGTAGCTGACGTAATCTAAATCTGCTGTACCGGCAACACCTTTAATAGGAAATACCGATTTAAAAGCAGAATGCAGACCCATCGCAGCACGGTCATTTGGCTTCTTTTCCAATTGGATAAAATCGTGATAAGAGCTCTTTTGTAAAGACAATAGATAGGGAACATCCAGCATAGATGCTTGGGTAGCAAAGTCTTTACGGATACGTTTCTTTTCGGTTAACGAATATGACATGGAATACCTCGACAATCGGGTCATAAAATTGTGGGACTTCAAGCAAATGTATAAAAGGGTCGTATCAAACTAAAATATGACGCTTTTACACACTGTTAAAACACAAAAAGGCCGACATCGAAATGTCAGCCATTTTTACTGCAACTAAGCAGCTAAAACCAAGTTATTACTTGATTTCAACCTGTCCGCCAGCCTCTTCAACTTGCTTTTTGATGTCTTCAGCTTCAGCCTTAGAAACACCTTCTTTAAGCACAGTAGGTACACCTTCAACCGCATCCTTAGCTTCTTTCAAACCAAGACCAGTGATTGAACGTACAGCCTTGATCGCGCCAACTTTGTTAGATCCAGCGTTAGTCAGGATAACGTTGAATTCAGTTTGCTCTTCCGCAGCTTCAGCAGCAACAGCTGGGCCTGCAACAGCCATAGCTGCAGCAGATACACCAAATTTTTCTTCCATTGCTGAAATTAATTCAACAACTTCAACAACCGTCATATTGGCAACGGCTTCTAAGATATCGTTTTGTGATACAGACATGTTTATCTCCTAAATGTAATAAATAACTAATGCAAAAAATTAAGCCGCTTCGCGAGACTCTTTGTAAGCTGCAAGCGTACGAGCCAATTTCTCGACTGGTGCTTTCATTACATACATTAGTTTTGCAATTGCTTCGTCGTAAGTTGGTAGTGATGCAACTAAGTCCAACTGGCTTGCGTCAAGTGCGCCCGAACCAATTGAGACCGACTTAACAACCATCGCATCGTTTTCTTTTTTAAATGCTTTAACAATACGTGCAGCGGCTGACAATTCTTTTTGTGAGAATACCAACACAACCGGACCAACCAATGAAGACGTCATATCTTCATATTGAGTTCCAGCGAATGCGCGACGCGCTAAAGTATTTTTAACTACGCGAACAACAACGCCGTTGTCACGAGCTTGAGAACGAAGCTTAGTCATCTGCTCCACTGACAACCCACGATATTCAGCTACGACTACAGAAACTGTTTCAGCTAAAATTGCTGAGACTTCTTCCAAGACAAGCTTTTTATCTTCGAGTTTAAGTGCCATTCTAACCTCCATAAGTTTAGTTTATTAAAACTAAACTACTCATCTACGTAGGCCGCAAATGCAATTAAGACTGTACTTATAACAGCCACCTACGGTCTGCGACGGGCACTCACATTTAGGAGACCCAAACCGCAACCTACCACATACAGCAATAGGAATTTAGATTGAAGACTGTTCCACTGTTACCGCAGGACCCATGGTACTGGATAAGGAAACCTTCTTCATGTAAACACCCTTAGCAGCAGAAGGCTTAGCTTTATTTAAGTCTTCAATTAAGGCTGCAAGGTTTTCTTTTAATTTCTGGCTATCAAATGATGCTTTGCCAATAGGTGCATGAACAATACCTGCCTTATCAACACGGTAGCGAACTTGACCGGCCTTAGCATTATTAATGGCAGTCACAACATCAGGTGTGACTGTACCTGTTTTTGGGTTAGGCATTAGTCCACGTGGACCAAGAACAGTACCTAGCGCACCTACTACACGCATTGCATCTGGACTAGCAATAACAACGTCAAAGTCCATCATGCCTTTTTTAATTTCAGCGGCCAATTCATCCATACCAACAAAGTCAGCACCTGCAGCTTTTGCAGCCGCTTGGTTTGCTTCACCAGTGAATACAGCAACACGTATCGTCTTACCCAAACCATTGGGCAATACAGTTGCACCACGGACAACCTGGTCAGATTTACGTGGATCGACACCTAGTTTAACTGCGACATCTACGGTTTCATCAAATTTAGCAGTTGCTAATTCTTTTACTAGGTCAAGAGCGGCAATTACTTCATATGCTGAATCCTTATTAATACGTTCAGCCATTGCTTTTTGTTTTTTAGTTAACTTTGCCATGTCGTATTACCCCTCAACCGTTAGGCCCATGCTACGCGCAGAACCTTCAATGATTTTTACCGCTGTTTCTAAGTCATGCGCATTTAAGTCTGGCATTTTGGTCGTTGCAATTTCTTCCAACTGAGCACGCGTTACTTTACCAACCTTGTTTAGGTTAGGAACCGCACTGCCACTCTTAATACCCGCTGCTTTTTTCAGTAACACCGCTGCAGGAGGGGTTTTAGTAATAAACGTAAAACTTTTATCACTATAAACAGTGATAACTACAGGTAACGGAAGGCCTTTCTCAACATTCGCAGTCTGTGCATTGAATGCCTTACAAAATTCCATGATATTAACACCACGTTGACCCAAAGCAGGGCCAACGGGCGGACTTGGATTCGCTGCACCGGCAGGAATCTGTAATTTAATATAGGCTGCAATCTTCTTAGCCATGGTTACACTCCTAGTTGGGTAATAGCGCCTTTCGGCTCCCCGTTAAAAAAATCAGCTTTTTACGACTTGTGAAAATTCAAGCTCTACAGGCGTTGAACGTCCAAAAATCAAAACTGATACTTGTAATTTATTCTTATCGTAGTCAACACCTTCAACTACGGCCTCAAAATCGGTAAATGGGCCATCTGTAACGCGCACCATTTCACCTGGCTCATAAATAATTTTTGGTCTTGGCTTGTCGACATTTTCTTCGACACGCTGCAATATGCGATCCACTTCTTTTTGCGTAATAGGCGCAGGACGATCACTCTTACCGCCGATAAAACCAAGCACTTGAGGTACACTTTTAACTAAATGCCAAGTTTCCTCACTAAGCTCCATTTCAACCAACACGTAACCAGGAAAAAACTTACGTTCACTGGTACGTTTCTTACCATCACGAATCTCAACAACTTCTTCTGAAGGTACTAAAATTCTACCGAAATGATCAGTTAGCTCTGCGCGTTCAGCATAATCAATGATGCCTGCTTTTACTTTATTCTCGTATCCAGAGAATGCGTGCACTACATACCAACGCTTAGCCATCTTAACCCCCTTGTCCGGTTAATAGCTTGACCGCCCAAAGAAAGAACATATCAATCAACCACAGGAAAATACCTACGATAATGACGGCAATCACTACAATAAGTGTCGTCTGTGCTGTTTCTTTGCGTGTAGGCCACACCACTTGACGAACTTCTTTTTTAGTTTGAATCAAATATTTAAACCAAGAGCCACCTAGTGCTGTGGTGTAAAGCACAGCGGCAGAGGCTGCGACACCGGCCAAAACGATCAAAACCCTAACAACCGCATGCAGGTCAGATAAAGAGTAATAGGCAAAGACGCCACCTAATAATATAGCGAGAGACAATACCAGCTTAGCGGTATCCGCTGTACTGCGTGCTTCTTGAACTTCTGGTTTCTTATTCATTGGTTTCAGTACAATTAAAAAAAACGACCTGTACCCTAGATACAGACCGTTAAAATATGGCAGGGGTAGAGAGATTCGAACTCCCAACCTTCGGATTTGGAATCCGCGGCTCTACCAATTGGAGCTATACCCCTAGAAAATTAAAAAAAGGGACTATACCAGTCCCTTTTAGTTTTTGCAAGATTTTATTATTTCAAAATCTTAGAAACAACACCCGCACCAACGGTACGACCACCTTCACGAATCGCAAAACGTAGACCTTCGTCCATCGCGATTGGATTAATTAAGGTGATTGTCATCTGAATGTTGTCACCTGGCATAACCATTTCAACACCTGATGGTAACTCACATGCACCTGTTACATCAGTTGTACGGAAGTAGAACTGTGGACGGTAGCCATTGAAGAATGGTGTATGACGACCACCCTCTTCTTTTGACAATACATACACTTCAGACTCAAACTGAGTATGTGGCTTGATCTTACCAACATGGCTTAACACCTGACCACGCTCAACGTCTTCACGCTTCGTTCCACGTAACAACACACCTACGTTGTCGCCCGCTTCACCTTGATCTAGCAACTTGCGGAACATTTCCACACCTGTTACCGTAGTTGTTGTGGTGTCGCGAATACCTACGATCTCAATGGTATCACCCACTTTAACCACACCTGTCTCAATACGACCGGTTACAACCGTACCACGACCTTGAATTGAGAACACGTCCTCTACTGGCATCAAGAAAGGCTTATCCGTATCACGCTGCGGCGTTGGAATATAGGTATCAAGTGCTTCAATCAAACGACCGATTGCAGGCTCACCGATTTCAGACTGATCGCCTTCAATCGCTTTTAATGCTGAACCCTTGATAACAGGTGTATCATCACCTGGGAAGTCATAGTCAGACAACAACTCACGCACTTCCATTTCAACCAATTCTAGTAACTCTTCGTCATCAACCATGTCCGCTTTGTTTAAGAACACAACGATGTAAGGTACACCTACCTGACGTGATAATAGAATGTGCTCACGCGTTTGTGGCATGGGGCCATCAGCGGCCGAACATACAAGAATCGCACCATCCATCTGCGCCGCACCAGTGATCATGTTTTTTACATAGTCAGCGTGCCCTGGGCAGTCAACGTGTGCATAGTGACGTGCTTCAGACTCATACTCAACGTGAGCAGTTGAAATCGTGATACCACGCGCTTTTTCTTCTGGTGCATTGTCAATCTGGTCGTATGCTTTTACATCACCACCAAACTTCTTACCCTGCACAATCGTTAAGGCCGCTGTTAAAGTAGTCTTACCATGGTCAACGTGACCAATCGTTCCCACGTTTACGTGCGGCTTTGTACGTTCAAACTTTGCTTTTGCCATGACGAACCCCGTTTTAGCATTACTAATTGACTGGGCACCCCAGCCTAAAAATGGAGCTCTCAACCAGAATCGAACTGGTGACCTCTTCCTTACCATGGAAGCGCTCTACCGACTGAGCTATGAGAGCTGAATTTCTAAATCTTGAAATGGAGCGGGTGATGGGAATCGAACCCACGTCTTCGGCTTGGAAGGCCGAGGTAATAGCCATTATACGACACCCGCAGGAATTTGGTGGAGGGTGCTGGATTCGAACCAACGAAGGCTGAGCCAGCAGATTTACAGTCTGCCCCCTTTGACCGCTCGGGAAACCCTCCAAATGTGGTTGCGTATTCTACCTAGAAAAAAACACCTGTCAACAAAAGAATGCTAAAGTTTCAAAATAATTCAGCCATTATTTTATTCTGCTAAGGATTCGTTACACTATTCATTATGAACGCAACTGAATTTGACCAACAACATATTTGGCACCCCTATAATCGCTTACCTGCGAATTCACCCGTACTCAATGCTGCTGCCACAAAGGGCAGTCGAATTACGCTAGATGATGGTAGCCAGCTTCTCGATGCCATGTCATCTTGGTGGTCTGCGATCCATGGCTATAACCACCCGAGTATTTTAGCGGCGGCTCACGACCAGTTAAGCATAATGCCACATATAATGTTTGGCGGTTTCAGTCATCATCCTGCAACTGAATTGGCTAGGGCTTTAATTGATATTACGCCGGCAGGCCTTGAACATGTTTTTTTTGCTGACTCCGGTTCGATTGCCGTGGAAGTTGCACTTAAAATGGCTTTGCAGTATTGGAAATCGATTGGTCAACCGCAAAAGTCCAAGTTTATTGCCTTAAAACATGCTTATCATGGCGATACATTTGGTGCCATGTCGGTTTGTGACCCTGTAGATGGCATGCACCACCTATTCGCCCAAAATCTAATGCCGAACCTTTTTGCCGATGCACCGCCAATATGTCATCACCCCAACCATCCTCTTACGAATCAGGCCTGCTTAGATTCGCTTAAAGCCCTACTAGAGCAGCAGCATCAAAACATTGCTGCATTCATTTTTGAGCCGATTATACAAGGCGCAGGTGGGATGCGTTTTTATTCCGCTGACTATTTGAGTCAAGCCACAGCCCTTTGTCAGGAATATGACGTGTTACTGATCGCTGATGAAATTGCAACAGGATTAGGACGAACGGGCAAGCTCTTTGCCTGTGAATGGGCCGGGACTCAGCCCGATATCATGACCTTGGGAAAAGGCTTAAGTGCCGGTATGATCAGCCTTGCTGCCACGCTATGCAATGAGCGAATCCGAAGCGGCATTAGTCAGGCAGAACCAGGCCTGCTGATGCACGGCCCCACCTTTATGGCGAACCCGCTGGCTTGTCGAATTGCGCATAGCAGCATCATGCTTTTAAATGACTATGATTGGCAAAAGGCGGTGACTCAAATCCAAAACACATTTCAACGGACCTGGCAATCTCTGCAACATCCGGATATTGCCGATGTGCGCTGTTTGGGTGGCGTAGCCGTTATAGAATTAAATAGGACAGATTTAGCCAGTCGCATTCAACAACTGGCTTTAGCACAGAATGTTTGGTTAAGACCTTTTGGCAAACTGGTTTACAGTATGCCAGCCTATACCATTACAACTCAGGACGCTGAACGTTTAGCTCTGGTTATAGCCCAAGCCGTCATGACCGCACTTAATGAGCCAAGGTGCCAGCCAAGGACTGAAGCACAGCCTTTTGTTTAAAGTTGCTCTGCCACATAACGTGGCAGTGCAAAACAGGCTTGGTGCACCGCAGGCGTGTAATAGCGTGTCGCCAATTCAAACCCACGAGGCATCACAGATGGCAAGTCCACTGAATCGCTAGCCCAAGCCAGTGTCATAATGCCACCCACGTAGGTTGGCACCGCCACGGTATAAAAACCCCGTTTTGCAAAGGTTAACCCTAAACGCTGTGCGGATGTCCTTACCTCATCGCCCTGCAGGAAGCTTACACCATTCTGGGCAACAAAGACGCCACCCTCGGCTAAGCAGGCCTGCACACCTTGGTAAAAACGGGATGTAAACAAGACTTCACCGGGCCCAACCGGATCCGTTGAATCCGAAATGACCACATCAAATTTTTGCTGCGTTTGGTTAACAAAATCAACACCATCGCCAATCACTAAATTCAACCGCGGATCATCATACGCGCCCTGAGAATGATTCGGAAAATACTCACGACACAAGGTAACAACCGCCTCATCAATCTCGACCTGCGTCACCTGCTCAACATCAGAATGTTTCAGCACCTCACGCAGAATACCGCCATCGCCCCCACCAATAATCAAGACGCGCTGCGGTTTTGGATGCGCCATCATTGGTACATGCGTCAACATCTCATGATAAATAAACTCATCACGCTCGGTGGTTTGAATCACACCATCTAGGGCCATCACTCGACCCCATTGCGCATTATTAAAGATGATCAGGTGCTGGTGCTCTGTTTTGCTTTCAAACAATACCTCATCCATAATAAACGCCTGCCCCCAGGAGGGATGCAAGGTTTCTAAATAGCTCAATTCACTCACGCGGCATCCTCAGCACTGGCCGTATCGACATCACCGCGTAGCAGCGTATCCACTACCACTCTGCTCGGTGTAAAAGCGGCTTCTAACACGGCGATCGCTTTTTCTGGCTGGGCATCACCACACATAAACACATCAAATGCCGCAAAGTCACGCTCAGGCCAGGAATGGACACTAATGTGTGACTCGGCCAAGACCGCCACCCCGGAAATACCCCCATTAGGCGTAAAGTGATGCAAGTGAATATGTAACAAGGTGGCACCTGCTTGCTTAACAGCTTCACGCAAAGTGTCTTCCATAAGCTCCAACTCATCTAAACGCTTCGCCCCCCAGAGGTCGATAATCAGATGCGTGCCTGCATATTCTTTACCATCGCGCACAATAAAGTGATCTTGGGTTAAATCTTCCACCGCTTGATCATGGGTGGGCCAAGACGACTCAATCACCGTCGTTTTTTCAATGATTTCAAAGTGCTCGTTTCCGGTTTTTAGAATATTTTCAGGCATTTTTTGGCCCACCTTCCCTTGTTATTGTGCTGTTAATAAAAATTTGAAAAACGCGAATTATGACGCCTACTCACAAAAAAGCAAGCAAAATCAATTATCCATGAACCTTATAGCGCGGTATCGATCACTTCAAAATCGTGGGTGAGTTCTGCCGCTTGCTCTAGCATTTTCGATACGGAGCAATATTTTTCAGCCGACAACTTGACCGCGCGTTCCACTTTAGCGGCAGATAAGGCTTGTCCTGTCACTACATAATGCAAATGAATTTTAGTATAAACCTTGGGGATGCTGTCCGCTCGCTCCGCACTGACTTCAATACGACAATCCTGCACGGCTTGACCGCCCTTTTGCAAAATCATCATCACATCGACAGCCGTGCAGCCCCCCAAACCCAACAACACCATTTCCATCGGGCGAGGACCAAGGTTTTTACCACCAATATCCGGTGGCCCATCCATGACAACCGCATGACCCGAAGCTGTTTCACCGACAAAGCTCATGCCATCCACCCATTTAACGGTTGCGATTTTATTCATCACTTTCACCCCACCTAATGTCATTAAATTTTTGTTAATTCTTACAAATAAGCAGGCCTGGTTAAGTAACACTCAACCAGGCCTGCTTTGATGTTAAGCAAACATCTTCGCCAGTGCATCACCTGGATCATGAGCACGCATAAAGGCCTCACCGACCAAAAAGCCATGGACATTGTGGCTGCGCATCATCGCTACATCCGCTGCACTTAAAATACCGCTTTCTGTAATCACTAAACGATCGTCTGGCAAAGCGGCCAGTAAATCCAAAGTGGTTTGCAAGCTCACCTCAAACGTGTGTAAGTTACGGTTATTAATACCAATTATGGGTAACGGAATTTGCAGCGCACGGGTTAATTCTTGCGCATCATGCACCTCAATCAGCACATCCATTTGTAAAGACTGCGCAAGTTCAGTAAGCGCCTGCATCTGTGTATCGGTTAAAGACGCCGCAATCAGTAAAATACAGTCTGCCCCCATCGCCCGTGCTTCATAGACTTGATAGGGCGCAATAATAAAGTCTTTACGAATCACCGGTAAACTGACGGCTGCACGCGCTTGGCGCAAATAATCAGCTGACCCTTGAAAAAAGTCTACATCCGTTAAAATCGACAAACAGGCTGCACCCGCACGCTCATAAGCTTGGGCAATCGCAACAGGATCAAAATTTTCGCGCAATATACCTTTACTAGGCGAGGCTTTTTTTATCTCAGCAATCACGCCCGCTTGGCCTGCCGTCACTTTGGCTTGCAAGGCCTGAACAAAACCCCTTGTAGGATTGACTAAGCAGGCCTGCTTAGCCAACTCGGCTAGATTTGCCAAGGGCATGGATGCTTCTGCTGCGGCTATTTCAGCCAATTTACGTTGATTAATCTTGGTTAAAATCGTCGGCGTGGCCATAGCATTCCTAAAAAGTTAAGTTAAAAAGACGCCTTGTAACCTTACATGGCTTGAGTGAACTCAACAAATTGAGCCAACTTCTGCTGCGCCAAACCATCCTGCAGTAGCGTCTTGGCTCTTATCACGCCATCGGCAAAACTGGCAACCTGACCCGCCACATAAAGCGCTGCACCGGCATTTAAACAGATAATATCGGCTGCTGGACCTGACTCACCCGCAAAGGCTTGCTTAATTAGCGCCAAACTTTCTTGTGCCGATGAAACGGCCAAGGGCAATAAGCTGTTATGCGCCATACCATATTCATCTGGATTAATTTGCCATTCTTTAATCACGCCATCGCGCAACTCGGCAACATAGGTAGGTGCGGCCACTGAAATTTCATCTAACCCATCGGCTGCATGCACCACCATGACATGCTTAGAACCTAACTGCTTTAAGACCTGGGCAAAAGGTACCAATAAACCGCGATCATAAACACCCAATACCTGCGCGGGTGCATTAGCCGGATTCGTTAACGGGCCGAGCAAATTAAACACAGTACGCACACCTAATGCTTTACGCACCCCAATCACATGCTTCATAGCACCGTGATGAGCCGGCGCAAACATAAAGCCGACGCCTAACTGCTCAATGCAGGCTTCGACTTGATGGGCGGTTAAGCCTAGATTTACCCCAGCGACTTCCAATAAGTCGGCACTACCCGACTTGCTCGAGACCGAACGGTTACCATGCTTAGCCACCTTTGCGCCGCCTGCTGCTGCGACAAATGCCGTTGCGGTAGACACGTTAAAAATATTCGCACCGTCACCGCCGGTGCCACAGGTATCAATTAAGCCCTGACTATCCTTCACGGACACTTTCACTGACAAGCTGCGCATGACTTCGGCGGCAGCGGCAATTTCATCAATCGTTTCGCCTTTCATTCGCAAAGCCACTAACAAACCCGCAATTTCAGCATCACTGGCCGCACCCGACATTAAATACTGCATCACCTCGCGCATTTGCGAACCAGTTAAATCTTGTTTTTTTAACAATACCTGCAAGGCTTGCGCAATTAACATCGGCTAACTCACTTTTTCTGATTTAAAAAATTTTGCAACATTTGATGACCTTGCTCGGTCAAGATGGATTCAGGGTGAAACTGCACCCCTTCAACGGGCAAGGTTTTATGCCTCACGCCCATAATCTCATCAAACTCACCCGACTCGGTTTGTGTCCAAGCGGTCACCTCTAAACAATCAGGTAAACAGGCCTGGTTGATCACTAACGAATGGTAGCGGGTGGTTTGCACTGGGTTGGGTAAATCGCTAAACACCCCAATATTATGATGAAATACCGGCGAGGTTTTACCGTGCATCACCTGCTTGGCTCGAATAATTTCTCCACCGAAGGCCTGACCTATCGCTTGATGACCTAAGCACACCCCTAGAATAGGGATCTCACCGGCAAAACGCTGAATGGCCGCGACGGACACCCCCGCTTCGGTTGGGGTACAGGGGCCGGGCGAAATCACTAAAAACTCAGGCTGCCAAGCGGCAATATCATCAAGCGTTAACTGGTCATTGCGCACGACCTTCACCTCTTGCCCTAGCTCACCAAAATACTGCACAAGGTTGTAAGTAAAGGAATCGTAGTTATCAATCATTAACAACATCGTCAGCTCCCATACCTTGGCTTACAAATGCGGCGGCACGAAACACCGCGCGCCCTTTATTCATGGTTTCATCCCATTCACTTTGTGCTATTGAATCGGCCACAATACCGGCACCCGCCTGCACAAATAAACGACCATCTTTAATCACGGCAGTGCGAATCGCAATCGCCGTATCCATATTACCGTGCCAGCCCAAATAACCGACTGCTCCGGCATAAATCCCGCGCTTGACCGGCTCTAATTCATCAATAATTTCCATCGCGCGTACTTTGGGCGCGCCCGATACCGTACCCGCAGGAAAGGTTGCGCGCAACACATCTAACGCGCTCAATCCCTGCTGCACTTTGGCCTCGACATTAGAAACGATATGCATCACGTGTGAATAACGCTCCACAGTCATTTTTTCAGTTAACTTGACCGCACCGGTTTGGGCAATCCTGCCTACATCATTACGCCCCAGATCAATCAACATTAAATGCTCAGCCAATTCTTTCGGATCGGCCAACAAATCTTGCTCTAAAGCCAAGTCAGCTTCGGCAGATTCACCGCGTTTGCGAGTACCTGCGATTGGCCGCACCGTCACTACCTCATCTTCAAGGCGGACCAAAATTTCTGGCGATGAGCCGACAATTTGCAAATCAGCTAAATTGACGTAAAACAAATAGGGTGATGGGTTGAGGTGACGCAGCGCCCGATATAAATCTAGCGAACGATAAGGATAGTCCAAGGACATTTGCTGTGATAGCACCACCTGCATGGCATCACCGGCCAAAATATAGTCCTTAATTTTATGCACTGCGTCTTTAAACGCCGCCTCACCAAAACTAGACTTAAAATCTAATTCAGCCACCGATTGGCCGCTGGACTTGTCTTGTGGCGGCGTCAAGGGTTTACCCAGCTGTGCGACCATCTCGCTCAAGCGCTGCATACCATAGGCATAGGGATCGGCCATACTGGCATCTTGCAACGGCACTTGAACAATACACTGCACCTGTCCATTCAAGTTATCGAACACCACCAACTCTTTGGAAACCAATAGCACCATATCGTCAGCATTTAAATCGTCTTGCGCAGGCGTACTGGCGGCTAAACGTGGCTCCATATAACGCACCGTGTCATAACCAAAATAGCCCACTAAGCCACCACAAAACTTTGGCAGGCCTGGTTGATCATAGACCTTAAACTGAGTTTGATAGGCTTCCAACCAAGCAAGTGGGTCATCCACGACTTGTTCAGCAACCTGTTTACCCGCTTGCCAAACACTGACGCGCTGCCCCTTAACCCGAATCTGCGTATCACAGGGCAACCCAATAATAGAATAGCGCCCCCATTTGTCACCGCCTTGCACCGATTCAAATAAATAGCTATTGGGTGCATCGGCAAGCTTGGCATAGACCGACAAAGGCGTATCAAAATCCGCCAACAACTGACGCACCATCGGCGCATGGCTGTAGCCTTGAGCTTGTAATTCATGCAGTTGGTCGCGGGTTATTGCCATCGCCTAACTCTCCTGTGCACACATATAATTGGCCAACTCGGTCATGCTATCCATCACCACATCCGGAGCATAATCGCGAATGTTTTCACCGTGGTTATAACCATAACTCATGCAGAAGATATGAAAGCCTGCTGCACGCGCTGCTTTCACATCACTTTTGGAATCGCCAATCATCAACGCATTATCTGGCGCAACATTCATCAGTTTCGCCGCATGCAACAACGGCATCGGATGCGGTTTTTTCTCCGCGCAGGTATCGCCACTGACAACAAACTCAAAATAATCTAACAAACCTTTATCTTTCAATAACGGCAAGGTAAATGCCTCGGCTTTGTTGGTCACACAACTCAAACGATAACCCTGTGCCTGCATCCATTCAATGCCTGCCACCACACCATCATATACCTGCGAGCGCTTGGCATTATTGTCACGATAAAGTTCTAAAAATATTGGATAGGCTTTGGCAAAGGTGGCGTCATCTGGCTCGCCATCCACCGCATTAATTAATGCACGACGAACAAGGCGCTCGACACCATTGCCCACCCAGTTGCGCACCGCCGCTTCACCGCGTAATGGCAAACCTAGTTGCGCCATCATTTCATCCACGCAGTAAGCCAAGTCCGGCACACTATCAATCAGCGTACCATCTAGGTCGATAAGCACCAGGCCTGGTTGTATTTTCTCTACCATGCCGTTCACTTATGCCTTTGCGAGTTCGTCACGCATCTGTTTGATAATAGTGTCATACCGGTTCGCATCGCTCGCATTCGCTTTACCAAAAATCCCTGAACCTGAGACAAACGTATCACAACCGGCTGCAGCGACTTCAGCAATGTTTTCTGCTTTCACGCCGCCATCGATTTCCAAACGAATCTCTTTACCACTGGCATCAATCAACTGGCGAGCGGCACGTAATTTATCCAACGCGTGTGGAATAAACGCCTGACCACCAAAACCTGGGTTCACCGACATGATTAAAATCATATCGATCTTGTCCATCACATGCTCAAGGTAGCTTAAAGAGGTGGCTGGGTTAAACACCAGTCCTGCTTTACAGCCGGCCGCTTTAATCAATTGCAGACTACGGTCAATATGCTCTGAGGCTTCAGGGTGGAAAGTAATATAGTCCGCACCGGCATTAGCAAAGTCGCCAATGACACGATCAACTGGCTTAACCATTAAATGCACATCAATTGGCGCCGTTAAGCTTTCACGCACCATGTAATTTTTTAGCGACTCACAAACCAATGGCCCAATAGTCAAGTTAGGCACATAATGATTGTCCATCACATCAAAATGCACCACGTCTGCGCCCGCATTTAAAACATCTTTCACATCTTTGCCCAACTGCGCAAAATCGGCTGATAAAATAGAAGGCGCGATCCAATTTGGTTGCTTTGCCATGTTCAAATCCTCTTAAAGAAATAAAAAAACATCACCAATCGTGTCATTAAACACGATGAAATGCCAAGCATTTTACCAGTATCGGGATAAATTTCACCTTAGCCGGTGCAAAAACACTATAATGCGGCAAAAATAGCTTGATAAAAAAGGACTTTCCCATGAGTGTCCAACACACCAAAACCACCCACGCCATTCGCCGAACTATTGGCGTTTTCGAGATTATTGGTCTCGTTATCATCGCCCTCGCCACTATTTATGCCGGATTTACCGAGGTTACTCATATGGTGCGTACAGCTACCGTTACCCTGGGCGACCTACTATTACTCTTTTTATATCTTGAAGTGCTCGCAATGGTGGCCATCTACCTGGATTCGGGTAAGTTGCCGATCCGCCTACCGCTCTACATTGCCATTATTGCCATGGCGCGTTATTTAATCTTAGAAATGAAAGAACTCAGTGAATGGGAAATGTTGGCTGTTGGCTTCACCATTATTCTGATTGCTCTTGCGGTGTTAGCATTACGTTATGGCTCGTTAAAGTTTCCATCACAAGACCGTTTGGGGCCACGTTGGATAGCCGCTCAACCCATTAAGAACCCTATTGGCGACCAAGATGGACGAACAGATGACTTGTTAGAAAACGATGACGATAGCGCCCGAAAGCCGCATCAACAGCAACGTATAACCGAAGGCCACCGCCGCAACCGCCGCCGTCGCCCCAAACCGAACCAACAACCCGATTCAGCTGCCGAATAAGGCACTTATTTAGGAGACGGACATGACCCCTGCCCTACACCAATCCAACCTCACATCGGTACCTTTGCTCAATCGTGGCAAGGTGCGTGATTTATATCAGCTAAACGATCAACATTTACTGATCGTTACTACCGACCGCATCTCAGCGTTCGACGTTATTTTGCCCACACCCATTCCTGGCAAAGGACGTATTTTGGCTGAAATGGCGCAGTTTTGGTTTCGTCACACCCAAGGTATTATTCGTAATCATCTCGCTAGCGATTTAAATCTCAGTGACTTTTTAAACCCAGATGAACTGGCTCAACTGGATGGTCGTGGTGTAATTGTTGGACGCTACACTCCGTTGCCAATTGAAGCCATCGTAAGGGGTTATTTAGTCGGTTCTGGCTGGAAAGAGTACCAACAAAGCCAAAGTGTATGCGGTTTAGCTTTGCCAGCAGGCCTGGTATTAGCCCAACAACTCCCTGAGCCGCTGTTCACCCCTTCAAGCAAAGCGGAGGTGGGCGATCACGATGAAAATATTACCTTTGAGCAAATGGTCGCCAAAATTGGTGCCGACTTGGCGAATCAAGTGCAAGAAGTGAGCTTAGCCTTATACAAATCAGCCGCCGAGTTTGCGTTAGCGCGTGGCATTATTATTGCCGACACCAAGTTTGAATTTGGCTTAGATGAACAAGGCAATTTAGTGCTGATTGATGAAATTCTCACCCCAGATAGCTCACGTTTTTGGCCGGCTAAAGACTATGCCACCGGCAGTAACCCTCCAAGCTTTGATAAGCAATTTGTGCGTGACTATCTTGAAACACTCGACTGGAATAAAACGGCACCCGGTCCAGAACTGCCTGATGACGTGGTCAAGGCCACGCTTAGCAAATACCAAGAAGCGCAAGCACGCTTAACCGAAAATTAAACATGTTTAGCCTTAATCTTGGCGAGACTTCGGCGGCGGGTTTTTTTATTACCGGCACCGATACCGAAATCGGCAAGAGCTTTGTCGCCTGCTGCATTGCACAAGGTTTGGTTAAGCAAGGGATTGCGGTTTCACCACGCAAGCCGGTGGCTTCCGGCTGCATGCTGCAGGCCGATGGCAGCCTGCTGTCTGAAGATGCCTTGCAACTGCAAGCCGCAAGCCAGACCAGCGAACCCTTGGCCCGCATTTGCCCCTATCGCTTTGAAGCAGCCATTTCGCCAGCACGTGCGATAGCACAATCCGGCCAGACAATTAACATCAACGCCTTATACCAGGCCTGCCAAGTCGCAGCCGATCAATTTGCACTGGTTGAGGGCGCGGGTGGTTTTTTATCGCCCCTAGCCAGCGATGGCCTGAATGCCGACCTTGCGCTAAAGCTCAACTATCCATTGATTTTAGTGGTGGGCAATCGACTCGGTTGTTTAAACCACGCGTTACTGACTATCGAAGCGATTGAACAGCGCCAGCTCAAGCTTCATGCTGTGATACTCAATGACATTAGTCCTCAAGCTGACCTAGATAACTTCAATGATCTGCAACAACTCTGCCGCTATCCGGTCATCCATCAGCGCTATCAAACCCACCCCTCTCCGCTGGTAGTTTAATTATTGACGCGCGCTAAGACGTCCAGATTGCTTTAGAATAGAAAATTCAATCATTTAATTTATACTTGAGGTCAGGATATGAAGCTCGAAACCATTGCATTACATGGCGGCTATCAGCCGGAAGACACCACCAAGTCGGTGGCGGTGCCGATTTATCAAACCACGTCGTTTGCGTTTGATGATGCGCAACACGCGGCCGATTTATTTGATCTCAAGGTTGCAGGCAATATCTACTCGCGGATTATGAACCCCACCAATGCGGTACTGGAAAGCCGAATCGCCGCAATGGAAGGCGGCATAGCAGGCCTAGCGGTGTCGTCCGGCATGGCCGCGATTACCTACACCATCCAAACCCTGGCCGAAGCCGGTGATAACATTCTCAGCACCGGCGAGCTTTATGGCGGCACTTACAACCTGTTTGCCCATACCTTGCCACGCCAAGGACTTGAAGTCCGCTTTTTCAATAAAGACGCCGGCGATGATGAGATTGCACAGCTGATTGATGCCAACACCAAGCTGCTCTATTGTGAAACCGTCGGCAATCCGTCCGGCGGCATTGCCGATATTGAACGCTTGGCCAAATTAGCGCACCAGCACGGTATTCCGCTGGTCGTCGATAACACTGTGGCGTCACCGGTGCTTTGGCGACCGATTGAACAGGGTGCGGATATAGTGATCCATTCGGCCACTAAATATATTGGCGGCCACGGCACCACTATTGGTGGCGTGATTGTCGATTCCGGCAAATTTCCTTGGGCAGAGCATGCCGAGCGTTTCCCGTTATTGAATACGCCGGATGTGTCTTATCATGGCGTGACCTACACCCAGGACTTTGGCGCGGCGGCGTTTATTGCGCGGTGTCGCGTAGTGCCACTGCGTAATATGGGCGCGGCCTTGTCACCGATGAATGCGTTCCAATTACTGCAAGGCTTGGAAACCCTGGCTTTGCGCATGGAGCGAATTTGCGACAACACACAAAAAGTCGCCGAGTTCTTAGCCCAACACCAACAAGTGGCTTGGGTGAACTATGCAGGCCTGGCGAGCCACAAAGACCACGCACTGGCCAACAAGTATTTAAACGGCAAAGCCTCCGGCATTCTAAGTTTCGGCTTAAAATCGGGGCGTGAAGGCACGCGTCAATTCTATGACGCGCTACAAATGATTATTCGCTTGGTGAATATTGGTGATGCCAAATCCTGCGCCAGCATTCCGGCAGAAACCACACATCGCCAACTTAATGATGCAGAACTCAAAACCGCCGGTGTGTCACCGGAAATGGTGCGCTTATCGATAGGTATTGAACATATCGACGACATCCTCACCGATATAGACCAAGCCCTCACCGCGGCTAAAACTTAAAGCAAACCCCCACGCACCAGGCCTGGTGCGTGGGGGTTCTTTGATGTTTTCACAAATCTTAAGCCTGTGACTAACACTTATCCGTTGGGCAGCTTGAGCAACCGATTTGTGTTTTATTAAAAATCCGTTGATACAGCATCACCGCCACTAAGGTGCTAATCACACTCAACGCAATCAGCGGCCAAAATGCCGGAATCATCTCCCAACCAACCGCCAAGGTGATCTCGCTGTGCGTATCCAAACGCTCAACCAAATGCCAATTTTCTAAATGGCTATCTAAATAATAAATCAATAACCCTACCGCAATAATCAGCGCCACAATACACATTCACATTTATCCTAATAAATGACACAACCAGGCCTGGTTGTTGATATTACGTTGTTCATTATCCAAATCAAACGGAATAACATCCAGCGTTAAATGTTCGCTGAACTCAAATGGCGCAAGCGGTTGAGTAAATCCCGTCCACTGCGGATAAATCAATATCAATCGCCCTTTGCCGGGCAAACACTTTTGCCCATAGGCAAAGAGTTGATACATATCGGCTTGCGCGATGCCCGCTTTGCCGTCGGGTTGATTTTGGTCGAGCAACTTCCATTTGGTATCCAACACCGCCACGAGTTCATTGTCACGATAAATCACCAGGTCTGGTCGCAGCTGGAATATCGGTCTGTTAGTTTGCGTCGCCAAGTAATGCTGGGTCGATTGGGTTTGTAGCCGATAATCCGACGGCAATGCACGCTGAATTTCGCTGGCGACATAGGCTTCAAACAACTTTTCCATCGGTAATAAAAACGAAATACCGGCATGCTGATTGGCGGTGGCAAACGGACTGTACTGGCTTAAAATCAGCTTTAACCACGGCAGTAAGTTTTGATAATACTGCATATCGCGGCTAGTACGCCAGGCCTGCAAATCCTGCGCAATATGGCGCGATTCGGGCACGTCATCAAACGCAAAACGTAATTCACGCGCCAGCTTTTGGTTCGGTAAATACTGACTCCACTTGGTGACCAAAATCAATGCCGAATGAATCAGGCGGTTCTCTGCCCGATTATCGCTAAACACATCATATTCAATACAAAACTGCGTTTGTTTGGCGGGCGATTGGCGCAGTTGACGCGCGGTTTGCAGCTGACCTTTTAAAAACCGTTCTTGCGCCTCGATGCGCTGGTAGTCTTTACGAATGCCTTTGCGCACCACTTGCGCCAAGTCCTGCAAAAACCGACCCATCAGCACCTCTGGCAAGGGTTGTTTGACTGTGTCAATTAACGCATCGGTGGATTCAATAAACGGCAACACCTTCGCCGCTTTCAGCATCCGTAATAACAGCTTGCGGCTATCCACCAGGCCTGGTGCATCAAGGGTCGGCGCATGTTTGGGTAAGATTTCAATTTGCACGCCATCAGGCGTGGCAATCACGCCCACAAAACCCCGCACCTTTAAGGTGTGCGAGTTCACAAAACTTAAATAACGATGATGTTTATCCGACGACTGCGCGATTTTAGACAGAAACAACCAGGCCTGGTCATTGACTTCAATTTCATCAAAGCTATTTTGTGCATTGTGTTGAGCGCGTACGATCCGTCCCCATTCGCGCACGACGAGGTGATTGCTCAATTACGCCACCTGTTTATGATGTACTAACTCATACAACCGTTGCGGCGATAACTCCAATCCATTCGGCCAACACAAAGCGCCGGCATCAATAAAACAACGAGCAGCAAACAACTCATCTTTTAGTTTTTCCAGTAATTCGCCCCTGCGATTTTTGAGGTAATTCGCTAAGTTAAATACCCCCTCAGTGCCGTCTGAAAAGGCCAACTTGATCCGCCCTCCCACTTCATACTGACAATCTAAGATTTTAATCATAATCTGCTCCTCGAATGCGCTCTAAGATTTAAAATTGGCATAGCTCACTCCTAAGATTGATAAATCGCTACAAAGGCTTCGTCATCTAGGTCATCCAAGTTGTTGCGCAGAAACTTATTTTCTATGTTTGCATCATTACCGCTGAATAAATGACTGAAGGATTGCGGTACATAAAAGTTATCCGCACTCGCCCCGAGTACCCAACGTATTTTTTGCCAATCGTCGTAAAAGTATTCTTCTAGCAACGGTAGGATTTTGTTTTTAAATGCGTGGCGCAAATCATCCAACGAATCCACACTCATTAAAAACGCATGACCCAGCGTGTGTTCACGGTCATAGAGGGCTTCAATGCGTTGATTCATCACCTGCAACATTTTACGCAGATCAACCCCCTCCAAATCCTCCGTTACCAGGCCTGGTTGTGGCATCATTTCGATAAAATCAAATCGGCGGCGCAAGGCCGTATCCATTAACGCTAATGAACGGTCGGCGGTATTCATCGTGCCGATAATATACAGGTTATTGGGAACGGAAAAGGGCTCTTTAGAATAAGGCAAGGTGACCTCAATCACCTCGTCATTGCCCGCGCGTTTACTCGGTTCAATCAGCGTAATCAACTCGCCAAAAATCCGCGAAATATTACCGCGATTGATTTCGTCGATGATGAGGACGTGTGGCAGAACCTTGACTGTTTCTGCAACTTCAACCGTTGAATTATTATGCTGATTAAACCTTTTAAAGGCCTGCCAAAGACTAAACAAATAACTATCATGCTGGCGTGCATGACGCTTGTTAAAAAGCTGTTGTGCAATATCTTTCGGGGCTTCGAAATCGATTAACGAAGTACATACCGCCATTAAATCATCAAGGCTAACTGCAATGTTCCCCTCGTTAAACTTCGAATCGACAGAATGGAGTGTGATGCTATCTTGCTCAACCTCAACGATATAAAATGGATTGCCTCGTTTTTTATCAAACCCCTGTTCTGTTTCAATCGCATTCGATAAAAAATCCGTTAAGCGAGATTTGAATTCAACTTCTTGGTTTAGTTCAGTGAGAGACTTCTTACTATCCTGAAGATTTTTTAACGAAGACTTCGCAAGGGCTTTAAACACCCCATCTTCCACTTGATAGCTGATTTTGCCATCATGGGTTTTCGCCTGAATCCCTTCAACAAAATCTTCATAGCTAAAACTTTGGTGGAAGGTGACAAATTCAACTTGCCCGGGATAGCGTGATTTCAGTTCTTGAATCGAACCAGGCCTGGTGGTGTCAGCAGAATCGTTTGTATTTAATATCTGCCAAGCTATATCCACGGTATTGAAGGTTTTACCTGTTCCCGGTGGGCCGTAAAGAATGGTATTCAGTGCCAAGGCTTCATGCTCTCCACCCATTTCATTTTTTTCATCCATCTCAATAGCCTCTTGATTCCAGCTCCAATTTTTAACAAAGTAATCATAATCCTGTGGCTTATTATTGAAAGCAAAATCAATCAACTTACTGGCATACTGCGACCACCACTGCCCTTGTTCATTTATGCGCCAAAAAGTTCCGCGATAAGTAAAGAAAAACCAATCCTTCACCTTAAAATCGGTTTGCCAATCGACATATACGCGCTTGCCATTTTGTGGATTTGACGCAACCTGACCAATCGCTTTAATTGTCATTTTAGAAACGGATTTACCCAATGGAACACCAGCAAATGGCAAGTTATTTTTCTGCACACTCACGGCTTTAATAGCAATCCATTCGCCCGGTTTAATTTGATTTACTTGCTCTGCCAATTTGGGTTTATCTGCTGGGGACCAGCCCATCTCCCAGTAACCACACTCGAGAAACTCATTTGTTTTGTCCTCGTCACCATTCCAAACTGCACCCACAAAATAATAGTTATCCATAAGACTGCCTTTTTAATCTATCACGTCATTCTACCCAAGCCTTTTTAAAATGCGAAGTTTTAACCATTCCAGTTGTTTACCAGGCCTGGTTGCATAAAATGCAGCGATAAAAAAACCCAGGACGAGGCCTGGGTTTTAAGGTTGGAGTCGAAAACTAAACTTAGTTTACTTTTTGATCCAATGAACCTGAAGCATAACGTGATTGCATGACTTCTAAACCAACTGCTTTGATCTTAGAAGCATGACCGGCACAACCAAAGGCTTCGAAACGTGCTTTACAGATTTCCATCATCGCGTCTTCTGCCGCTTTGAAGAATTTACGTGGATCGAAGTTTGAGGTGTTTTCAGCCAAGTGCTTACGGATCGCACCGGTTGATGCCATACGTAGGTCGGTGTCGATATTGACTTTACGTACACCGTACTTGATGCCTTCAACAATCGCTTCTACCGGTACACCATAGGTTTGACCCATGTCGCCACCGTAGTTGTTGATAATGCTCAACCACTCTTCTGGTACTGAAGATGAACCGTGCATAACTAAGTGAGTGGTTGGGATGCGTGCATGAATTTTCTTGATCTGATCGATCTTTAAAACGTCATCTGATGGCTTAGAGGTGAACTTGTACGCACCGTGAGAGGTACCTACTGCTACAGCTAAACAGTCAACGTTGGTTTCACGCACAAACTGAGCGGCTTCTTCTGGATCAGTCAATAGTGCTGAATGGTCTAGTTTTTCATCAGAACCGTGACCGTCTTCTTCACCCATCATACCAGTTTCCAATGAACCTAAACAACCTAGCTCACCTTCAACAGATACACCACCGGCGTGTGCGATTTTCACCACTTCAGCGGTAATGCCAGCATTGTACTCGTAAGAAGCTGGGGTTTTCATGTCAGCCATCAAGGAGCCGTCCATCATTACCGAGGTGAAGCCAGACTGGATAGCGCGTAAACATACGCCAACGTCTGAACCGTGGTCTTGGTGCATAACAACTGGAATGTGTGGGTACATTTCTACCGCTGCTGCGACCATGTGACGAAGCATTGGTTCACCAGCGTACTTACGCGCACCAGCAGAACCCTGCAGGATAACTGGAGAATTAACCGCGTCAGCTGCACGCATGATTGCACGAACTTGTTCCATGTTGTTTACGTTAAACGCTGGCATACCAAAGCTATGTTCTGCTGCGTAGTCCATTAATTCACGAAGTGTAATCATCGCCATGTGCGATACTCCTTTTTTAGTTTAAAAAATATGTGTTACGGTACTTTTACAATTTCCATGCGGTTGGTACCGCCCATTTCACCCTGGTGTTGACCACGGGTAACGATCACTAAATCACCCGTGTTGACACGACCAAACTGTTTTAACTGACTCAAAATTGATTCAGTTACTTGCTCGTCAGTAAAATCCTTAAAATCTACAATCGATGGATATACGCCACGATACATACATACCTTACGACGCGTAGCCTGATGAGGCGTTAACGCAAAAATTGGCATTCCAGAGCTAATACGCGACATCAACAAGGGCGTATTACCTGACTCAGTCAATGCAGCGATACACTTAACATTGAAGTGGTTGGCCGCATACATTGTAGCCATAGCAATGGTTTCATCCACCGCCTGAAAGGTTTCTTCAATACGATGCGTAGAGTGGCGCGTTGAACGTGATTTTTCGGCTTCATGGCAAATCTTAGCCATGGTAGCGACCACTTGATGCGGAAACTTACCTGTAGCCGTTTCACCAGACAGCATTACCGCATCTGTGCCATCCATAACAGCATTCGCCACGTCAAATACTTCTGCGCGGGTTGGAATCGCATTATCAATCATGGTTTCCATCATTTGAGTCGCGGTGATGGTGACACGATTCAATTGACGTGCACGTTTAATAATTTTCTTTTGCAAGGCGGGTAATTGGGTATCGCCTACCTCAACGCCTAAATCACCACGTGCAATCATCACCACGTCGGAAGCCAGGATAATACCGTCAAGTGTTGTATCATCGGCTACCGCCTCAGCACGTTCAATTTTAGAAACGATACCGCACTTGAGTCCTGCTTGTTCGGCCAAACTACGGCAGTAATTTACATCTTCAGCAGAACGAGGGAAGGATAAAGCTAAGTAGTCTGCATCAATCTTAGCTGCTGTTAAAATGTCTTCTTTATCTTTTTCGGTCAGAGCGCTGGCTGACAAACCACCGCCATGCAAATTAATACCCTTGTTATTAGATAGCATACCGCCAACCGTCACCGTACATTCAACCCGCTCACCGATAACTTGATTAACCTTCATCACGATACGACCATCATCTAATAACAATAGGTCATCCGCTTTGACATCATAGGGTAAATTTTTGTAGGTTAATCCCACTTCTTGCTGGTTTCCGGCATCATTAGCAACATTGTTATCCAGCGCGAATTGGTCACCCTCATTCAACTCAATAGGGCCGTTTTTAAATTTAGCAATTCGGATTTTAGGACCTTGTAAATCGACCAAAATCGCCACTTCGCGGTTAACGCGCGCCGCGGTTTCACGAATATTTTGCGCGCGGATTAAATGGTCTTCTGGGTTACCATGTGACATGTTGATGCGAACGACATCCACACCTGCTTTAATAATGTGTTCAAGTTCACCTGGACGATCCGTTGCCGGACCAAGCGTTGCGACAATTTTTGTTCTACGTAGAGTTTCGGCCATCTTGGCGTGTTCCTTTGCTTCTATGAACCTTGTCTTAATGTGACCGTTGCAAGATGTCTCGTAAAATAAACTGCTTCCCCTTGTTGGGGAAAGACCGCGCTGGCCTTGGATCAATTCACTTCTCGAGTCATCCTTGTTCAACTAGTTGCACTAAGATGATGAGTTCGGGTTATTAAAAACCAGGCCTGCTAATCAGCAGGCCTGGTGATGTTACTTATTTAGCGCGTTGTTCTAGCATTTCTACCGCAGGTAGTTTTTTACCTTCCAAGAATTCAAGGAATGCACCACCACCGGTTGAGATGTAAGACACTTGATCTGCAATGCCGTACTTATCAATCGCTGCCAAGGTGTCGCCACCGCCCGCAATTGAGAAGGCTTTTGATTCGGCAATTGCTTTGGAGATGGTTTTGGTCCCTTCGCCAAATTGATCAAATTCAAATACGCCAACCGGACCGTTCCAAACAACGGTGCCAGCGTTTTTGATGATTTCAGCCAATTCAGCTGCAGACTTAGGTCCGATATCGAAAATCATATCGTCATCCGCTACCGCTGAAACATCTTTGGTTTCTGCCGCTGCGGTTTCTGAAAATTCTTTACCGGTTACCACGTCAACTGCAACAGGAATTGATGCATTACGGCTGTTCATGATTTCATTAAGCTTGTTTGCTGTAGGCACCAAATCATCTTCACAAAGAGACTTACCCACATTGTGGCCAGCCGCTTTAATGAAGGTGTTGGCGATACCACCACCGACAACCAACTGATCAACCACAGTAGATAGTGATTCAAGTACAGTTAGCTTGGTTGAAACCTTAGAGCCACCGACAATCGCTACTAGTGGACGTGCTGGTTCTTTCAATGCTTTAGTTAAGGCATCTAACTCTTCAGTTAACAACAAACCAGCACAAGCAACTGGTGCATACACACCCGCGCCATGGGTTGAACCCTGGGCACGGTGAGCTGTACCGAACGCATCCATCACATAGACATCACACAAGGCAGCGTATTTTTTTGACAATTCTTCCGTGTTCTTACCTTCACCGACGTTGAAACGTACGTTTTCTAGTAATACTAACTCGCCATCTGCTACATCAAAACCACCATTTAGATAATCCTTGATCAAGCGAACGTCTTTACCTAGTTTAGCTGATAAATCAGCCGCCACTGGTGCCAAAGAATTTTCTTCTGAAAACTCACCTTCAACTGGACGACCCAAGTGAGACATCACCATCACCTTTGCACCAGCTTTCATCGCCGCTTCAAAGGTTTTCATTGAGGCACGAATACGTGCATCTGAGGTCACTTTGCCGTTTTTAACTGGAACGTTAAGGTCGGCACGAATCAAAACGCGCTTGCCCTTAAGATCCAAATCCGCCATACGAATAAAAGACATACTCGGCTCCTTACTTACCAACGTGCTCAACAACACGCATCATGTTACAGGTATAACCGTACTCGTTGTCGTACCAAGCTACAACCTTAACAAAAGTGCTGTCTAGTGCAATACCTGCGCCCGCATCAAAAATAGATGGATGTGAGTTACCACGGAAGTCTGTTGAAACCACAGACTCTTCGGTATAACCCAATACGCCTTTTAATTCGCCTTCTGAAGCCGCTTTCATCGCTGCACAGATTTGTTCGTAAGTCGCTTCTTTTTCTAGCTCTACGGTTAGGTCAACCACTGATACGTCAGAAGTAGGTACACGGAACGCCATACCAGTTAGTTTACCGTTTAGTGCTGGTAATACTTTACCTACTGCTTTAGCCGCACCAGTTGAAGATGGGATGATATTTTCAAGAATACCACGACCACCGCGCCAATCTTTTGAAGATGGACCGTCAACCGTTTTTTGGGTTGCTGTCGCAGCGTGAACCGTTGACATCAAACCACGCTTAATACCGAAGTTGTCGTTTAATACTTTAGCAACTGGCGCTAAACCGTTAGTGGTACAAGATGCTGCAGAAACAATCGCTTGACCCGCATATTCGTTGTGGTTTACACCATATACAAACATTGGCGTGTGGTCTTTTGACGGTGCAGACTGAACCACTTTTTTCGCGCCAGCTTTGATGTGTGCTTGGCAAGATTCTTCGGTCAAGAAGAAGCCGGTACATTCGATAACAAGGTCAACACCTGCTTCATCCCACTTCAAGTTAGCTGGATCACGCTCTGCAGTTAAACGGATTTTTTTACCGTTTACGACCATGCTGTTACCTTCAACCGCGACATCACCTTGGAAGTTACCGTGGACCGAGTCATACTTCAACATATAGGCTAGGTATTCAGGATCTAATAAGTCGTTGATCGCAACTACTTCGATACCTGGAAAATCTTTTGCCGCTGCACGGAATGCCATACGGCCAATACGACCAAAACCGTTAATGCCTACTTTAATTGTCATACTTTTCTCCTATTGAGGAAAACCGGCACACTGTGCCGTGTTTTCAATGAGGCCGAAGCCTTTTTTAGTTAACAAACAAAAACTTAAATGAATTAGCCTTGATTACTTCGCGATTAAGGCTTGAGCTTTAGCCACAACATTCTCAACCGTGAAACCAAACTCTTTAAATAACTCGCCTGCTGGCGCAGATTCACCGAAAGTATCAATACCGACAACATCACCCTCTAAACCAACCCACTTATACCAGTAAGCGGTGACACCGGCTTCAACAGCTAAACGCTTCACACCTGGGATCAATACTGAATCTTGATAAGCTTGATCTTGCGCTGCAAACATATCCGGACATGGCATAGATACCACACGCACTTTAGTGCCAGCTGCATTTAATTGATCCGCTGCTTTAACGGCTAAATCCACTTCAGAACCGGTCGCGATAATAATCAATTCAGCTTGGCAAGCACCTTCGCAGTTGCAATCTTTTAGAACATAACCGCCTTTCTCGATGTTTTTAACCTGCTCGGCGGTACGTGGCTGTGGCGTTAGGTTCTGACGAGAGAACACCAATGCAGTCGGCGCTTCGTTACGCATAACCGCTACTTTCCATGACACAGCTGATTCAACCGCGTCACACGCACGCCAAGTTTGGAAACGTGGAATCATACGCATAGTGGCAAGTTGTTCTACTGGCTGATGCGTTGGACCATCTTCACCTAGACCAATTGAGTCATGGGTGTAAACATAAATGGTGCCGATTTTCATCAAAGCTGACATACGTAACGCATTACGCATGAATTCCATAAACATTAGGAAGGTTGCACCATAAACTTTAAAGCCACCGTGTAGCACCATACCGTTCATCATGTGTGCCATACCGAACTCACGTACACCCCAAGAGATGTAGTTACCGTTAGCATTTTGCTTATTCACTTTAACCGTGCCTGACCAGTTAGTTAGGTTTGATCCGGTCAAGTCGGCTGAGCCACCAAACAATTCTGGTAGCAATGGCCCCATCGCTTCAATCGCATTTTGTGATGCCTTACGTGATGCAATGTTTGGCATATCCGCTTGAGTTTTAGCAATAAACTTATCCATTTCCACTTCAAAGTTAGCTGGTAACTCACCTGACATACGACGCTTGAATTCCGCTGCAAGTTCTGGGTATTCTTTTTCGTAAGCCGCAAACATCTCGTTCCAAGCCGCTTCTTCTTCGGCACCTTTTGCAGTGTGATCCCAACCATCATAGATTTCTTGCGGAATTACAAACGGCTCATGGTTCCAACCAAGGTTTTCACGGGTTAGCGCGATTTCTTGGTCACCTAATGGTGCACCGTGACAATCATGTGTGCCGCATAGGTTGGGTGAACCAAAGCCGATAGTGGTTTTAGTACAAATCAAAGTAGGCTTATCTTGAATTGATTTGGCTTCCTGAATGGCCGCATTCACAGCATCGGCGTTGTGGCCATCGACACCACGGATAACGTGCCAGCCATAAGATTCAAAACGACCTGGTACATCTTGCTCCATCCACTCGTCAATATGACCGTCGATAGAAATGTTGTTGTCATCCCAGAAAGCAACTAGTTTACCTAAACCTAATGCACCCGCCATCGCACAAGACTCATGCGATAAACCTTCCATCAAACAGCCGTCACCCATAAATACATAGGTGTGGTGATTCACAACGGGGAAGTTAGGACGGTTAAACTGCGCGCCAAGGGTACGCTCTGCAATCGCCATACCGACCGCGTTAGTAACACCCTGACCCAATGGACCGGTGGTGGTTTCAATACCATCCGCATAGCCATACTCTGGGTGACCAGCGGTTTTTGAATGCAATTGACGGAATTGCTTGATGTCTTCCATGCTCAAGTCAAAACCCGTCAAATGAAGTAGAGAATAGATCAACATCGAGCCATGGCCATTTGACAGTACAAAACGGTCACGGTCTGCCCAGTTTGAATTCTTTGGGTTGTACTTCATGTGGCTGTTCCACAGTACTTCGGCAATATCCGCCATACCCATTGGGGCACCAGGGTGACCTGATTTGGCTTTTTGTACCGCATCCATGCTTAACGCACGAATGGCGTTAGCGAGTTCTCTACGAGTTGGCATATCAACGTCCTCAATCATTAAAAAAATTCGGGGTGTTTAAAACCGAGTAAGCAGGCCTGCGCCTTGCTTCTAAACACAAATGGTCGGTTATTTTCGCTTAATTTGCTAAATTCTTCAAGTGGGGGCTGCATTTAGCCTGACATTGAGGTGACATTAGGACGCCCAAACCAGCGCCCAACACGTCGCGCACCGCCTTCATATAGGGATAGTAAGGCCGGAATGACTAGCAAAATTAAAATTGTCGCAAAGGCTAAACCAAAAGCAATGGATACGGCCATCGGAATTAAAAACTGCGCTTGCAACGAGGTTTCAAACAATAACGGGGTTAAACCTGCAATGGTCGTTAAGCTGGTGACTAATACTGCACGTAACCTCTGCACCGACGCCTCTTCAAGCGCTTCATTAACACTGAGGCCTTCCGCCAATAGCCGCTGATAAAAACTCACTAAAATAATGGCATTATTCACCACGATGCCAGCCAAACCAAACAAGCCAAATAAGGACAAAATAGTGAGTCCAATACCCATTACATAATGGCCTAAAATCGCGCCAATCAGTCCTAATGGAATGGCGAGCATCACCACAAGCGGCCAGCCATAAGACTGAAACACCCAGGCTAGCACAATATAAATCAGCACCAAACCTAGCATTAACCCGATAAGCATATCACCAAATGTGTTGCTTTGGTTTTTGGCGGTGCCTTCCAAACTATAATTCACCCCATAACGCTGTTGAATATCTGGCAGGGTAGTTTCGCGTAAGCTGGCCAGAATTTGATTAGCATTGTTTTGACTACGATCGACGTCACCAAGAACGGTCACCGCAAGCTGACCATTGAAATGGCGCAATACATCAAAGCCTTGCTGGGTTCGCCACTCGACCAACTGCGACAAATTCACAAACTCACCATTAGGTGCCACTAACTGCAACTGATTAAGCAAGGCTAATTGCGCCTGTTCTTCTCGCGGCAACATGACTCGCACTTCAATTTCGTCTTCACCCAGGGTAAAAATCTGCGCGAGCTGACCAGAAAACGCACTACTCAATTGTGTTCCAATCGAACTGGTCGTAAAACCCAAAGCTTGTGCATAAGGAGTGAGTTGATAGACCATTTGCTGACGGCCATAGGGCAAGTCATCCGCCACGCCACTGACACCCGGCAGATCCTCTATCACCGCCTGTAAGGCTTCCGAAGCGAGTTTCAGTCGTTCAGCATCGGCACCGGTAAATTGAATTTGTATATCACGCCCAGGCGGCCCACCGGTTTGCGCGGCAATATTAAAATTTTCTAATCCCGGCGCACTAGGCACGCGTTCGCGCCAGGCCTGCATCAGCGTAATATTACGGGTTTGGCGGTGATCGGATGGAATAAGCTCAATCTGAATCGCACCATACACACCACTGCTGGCACTAGACCCCTGATTGTAGGCCAATACCGCTGTTTTAACGATACCAGGCTCTAAAGCTTGTTCAACATCACGCAAAGCTTGATAGACGTCACGCATAAAATCAGCCGTGACTTGTTCTGGCGTGCCCGATACAAATTGCACAGAGGCATTGATTCGATTCGATTCAGGCGACGGGAAGAAGGTAAAACTCAATCGTCCACCGGCAATTAAACCGATAATCAACAGAATCAAACTAAAGGTCATCGCTACCATACTGACCCGATTATTCAGCACCCAGCGTATCACAGCACGGAAATAGACCTGTCTAAAACGTCCAAATGCGCTATCCCATTGCTTACGCCAGGCAGGCTCTGCACCGTTAAATAAGCCCAAACCAAAACGTAAATGACCAGGCAAGACTAAAAAGCACTGCACCAGCGACACTAAAATGACTGAAATAATGACCATCGGAATAGCCACTAAAATGCCACCAATTTCACCGCCAATGATCATTAGGGGTAAAAAGGCGGCAATAGTAGTTAAGGATGAGGCCATAACCGGCGTAAACATGCGTTTCGCCCCGCCAGCGGCCGCTTCTCCGGGTGACTCGCCTTGTTCATAATGGGTTAGCGCATCCTCACCCACCACGATCGCATCATCGACAATAATTCCCAGCGCCATAATCAACGCAAACAGACTTATCATGTTGATACTGCCACCGGCCAAATAGAGCACCATCAGGGTTGCTAAAAACGACACCGGAATACCGACGGCCACCCAAAAAGCGACCCGTCCGTTTAAGAAAATATACAAAATCGCTAGCACAAGAAGCAAACCACCCAGCCCGTTTTTCACCAGCAGCATAATCCGCTCTTTAACCAGCGACCAAGTTTCGTCATAGACCAGCAAATCAACCCCTTGCGGCAAATGGGGCAAGGTATCATCCAACCAGGCCTGCATAATCCGTGACGAGGCGAGTGTGTCGCCGGTTTCAGAACGCTGCAGATACAATTCAATGGCAGGACGCTCATCGACCGTTAAATAGGTCGCTTCTCGTACAGGACGCAAAATGACGTGTGCCACATCGCCCAAACGCAGTTGCTCGGTATCACTGACCTGCAAAGGTAAATCGGCAAAATGATTGACTTCACGACGTTGCTCTAACGCTCTTACATCACGGGTCGCATCATTAAAACCTATTTGACCTGCCGGCACATCGCGGCTTAAACCACTGATTTGCTCGGCAACCTGCGCAATACTTAATTGATAACTTTGTTGCGCCGCCAGCGGTAACTCTATGGCCAGCTCTTCCGTTGGACGACCACGAAAGGTTACGCGATCAACACCGCGATCCAATAACTCTCGTTCAAATTGCCGCGCCATTTCACGCAAACCCTCCGCATCACCTGGCTGGCCTAACAACAATACTTTAGCAATGGGCTCATAACGCAGAATGCGCTCAATAATGGGGGTTTGAATATCTTGCGGTAGATTGCGCAGCTCGGTGACCCGCTGACGCACTTGATCGACCGCCTCAATCATGTTGGTGCCTTCTTTAAACTTAAGCGTCACTAACGATGAACCGAGTGCGGAGGTCGACGTCATTTCATCGAGATTTTCAACGGTCCTCAAAACACGCTCAATCGGATTAGTGACACTCTGCTCCACATCCTGCGCATTGGCACCAGGCCAAATCACCCGCACCTGCGCATAATCTAAATCAAAATTTGGAAAGAACTGCACATTTAAGCGCATTAGCGCCACCGCACCGGCCAACATCATCAGCAACATCAACAAATTGGCAGCGACCTTGTGATAGGTAAACAAACCAATTAAGCCGCGACGACTGCGCTTGCTCATGGCGTGACTCCATCAAGCTGATTCAGCACCCGAACCCGCAATCCCCCAACCGCATTGGGCAGCTGTGTTACAAGAACCTGCTCACCCAATGCCAATTCACCCACAACCAGCGCCCAACGCTGACTGCCCTGCATCCAATCGCCAACGCGCTGAACACTGCGTGCCGCTAAACGCTCGCCATCTATAACATAAACACGATTTTGACCATAAAGTGCACTGTAAGGCACCGCAAAGGCGGATTCCGCCAGCGGAACAGATAAAATAATTTCACGCATTTCACCAGGCCTGCTATCACTTGGGTTGGCAAAAGCCAGCCAGGCATCTAACCCTCGCACACTGGCGGACGCATCAAACCTCGAAAACACCACTGCCTCTTCATTCGGCAACACTCGTCCGATTATGGGCTGATGACTGGTCACCGCCTGGCGAATCGCCGCCACCTGTTCCAATGGCAGAGTCACTCGCAACTCCAAACTATCGAGGCTGTAAAAATCGAGTACTGGGCTATTTTGAGTGAGCGGCTCACCTTCAGCCGCATGCCGTGCCATCACCCGACCCGCCATTGGCGCAAGATAACGCGCCTGACCCGCTTGACGTTGCACCGTATCTAGCTGCACCTGTGCACGTTCTAAACGCGCCTGCGCTTGGGCTAAACGACTCGCTTGTTGCTCCACTTGAAGCTTGGCGTTCAGCCAAGTGAGTTCCTGACGATTCAAGGCTTCCTGGGCTTGATCAACCACCTGCTGAGACGCCAGTTCACGCGCAACCAATTGCTGATTGCGCGCAACATCTGTTTGTTTAAGCGCCAACAACGCCGCTTCCCGCGCCAGTTTTTCGCGCTCACTAGCTTGCTGGGTTTGCTCAGCCACAAACAAGGCTTGCGCCTCGCTCAAATCAGCTTGCGCTGATTGCAGCTGCCAGCTGATTTGATTATCATCAAATGCCATCAACTCCGCACCCGCCTCAAACTCCTCACCTACTTGCAAGGGTAAACGGACAAGATCGGCATTTAAAGGTGCATGCAAACGAATCCGTTGCTGGGTCTCAACACGACCCACCAGGGCTAGTTGCGAATCTGTTTGGTGCTGGGTTAAAGACAGGATTTCGACAGGCCAAGCGCGCTCTTCGATATCAATTGCTTCGGCGACAGGCTTGGTGCTTTTAAGGTAATTGAATACACCCAAGCCAAGCAACAGAATGAGTAGTGGCACAACAATCGTTTTGATTATCCAAGCAAAAGAGCGTGTTGCCTTCATGGCCTACCTTTTAATATTTTGAGAATTAAGTGCGGCTAGTGTGCAAAACAATGTCCAAGCCATGATGAATACTTTATGAATCTTGCTCGTCCAACCAGCGGGTACAAAAATTATCCAAACAGGCTAAACGCAATTGCTCAATCGCCTGCGCCATCGCTTCGCCTTGCAGGCCTGCAGATACTAAACTGCGTGCGTCCACGCCCTGCACCGCCAACAACGCACCTCGCCAATAGGCTTTTTGTTCATAAGACTGATTCTCAAAACCAAGTCGGCCGCGACTATCTGCCTCACACACCGTCAAGATGGCATCAAATTCATCCGGCTGACGAAACGCATCACAACCTTTTAACACCGCTAATTGATCAGACAATGGCATGCTAGGGCCACCAGCGTGAATTTGACCATGCCATTCGGTCACCCGAACCGCTAAGCGCTGAATTGTTTTTGGCACACGATAGCGCTGACATAGTGCATTTACGAGCGGCACCCCAGCCATCTCATGCTGAGGGTGTGACGGCCAATAGTCTTCCGGTGTCACTCCTTTGCCCAGGTCATGCACTAAGGCGGCAAAGCGAATCGCCAAGTCATCACGTAAACGTGCGGCGGCATCGAGCACCATTAAACTATGGGTGCCGGCATCGCCCTCAGGATGGTGTTGGGGTGATTGTGGCACTGCAAACAACACATCTAACTCCGGCATCAACACCGCTAACGCACCCACTTGATGCAAGGTATCAAAAAACAAACTGGGCTTAGCCGTCATTAATGCCTTGCTTACCTCTTGCCATACTCGCTCAGGCACCAACGCGTGCAATTCGCCACTCTGCGCCATGTCTTGCATCAACGAGAGGGTTTCAGGCGCAATGACAAACTCTTTTTCCGCTAATTGAGCACGAAAGCGCGCCACCCGCAGCACTCGCAAGGGGTCTTCTTGAAAAGCAGGCGAAACATGACGCAAAATGCGTGCATCTAAATCCCGCTTACCGCCATAAGGGTCAATCAGGTCGCCATTTTCCGCCACAGCCATGGCATTGATGGTTAAATCGCGACGCAACAAATCTTCTTCAAGCGTGACACTGGCATCGGCATTGACTTCAAAACCATGATAGCCACGTCCCTGTTTGCGCTCGGTACGTGCAAGCGCATATTCTTCACGACTGACCGGATGTAAAAACACCGGAAAATCTTTACCGACCTGCTGACAGCCGAGCTCAAGCATTTGCTCGACACTGCCACCGACGACCACCCAGTCACGATCGGCAATTGGAATATCGAGCAACGCATCCCGAACCGCACCGCCGACTAGGTAGACGTCCATTCTTAAGCACTCGGTGTCGAATTACGACCCGCATTACGACGCAAGAAGTCATAACGCTGGCGGGTTTTCATTTGACTGATATAGTCACTGAGTACCGCTTCAATCTGGCGTGGTTTAAAACCGGTCAAGGCCGCAAATTCCTGCTCCGTCAATTGGTCATTGGCTAAACGTTTATTTTGATAAGACGTGGTGACTCTGAAAGGCGCTAAAGGCCCAAGCAGTGCCATAAACTTAGCGTTCATTTGACACATTGGTAAGAGCGTAGGATTATCAATACCCTGGAACTGAGCAACCCAGCTGGCGAGATCTTGAACTGACATAGGCTCATCACCCGCCAACTCCCAAACCTTGCCATAACTAGCCGCTTGCTTAATAGCTAGGACTAGCGCGCGTGCAAAGTCACGAATCCAGAGCGGTTGAACTTGACGTTCAGCATACGGCAGCATCATAAACTTTGCGCGCTGAAGCTGGGCATTATAAAGCGTGGTCGTGTCATCACCCTGACCAATCAGCAGGCCTGGTCGCATAATGGTCACTAACATTGAGCGAGAGGCCTGCACCATATCATCAAGGATGGCACATAATTGTGCCCAAGGCGTCGCAGCCTGCACACCGGCCCCTAAATGAGATAACTGCACCCAGCGCGCAATCGCCTGCTCTTCGGCTGCCAACACCAGGCCTGCTTGCAACTCACGCAAACGATCATCTGGACAAGCTTCGTTGTTATTCGACTGATCGGTTAATAGATTAATCACAATATCTTGGTCGGCTAAATAACCCTCTACCTTGTCTAATGACCAATCCAGCACATCGCGTACTTTGACATTTGGATAGAGCGCAAGCTCACGATTACGCGAGGCCCGCTTGACCACGGCAGTTACCTGATATTTTTGTTCACTTAAGCGAGCAATGACTTCGCGCCCTACCCAGCCGCCGGCGCCTAGCACCACGACTTTATTACCAAATTTCATCATCTGTTATGCAACCCTAATTATGTATTTGTATTCTAAGAGCTTAGTCTAGTCATTGTGATAACGTGTTAAAAAATGTTGCAGCATCTTAAGGAAAAGGCCTTCGCGGGTCAAGCCAGAAAACCTTGCTGCTAATGCGTTACAATAGCGCGTAACGATTTATTTATCTAGTCAAATTCGGAGATACTATGGCCTCAGCGCAATCCAGCTTGCCGGTTTCAGCTTACAAAAGCAGCAAAAAAGACGAACTCTACCTCATCATTCCACAAACAACCGCCTTGAATGAATTACCACAAGAATTATTAGTCATGTTCGGTGACCCTAAGTTGGTGCTGAATTTTGAGATGACGCCAACGCGCAAAATGGGCCGTGAAGACCCCCAAAAAGTGTGGGATGCGCTTCAGACCAAAGGCTATTTTATTCAACTGCCACCACAAGAAATTGAAAAACTCAGTGATATGGCGCCACCACCAGAACGCTTGGACAATATTTACTAGCTAGCGCTAGTTGGGTTTTTAATACCCTAGTAAAACACTAGGGCTTTAACCCGACGCCATTTACATATAGAATGTATAACGTCTGTATTATGTTTTGGATTTACCCGTTAATTTTAATCAGAGGAACACACTATGAGTTTTAAACTGCCCGATCTAGCCTATGACTACAACGCGCTCGAATCTGCAATTGATGCACAAACGATGGAAATCCATCACTCAAAACACCACAACACCTATATCACCAACTTAAATAATGCACTGGCTGGCAGCGAGCATGAAGGTAAAGATCTAGAGGATTTGGTTCGTCATGCTGGTGCGATTTCACCGGCGGTACGTAACAATGGCGGTGGTCACTGGAACCATAGCTTTTTTTGGGACTTGATGACCCCAGATAGCATGGGCGCACCTACGGGTGAGTTAGCGGATGACATTAAAGCCACCTTTGGCGACTTTGATACCTTTAAAACTCAATTTACCCAAGCCGGTTTAACCCGTTTTGGTTCGGGCTGGGCGTGGCTAATTGTCAACGGTGAAGGTAAATTACAAATTACCTCGACACCTAACCAAGACAACCCTTTAATGGACATTGCTGAGGTGAAAGGTTCACCGATTCTTGGTTTAGATGTATGGGAACACGCCTATTATTTGCGCTACCAAAACCGTCGCCCAGACTACATTAATGCCTGGTGGGACGTGGTTAATTGGAACAAAGCTGCAGACCTGTATCAATTAAACAAATAAGCCTGACAATAACCAGGCCTGATCTGCAGGCCTGGTTATGATTAACAACTTCTAACTAAAGCACCCCACGTTTTTTAGCCAAAAAGCCTATCAAATAAAACAAGCCCAATACCGCTAAACCTAACCACAAATTGTCTAACTCCGCTAACAGTGAAATCAACCAAGGCGTAACCAAGCTGGTTAACAATCCAAACCCAACCGCACAAAAAACAATAAATAGGGTTAATTTAAGCACAAAGTTCAATCCGCCAATTTGTTGTTTAAGCAAGTCCATAATGTCATTGCCATAAATGACCAACAAAGAGGCCATCATCGCTAATCCCAACTCACTCAAATAAGGGCGCAATAATTCGGAAAAGCCGGTTAAAACCCCACTGACCAGTTCATTAATCATTTACCTGCTCCACTTGAAAACCGACGAAGGTTCTAGGCTAAAATAAACATAAACTCATTTATGTTACATATTAAATCCCAAGGATTAACAATGGTAAAGCATTATCACGTTACTTTAGGCATACTGCTCGCTATATTCAGCAGCCACAGTTTAGCGGCCTCGCCTTTTTGGCAGGCGTTACAAGAAGGGGGCAAAGTGGTGCTAATGCAACACGCGAAACTGGATGATGATGCTGTTGGTGATCCTTTTTCACTAGATCCTTCCTGTTTTATTGAGCGCAATTTATCTGACGAAGGCCGCGCGCAAGCTACAGCGATTGGGCAAGCATTCAAGGCACAGCAGGTTCCAATTACCGCAGTATGGGCCAGCCCACACTGTCGCACTAAAGACACCGCTGAATTGGCATTTGGTGACTATGAGGTGCAACCCATTTTACGCTTAATTCGCGCTCTGACTGAAGAACAAGCCAAAGCCAACCTTCGCCAACTGGCACAGTTGATTGGGGATTATGAGGGTGAAGGTAATTTGATTATGGTGACCCATCGCCCGAATATTGGTGAATTGATTCACCAACGGGTGCAACCTGGCTATGTGGCCGTGTTGCAACCAATGGGTGATGGTTTGTTTGATTTAATCGCGATTGAAGTGTTTGAGTAATAGTTTAGCGGGCCGCTAAGGTCATACTCATGGTATGACGCTCTCCCGCTGCCAATTCGTAGCCGTTTTGCAGCGCGTTGCCCGCCTCAACACACACCATGTGTTGATACTGATCATCGGGCATATCGGCAAAGGCTTTGACGCCTTCGGCACCCGGATTCCACACAATGGTGCTGGCGCTGTTAGTTTTATCGATATGGATATCACGGTCGTGATCCTTTAACACCACGCTAACGCTATGATCGACATAGACGCAATCCATCGGCGCTTGTACTTTTAGAGTATCTGCTTGAGTGAAAGGTGCAAAATCTTGGTTTTTATCATAATAAGTAATGCCTTCTAAACCTTCAATCACCATGCCTGGTGCTTTGGCGACCTTAAAATAGGTATGCAAGGCTTCGGTTACAAACCAGGCCTGGTCACTGCGATTTTCGCCAATCAGTTCAACACGCAATTGCTTACCCAAGGTAACCGCTAGGCTCAATTTAAAATCAAACGGCCAGGCCTGCTGAATCCGTTCATTCGGTACAAGGCTTAACACCAACTGAGTGGCATCGCCCACACTTTCCAGTGATTCAACCTCCCACAACTCATAGCGCGCAAAACCATGGGCCTTTTTAGCCGCATCAGTTGGATGTGCACCCATCTTACTGGCATCATAGCCGCCGAACCACGGCCAACATACTGGCACGCCACCACGCACGGGCTTGCTGCCATCATAAATAGCGGTATCACTCACCCACAATAGGTCCTGCCCACCAGCGGGAATATAGCTTAATAAGGTCCCGCCATGAGTGGTTAAGGTCGCTTGACCATAACCGTTCTTTAATTCAATCATGATTAATTGGTCACGCTGATAAAAGCGCACATTAGGGTGGTCAAAACGCTGTTGTAAATAGTCGAGCATGGTAGGTCCTTAAAGTATGTTGGAAGCAGATAGCAAGTTGTTAAGAAACACATTTGAGAGCCTTAACTATCCCTTCCCGCCTTCGATTTTTGCTGCGCAAAAAGAGGCGGCGTTCAGGGATAGCTAAGGCTGAATTTAACTGGCATTGAGTGAGCAGAAATGAACCCGCTTAGTTACGCCAATCCGTCAAGGTTTTGCTCAGCGTGTCTGCCGGGTAATCACCACTAATATAAGCCTGACCGATTGACTTCATCAAGACCAAACGCACCACCCCGGCCTGCACTTTTTTGTCACCCGCCATATACTGCATAAACTGCGCGTTGCTCAGTTCATTTGGCGGATAAATCGGCAGTTTAGCGCGTTTAAACAAGGCCGCAATCCGCGCCACATCCGCCGCGCTCAAGTCGCCCAACAGCTGCGACATATAGGCCGCCTGCATCATCCCGGCGCTAATCGCCTCGCCATGCAACCACGCACCATAACCCATGCCCGCTTCAATGGCGTGCCCAAAGGTATGGCCTAAATTCAACAGCGCGCGCTGGCCTTGCTCGGTTTCATCCGCCGCCACTATCTCGGCTTTATTCCGGCACGAACGCTCAATCGCCTCGGCCAACAAGGCTGGGTCACGCGCCATCAAACCTTCAAGATGCTGCTCCAACCATTCAAAAAACGGCAAATCACGAATCAGGCCATATTTAATCACTTCCGCCAGGCCTGCTGATAGTTGACGGTTTTCCAGCGTATTTAGGGTATTGGTATCAATCAGCACCGCTTGTGGCTGATGAAACGCACCAATCATATTTTTACCCTGCGGGTGATTCACCCCGGTTTTGCCGCCGACAGACGAATCCACCTGCGACAAGAGCGTGGTCGGCACTTGAATAAACGGCACACCACGCTGATAGGCCGCCGCCGCAAAACCGGTCATATCGCCGATCACGCCGCCACCTAATGCCACCAGCGTGCATTTGCGATCAAAATGGCCGCCAATCAGCTGATCAAAAATACGGTTTAAAATCTCAAGATTTTTATAGGCTTCACCATCCGGCAACACCACCGCGTCCACTTTAAACCCGGCAAACAACGCCTTACAGGCCTCCAAATATAAAGGCGCGACGGTGGTATTGGTCACAATCATCACCTGCGTGCCTTTAACAAAAGGGGGCAGCAATTCAGGTTGTTGCAACAAGTCTTGGCCGATATAAATCGGATAACTGCGTTCGGCTAAATCTACGGTTAAGGTTATCAATGGACTGTCCTAAGATTCGGTTAAAGGTTCGAAAATAGCATTGAGTAATCAGCTCGTTTAGGCTACAACGCCTTCGCGCACCAACTGATCCTGAATATGGCGCACCACACGAAACACGGATGCCTGTTGCGTATCTACAATCAGGTCTGCGACTTCTTCATAAAGCGGGCCTCGCTCTGTTAGTAAGTGCGCAATCACCGCTTCAGGATTATCAGTTTGCAATAGCGGACGATTGCGATCATTTTTAGTACGCTGCACTAAAGCTGGTACGGTAGAACGCAAGTACACCACAAACCCGCGTGCGGCCAGGTGTCGGCGATTATCGGCAGACAATACCGCACCGCCACCGGTTGCGAGCACCAGGCCTGGTAATTGGGTAATATCATCAATCACTGCGGATTCACGCGCCCGAAATCCGCCTTCGCCTTCAATATCGAAAATGACCGGAATGGTGACACCGGTGCGTGCCTCGATTTCATGGTCACTATCAATAAACTCATAGCCCAATTTTTCGGCCAAAATCCGCCCAACGGTCGATTTTCCGGCGCCCATCGGCCCGACTAAAAAAATACTTTGTTTATTCATGAGGAAATTGTATCCAAAATTTATGCATTGCGGCGCAAAACCTACAGGAAAATGATGGTTTTTTTGATAAACTGTTAGACTATTTATCATTAGTGTATTGTTATGTTAGGTCAACTCTATGTTATCTCAGCACCTTCAGGTGCTGGCAAAACCTCACTCGTCACCCGTTTACTCGAAATAGACCCGATGATTAAAGTATCGGTGTCCACCACTACACGTCCACCCAGACCGGGAGAGCGTGATGGCGTAAACTACCATTTTGTCGATAAAACCACCTTTGAACAACAAGTGGCTGATGGTGCTTTTTTAGAACACGCCAAGGTGTTTGATAACTACTATGGCACCAGTCGCACCACGGTGATGCAACAATTAGATGCCGGCTTGGATGTTATTTTAGAAATCGACTGGCAAGGTGCGCAACAAATTCGACAACAATTTACTCAGCTCACTAGCATCTTTATCGCCCCGCCGTCGTTTAGCGAGCTAGAACGTCGCTTGAAAGGTCGCGGTACCGACGCCCCAGAAGTGATTGCGAAACGCATGAGTGAAGCGGTCAGCGAGTTAAGCCATTATCACGAATTTGATTACCTCATTATTAACGATGACTTTGATAGCGCGCTCATGCATTTGCATAGTATTTTTGTGGCCAAGCGGCAAACCCTAGGCTATCAACAAGTTAAACACGCCAGTTTATTAACCCAACTTATACCAACCTGATCGGGAGTCCTTATGCCAGGTTTTGAACTTTTTGACGAACAAGAAAAACAGCAGGTCGCTGAAGTCATGGAGAAGGGGTTTACCTTCCGCTATAACTTTGATGGCATGCGTAACGGTGTCTGGAAAGCCCGTGAAATGGAGCAGATGATTCAAGCGGACTTGCCGGTTAAACATGCTCATTTAGTATCGAGTGGTACCGCCGCGCTAACGGTTGCCATGGCCGCTGCCGGCATTGGTGCCGGTGATGAAGTCATTGTACCGCCTTTTACTTTTGTCGCCTCGGTCGAAGCCATTGTGCTTGCCGGCGCGATTCCGGTGTTTGCCGAAATTGATGAAACCTTGTGTTTATCGCCTGAAGGCATTGAGGCGGCGATTACGCCCCGCACCAAGGCGGTCAACTTTGTGCATATGTGTGGTTCAGGCGGCTATATGGACAAGGTTCGCGCCGTGTGTGACAAACACAACATCATCCTGATGGAAGATGCCTGCCAAGCCACTGGCGCGACCTATCAGGGGCGCGCATTAGGTACGTGGGGACAGGTTGGCACCTTCTCATTTGATTCGGTTAAAACCGTATCCTGTGGCGAAGGTGGTGCGGTCATCACGAACGATACCGCCATTTACGATGCAGCTCATCAATACTCTGATCATGGTCACGACCATATTGGCTCAGACCGCGGCGCCGAAACCCACCCGATTATGGGCGCGAACTACCGCATTTCAGAAATGAATGCGGCCGTTGGCGTGGCCCAATGGGCTAAACTACCACGCATTTTGGATATTCAGCGTCGTAATAAAAAAGTCCTGAAAAGCGCGCTTGGCAATTATAGCGAAGTGAGTTTCCGTGATATCGCCGATGAGGCCAACGAAAACGCCGGTTTCTTGAGCTTTATGCTCCCAACCGAAGCGCGTACTCGAGAAGTCTTAGCAGGCCTGCAAGCCGCCGGCATTCCAGCCGTATTCTATTGGTACGGTAACAATTGGCACTATTTTAAAAACTGGCACCATATCCAACATATGAAAGGGCCGGCTAAATTGCCGATTGAGTTGATTGCCGATCGCCCAGACTATACGCAAGTAAAAACCCCCAAATCGGATGCCATTATGAGCCGCGCCTTGTCGATGCTGATTAATTTGAGCTGGACAGACGCCGATATTCAAAAACGCCTCGATGCGTTTGCCACAGTATTTAAGAAGTAAGGATTCCCGCATGAAATTTCGTAATTTTAAAACCGTGCCACGTATGATTTTTGGCCGTGGCTCATTTGAGCAGCTTGATGATGTCCTCGCCGAACAACGCCAAACTGATCAAGACTTTGTGGTGTTTGCAGTCGATAGCGTGCATAAAGGCAAGCCACTTGAAGGTCGTATTCCGGCACTACCCCAAGATATGATTTTATGGGTCGATGTCACTGACGAACCCAAAACCACCTATGTGGATGCCCTAACTATCGAAGTACAAAAATTTGGTAAAGGCAATAATCCGGTATCAGTGGTTGGTTTAGGCGGTGGTTCAACTCTTGACCTTGCTAAAGCCATTTCGTTAATGCTCACCAACGAAGGTGGGTCGGCGTCTTATCAAGGCTGGGATTTAATTAAAAACCCAGCCGTACATCATGTCGGGATTCCAACACTTTCCGGCACCGGAGCAGAAGCATCACGTACTACGGTACTGACTGGCCCTGACAAAAAACTGGGCATGAACTCTGACTATACGGTATTTGATCAAATTATCATGGACCCTGATTTAATTAAGGGTGTGCCTACTGATCAGTGGTTTTATACCGGCATGGATTGCTACATCCACGGGATTGAAGCGCTAAATGGCACCTATATCAATGAATTTGCTCGCGCCTTTGGCGAAAAATCGCTCGATCTGTGCCGCGAAGTTTATTTAGATGACCATCCTGATGCAGATGAAAAGCTGATGATGGCGTCTTACATGGGCGGCCAAAGCATCGCCTATAGCCAAGTCGGCGCGTGTCACGCCTTATCTTACGGCTTGTCCTATGTTTTAGGCTATCACCACGGTATCGGCAACTGCATTGTAATGGATGTCTTAGATGAGTTTTATCCTGAAGGCGTACGCGAATTCCGCGAAATGATGAAAAAACACAATATCACTCTGCCAAAAGGTATCACCAAAGGCATGTCGGAAGATGATATGCAAAAAATGATTCGGGTATCCTCAGGCCTCGCCCCTTTATGGGATAACGTCTATGGCCCAGACTGGCAGCAGCATGTCACCCCGGCGTTATTACGCTCATTATTTGAGAAGATGTAATGCAAACGGTCGTTTTTATTCCCGCGCGTTACGGCAGCTCACGACTGCCGGGCAAACCGTTAAAACTGATTGCCGGCAAACCGATGATTCAGCATGTTTATGAGCGGATTGCTAAAGCAGAGGGCTTAGCCGGTGTCTATGTAGCAACCGATGATGAACGCATTGCAAGCGTGGTGCGTGACTTTGGCGGTGATGTGGTGATGACACCGTTAGAAGCGGCATCAGGCACTGACCGTATTGCGGCCGCCGCAGCGGCATTGAATTTGCCCGATGATTGTTTGATCGTCAATGTACAGGGTGATCAGCCGTTAGTGCATCACGAGTCGATTGAGTCGGTGATTGCGCCGTTTAAATCAGCCGATTATGATGGCTCATTTGCGATGAGCACTCTCTCATTCAAAATCATCAACGAAGCCGAAATCACCAGCCCTAAAGATGTCAAACTGGTCACCGACATTCATGGCTTTGCGCTGTACTTTTCACGTGCAACCATCCCGCATGGCCGTGATTATTGGGATCACGACTCCTACAAGCATCTTGGCGTCTATGCTTACACCAAGTCTTTTGTCGATCAATATGCGCGCTGGCCACTGGGTCGTTTAGAGGATATTGAAAAGTTAGAGCAATTGCGCGTATTGGAGCAGGGGCATAAAATCAAGGTGGTTGAAAGTCGCTACGATTCCCCCGAGGTTGATGTGCCGGGTGATCTAGAGATCATGGAAGCCTTGTTGTTATCGGGTCATTAGGTCCTGTTCGGATGTGGCGCTACCAACTGCTTATTCGCTTAATCGCACCGCTGCTACTCATTTGGCTAGCTTGGGAGGCGGTTAAGCGACAAGGGGGCTGGCGCTTTATTTTTCAGCGGTTAGGCTTTGACTACCGCTTCACCAGCAGGCCTGCTCAACCTATTTGGATTCACTGTGCCTCAGTGGGCGAGGTTCGTCTAGTCACGCCATTAATCCAAGCTGAACCTGAGCAGGCCTGGCTTATCACCTGCAATACCCCTACCGGAATGCGTGCTGCGCAGTCGATTAGCCATCCACTGCTTCAACTCGCTTATTTACCCCTCGACTATCCCAGTGCTATTCAGCGCTTTTTAGCTCAAGCGCAACCGCAAGCGCTGTGGGTAGTAGAAACGGAACTTTGGCCTAATTTATATCAAACCGCCAAAAAAGCAGGCCTGACCATTCATTTAATTAACGGTCGCCTTTCAGCCAAAAGCCTGCGAGCACCAGCCTGGCTCAAACAGGCTTACCAGGCCTGCTTTAATGCCTGCGATATCATCATGGTACGTCACCCTACTGATAAAGAAGATTTTATCAACCTAGGTGCTGGCGCTGACAAAATACAGGTAGTGGGTAATCTAAAACTCAGTAACCTTCAACAGCCTCGACATCAACCGACACCGACTAGTGCAGACTACGTCGTTATGGCCTCAACGCATCAAGGTGAGGATATCGCCTTGATTGAACATTGGTTAGCCTTGGGTCGCACCGAATTATTGGTTGTGGCACCCCGCCATCCACATCACGCGCAACGCTTGTTTAAAACCCTGCAGCAACACGGTGCTATGGTCTGTTTGGCTGACGCACTCCCCGCAACACCGCCACCAGGCCTGGTGTGTATTGAGCATCGATTTGGTCAGCTATTAGTTTGGTTTGAACATGCCAAAATCGTCGTTATGGGAGGATCTTTTGTAACGAAAGGAGGGCATAACTTTTTAGAGGCCGCTGCGTACGGACGATGCATTCTAACCGGCCCTGATAATCGTGACTTTGCGCCTGAAGCGACCTTGTTTGAACAGGAAGGTGGGCTGATTATTTGCCCTAATTATGAAAAACTGCAACAGCGACTTAATCAGCTACTGACTAACGCTACGTTGCGCGAGCGTTATGGCACTCGCGCAGCCCAACTTATTGCGCAACAACCGGATGTGTTAACGGCCTACCGACTTGCGCTAGGCCGTTAACTCAAGCTTAACGCATCGTCACCAGCTCTTCTGCTGAGCTCGGATGAATCGCGATCGTTGCATCTAAATCTGATTTACGCGCGTTCATTTGCACGGCAACCGCAAAACCTTGCAACATTTCATCAGCACCATCACCCACAATATGAATGCCGACCACTCGCTCCTCAGGCCCATATACCACCAGCTTTAAAGCGGTTTTGATTTGGTGTTGCGTAAAGGCATAACGCATTGGGGTAAATACCGAGGTATAAACTTTTACATTATCATGACCATAGGCTTTACGCGCGTCATGCTCCGCTAAGCCCACCGTACCAACCGGAGGGTGCGAGAAAATGACCGTTGGCACCGCATGTAGATCTAGCTTTAAATGAGGCTTACCATTGTATAAACGCTCGGCCAAGAAACGTCCAGCTCGGATCGCCACTGGGGTCAATTGGGGTTGACCGGTTACATCACCGATGGCATAGATATTCGCCACACCTGTATGGTGGCAAGAATCCACCTCAATGGTGCCGCGATTAGTTGGTTCAATGCCGACATTTTCAAGCGCCAAAGGCTCAAGCAAATTACGGCGACCCACTGCCCAGACCACCTCGTCAAAACCAGTCAGACATTGGCCATCCTCACTGATCACGGTAATCGTACCATCAGCGACACGTTCTAGTTTTTTAACTCGGAAATGGTATTCCTTGTGGATACCGCTTTCAATCATCGCGTCTGTTAGGGTTTCACGAATCATGTCATCAAAACCGCGCAGCACCAAGTCTTTACGACTCAATAAACTGACATCTGTACCTAAGGCTTGAAATACACCAGCCAATTCAACCGCAATATAGCCACTGCCAATAACCGCGACTTTTTTAGGCTGTGTGGTTAACGCAAAAAAACCATCTGAAGTCAGGCCCAATTCCGCCCCTTCGGTTTCTTGTGGAATATCCGGTACACCACCAGGACTAATCACAATCACCTCAGCTGTATAACGTTTACCATCAACTTCAATGGTATTGGCATCAACAAACCGACCCCAGCCTTGTAGTACATCGACACCCAGTTTTTCCATGTAGCCACCAAACCAGGTGTTGATATTTTTAATATAAGTTTCACGCTGCTCGACTAACTTGGCCCACGAAAATCCTTTAACATCAAGATCAAATCCATAATCAGGCGCATCACGCAGCGCTTCCGCAATGTGCGCACCAAACCACATAACTTTTTTAGGCACACAACCGATATTGACACAAGTGCCACCCAGTTTTTTAGCTTCAACTACCGCACATTTTTTACCGTATTCAGCTGCGCGTTCAACTACCGACAAACCGCCGCTACCGCCACCAATCGCAATCAAATCATAATCGTATTTCATCTATTATCCTTATAGCGCCTATCTATTAAAGGCTAGAAATGAAACAGGGAGCAAAACCCTAATATGAGGTTTTACTCCCTGCTTGTTACTTAGTTATTAACAAAACGGCCGAAATTATGCGGTTTTTTGTTTTGCCAAGTAAACTTCTAAATCATCGGAACCACCAATGTGCTGGCCTTCGATAAATACTTGCGGTACGGTGTCGCGATTTGCTACAGCGCGCAAGGTGCGAGACGTTAAACCACTGTTGCTAATCATAATTTCTTCGTACTTGATGCCCGCATCTTCTAATGCCGCTTTAGCTTTAGCACAGAATGGGCAACCGATTTTGGTGAAAATGGTTGCAACAGGTGGCTTAGCCGCATTAGGGTTGATGTAATGTAACATTGTATCGGCATCAGATACTTCAAATGGATCGCCCTCTACTTCTGGCTCGATGAACATTTTTTCAACAACACCATCTTTGACTAACATCGAGTAGCGCCATGAACGCTTACCAAAGCCTAGGTTGTTTTTATCAACCAACATACCCATGCCTTCAGAGAACTCACCATTGCCATCAGGTAGCAAAATGACGTTATCAGCTTCTTGATCACGGGCCCATTCGTTCATAACGAAGGTATCGTTAACAGATAAGCACACAATACTATCCACACCATTTTTAAAGAAAACCGGTGCTAACTCATTGTAACGTGGTAAGTGGGTTGATGAACAGGTAGGAGTAAACGCACCAGGAAGTGCGAACAAAATCACCGTTTTACCCTTAAATAACTCATCTGAAGTCACATTAACCCATTCGCCGTTCTGACGCGTAGGAAAGGTTACGTTTGGAACTTTCTGACCTTCTTTGTTGACTAATGCCATAGCTTTACTCCTAGTTAACGATAGACAATAAATTTAACTTATTAAGTTATAAGCAATTATAGCGAGAATTATTTTTTGCATAATTAATTATAAAAATAGGGGCGATAGTTAAAAACTATCGCCCCTAGGCGATTGGTTGCAAACTAACTTATTCAGCTAGCATTAATTCAAAACGACGGTTTTGAATGCGGCCTGCTTCAGTATCGTTACTCGCTGCTGGTTGGGTTAAACCAAATGCAACTGTTTCAATACGATCTGCAGGCACGCCTTGATTTAATAAATATGCTTTTGCAGCATTAGCACGACGCTCAGACAAAGCTAAGTTGTAAGCAGGTGTACCAATAGTGCAAGTATGACCATGAACAACTGCACGCTCGTTAGGGTTAGCATTTAAAAATGCGGCAAAACGTTCTAAGCGCTCAAAATCTTTTGAATCTAGGTCAGCACGATCAAAACTGAACAAACCAACAATTTTTTCAGGCGCTGAAGATACCGCTACAGGTGCTGGCGCTGGCGCAGGAGCTGGTGCAACTGATGCACCCTTATCTGCAACCTGTTCTTCCCAGCCTTCACACTTAGCAATAGCCGTTTCTTTAGACCAGTGGATACTACGTACGCAACCACCCCAAGTGGTACGAACAATGTTACCTTCTGAGTTAATCACATAGGCTGGTGAGCCATTATGATGAATATCGCCTGAATGAGCGTTCATGCTCATAGCTAATAAGCTTGCAATTGCAACGCCGGTTAATTTTAATTTCATGGTGTTTCTCCTAGAAACGAGGTTATTAATTTTCTTTAACAAAATTCTAGCATAAGACTGTGATAAAAAAAGCATTTATATCGCAACTTACCCATTTTTTATCACGTTTTTAATGCGGCTTTAAACCCTGTAAAGTCATCAAAAGTGCATCCAAAAAATCCAATTTTTTTGCATGTGCCATCATAAGTCCTGCCCCCTGGTCAAAGCCTTGTTTTTGACAAATACGCAGTGCGGCGAGGTAATCTTTTCCTAGCGGACTTGCCTCATAGGCTTTAATATCAAGTAGAGCCGCTAAAGCGCCAATATTATGTAATAAACAAGCTGCGTGTAAGGGTTTAACGGCTGCACCCACTGCATCTTGAGAAATAGCTAATAAGGGATCAACCGCCTTGCGCTCTATTAGCAGTCTCACTACCCAGTAATTCATTTGCGCATCGGCCTCACTCTCTAAGGCATGAAAAAAAACATCTTCGGCCTTAATCCCCTCCTCAGACAATAGCTTGCCGACCAAAAGACTAAATGGTTCGCGTAATGTTGTATCTGCGCTAAATAATGCCATGCTTCCCTTCAAACCTTTTTAAATACTACAAATCCTGTGCACAGGCATGAGCCGATGCCCACGCCCATTGAAAATTAAAACCTCCTAGATGACCTGTAACATCCAAGACTTCACCAATAAAATACAAACCAGAGACCTTATGCGTTTCGAAAGTTTTTGAAGACACTTCATCGGTAGATACACCACCCAAACTGACCTCAGCCTTCGCGTAACCAGCCGTATCATCCGGATAAATTGACCAAGCAGTTAGGCTTGTGCCCAGCTGATCAAGTCGAAGCTGGGTATAGTTAGCCAAATGATCATCAAATTCAAACTTGGTTTGCCAGGCCTGCACCAGACGCTTTGGCCAATGCTGTTTGAGTGCACCGGAAAGACTTTGTGCGTTTTGCTTCAAATCTAATAACCACTCAGCGACATTTTTAACGTCAGGCAACAAGTTAAGACTTATGGGCTCACCTGGCTGCCAGTAGTTTGAGACCTGTAAAATACAGGGCCCGCTTAAACCCTGATGAGTAATCAACATCGCCCCTTCAAACCTTGGCCCGCGTTGCGCTGTTACCGCCACCTCTAAACTCAGACCGCTTAAGTCTGACCACCAGGCCCGCTGGCGCGCTGGCATTTGTAACGGCACTAAACCAGGACGTGAAGGAATAACCTCCAGACCATATTGCTTAGCCAGTTTCATCCCAAAATCACTGGCGCGTAGCTTTGGATATGACAGACCTCCCGTTGCAACCACTAATTTGGCACTGGTTAACTGCCCTTGTGACGTACTTATTGACCAGGTTTCATGCTGTTTAATCACCGCTACGACATCACAATTTAGTTGTAATTCAACACCCGCCCAATCTAACTCTGTTCGCAACATCGCCACAATCTGGCCTGCACCCTCCAGCGTAAACAGCTGGCCATTATCCCGCTCTTCATAGGCGATATTGTGTCGTTCCACCCACTCAATAAATGCTTCAGGTTGATAACGTGCTAAGGCTGATTTAACAAAGTGCGGATTAGCGCAAATAAAGTGCTTCGGTTCAACGCGTCGGTTGGTGAAATTGCATTTTCCGCCACCTGAAATCCGAATCTTGGCACCAGGCTTAGGCGCATGGTCAAGCAATAGCACGTTTAAACCTCGATAGCCCGCTTGAATTGCACACACCATCCCTGCGGCGCCGGCACCAATAATCACCACATCGTAATGCAACTGCGTCACGGATTTTGCTCCCGAGACCCCAAAGGCACCCAGGCCTGCTGACGGGCATCAGCCTCATCCTTAAAGCGCTGAATGATCTGTTCAGCCAAGGCTGGTTCAGCCTCAACACCCATTTCAATTGAACGGCGGCGTTGTTGATCAAAATGGGGCAGACTAAAAATACGCGCTGTCGGATAGTGTGTTTCTAGCTCTACCATTAACTCAATCCAATCCGCTTCACTGCCATCAATCAAGCGAATCGCCTGTTCAATAGTATGCCGACCCACTAAATGTGCCAGTGGATGACTCAGTATCCAATCCATCATTGGCTCAGCCATTTGTGGAAAACCCGGCATAAAATAATGATTCTGCAAATAAAAACCTGGCACACCATTGAAGGCGTTTGGAATCAGCTGCGCACCCTCTGGAAACTCGACCATTTTGATACGGTTAGGATAGGTGTGTTCACCAAACAGCTGCTCAAGGATGGCACGTCCTTCTTCATGAACCATCAATGGCAAGCTCATCGCTTGAGCTGCACACTGACGCGTGCGGTCATCGGGTGTGCCACCAATACCGCCACAACAAAACACCTGATCGCCTGACGCCAAGGTTTGACTGAGTTGCTCGCGCAAAATGTATGGATTATCACCCAAAAAACGCACCCAACTTAACCCCAATCCTCGCGCTTTTAACAAGCGACTCAAATTCGCTAAATGTCGATCTTGACGTTTTCCCGAGAGAATTTCGTCGCCAATGACCACCAAGCCAATGCCTGCCATGACTAAACCCTGCTAAAATCCGATATAAAAACGGCCACTTCCGTGGCCGTTACTTAAATGACGCCAAATACTAATCAGCTTAGACGCCTTTCACCAAACGCACAATAGGATGCAACCAAACTAAACTTGCGACAGCATAACCTACCGCCATAAAAATAAGTAGTGCCCAGTCCAACCAGTAGCCCATAAAGGCAAAAGATGAGCCCGTTAAGTAAGGAATGGCTAAGAATAACAGGGTGGCCACAACCGCTCCTGCCATTAATGTCACTCTTAAAGCCGCCACCCTAATTAGACCACCTAATTTAAGCATCGCATAAGCATTTAACACCAGTGCACCTATCAGAAATAACGTGATAACTAACCAGTGAGCTTGTGCATAACCCACCATCATAAAAAAACCTAAACTTAAACCTTCCATAATCCTTTACACATTCCCTTTTAACATTTGCAAATAAGTGGGCTTAAGCATTTGATCTTTCATAATCCATGCAAACCACGACTCTTGTTTCGGATCAATAAACGAATAGGTCGGTGTTAAGTTACCGGCATAATCAAATTCAATTAACATGGCCGCGCCAAAACGCGTTAACAATGGGCATGAGGTATAGCCATCAAATTTGGCAACAGGTTCCTCACCCGCAATGACTGAAATCAGGTTTTGCACCACAATTGGAACCGACATCTTAACCGTTGCAGCCGTTTTGCCACGCGGTGTACCATTGACATCCCCGCAACCAAATACTTCAGGATAGGTGTTATGTTGTAAAGTATCACGATCAACGGCTAACCAACCACCGGCGGCCATATTCCCTTCAGTCCAAGCAAGATTAGACTCTCTCACAGAACGCGGAGCGCGCATAGGCGGTACCACATGGAGTAAATCATAATCTGTGGTGAACTGACTGCCATCTTCTTGTGTAAAGGTCGCTTTACGCGCACCAATATCCACTGCAGTTAGCTCCGTGCGGAATTTAACATCCATACCAGCTTCTTCATAACGATCAAGCACAAACTGGTTAAACCAAGGCAAACCAAACACATTGTTTGTCGCGGAATAAAAGTTCATTTGCGCCTTATCCATACCACCATTCTGACGCAAACGATCTAAGGTCAATAACGTCATTTTTAATGGTGCCCCAGCACAGCGAATCGGCGTACTTGGTAGGGTAAAAATGCCATTACCGCCTTCTACACTATACTTACGAATCGCATCCCAGGTTTGGGCTGCCGCATCCGGGCTATTGTAAACACTCGCCAAGCCATTTTGACCAATCGCATTAACATCCATGCCTTCAATCGCGTCATAATGATATTCAACACCGGTTGCGACGATCAAATAGTCATAATCCACTACACGACCCGTGTCGGTAATCACACGTTTGTTATCCGGCTCATAAACTTCCGCCATTTCCTTGATCCAATTGACCTTAGCGGGTATAAATCTGGCATTACGCTCAAGCACTTTACTTTTTTGCCACGCGCCGGTCGCTACTAATGTCAGGCCAGGCCAATAGTAATGAGTTTCACGACGATCAACAATAGTGATATTCGCATTAGGTAAGGCTTTGGTCAGACGATTCGCCAAACTAATCCCCGCCGCACCCGCGCCGGTAATGACAATATTGGCGCGCGTATTCGCTGCACGCGCTGGAATAGCCCCCAAGCCAGCCACAGCCGCCATAGCTGCCGCACCGCTTAACAGGAATTTGCGGCGATTAAGTCCGCTAAGAACCGATAGAGAAGACATGTTACTAACCTTTATGAAATCAAATAAGTGTTGTTAACTAAACCGGCTAACAACACAGCAACATTAGATTATACTAATATTAAAATGCCAATTCAAAACCGATGTGCGCGCCATCATCAAACTTGACTTTCGCTTCTTTATACTCTACTTCAAATCGGCGATAGCCAACAAAGCCTTGTAGATTACGGAGCAAACGAATATTGGCGCGAACAGACAGCTCATTCAAATTTTCAGCATCCGTAAAAGCTAGGACTTCGGGAGCGACCAAGTATTCAACCGTCACATTCGTCGGTGTGGCAGTTGGCAACCAATAAGCGGCATGAACGCCCAATAAAATCCCCGTGCCTACTTTATCGATATCCTTTGCCTTGGCATAAGCAAACTTACCCTTCACGCCTAAATCCAAATTCGGGTCTAATACACCTTTACCAATATAGGCTAGTGAGGTATCAATAACATAATCCTTGTCCTTGTTGTATTGATAGCCTAGGTCGAATCGATAGGTTTCTTGCATCCATACATCACTGCTAAAAACACCAAATTTAGCCGAGTCATTTGCAATTTGAGCATTGACCCCCATCTCATTAGCTTGCACGGCAAACGGAATGCTGGCACTGACTAAAGCAGAGGTTGCTAAGACCTGAAAAATCTTTTTCATTTTAACTCCTTGTAATTACCATCATAAATTTAAGGCTGTATTGACGCATCTTGTGACTGTTGAAATTGAGCAGTGATCCAATCACCAAAATTACTCAACTGCTCGACCCAACTAATGAGCGCTTCGAGGACGATTATTGAATAATCTCGTACGGGACCCCAATCAAACAAAATAGCGGCAATCCAGAGCACAATCAGCGCGGTCCAAATAAGCGATTTAATAAAAAACATTTAAAATCCAAACCGTGAACGTTGTTGAATTTTCTGAATTTTGTTTTGACCGGCCCAAACTTGACGGTTGGTCTTGAGGTCAATCAACACTAAGTCCGTTTGATAAAAAGTCACACGACGATTATTTAACTGATCAACAATCGAAGTAATCGTGCCGCTTAAAGCAAAATCAGCGCCAATTTCCTCACCAAACGGCTTGGCGGTATCAGGACGAGAGAACTGTTGTTGCTCTGTACGCTCTTCACGGATTTCACCACGCTGATCTGCCGCCGCGACAAAATCAACCCGACCAGAACGAATACCGGCCCGACGTAAGTCATTGACGAAGGTCTCTACCGGAATTTGTTGGTGAGAGCGATTGTCAATCGTTTGAATAATCACCACCGGACGTATTTGACCGGTTTCAGTTTGGAAACGCTCAATCCAAGGAAAGCTCAGCATGTCATCAATCATTGAATCCGCAACCAAGCGAGAATCGGTTGCATTCCATTGATCAGTTAGGGCGATTTCTTCTGCAGCATCGACGCGTTCGACCTTCGTGCCAGCACAACCCTGAATGCCTAGTCCCAGGGCTAACACACCCAGCAACAGACCTGCTCGCGTAAGGGGGGACCATGTTCCTGTCTGTTTCATTTTACGACCTCCACAAAGGTGATTAAGTTAATGCATTTTACCAATATTTATTTACTTTACCTGCAAATCCTTCTCATTTTCACGATTTTATTACTGACGAGTTACCGGCAACCAAACTCGTTCACCTGGCGCGAGGTTGCGTTGCTGCTGTTGTCCCTGCTTATCCACCCAACTCACCTGACCAGGCTCTGCCCATTGGCGGTGCAGATGAATATAAGCCGGCAAGGTTTGCCAGTTTCGTGTTTCAGCGGCTTCAGTCGCCGATGTCGCCACATCACCTATTAAGCGCAGCCAGACATTATCTTGGGTTACGGCCTGCACCCCTAAACGTTTAATCATGGCACGCGCCAAGGCGGCATAAAAATCTTCATTTGCCGCGAGTAATTGCGCATACACCGCCTGCACGGCAGGTGCATCCATCATCACCGCCGATAAGGCTTGCTCATTCAGCATCAAATTGGGTTGAACTGGCTGCGGCCAAGCCAATAAATCATAATAAGGAATCGTCACCCGCAAGGGGGTTTGCGCAGCACGATCCAAGCCCACCGCTTGCACTTGCGGCCAAATCGGTCCTAAAAATAAAGTTTTGCTGCCAATCGCACCGCGTACTATCCCGCGTAAGCCATCCTGATAAATATTGAGCGCCAAGCGAGCAAGGCCTTTATCGGTGTACATCAAATAAAACCATATCGACTGCGCAAGCCCTTCATCGCCTGCGGCCAGGATAATCGGATAGACCTCCATATTCTGGGTGCGATGGTTTACAATCAACATCGCATTCATTTCACCCCGTTGCGGAATCCAGCCTTGATGAACCACCTGCACTAGTTCAACCCAGTCCGTTTGCCAGGCCTGGAGAAGCGCTTGCTGCTTGGTTGATAATTTTTGTTCCGCAAGGCTTGGCCAATCCGATTGACCTAAACGCTTCATCATGCGCAAGGTATCAAACCAGGCCTGCTGTGCCGCCTGCTCATTTAAGCCCATTTGCGCACTATAACCCTGCTCATATAGCTGAGCGGCCTGTTGATAGGCCACCCGCGCCGGTGACCACTCGCCTCGCTGCTCATAGACCATGCCAGTGACATAGCGCAGCCACGCGTTATCTCGCAACACATAGTCACTGCGATCGAACAAGTCGCCATTCAACAAACGCAAAATCGCCAGCAGACGATAAAAAGGCGTTTCGCGCTGTTCGGCGGCGGCCTGAAAATCCAGCACTTGCGCGGCTAAATCATTCAGCTGCACTTCCATTTGACGCGCCATAACACGCGCATCTATTAACGCTTGTCGCTGCTCATCAGACGTTGCTGCAGCTTCGCTCAAGGCAAGGAAATTCAGTGTTTGGATATATTCAATAAACAAACGTTCAAAGGTTTGCGGACGATACATGCGTTGTCGTGGACTGGTCATCAGTACGCGCAACTCTTCGGTTAGCGAAGTGGTTTGGGCCAGCTCCGCATCGGCTTTGGCTTGCTCAAACAAGGCATGACTGGCTTGATAATCACCGGCCAAATGGCGCAGCATACCGAGTTCTAAATTCAGCAGAATTTTTTCACGCCGCTGACCATCTAAATCACGTACCAACGCCTGTTCTGCCTGCGCCCAATCTTGCACTAGCAAGGCTTGTCTGGCTGGCTCAGTTTGTTGTTTGTAGCTAGCACAGCCATGCAATAGCATCACCGCCAGCATTAGCATTACGCCCTTCATAGCGATCAGCATAGTGTGTGTCCTGATAGTTGACCTTTGCGCCAAGGACGCAACCTAAAACGCCCCGGATGCACCGCTGCATCCAACCTATTCATCTCAGACTCCGCATCAGCAGCTGCAGACGAAACACCCAGTATTTGATCACGAATACGCTCGGCCGCCCACCACACTGACATTAATCCCCTTGCACCATGCCCTTGCGATACCCACAAAGCTGGATGATAGCGTTGCGCCGGATATTGGAATAAGGCTTTATTATGCGGTTGAGATAAATAGGCTTTCTCAACCCAATCCGCATCAGGTAAGGCACCAATAATCGGTAAATGATCTGCTGTAGTAGGCCGAAAACCCACGCGACCTTGCCACAAGCTAGCCGCTGGCAGACCCCAGTCAGGTATCACCGCCGCCAGTTTCTCGGCATTGCTTTGATGCGAGGCCAAGGAGGTCGTTTGCGACACATCCGGTGCTTCAAAAGTCGCCCCCGTCACCCAATAGCCGTTTACTGGCGGGGTAGTATAACCTTGATGCGCCATGGCACCGGTTAAGGGATAAGGACAATCCTGTTGATTCATATAACTTACTTGACCTTTAAGCGGTCGGATAGGCAGTTGCCAGGCCTGGTTAAGCCGCGACAAGGCGCCCGTGGCAATGACCACTGCATCGGCATTTAAAGTCGTAGCGCCACTACGAATATGCCATTGTTGCGAAGAGGCATGCCAGACCAATGCCTCTACCTCTAACCCACCTTGAAACCGAATCGAAGGATGATCCAACGCACGCTGCACTAATGACGGTGGACTCAACCAACCCGCTTGTCGATACACCAGGCCTGCTGGTTGGTTAGCACTCGATGCCGCCTCCACCCTAACCCACTCCCTGGGTATATCCAGTTGTGTTAGCCATTTGGTGCTTATCTGTAGATCCTCATCGCTAAGCAAGGCTTGGCGCAAACCTGATAAATCACCGATAACCTGACCTTGCTCCACCCAGTCGGCTACCCAGCGCCAGGTTGCTTGCAAACCTTGCCAATAAAACTGACTGCGAATATTCCAATCAGCGGTGAGTAATGGATGCACCAGACCAGCTAAATTACCCGATGCCGCTTGCGCGGGTTGTTCGGCTTGATCCACCACTGTTACCAGCCAGCCTGCTTGGGCCATCACCTGTGCCACCGCACTGCCGGCTAAACCCGCTCCAATCACCAACAAGTGCGGTGTAGTTGGCCAAGCTCGCGGTGCAGGCGGCGCAAACCAGGGCAACATGGGTTTCGGTTTAGCCTTATCAGCCATCATGTTAGAATGAGGTCTCATTAGAGTTCAAAATAAGAGTTTAAAGTTAGTGTCAAAAATTCAAAATAAATCAGTTAAATATGCCCAATTATTCTACCGACTCTAACACGGCTATTAATGAAAACTTTGCATTAACGCAAATCCAATCTTATTGGTTCGCACAACACCAAGCATATCAGCGCAGCTCTATCACGCTAGTCGGTAGCCGAGGCTGGCAAACAGCATTGCTTAAGGCCACAGCCAACAACCTAGTTGGCTGGCCAAGCGACATCTGCTGGCTCAATCATCAAACGAATCGGCAAAGCCTGCGCCATCAGCTTGGGCAAACACTTACCGCCAACCAGGCCGGCTTAGTGATCGATTTAAAGAGCGGCATAGATATTGAAAGTGTAGCCATCGCGACCGGTTTATTACCGGGCGGCGGCGTGTGTTGCTGGCTAATGCCTGCTGAGCCAAGCGATTTAGCCCAAGCCACCCACACCTCAACGCATCCACTTGCCAACCTACTCAGCTTTCCCTGGCAAACGGAACACTTAGCTCCGGCATTTGAAACCTGGGTGCGCGATCTTGTCAGTGACCCGCAGCATAGCTTAGTCATTTATGAAGATAAAACCCTGCACCCGTCCCCAAACACTACGCAGCTTACTTATCCGGTGCTAGTGCCTCAGCCAGCGCAGAACTCCAGCCTATCTCACTCACACCCTGATCTCACTGAGGAGCAAGCGCAGCTTCTCAAACACATGCTTGATCAGCTGCAACACAATACGCAAGTCAACCAACCCGCTCCGCTAGTTTTGACTGGTGAACGAGGGCGGGGTAAATCAACGTTATTAGGTCATTTAATCAACCGGTTGTTTGTGCACCAGCCTTACAAAGACAGTGCTGATAAAGACTATGCTATCGCCCTTTGTAGTGCGCGCCCCGATCAACATCAGCAGGCCTGGTTAACACTCACATCGCCACACCAAGCCCGCGTCACGCGCTGGGCACCGGATACGCTCATCAACGAGCAACCTAGGCTTGATTTGTTAATTATTGATGAGGCCGCCTATTTGCCTTGGCCACAGTTGCAAACCCTGATAGGTCGCTATCCGGCTTGTATCATCAGCAGTACCGAATCCGGTTATGAAGGCTCGGGGCAGGCCTGGCAACAGCATTTACGTCCTTGGCTAAACCATCATTATCCCAACTGGCAAGGCTATCAGCTCGCCCAGCCGTTACGCTGGCAAGCCAACGACCCTTTAGAACATTTGGTCGGCTTATTAAGCGGTCACACGCGAAAGATAAATCAATCTGCAAGACCAAATCCAGACTGTGCAAAGCTTGATTTAAATCGGCTGAGTTGGCAATGTGTTACCCCGCAGGCATTATCACACACGCAACGGGCGCAGGTTTTTGCCCTTCTTACCGACAGTCACTATCAGACCCGCCCACGCGATTGGCAACTGCTGTGCAGTGCACCTAACTTGCAACTCGCACTGATTTGGCAAGGTACGCAACTCACCGGTGCACTCTGGGCCATTTTAGAAGGCCCTTTACCCGATTGGGGACCACACCGACGCCTGCAAGGTCATCTTGTCACCCAAAAACTGCGCCAACACCACCAAACACCTGAACTCTACAGTGGACGCTATGCTCGCTGTACCCGTATAGCGATTGCCAATCCTTATCGCCACCAAGGCTTAGGCAAGCAACTGGTCGCCTATTGGCAAAGTCACCCCACAAACAGCTCAATAGATAGTTTTACTGTCAGTTTTGGTGCCACGCCGGCATTATGGCGTTTTTGGTCTGACTGCGGCTTTCACACCCTGCATCTCGGTGTGCAACCTGATGCCGCATCGGGGCGTTGCAACCTGATGATGATGACACCCCCTAAAGCAACCAACTTGGCCAAGGCTTATCAACAAATCCAAGATTGGTTTAAAGCACAGTGGCCAGCGCTGCAGCACGAATATCACCCACTCAGCCATGACTTAGTCAGCAACGCGGAACAGCAGGCCTGGCAATTCATTTGGCACACACAGCCAGACTGGCAAAGCCACCCTTGGCAAAAGATTTCAAATTCACAACGCCAGCACGCGTTGAAAGATTATGCACAAGGTCTGCGACCTTATGAAGCAATAAGTGGTCTGTTGATAGACTGGTTTAAGCAACAACCCGAAGCAAAATGGCAATGGCCAGAGGCGGCCTTGTGGCAGTGGAAAGCACAAGGATGGGATTGGTCGCGCACGCGCCAGGCCTGGACACTACAGCCCGGCCAACAACCACTGGGACGTAAGGGTTTAGAAGGGCTGTTAAAAACGCGCCTTCTAAGAAGCCTTACTGACTAAAGACCACCGTTTTGTTACCGTGAATTAATACGCGATCTTCTAAATGAAAACGCAGCCCGCGCGCCAAAGTGGTTTTTTCCACATCGCGACCTAAACGGCGCATTTCTTCAATTGAATGGGCATGGCTGACTCGAATCACATCCTGCTCAATAATCGGCCCGGCATCCAACTCTTCAGTCACATAATGGCAGGTTGCTCCAATCAGCTTTACGCCGCGCTCATAGGCTTGATGATAGGGTTTTGCGCCCACAAAAGAGGGCAAAAAGCTATGGTGAATATTAATCACCCGACCCGCATAATCGGCACACATTTGCGGCGGCAATATTTGCATATAACGTGCTAACACAATCACATCGACCTGATAATGCGCGACTAAACGCTCGGCTTCAGCAAAGGCCGCGGGCTTGGTATCCGGCGTCACCGGCACATGGTGAAACGGAATCTGATGCCACTCTACCATCGCCCGTAAATCATTATGATTGGCAATAACACAGACCACATCACCCGGTAAATCGCCATCATGCCAACGATAAAGCAAATCCGCCAAACAATGCGCCTCTTTACTGGCAAACAGCGCAATACGCTTAGGTCGAGCTGAATCACTGATAAACCAACTCATTTGGAACTGTTCAGCAATCGGTGCAAACTTGGCTTCAAACTCGGCAAGCTCAAAAGGCACTGAGCTGGCCAAAATCTCATGGCGCATAAAAAACCAACCATTGCCAGCATCGGTATGGTGATTCGCCTCCACAATGTTGGCACCCTGTTCGGCAATAAAACCGGCGACTTTGGCCACAATGCCGACCTGATCTGGACAAGACATCACTAAACGATAAACACGCTCCACACCACTACTCCTAAAACATCATGCTGTAAAATCAGCACATGATAGCAAATGGCTACTCATTTCGCGCTTTTCTTCTATGTTATACTCACAAATTAGTTTAATTTAACAATAAAACCCTATTCTTATGCTCAAAGTCGTCTCATTTAATGTCAACAGTGTGCGGATGCGCCAACATCAACTCGAAGCGCTAGTTGCAGAACAAGCGCCAGATATAATTGGTCTGCAAGAAACCAAAGTGCAAGACCATGAATTTCCACTCGAGGCCATTGAAGCTCTAGGCTACCGTGCCGAATTTTGTGGCCAAAAAACCCACTATGGTGTCGCGATGCTATATAAACCGCACCTCACCCTGACCAAGCTACAAAAAGGCTGGCTAACCGATGATGACAGCGCCCAAAAACGGATGATTATTGGCGACTTTACCACGCCAGCAGGTGACAACCTGCGCGTCATTAACGGCTATTTTCCACAGGGTGAAAACCGCGAACATCCGATTAAGTTTCCCGCCAAACTGGCTTTCTATGCTGATTTAATGGCGTACTTAAACACCGATTGCTCACCCGAGCAAAACCTGATTGTGATGGGCGATTTTAATATTTCACCGCAAGACATAGACATTGGCATCGGCGAAGCTAATCGTTTGCGCTGGCTAAAAACCGGCAAAACTAGTTTTTTACCAGAAGAACGCGAATTATGGCAAAACCTACTAAACTGGGGCTTGCAAGATACTTATCGTTGCTGCCACCCTGATTCAAACGACAAGTTTAGCTGGTTTGACTACCGCTCCAAAGGCTTTGAAGATTCACCTAAACGTGGGCTGCGCATTGACACGCTATTAGCCACCGCACCCTTAGCCGCCAAAGTGGTCGCCAGCGATATTGGCTATAGCATTCGCAGCCTTGAAAAACCCTCTGACCATGCGCCAGTTTGGTCGGATTTTGACCTTAATTAAACCACCGCTTCGAAGGAAAATATCATGATTTCAGTCCAAATTATGCAACGCGAACTTGTGGTTGATCACACCCTGTTGTTGTGGGTCAAAACCGAAGGCGAATTTAATTACGCACCTGGGGATTATTTGATGATGGGGGTCCATCCAGATAGCGTGAAGCCTTTTTCAATTGCCAATGCACCACGTGAAGATGGCCTAATAGAAATGCACATTCGTCTTAACAACGATGATTGGCTGCAGGAATTGGCCCAACAACAGGTAGGTGATCATCTATGGATTGATGGGCCGCATAACCAAATGAAACTGATGCCCGAACAGCCACTCAATATTTATATTGCTGGTGGTACGGGACTCGCGCCGATTAAAGCGATGATTGAAGCACGCCTCGCGCAAGGATTAACCCAACCAACTTGGCTATATTGGGGCGCCAGCTATGTAGAAGATTTCTATTTACGTGATCCGCAATGGTGGCCCGCAGGCCTGCATGAACGTGTCCATTTTGTGCCCGTGCTGTCTAATGACGAACAAGCCAAAACTGTCAATTGGCAAGGAAAACTGGGGCTGGTACATCAGGTTGCATTAGCAGACCATCCAGACTTGAACAACGCCCAAGTCTATGTCTGTGGTGCATGGGAAATGATTAAAACAGTAAAGGCGGATTGCATCGCCGCCGGCCTACCAGCCGAGCGGATTCAACCACTCTAACCAGCCAAGACCTCATCGACCATCTGTTGCGCTTCGGCAAGCAGCTGGTCTAAATGCGCTTGCCCTTCAAAAGATTCAGCATAAATTTTATAAACATCTTCTGTACCCGATGGCCGTGCGGCAAACCAACCTTGTGCCGTGGTCACTTTTAGGCCACCAATGGCGGCATCATTACCCGGTGCATGAGTTAGCTTTGTCGTAATCGCATGACCGGCCAACTCTGTCGCTTTAACCTGATTCGCACTCAACTGACTGAGTCGCGCTTTTTGATCACGATTGGCCGGCGCATCGACTCGAGTATAGACCGGGGCACCATATTGCGCGGTTAAACGCTGATAATGCTCTCCAGGATCTTTACCGGTTACCGCCGTCATTTCAGCCGCCAATAAGTTCATAATAATCCCATCTTTGTCGGTACTCCAAGCTGATCCTTGGCGATCCAAAAAGGACGCGCCCGCAGACTCTTCACCGCCAAAACCAAGTGAACCGGACACCAGGCCTGGTACAAACCATTTAAAACCTACCGGCACTTCAACCAAATTACGCCCAAGACCCGCTGCCACACGGTCAATCATCGAGCTGGACACCAGCGTTTTACCTATTCCCGCCTGCGCCGACCAGTTCGGTCGATGACTAAATAAATACTCAATCGCCACCGCTAAATAGTGATTAGGATTAAGCAGGCCTGCTGATGGCGCCACAATACCATGACGATCAACATCTGGATCATTGCCAAACGCAATATCAAATTGATCTTTAAGACTTATCAAACTGGCCATAGCGTAGGGTGACGAGCAATCCATACGGATTTTGCCATCTTTGTCCAAGGTCATAAAACTAAACGTTGGATCGACACGGTGATTCACTTGAGTCAGGTTTAAGCCATAGTGCTCGCTGATCGGTTGCCAAAAATCAACACCTGCTCCACCCATTGGGTCTACGCCAATACGTAATCCAGAGTCAGCAATAGCTTGCATATCAATCACTTCGCCCAGGGTTTCGATGTAAGGCATCATCAAATCGACCGCCTGCACATAATCACTGGCTAAGGCTTTGGTCAAACTCTGACGCTTAATCGCTTGCCCACCGGCGAGTAAAATCGCATTGGCACGATCCTGCACCCATTTAGTGACATCGGTATCGGCCGGCCCACCATTAGGTGGATTATATTTAAAACCGCCATCACGGGGCGGATTATGCGACGGTGTAATAACTATACCATCCGCCCAACCACGGTTACGTCCACGATTATGACGAATAATGGCATGGGAAATCACCGGTGTCGGTGTATAACGTCCGCACCCTTGAATATAAACGGTGACTCCATTGGCACTGAGCACCTCAAGCGCAGTGGCTTGGGCCGCTTCTGATAGTGCATGCGTATCCATGCCCAAAAATAATGGCCCATCAATGCCCGCACCCTGACGGTATTCCACTAATGCCTGACAAATCGCGGCGATATGGCCATCATTAAAACTGGACTCTGAGCTGCAACCACGATGACCCGAGGTGCCAAAACCGACCGCTTGCTCTGGGCGACTGACATCCGGTTGACGTGCATAATAATCAACCATCAACTGCGGGATATTGTCCAGCTTTTCGGCTGGCACCGGCTGGCCGGCTAATGGATTAAGCGCCATGACTCACTCCTTGGGCAAGTTGTGCCAATGCAGCGTTAAATAACCCACTGGGACGCATCGCAGCCGCCGCTTTCGTTGCATCGGGATGGTAATAACCCCCTAGATCAACCGACTGACCTTGTACGGCCGCTAGTTCAGCTAAAATGGCATCTAATTGACTATTTAACTGCGCTGCCAAGGGTTCGAACTGCTGTTGCAAAGCTTGATCAACCTGTTGCTCGGCTAAAGCTTGCGCCCAATAGGTCGCCAAATAAACATGACTGCCACGATTATCTAACTCGCCCAGCTTGCGACCTGGTGAACGGTTTTCCTGAAGAAAACGACTGGTCGCTTGATTTAAGCTATCCACTAACACCTGAATGCGCGGGTTATCGGTTTGTTGCGCTAAATGCTCCAGGGACACAGCGAGTGCTAAAAACTCCCCTAGCGAATCCCAACGTAAAAAGTTTTCTTGCACCAATTGTTGTACATGCTTGGGTGCAGACCCACCAGCACCGGTTTCAAATAACCCGCCTCCGGCCAACAAGGGTACAATTGACAGCATTTTAGCGCTGGTGCCTAGCTCTAAAATCGGGAACAAGTCGGTTAAATAATCACGCAGCACATTACCAGTCACCGAAATAGTATCTAAACCGGCCTTCGCCCGCGCCAGTGTCTTAGCCGTCGCATCAACCGGAGTTAAAATCTCCAGCTCTAAACCTTCGATATCGAGCATACCCAAGGCGTTTTCAACTTTCTTAATTAAGTTCGCATCATGTGGGCGCTGTGAATCTAGCCAAAAAATCGCCGGGGTATTGGTTAGGCGTGCCCGCGTGACCGCCAGCTTTACCCAATCCTGAATCGCTATGTCTTTTGTTTGACACATCCGCCAAATATCACCCTTGGCTACCTTATGTTCGAAGATCACCACCCCGGCTTCGTTTATCACCTGCACCGAACCGGCAGCTGGGATTTCAAAGGTTTTATCATGCGAACCATACTCTTCGGCTTTTTGCGCCATCAAACCGACATTGGGCACCGTGCCCATAGTCGCTGGATCAAACGCACCATTGGCTTTACAAAACTCAATTGTTTGTTGATACACTCCGGCATAGCAGCGATCCGGAATAATCGCTTTCATATCCTGCAGCTGACCCTGTGCATTCCACATCTGACCTGAGCTGCGAATCGCCGCTGGCATTGATGCATCAATAATCACATCACTGGGAACATGTAAATTGGTAATCCCTTTATCAGAATCGACCATGGCAATGGCAGGGCCTTCAGCCATACATGCTGCCAACGCCTGCTCAATCGCTTCGCGCTCAGCAGCAGGTAAGGTTTTAATTTTTTGATAGACATCGCCCAAACCATTACGCGCTGAAATGCCAAGTTTATTAAAGGTATCAGCAAAGCGCTCGAACACCTCAGCAAAATACACTTCTACAGCATGGCCAAACATAATTGGATCAGATACCTTCATCATCGTGGCTTTTAAATGCACCGAAAACAGCACACCTTGCGCCTTAGCATCGGCAAGCTGAGCTGCTAAAAAAGCACGTAAAGCCGCGACCCGCATCACCGATGCATCAATCACTTCGCCGGCTTGTAAACGGGTTTTGTTTTTTAATACTGTAATTTGACCGTCTTCACCATGAAACTCAATACGTACTGAGTCCTCGGTCGGCGACACATAAGATAACTCAGAGCCATAAAAGTCATCAGCCTGCATGTGCGCAACGTGCGACTTAGAATCCTTTGCCCAAGCGCCCATGCTGTGAGGGTGTGCTTTAGCATAGGCTTTAACCGGTCCGGCCACGCGACGATCTGAGTTGCCTTCACGCAGCACTGGATTAACTGCTGAGCCAAGCACCTTGGCATAGCGTGCCTTAATATCGCGCTCTTGCTCATTTTGGGGGTTAGCCGGATAATCTGGCACGGCATAACCCTGGGCTTGCAACTCCGCAATCGCACCGGTCAATTGTGGAATAGAAGCCGAAATATTAGGCAGCTTAATAATATTTGCGGCCGGCGTTTTAGCAAGCTCACCCAGCTCCGTTAGCGCATCTGAGATTTGCTGTTCAGGTGTTAAATAATCATTAAACTGTGCCAAAATCCGTCCGGCTAAGGAAATATCACGCGTGGTGACAGCAACACCCGCGGCGGCGGTAAAGGTTTGAATAATCGGAAGTAAAGAATAGGTTGCTAAAGCAGGCGCTTCATCAGTGTGGGTATAGATAATAGTGGGGGGTTGAGTCATAGCGAATCCTTTTACAAAATAGGCTTGAAGATAATTAGGTACATGAGGCTTTTAGGTAACACATACGCGGTTGCGCCCTGATTTTTTAGCCTCATATAACGCAAAGTCTGCTCGCTTTAGAATAAATTCATACTCACCTTCGCCTAACTCACTGGATGCAACACCTAAGCTGGCTGTGACATGGGGGCCGACAGGAGAGGGCGCATGAGAGATCTTTAGGTCTAAAATGGCACGTTGAATTTTTTCAGCCACTTTCTTCGCACCATCAAGCGCTGTTTCTGGAAGAATAACTGCAAACTCCTCACCACCATAACGAGCGACTAAGTCGGCAGGGCGTTTGATCGTATCAGAAATAGCCGCTGCGACTTTTTCCAAACATTGATCACCTAAACCATGACCATAATGATCATTAAACATTTTGAAATAATCGATGTCCAACATAATTACAGACAAAGGTAAATTGCTTCGTTTACAACGATTTTTCTCAGCATTAAAAACCTCAGTCATTTTACGGCGATTAGCAACATGCGTAAGACCATCAATATTTGATAGGGCTTCTAGCATGTCCGTTTTCTTTTTTAACATCATATGATTACGAACACGAGCCTTTATAATAGGCAAGTGAAAAGGCTTGGTGATATAGTCGACTGCACCAAGATTCAGCCCTTTTTCTTCTTGGTCTGGCTCTGTTAGTGCCGTAACAAAAATAATCGGTATTGCCTGAGTTTTGCTATTTGATTTTAATTCCTTACAAACCTCATAACCATCCATGTCCTTCATCACAATATCTAACAATACTAAATCGGGCAGGGTCTTCTGACAGTATTCTACGCACTCAGCTCCAGACTCGGCCGTAACAACTTCATAATCTTCATCCAATGCACTGGCTAAAATTTGTCGATTCGACTTCATATCATCCACAATCAGAACAAGTGGCAAGCTTAGTGACATGGTTTTAAATCTCCGTTTAGGGGCAATCTTTTTGCTTTCTTGCGATGCGCAATCAATAAGGTTTCGAACACCTTAGGATCTTTAATCATGGTTATCTCGCCTTCCCTTGGCATTATGGCATCTTTTAAACGCGAAAGGTAAAACCTCAGAGCGGCTAAGCGCAATGCAGCTGGCCAGCAGGCCTGTTCTTGGTCTGTTAGCGGTCTCACCTTGTCATAGGCCGTCAATACGGCCTCTACTTTTGTGGGCTCCAGGTCATGTTGCGAATTTCTACACCAGTCATTTACCATAACTGCTAAATCATACAAACAAGCGCCTTGGCAAGCATAATACAAATCAATAATACCAGTTAGCTTCTCACCATCAAACATGGCGTTATCGGTAAATAAATCAGCATGGATAACACTCTGAGGCATCGGAGTCCAATCTATTTGCTGCTGAAAAGCAATCTCATCATTAATTAATGCTAATTGTTGCTCTGTTATCGCAGTTTTTATCAACTCGAAGGTTTGCTGCGCCCAATCAAGACTACGATCATTAGCTCGATAAAAGGGAAAGGTCATGCCTTCTTGGTGAAACCTTGCAAGGGTACTAGCCATCACTTGACATTGCTTCAAATTAGGCTGGGTTAAGGTATTACCGGGCAGACGCTCTACTAGTGCCGCAGGCTTGCCGCAGAGATGGTTAAGATAATTTCCCGCTAAATCTGCCTGAGGGTGTGCAGTTGGAATACCTTGTTCGGCCATAAACGCCATAATATTGAGAAAATAACTTAACTCGTCCGCCTGGTGATGCTCAAAAATTGTTAACACAAATCTAGATTGATCAGTATCAACAAAATAATTAGTATTTTCTATTCCTGCACTAATGCCCTGGTAACTTACTAACTTGCCGACAGAATATTTTGCTAAAAACTCAACGAGTTGCTCAGGTGCAACCTTGGTATAAACAGACATTGACAGGCATTCCCAACCATGAAATACAGACATTCTAGCACATTTAGCAAGCCTATTTGCTAGGAGCTGGGCGTCTTGTTGAAAAAGAAAAGCCCGCTGTTCGGGGCGGGCTTTCTTGCTAGAGAGGTGTTATAAAATATAACGATATTACGTAAGAATGTAGTACTTACATTCCGTGATGACCAACGCCTGGTGCGTCAACACCAATACGCTGTTCAACGTTGTACTGTGGCGTACCATCTGGCAGACGGTTTGCTGTACGGTAGCTAGTGATATCACCTGTACCATCACCCACCATGTAGTCTGGGCAATCACTCATACAACGGTCGTTCGCGATAACTGGACGGTGATCACAGAAGAAGTTACCTGCGTTAGGCATATACTTGTTAGCCTGCATTAACATTTCTGCGTTAAAGAAATCATCATCCTGAATACGCGTGCCTTGATCATCTAACGGAATATCGTTCATTTGAAGGATATAACCGGTAATACCCATGTAACCTGCGTCACCAATGGCTGGCATGTTAGGCGTCCAGAAAGGCATAGCACGACGGTTGTAATCAAACAAGGTCGTGGCGTATGGCCAGTAGTTGCCTACTGTCTTAATCGGTGCTGGGTCGTTGAAGTCTGAAGTAACCAATGGTAATGGATCCCCCTCAGAAAGCGGAAGATAACCACGTGCACCTTCACCAAATTCACCGTGACAAACTGCACAGAACTGGATGTACATATCGCCACCCTGCTGAACAGTCATACCCACGTCTAATGAAGGTAAACCATTACCACTTGCGTCAACATGAATTTTCCATACAGACAAGGCTTCTTCAGCGATTGGCGTACCAAACCCATAAGCAACAAATGTTGTATCGTTGTAGTAGTTTTCTTCTGCACGCGCCCAAACATCTACGAATGCTTCAGGAATTTTACACTGCATGTTGCCGTGTGGACCGCCGTCGATTGAATCATGGACTTCAAAAGAGTAGGGGTTAGCTGGGTCCATTTTTTCAACCAAACGCTGACGCGTGTTGTCACCTAGAATTGCGCGCACAACTTGCGCATCTAGGTAACGACCATCTGCTGCGTCAACAATTTCACGCCAGTTTTCTGGAAAACCACGTACGCCTGTTAATTCAGGGTTAGCACTGGCATCGGGTGTAACAAAAGCGCCAACTTGAGCACCTTCGGCTGGCTTGTCAGACATGGCAAATGCCATGCCAGACATTAATAACGCACCAGAAACCGCTGATGCAACAAGGGTCTTTTTAGAATTGAACATTTTCAATCATGCCTCCAAATTCGCTGTTGTGGGCGTGGATTTTCCAAGTAACCATCGCAGTACGGTGGTAAACGTTGTTAGTACCTTCAATTTCACGCATTTGCGGCATGTTTGGCTGTACATAACCTGTTTCATCCGTTGTACGGCTCATCATGAGTAACTCGCTACCGTCCCAGTCAAATTCAAGCTCAAAACGAGTCCAAGCTTTTGGCAATACCGCTGACGTTAATTTCGCTTCAGTCCAGTTACGACCACCGTCGAACGTGATGTCAACGTGATCAACTTTACCACGACCTGACCAAGCAATACCCTTAGCTACATAGCGGCCTGGGCCTTGCATTTTGAAGTCTGGAGATGGGTAAGTAATTACCGAGTTAGCTTCCATGTAGAAAGACATGTTCTGAACAGTACCGTCAGGCATTAACTCAGTATACTTAGAGGTTTCTTCACGGTGTTGAAGTGGCTTGTCAGTAACCTGAATACGACGAATGTGTTTAACCCACATGTTCGCTTCACAACCAGGTACGACTAAACGGATTGGATAGCCGTTTTCTGGACGGAGTGCTTCGCCGTTCTGCGCGTAAGCAATCATACAATCATCCATACCTAGCTCAACAGGAATTGAACGCGCCATACCAGAAGCATCAGCACCTTCTGGGATTAACCAGGTGCCTTCAGGACGGATACCCGCTTCTTTTAATAGCGTAGACAAACGAACACCTGTCCACTCAACGCAAGACATCATACCGTGGGTCCACTGTACAGAGTTCAACTGAACACCTTTCCACTCCATCGCGCCATTAGCCGGACATTCAGCGAAAAGAACGCGTGATTCTGCTGGGAAACGCTTTAGATCATCCATAGTGAAAATCAATGGACGCTCAACTAAACCATGGATAACTAAACGATGCTCATCTGGGTTGATGTTGATACCGCCACCATGGTAACGCTCAAAGTGAAGACCGTTCGGCGTAATCATACCGTGCAAGCTTTGCAACGGTGTCATGGTGATAGAAGCCATTGAGTCAGGCGTCAACCACTCAAGGGTACGACGTTGTACTTCTTTCTCGAAAGGTGAAGGCATACCATATGGATATTGACGAACACCCCAGCCCAACGCTTTACGCGCGCTTTGGTCTTGCAATACCGTGGTAATTTCTTCACGACCCGCGTAAGGTGCAACTGCACGCTTTGGGTCAAATTGGATTTCACGAGCGCTAGCTGCTTGAGTAAATAAAACACCCCCTGCAACAGCAGCGCCCCCTTTTAAGAAAGCACGACGGCTTTGTGAACGACTTTCTTCAGTCTGAACCGCGACTTTTTCTACTACTTTATCTGTCATTTTATATGCTCCTTGATTGGCATTTCTAAATGTAACAACACCACAGATTCAAGAGTTATTGTTATTCCAATTGTTAGTTTAATCCGAGCATGAAGACCAACAACGAAAAAATATTGTATTTGACCGCTACCGACTGCTCAAACTTACAATGTTGGCCCGTTATAATAAACCTGTTTAGTCAATGACATCAAGAAAAAGCGTCGCGTAAATTAGCTTTTTCTTATATAAATTTTTTATGCGTATCACTAAATTTTCTATGTGACACATCTTTGAGCTGAAAAGGTTTCTTTTTAATAAGTGAACACGTATCATCAAATATCTTAAAAATTGCGCACCGCTATCACTCTCAACACTATATCAACATGAGGTTTGTATGATTACACGTCAATTCCCGATCACGCGTATGCGCCGCATGCGAGCCGATGATTTTTCACGTCGCCTGATGCGTGAGCACACCCTCACCACCAACGACCTGATTTATCCGATGTTTGTTATTGAAGGCTTTAATTTACGCGAACCGGTTGCCTCCATGCCGGGTGTTGAGCGCCTGACGATTGATCTATTGGTCGAAGAAGCGGAAGAACTGGTCGAACTGGGCATTCCGATGATTGCGATTTTCCCGGTGGTACCCGCCGAACAAAAAAGTCTTTATGCTGAAGAAGCTTATAATCCGGAAGGCTTAGCGCAACGTGCGGTGCGTGCGGTCAAGGCCGCCTGTCCTGAATTAGGCATTATGACCGATGTCGCCCTAGATCCCTTTACCACCCACGGTCAAGACGGCATTATTGACGACAAGGGCTATGTATTAAATGATGACACCATTGATGTACTGATGAAACAAGCATTATCCCACGCCGAAGCCGGTGCCGATGTCATTGGTCCATCGGATATGATGGACGGGCGTATTATCGAAATCCGTGAGCTACTAGAAGATCATGGCCACCGCAATACCCGCATTATGGCCTATTCAGCCAAGTATGCATCATCCTACTATGGCCCGTTTCGTGATGCCGTCGGTTCAGCCGCCAGTTTAGGCAAGAGCAATAAAGCCAACTATCAAATGGATCCGGCCAATAGCAACGAAGCCTTGCACGAGGTCGCACTGGACATTAATGAAGGTGCTGACATGGTGATGGTCAAACCAGGCCTGCCATATCTAGATATCGTCCAACGCATTAAGAGCGAATTTAAAGTGCCCACCTACGCCTACCACGTCAGTGGCGAGTATGCGATGCTTAAAGCCGCCGCACAAAACGGCTGGCTCGATGAACGCCAAGTCGCCATGGAAACCCTGCTGTGCTTTAAACGTGCCGGAGCAGATGGCATTTTGACCTATTACGCCAAGCAGGTAGCCTTATGGCTTGAGGAAGACGCGGCCTTATGAGTATCGACCGTTATGCGGTAGTGGGTGATCCGATTGCCCACTCTAAATCACCGCTGATTCATCAGCTCTTTGCCGAACAAACCGGTCAGTCGATGCAGTATGAGGCCATCCGCATTGATGCCGAGGATGCGAATTTTATTGATGAAATTCGCTATATCCAGCAGTTGGGTTTTAAAGGTTTAAATATCACCGTGCCTTACAAGCTCGATGCATTTGAATTAGCCGATGAGCTGACACCGCGTGCCGAAGTCGCCCATGCGGTTAACACCTTTGTGTTTCAAGACAATGGCCAAATCCTCGGCGACAATACCGACGGAGCAGGCCTGGTGATGGATATTGAACAAAATGGTTTGCGGCCGTTTAAAGATAAAAAAGTACTGATTATTGGTGCCGGTGGCGCGGTGCAAGGCATTTTAAAACCCTTGCTGGCCAAACAACCAGGCCTGGTGCATATTGCCAACCGCACCGCCAAACGCGCACAGGTATTAGGCCAACGTTTTGATACCGAGGTACCGATTCACGGCAGCGGTTGGGATGAGATTCCGCTCGAACCCTTTGATATTATTATCAATGGCACCTCAGCCAGCCTGGAAGGCAAACTGCCGCCTGTGTCAGAACAGGTCATCGGGTCAAACAGTTTGGTCTATGACATGATGTATGGTGCTGAACCCACCGTATTCTTAAACTGGGCGCAACAGCATCAACCCCAGTGTCAACGCATGGATGGCTTGGGCATGCTGGTCGGCCAGGCGGCTGAAAGCTTTTACCTTTGGCGTGGTGTAATGCCAAAAACCAAACCGGTAATCGAACAAGTGCGCCGACTTATTCAGCCAAATCCTCAGTAGCAAACTCGTTCTTCAACTTAACGTAATGCGCTGCGGAGTATTTAAAAAAGGCTTTTTCTTCATCGGTAAGCGGACGCATCTGCTTTACCGGTGAACCTAAATATAAATAACCGCTTTTCAACACCTTGCCTGCTGGCACTAAACTGTTCGCGCCAACCAACACATGTTTTTGCACGACCGCATTATCTAAAACAATGGCGCCCATGCCAATCAGACACTCGTCCTCTAGAATACAGCCGTGCAACACCACATTATGCCCCACCGTCACATCACAACCAACACGCGTCATGGAGCCGCGGGTACGTTCGGACGCATGGGTCGCATGCACGACCGCACCATCCTGAATATTTGACCTCGCACCAACCTCAATGGCACTGACATCACCACGCAGTACCGCACAGGGCCAAATACTCACATCCTCCGCCAACTGACATGAACCAATCACCTGAGCCGACGGATCGACCCATGCGGATGCCGCCAACTCAGGCAGCATGCCCTTATAACTGCGCAGCGTCATTTGACGCCCTCTGTCGCAGCCGTGGTTTGAATATGTACATCCATTTGTGGATAAGGAATCACAATACCCTGCTCATCAAAGGTTAATTTCACTTTTTCAATAAAATCAAAACGTACCGGCCAATAATCCGCGGTGTCCGCCCAAATACGCACGGTAAAGTTAACGCTACTATCGGCCAACTCCGACACAACGACCAGTGGCTCAGGGTCGGTGTGCGCACGTGGCTCGGCAGCAATTAAATCTAACAAAATTTGCTTCGCTTTACGCAAATCGCTGTCATAGCTAATGCCAAAAATCAAATCAATACGACGGGTGCTGCGTGCAGAATAATTAACCAGCTTATCACGATAGATTTGACCATTCGGCACAGTAATCTCACGGTTGTCACCGGTGCGCATCACGGTATTAAGCAGGGTAATTTTTTCTGCCACCCCCATTTGACCGGCCACTTCAACAAAGTCACCGACTTTAAAAGGCTGGGTTAAAATTAACATCACACCAGATGCAAAATTATTCAACGAGTCTTTGAGTGCCAAGCCCACCGCCAGGCCTGCGGCCGCTAATAAAGCAATGACTGACGTGGTATCAAAACCAAGATAGCCTAAAACAGCCAGTGCGAGCAAAACGTACAAGAGCACTCGCGCAATCGACTTCACAAACTCCTGCAATATTAGCTCTACTTTAAACGTCGCCAGCGCCTTTTGCAGCAGCTGCATAGCGTAATTAATCAGTTTATGGCCCACATAAAACGCAATCAACGCGACAATAATCTTGATGCTGAAAGGCACCACATAGTCATACATTATTAGCTCGAAATTCATTATTCCTCCCGGATACTTAGCTTAAAATACAATCTGACACTAATATACCTTATAATAATGTGTTATGTTTTTTCTAATTTCTTACAAAGGATGCTGCCATGGCTCGCGTAACCGTCGAAGACTGCTTACAAAATGTTGAAAACCGCTTTGAACTCGTATTAGTAAGTGCCAAGCGCGCCCGTCAATTAGGCAATGGTGCCGATGCCTGTGTGGCCTGGGAAAATGACAAGCCTACCGTTGTCGCTTTGCGTGAATTGGCTGAAAACCTCGTTGAGCCATCGGTTATCCTAGCTGACCCAGACACCCCGCCTTACTTTAGCTAATCGAAGGCTGCTATGGCGACACCTCGCTCGCTCGACGGACTCATCAGTAAAGCCGAAGCCTACCTCAAACCCGCACAGGTTCAACAAATCATCGCGGCGTTTGAGTTTGGCGATTTGGCGCACGCCGGCCAAACGCGTAAAGCCGGGGGCGCCTATATTTGGCACCCAGTGGCTGTAGCCGAAATTCTAGCTGAAATTCAACTCGACCACGAAAGCTTAATTGCGGCCATCCTTCACGATGTTATTGAAGACACTCCCTACACCAAACAAGACATCATCGATCGCTTTGGCGAAAAAGTAGCAGACATTATTGACGGGGTCACCAAGTTAGGCAAACTCGCTTTTGATAATCCGCAGGAAGCCCAGGCCGAAAGTTTTCGCAAAATGATGTTGGCGATGTCGCGAGACATTCGGGTCATACTCATCAAACTAGCCGATCGCCTGCACAATATGCGCACGCTTGGCGTCATGCGACCGGACAAACAGCGACGCATTGCGCGCGAAACACTCGACATTTATGCGCCAATTGCCGCCCGTCTAGGCATCAACTCTTTTCGTATTGAACTTGAAGACCTCGGCTTTAAAGCCATGTACCCCAAACGTTATGCTGCGCTTGAGAAAGCCATCAAAAAAGCCCGTGGTAATCGTAAAGAAGTGGTTGACCAAATCAGTGATGCGCTAACGGCTCGCCTTAAACAAGAGGGCTATGATGCCAAAGTGCTAGGCCGTGAAAAGCACTTATTTAGCCTGTATAAAAAAATGCGGGCTAAACGCCTAAGCTTTGTTGAAGTATTAGACATCTTTGCTTTCAGAATTATTGTGCCCCATGTCGATGACTGTTACCGCGCTCTTGGCCTAGTCCACTCACTCTACAAACCCTTGCCAGGCAAATTTAAAGACTATATTGCGATTCCCAAAGCCAATGGCTATCAATCGCTGCACACCTTATTATTCGGTCCTTTTGGCGTGCACATTGAAGTGCAAATTCGCACCGACGCCATGCACGAAGTTTCCGAGCATGGTATTGCGGCCCACTGGCACTATAAACTCAGCGGTGAAGGTGCTGCGCAAACCCATGCCATTGATGAGCGCGCGCAGGAATGGGTCCGTAACCTCCTTGAAATTCAACAAAGCGCAGGCAACTCCCTAGACTTCCTAGAAAATGTAAAGATTGATTTATTCCCCGACGTGACCTATGTGTTTACCCCACAGGGGGATATTGTGACCTTGCCGCGTAACGCAACAGCGGTTGATTTTGCCTATGCCGTTCACACCAATCTTGGCCATGCTTGCGTCGGCTGTCGCATTGATCGCCAATTGATGCCGTTACGCACCACACTTGAAAGTGGTCAAACCGTTGAAATTATCAAGTCCAAAGAAACCCAGCCTAATCCAAACTGGTTAAACTTTGTAACCACCGCCAAAGCCCGCGCACAGATTCGCTCCTTCCTTAAAAATCAGCATGACCAATCGGCTGAAGAGCTGGGCCAAAAACTCCTCACTAAAGCATTACTGATACATGGCCTAAGCTACAATCAGCTAACTGAGCAGCATTTGATTACCTTGATTGCACAACTGCATTTAGAGAACTGGTCACAACTGCTTAATGACATTGGCCTAGGCCGCCGCATGGCCGGTTTAGTGGCTAAACAAATTGCAGACACCCTGCCACCCAAAACCGATGCTGATGCTACTCAAGAAAGTGAAACCAAGCAAACGGCTCAAGCATCCGCAGGCGCACATCAACCTCTAGCCATTTCAGGCACCGAAGGGCTGGTGGTCAACTATGCCCAATGCTGCCACCCGATACCCGGCGATGAAATTATTGGTTTTATGTCATCCGGTAAGGGCTTAGTAATCCATCGTCAAGAGTGCAAAAACGTGCGCCATTATCAAAATCAGCCCGACAAATGGCTCGATGTCGAATGGTCTGCCGATTCAGAACAGCTCTTTTCAGTTGATGTCCAAATTGAAGCGAAAAATCAGCGCGGCACCCTAGCGATGGTCGCCTCTGAAATTGCCAATACGAAAACCGATATTCAGCGAGTGCGTTCAGAAGACAAAGATGAAACCTATAGCGTGATGCATTTTGTACTTAGCGTGCGCAACCGCGAACATCTAGAAGATTTGCTACGTCACTTACGCCGTATTCCACTTATTGAAAAGGCCTTTAGGGTCGATTCCCACTAATTATTGTCAGTCAAATAAAGGACTTAACTTATGCGCCAAACCATCCATACAGATAAAGCCCCAGCCGCGATTGGCACCTATTCACAAGCCATTCGTGTTGCCGATACCGTTTATCTATCCGGTCAAATTGGGCTGATTCCAGACACCATGGCGCTGGCTGAAGGCGATATTAGTGAACGCATTCATCAAGTGTTTAAAAACTTGAGTGCGGTGTGTGAAGCAGCCGGCGGCAGCTTACAAGATATTGCCAAACTCAATATATTCCTAACCGACATGAGCCACTTCGCCAAGGTTAACGAAATTATGGCGCAGTATTTTCAGCAACCCTATCCGGCGCGTGCCGCCGTCGCGGTTAAGCAATTGCCTAAAGACACCGACGTAGAGATGGATGGCGTCATGGTACTCTCACACTATTAAACCTAAATAAACAGGCACTTAATCAGTATGTCCAGCCCACTCAGTGAACTGCAAGTCAGCGGACTCAAGGGAGTGGGCCCTAAACTCGCTGAAAAACTAGCTAAACTGCAGTTGCATAGCTTGCTTGACTTACTGTTTCATTTACCGCTGCGCTACCAAGATAAAACCCAACTGACGCAGTTAAGTCAGTGCTTACCTGGCAGTGAAGGGCTGATTGAGGCCGAGATTTTACAAAGTCGCTTTGTCGGTGGGCGTGCGCCGGGTCTATGGGTCGATTGCCTAAGTCACGACCAAACCCCTGTCAGCCTACGTTTTTTCCATGTTAATGCCAACCAAGCACGGTTTTATCAACGCGGTAAGCGACTGCGTGCCTTTGGCGAATGTAAACTCGGCATGCAGGGCTGGGAAATGATGCATCCTGACTGCGAAGTCTTTAGTGCCGAACCGCCGCCACTGTCGCCGTTTTTAACCCCTATTTACCCCACTACCGAAGGCTTGGGCCAAAAAACCTTACAAAAGCTGATTAAGCAGGCCTGCTTACAACTCGAACAATACCCGCTCGCCGAACATTTACCCCGCCAATTATGCGACCAATGGCAACTGCCAGGAATTAACGAAGCCCTACTCACCCTTCATCAGCCGCCGGCCGGCAGTGATACCGGTGCACTGAGCCGAGTGGAAACGCCCGCACAACAACGGCTGATAGTAGAAGAACTTTTTACCCACCAACTCAGTTTGCAACGCTTGCGCCAAAGTCAACAAGCCATTCCGGCACCGGCCTTTAACAGTCAAACCAGTCGCGGCTTACACCAGCTTATTGCGAATCTACCGTTCCAACTCACCCTAGCACAACAGCGCGTCTGGCAAGAAATTAGCCAAGACCTGGCGCAAGCCAGACCCATGCAACGACTCGTTCAAGGTGATGTCGGCTCGGGCAAAACCGTGATTGCAGCCATGGCCGCCCAAGTTTGTGCCGAACAGGGCTATCAAGTTGCGATCATGGCGCCGACTGAAATTCTGGCCGAACAACATCGCCAAGCGATGCAGGCCTGGTTAACACCGCTAGGTCTGCAACTGACTAGCCTGAGTGGTCGGCACAAACCGAGTGAACGCCAACAGATTTTGGCCGCGATTGCCTCAGGTGAAGCCCAAGTGATTGTTGGCACCCATGCGCTATTTCAAGACAGTGTCGTGTTTAAGCAACTCGGCTTGGTGATTATTGATGAACAACATCGTTTTGGGGTGCATCAACGCCTCGCGCTCACCCAAAAAAATCAAACCTCAGACCCCAACCAGTCTGCTTGGCAACCTCATCAACTTACCATGACCGCCACGCCGATCCCACGCACCCTTGCAATGGCCGCTTACGGCGATTTAGACTTATCGGTCATCGATGAACTGCCACCGGGACGACAAGCCATTGATACCGCCGTTCTTAGCAATAGCAAACGTTATGAAGTCATGGAACATCTTTACCAAGCCTGTCAACAGGGGGTGCAAGCCTATTGGGTCTGTCCGTTGATTGAAGAATCTGAACAACTCAATGCCCAAGCTGCTGCCAGCACCCTGGCCGAATTTCAGCAACAATGGCCGGATTTAAAAGTGGGCTTAATCCATGGCAAGCTTAAACCGGCTGAAAAAGAACAACTGATGGCCGACTTTAAAGCACAACAACTACAAGTTTTGGTTGCCACAACCGTCATAGAAGTCGGTGTCAACGTCCCTAACGCCAGCCTGATGATTATTGAAAATGCTGAACGCCTAGGCTTGGCACAACTGCACCAATTACGGGGGCGGGTCGGGCGCGGCAGTAAAAAAAGTCACTGCGTGCTGCTCTATCAAGCGCCGCTATCTGAAACGGCGAAAGCCCGCTTAAACATTATGCGCGAAAGCCAGGACGGCTTTGTGATTGCTGAGGAAGACCTCAAAATTCGTGGTCCTGGCGAAGTACTAGGCACGCGCCAAACCGGTGGTCTTAGCTTTCGCATCGCGGATATAAGCCGCGACCAGGCCTGGTTAACCGAGCTGCAACCCGCCGCACACGACTGGCTCGAAACATTGCAACAAAGTGGCGACCTGGCTGGATTAGAAGCTCGCTGGCTTGCCCATCGTCTGGACTATCACCATGCTTAATATCATGCGAAACAAACTATGCCCTACACACGCCTAGCACAACGCCTCTATGCCGCAGAGGATTTAAACCGCCTAACGCTACAGCCGCAGCAGCAGGCCTGGTTATTAGACCGGGCATCACTGACCGCTAAATTGCAGGCACGCTGTACTCAATTGCAAGTCAAACCCTTATTTGAAGGCTGGGGATTAACCTATCCGTTTGAACAGCCGGCTGTGGCCAGCGGCACAGCATCATGCAGACCTGCATCCTACGCCCAGCGGGTTTGGATTCGCGAAGTCATGTTGTGTTGTGGTCCAACACCGTGGATTTTTGCCCGCAGCGTTACACCAGGGGTTGCGCAAGGCCAACCCTGGGCGTTTTTGCGCCAACAAGGACAACAACCCTTGGGTCAGCGCCTGTTTCAAGACGCTAGCATTCAGCGCGATCGTTTTTTATTTAGCCGCTGGCACTGGCCACATATAACTAAGATGACAGACATAAACAGCCCTGCACCACCGCTGCTAGCGCGCCATTGTATTTATCACCGGCACAACGCCCCCTTGCTGCTCAGTGAGCTATTTTTGCCTGCTTTTTGGCGCAGTTTAGGCGGCTTTCATTCAACACATGACTAGAAAACGGCCATAAAAAAACCCCGGATTGAACCTACAATCCGGGGCAACGGCCCTACGAAGGGGCCTAACCTCAACCTACGTTGCGACATCGCTTAACTTGTCACGATTTGAATCTTACACAAAAGTTATACAGCCAGCCAATTAAATATTTATAAGTCACCGATAAATCAAAACTATTAATTAAATATTTGCATTTTTTGACCCTAGAGTTGCGCATTTGAGTATTAAGGAAGTAGGTATAATCAAAAGTTGTTGAAATAAGACGTTCAAACTGCGATGAAACTAGCACTAAAACACTATATTCCATTGGCACTGGTCAACATTCTACTGACACAAGTTGGCTGTGGCGGAGGAGGCGGCGGCGGTGGCAGTAATGTGCGGCCTGACCCAGAACCTGAAGGAATACTCATCCCATTCAGTCCACCAGATGGGCCGAGAATAAATCCGCCCCCCTCAGGAAGCACGGCACTACTTTCAGCTGAGACATTGCGTTGGGAAATGAACCAATGGTATGAAGCGGGTTATGATGGCAGTGGGCAAACTATTGCAATCCTTGACACAGGGTTACGCACAGACAATCAAGACCGTGTGTTGTATGAAACAAGCATCGCTTCAAACCAGCGTTACGAAATAGTGAATGGTCAGGTTGTGAAAGTAAATGACACCTCATTAAGTAACGGCACTCACGGAGATGATATGGCACAAATTGCAGCATCCTTTGAGTATGGGATTGCGATTCGTGCCAATATTGCCCATGGTGTGATTGCGGATAGCCAGGGTTTTACGAATCGAATATCAATCTTTAAGGGTCTAGAGTGGGCTAACAATCTTAATAACCTAGGCAGAGATGTTTCCGTCGTAAATCTATCATTTAACTATGGTGCACTGCTTGTAGCACGTGATCATCTTCGCAATAATCAACTGTCTGCAGCAGAACAAGAAATTCGCAATATCAGCAAGAAACTTATCAATCAAAACATCGCAATCGTTCATTCAGCGGGTAACGATGCTCTTAGCTTAGCTACTGAAGTTTATAATGACGCCGACTTTGCAGACGCAACTCGACTAGAACTGGGCAAACAACTCATAATCGTCGGGGCTAGCTATGATAACCAGACTTTAGCAGACTTCTCAAACACCCCGGGAAATGATAGCGCTATTCAAGTTCGCTTTATTGTTGGGCCAGGGGCCACTCAAGTTGCGGACTATACCAGTTTTGGCACCTCTGGTGCGGCTGCGAATGTCAGTGGTCTCATAACGGTGATGCAGCAACGTTGGCAGCATCTTGGTGGGCGCGAGCTCACTCAAATACTCTTAGATACCGCCAATAGAGATTTTCCCAATTACAGCGCCAGTTTACATGGCATGGGTATGCTAGATGCCCATGCCGCCTTTAGCCCTGTCGGCACCACATCAATTGCATTTGAAGACCAAACCTATTCTATGCAGTCACTGGTAGTGAGTTTGCCAGCCGGCTATGAGCCCGTTACGCTCAATACCGCTATCGTGGATAGTTATCAACGCGATTTTGCTATTCAAATGAGCAGTATTAATCAACCGCGTCAAGGTCATTTTAGACAAGCGTTTAACCAGGCCTGGCCGACATCGCCACGGACTTACTCATTTGACAACAGCCTGCTGTCATTAAGTATTAGCCCACAAACCCAACTCAATAGTCGCCATTCCATGATTCAACACGGCCAACTGGGCTTTAACCAGTTTACGCAAGATCAACAACTCGCCCTGCTCAATATTGGACTCTATCAGCCCACACAGCAAACCGGTTGGCAGGCCAGTGTCGCGCAATCAAGCCAAACCAATCAGCAGGCCTGGTTAATCGCCCGTCAGCAAGGACGCTGGCAATGGGGTGGCTATCAAACTCAAGGCGACAGCCTACTCAACTGGTCGGGACTGAACCAACGCAACCAACAGGGCGTGTTTGCCATTTGGCAACCCGCACTCACTCAAGATTGGCTCAGTGTTGGCTATAACTGGCAACAAGCGCAAGAACCCGGCACACAATTACTCACCCATATTACCGAAACCCAAACCAGCCAATGGCTAAGCCTACATAGCCCCTATCGCATTATGGGGTTTCATGCCCAAATGGATATCTATCAACAACAAAACCAACTCAACTTTACCGCAGCTATTAGCGAATCTATTGGGGACGGACGCCTGCGCTTTTATCGCCAAAACCTGCGTACGGCCATGCAAAATGAAGGGGTGAACCTGCAACTTCAACACCCCAACTGGCAAATTCGTTGGCAACAAGACCAATTTGACCAGGCCTGGTTAGTGCGTTACCGGCAGGCCTTTTAAACCTCTGCCGCAGTCCTAAACTCACTCTCACCCTTTTTGCACGCTTTTGCGTTAAAATACACGACTTTTCTTTGATACTTTTTGATACCAACTGATGGGATGCTTATGACGCGTTTACAACGAATTGCCCAATTAAAACAACTTCTTACCGAACGTGTGGTCGTATTAGATGGCGCAATGGGCACAATGATTCAGGGCTTAAACCTAACTGAAGACGATTTTCGTGGCGAACGCTTTGCTGACTATCACATGGATATCAAAGGCAATAACGATATTTTGGTCATCACCCAACCCGACGTAATTCGCGATATTCATCTAGGCTTTTTGCGCCAAGGCGTCGATATTCTTGAAACCAATTCGTTTAACGCCACCACCATTGCGCAAGCCGATTACGATATGCAGGATCAGGTGCGCGACATTAACATTTGTGCTGCCAAAGTCGCGCGTGAGGCGTGTGACATCGCCGAATCCGAAGACGGCAAACCGCGTTTTGTCGCCGGGGTGCTCGGCCCAACAAACCGCACCGCCTCCATTTCACCGGATGTGAATGACCCGGGCTTTCGTAACACCAGCTTTGATGAGCTGGTCGGTGCTTATGTGCAAGCGACCGAAGCCTTATTAGAAGGCGGTGCGGATGTGATTTTGATTGAAACCATTTTCGATACCCTTAATGCCAAAGCCGCGATTTTTGCCGTCAAACAGGTCGAAGACGCGCTGGGTGAAGAATTGCCGATTATGATTTCCGGCACCATCACTGACGCCTCCGGTCGTACATTATCCGGCCAAACCACCGAAGCCTTCTATAATGCAATTCGTCATGCCAAACCGCTATCGGTTGGCCTCAACTGTGCGCTTGGCCCGAAAGAATTACGCCCGTATGTTGAAGAACTCAGCCGTATTGCTGAATGTTATGTATCGGTGCATCCGAATGCAGGCCTGCCGAATGAGTTTGGTGAATATGACGAAACCCCAGAGCAAATGGCAGCTGAAGTACAAACCTGGGCGCAAGCCGGTTGGCTGAATATTATCGGCGGCTGTTGCGGCACCACCCCTGATCACGTTGAAGCGATGGCTCAGGCGGCACTCGCCCATCCACAACGCACTATTCCAGCGATTAAAAAAGCCTGTCGTTTGTCTGGCTTGGAGCCAATGACGATTGACGACACCACCCTGTTTGTTAACGTCGGTGAGCGTAATAACGTGACCGGTTCAGCGCTGTTTAAACGTTTGATTATTGAAGATAACTACGAACAAGCGGTTGAAATCGCGGTTAAGCAGGTGAATGACGGCGCACAGATAATTGATGTCAACATGGACGAAGGCATGTTGGATGCCAAGGCCTGCATGACGCGCTTTTTAAATATGATGGCTGGTGAACCGGATGCCGCGCGGGTGCCGGTGATGATTGACTCATCAAAATGGGAAGCGATTGAAGCCGGTTTAAAATGTATTCAAGGCAAGGGCATTGTTAACTCAATTTCACTCAAAGAGGGTGAAGCCAACTTTTTAGCCCAAGCCAAATTGATTCAGCGCTATGGTGCGGCGACGATTGTCATGGCGTTTGATGAGGACGGCCAGGCCGATACCTTTGCGCGTAAAAAGGAAATTTGTAAGCGTTCGTATGACTTATTGGTGGCGAATGGCTTCCCGCCGGAAGACATTATTTTCGACCCGAATATTTTTGCCGTGGCCACCGGCATTGAAGAACATAATAACTACGCGGTGGACTTTATCGAAGCCACCGGTTGGATTAAACAAAACCTGCCTTATGCCATGGTATCCGGCGGCGTGTCAAACGTATCCTTTTCGTTCCGTGGTAATAACCCGGTGCGTGAAGCGATTCACTCAGTTTTCCTCTATTACGCGATTCAGCAAGGCATGGATATGGGGATTGTCAACGCAGGGCAAATGGCGATTTATGACGACCTCGACCCAGAGCTGAAACAAGCGGTTGAAGACGTAATTCTCAACAAAGACCCGGAAGCAGCCGACCGTTTGCTGGAAGTGGCGGAAAAATTCCGTGGTGACGGCTCGGTACAAGGCAAAGAATCTGACATCAAGTGGCGTGAAGCCTCGGTTGAAAAGCGCTTAGAACACGCGCTGGTTAAGGGTATTACCGATTTTATTGAAGATGACACTGAAGAAGCGCGCACCACACTCGGCTCGCCGCTGCAAGTGATCGAAGGGCCGTTAATGGATGGCATGAATGTGGTCGGCGATTTATTCGGCGCGGGTAAAATGTTCTTGCCGCAGGTGGTGAAATCCGCCCGTGTGATGAAACGTGCGGTGGCGTATTTACAACCCTTCTTAGAAGCGGAAAAATCCTCCGGTCAAGCCAAAGGCAAGATTGTGATGGCAACCGTCAAAGGCGATGTGCATGACATCGGTAAAAATATTGTCGGCGTGGTGCTGCAGTGTAATAACTTTGAAGTGATTGACCTGGGCGTCATGGTGCCGGCAGAAAAAATTCTCGATACCGCGCTGGCTGAAGGCGCGAATGTCATCGGTTTGTCGGGCTTGATTACGCCTTCACTGGAAGAAATGGTGCATGTCGCCAAAGAAATGCAGCGTCGCGGCATGTCGATTCCGTTATTAATCGGAGGTGCGACCACCTCCAAAGCGCATACCGCAGTCAAAATCGAACCGCAATATGAGCATCCGGTGGTCTATGTGAAAGACGCCTCGCGTGCGGTCGGTGTGGCGCAAAGCCTGATTTCCAACGAACTGAAAGTCGATTTTGCAGCCAAAATTCGTGAAGAATATGTGCAGCTGCGCGAAGAGCGTAAAGCACGTGCGCAACAAGTTAAACGTGTACCACTTAATAAAGCACGTGACAATGCGATCCCGATTGATTGGACGGATTACACGCCGCCAAAACCCAAATTCCTCGGCAAAAAGGTATTCGATAACATTGCCTTAGAAGACCTCTTACCCCGCATCGACTGGTCGCCATTTTTCCAATCCTGGGATTTGCATGGCCTCTATCCGCGCATTTTAGACGATAAGATTGTGGGCGAAGAAGCGAAAAAAGTGTTTGCCGATGCGCAAACCATGCTTAAACAGATCATCGACGAAAAATGGCTAACCGCCCGTGCCGTGATTGGCTTTTATCCGGCCAATGCGGTGGGCGATGATATTGAGCTTTATACCGATGATAGCCGCACCACGCCATTAACCCGTTTGCATCATCTACGCCAACAAGCGGAGAAAAAACCAGGGCAATACAATCAGTGTTTGAGTGATTATGTTGCACCGAAAACGAGTTCAGCAGGCCTGGTACTAAACGATTATATCGGCGCATTTGCCGTCACCGCCGGTATTGGCATTGACGAGCATATCGCTCGTTTTGAAGCTGCACATGATGACTATAACTCAATCATGGTTAAAGCGCTGGCCGACCGTTTAGCCGAAGCCTTGGCCGAGCACATGCATGAGTTAGTGCGTAAAGACTTCTGGGGTTATGCCGCCGATGAACAGCTATCGAACGAAGAGCTGATCAAAGAAAAATATCAAGGGATTCGTCCGGCACCCGGTTATCCGGCCAATCCGGAACACACCGAAAAAGGTACACTTTGGGAACTGTTGCAGCCAGATCAAGAAATTGGTTTAGAACTGACCTCCAGCTATGCAATGACGCCCACTGCCGCAGTTTCAGGCTGGTATTTTGCGCATCCGCAAAGCAAATATTTCGGTGTCGGCTCAATTGGTCGTGACCAAGCCGAAGACTATGCGCACCGCAAAGGTTGGACTATCGCCGAAGCCGAAAAATGGCTCGCACCGAACTTGGGTTACGACCCGGAAGATTTTAACTAGGTTTTGCTTAAGGTAAGCAATTTAGTTATGATAAAACTTCATTAATAAACATTGGGTTAGAGGTGATGAAATGCACGCTGTTTACCACTGCAATTTAGATGAGCTCGATGATGAGTTCATTACAAAATTAAAAAAACAGTTCACTCATGCCAAGGTCGATATCGCCATTCATAAACTGGATGAAACTGATTTTGTAGACCAACAAACAGCTAAGCTTCAGGCTTTAATTGATGAAGGCTTAGCCAGTGGCATTGGTTGTGCTTCTATGCAGGACTTAATGAACAAAGCAAAAGCTGAACTAGGCTATGTTTAACGGCTTATTTTCTTACAGCTAAAGCCGAGCAGGACATCGTTAAGCTGATTATTGATGGCACACGAAAGTTTGGATTCGCACAAGCCGAAGCCTACCATCAAGCTTTAACCCAGTCCTTTCAGCTTTTAAGTGATTTCCCTGAAACGGCACCGCTATCAGATAGATTTGGAGGTGGCATTCGAATCTATCCTTTCAAAAAACATGTGATTCTTTATTCACTTCAAGCACGGAACGATGTTTTAATTGTTCGTGTTCGCCATAGCCGAGAAAATTGGCTATCAGCAAAATCAAATAAACACACATTGCTATAAATTTAATTACGCCAATAAAAAAGGCTGGGAATCCCAGCCTTTTTGCTCTGTTGCATGGCGATGTTTCGGTTGTCGGCGATAATCTTTTTTCGATTTATGCCCCACTGATTTGCCCGCAAATTTTTGCATCATTTCGATAAACACAATATTACGTTGCTGTTTGTGCTGCGCTTTACGTTTAGCCATAGTGTATAATCTCCTTAAATTTCATTACCCTATCTATTATAAAACAATAGATGATAATGATAAATGGCACCCACCTAATTCTTAACCATCAGCATGTCACAACGCAATCATCTAACAAGCATAAAATTTGGTTACGGCCTGCGCGATTTCGTGCAAAAAGAAGGCTATAACCGCCAGCATCTGACCAAAGATATTGTGGCCGGTGTCACTGTGGGCATCTTAGCCATTCCGGTTTCAATGGCATTGGCTACCGGTATTGGTATTTCGCCAATCTACGGCCTCTACACCGCGATTGTGGCCGGCTTTGTGACCGCATTATTAGGTGGCTCACGGTTTAGTGTTGCCGGCCCCACCGCATCACTGGTTATCTTACTCATTCCTGTCACTGAAACCTATGGTCTGCTGGGCATCATCACCGTCTCCTTGCTCACCGGCCTGTTATTAATGATGATGGCCTACTATCGGTTTGGACGCTGGATCGAATATATCCCAGAAACCATTACCCTCGGTTTTACCACCGGGATTGCTGCGGTGATTATTCTGCTGCAAATCAATTTTTTCTTTGGCTTAGGGCTCAGCAATCTACCGAGCAATTTTCTAGAGCGCTTAGGGATTATGTTACAAAGCCTACTCACCCAAGTCCATTGGCCTTCAGCCGCGATTGGCGGCTTTACCCTGCTATTTATGACGCTTTGGCTAAAAATGGGGTTTAAATTTCCGGGCCATCTACCAGGCTTGGTCGCGGCAAGTATCGTGACCTTTTTTTGGAATCAGTATGGCGCCGAGGTACTGACAGTAGGGCAACTCTTTGGTGAAATTCCGCACCACTTTCCCATATTCCAAGGCCTGTTAATGGTAGAGCAGCTACAAGAGATGGCGGTGCGCGACATCTGGGATATGGTCAAATTTTTATTGCCCATTGCCTTTGCTTTGGCGATTTTGATTGCGATGGAATCGCTGTTTTGCGCAGCGGTACTCGATAGCAAGGCCGGTACCCGCCATTCACCCAATAGCGAACTGATGGGACAAGGGGTCGGTAATATTGCGTCGGCACTGTTTGGTGGCTTTGCATCCAGTGGCGCGATTGCTCGCTCGATTACGAATTTACGCGCCGGTGCCGTGTCACCCGTCGCGGCGATAGTTCATGCCATCGTGGTACTGTTTGCCATTTTCTTCTTAGCAGGCCTGCTGGTGCATTTACCGCTGCCGGCCATGTCAGCCTTGCTTATTTTGGTGGCTTGGCGCATGAGCGAGTTTCCACGCGCCATTGAACTGGTTCGCAATGCCGAACGAGGCGATAAACTGGTTTATATCGCCTGTTTTAGCGTCATTATTTTGGTCGATATTGTCTATGCCGTCATTGTGGGAATGGTGCTGGCGTCAATTTTATTTATTAAAGAAATTGCCGAAATGACCAAGTTACAAAACATCGGCGAAAGCAAACGCTACAAAGCAGACAGCCTCCCCGAACACTGGTCGATTTATCGTATTCAAGGACCATTATTTTTTGCCGCTGCCGACCGAATTTTTGCAGAGCTCGCCAGCCATCTCCCACATCAACAAGGAATCGTTATTCAAATGGATGCAGTGACGATTCTGGATTCCGGTGGCTTATCCGCGTTACGCCGTTTTGTGTCCAGTGCGCAAGCGCAAGGCGTTGAAATCTATTTAAGTGAATTGCAATTTCAACCTTTACGCACCTTGGCTCGTTATGGTCTAGATAAATTTGGCGCGCATTTTCAACTATTTGCCAACCTGGATGATGCCCAAATAGCGGCCAAACGCCTCGCAGATAACCTGCCCGAATCAGCACCAGACAAGGCATCTGCTGACGCTCCAGCACGACTTTCACAATAAAATAAATTTATACCCTGTAAAAATCCTCAAGCTTTAGCAATACTGGGTTTTCAGGCAAAATACTATAAAAATAGTTTATGGAGTGACCTCATGGAAATATCAATATGGAACGGCTATGTCGCAGGCTTTGCAATTGGTCTGTTTGTCATTTTACACTTTTGGCTGCTGGGCAAACCCGCTGGGTGTTCAACCGGTTATGGCAATCTGTGCGGCTTGGCTTTTCCCAAGGTGAAGTTTTTTCGTATTGGCGAATACAGCAATCTGAATAACTCAAAACTTTGGTTTTTAATCGGCATTCCATTTGGTGGCTTAATCTCGGCGCTGACATCGGTCGAGAGTTGGCATCTAAGCTTTGATATGGGCCTCTATGAGCAGGTATTGCCGCAAACCTATTCTGCCAAAGCGATATGGCTTATTTTTGGCGGTATGCTGTTAGGTTTTGGCGCTCGTTTAGCCGGGGCCTGCACAACCGGTCATGCGTTGGTCGGTGGCGCGATGCTTAATCCAGCCAGCTTGATTGCCGGCGCGGTTTTTTTTACCAGCGCGCTGATTACCACTCACCTCTTATTTGGACTTTAAATCATGTGGCAATTTATTAAAAACCCGAATTTTTTAGCACTGGGCATGGGCGCCTTGTTTGGCTTTTTAATGAGTCGTGCGGGCGCGACCACCTATGACTTTCATGTCAAAATGTTTATGTTCGAAGACATGCAACTAATGAAAGTCATTGTCACGGCCGTCATAGTTGCCATGTTAGGCGTCTACCTACTCAAACGCTTTAATGTCCGCTCTATTACCACTAAAACACCGGTCGACTTTGTTAAAAAGCCCTATCAACAGGGTCTTATTTTAGGCGCGATGTTGTTTGGGATTGGTTGGGGCATGACCGCCGCCTGTCCTGGTACGATTCCGGCGATGATCGCGGAAGGTAAAATTGGCGCACTCTTTACCTTCCTAGGGTTAATCTTAGGCACCCTAGCTTATGGGATTTTAAAAACCTATTTACTCCATGCCAAAGAGTCCAGCAGCAGTTAAACTCTTGTCCTTTATTAACAGGCCTGGTTAGCTAGGCCACTGTTTTTGCAACATAATCTCAAGTCAAGCCAAATTTCCAGTATAATGCGATTTTTTTAATGTTTTACTGTAAGGCTTATCATGTCCACCGACCATATCCGCAATATCGCCATCATCGCTCACGTTGACCATGGCAAAACCACCCTTGTTGACCAACTTCTTCGCCAGTCAGGTACGCTCGATCAGCGTAAAGACTTGGGGGAACGCGTCATGGACTCTAACGATCAAGAACGCGAACGCGGCATTACGATTCTGTCTAAAAACACCGCGGTAAACTGGAATGGTTACCGAATTAACATCGTGGACACCCCTGGACACGCTGACTTTGGTGGTGAAGTAGAGCGTATTTTGTCGATGGTTGATTCGGTGTTGTTGTTGGTGGATGCGGTTGAAGGCCCGATGCCACAAACCCGTTTCGTAACCCAAAAAGCCTTACAGCAAGGTTTAAAACCGATTGTTGTGGTTAACAAGGTTGACCGTGATGCAGCCCGTCCTGACTGGGTAGTAGACCAAACCTTCGACTTGTTTGATCGTTTAGGCGCGACCGATGAACAAATGGATTTCCCTATTTTGTTTGCGTCTGGCTTTAACGGCTACGCCGGTCGTGATTCTGATGTACGCTCAGGTGACATGACGCCGATTTTTGAAACCATCGTTGAAAAGGTACCGGCGCCGGATGTTGATTTAGCCGGCCCTTTCCAATTACAGTGTATTTCGCTAGCTTATGACACCTACAAAGGCGTTATAGGTACTGGACGTATTAAGCGTGGTGCGGTGCAATCAGGTATGTCGGTCGCCGTAGTTGATAAGGACGGTAACAAGCGTAACGCTAAAATTGCCGAATTATTTGGTTTCCATGGCCTAGATCGCGTAAACGTGAACGAAGCCCATGCCGGTGACATCGTGGCATTCAGTGGCTTAGACCCAATGAATATTTCCGATACCCTGTGTGATATCAACCACCCAGAAGGCTTGCCTGCGCTGAAGGTAGATGAACCTACAGTGAGCATGACCTTCCAAGTCAACACCTCACCGTTTGTGGGTCAGGAAGGTAAATTACTCACTTCGCGCCAAATCCGTGAGCGTCTGGATAAAGAATTGCTCACTAACGTAGCGTTACGTGTTGAAGACACCGAAGATGCCAATAAATTCCGTGTTTCAGGTCGTGGTGAACTGCATTTATCCGTTTTAATTGAAACCATGCGTCGCGAAGGCTTCGAGCTAGGCGTATCTCGTCCAGAAGTTATCTTCCGTGAAATTGATGGCGAAGTCTGTGAACCTTATGAAACCCTCACCGTTGATGTCCCAGAAGAAAACCAGGGCACCGTCATGGAACAACTAGGTATGCGTAAAGCAATTATGTCAGACATGGTTCCGGACGGCCAAGGTCGCGTTCGTATTGACTTTATGATTCCTTCACGTGGCTTGATTGGTTACCGTACTGAGTTCATGACCGCGACCCAAGGTAATGGCCTAATCTTCAGCAGCTTCTCGCATTATGGCCCTAAGTTTGACGGTAGCGTCGGTGAACGTAGCCGTGGCGTATTGATTGCGATGAGCACTGGTAAAGCGCTTGGTTTTGCGCTCTTTAACCTACAAGAGCGTGGTCGTTTATTTATTGGTCATGGTGATGAAGTCTATGAAGGTCAGGTCATCGGTTTGCATAGCCGTGAAAACGACCTAACGGTTAACGCTTTGAAAGGCAAGCAGCTTACTAACATGCGTGCTTCGGGTACTGACGAAGCGATTGTGCTAACCCCCCCGATTCGCTTTACACTTGAGCAAGCGCTTGAGTTTATTGACGATGACGAATTGGTTGAAGTCACGCCACAATCAGTCCGTATTCGTAAAAAGCACCTGACTGAAAACGACCGTAAGCGTCACAGTCGCACCAAGGCTAGCTAAGCCTAATGAGCTTACGCAAGCTCTACCCTCCGATTGAACCCTATCAGCAGGCCTGGTTGCCTGTTGGTGAGGGACATCAAATCTATTATGAACAATCCGGTAACCCACAGGGTATTCCGGTATTGTTTGTCCACGGTGGCCCCGGCGGCGGTTGTTCGCCCGTGCACCGACAATTTTTTGACCCCCAGACCTATCGCATCATTTTATTTGATCAACGCGGGTCTGGGCGTTCTACCCCTCATGCCAGTTTAGACCATAACACCACAGATCATCTACTCGCCGATATGGAGGCCTTGCGCCAACATTTAGCGATTACACAATGGCTGCTCTTTGGTGGCTCTTGGGGTTCGACTTTATCATTAGCTTACGCACAGACTTATCCACAACACGTTCGGGGTTTAATCCTTCGCGGGATCTTCCTTTGTCGTGATCAAGATATTGCTTGGTTTTACCAGCAAGGGGCGAGCGCGCTCTTCCCAGATTACTGGCAAGATTACCTTGCCCCCATACCCCAAGCACAACGAAATGACCTGATTTCTGCTTATTATCAACAACTTACCGGTGACGATGAAGTCGCCAGAATGCGTGCGGCTGAAGCTTGGTCCGTCTGGGAGGGGCGCACCTCAACATTGGTGAGTAACCCAGATATTGTGGCGCACTTTGCTGATCCACACCATGCGCTGGCAATGGCACGGATTGAATGCCACTACTTTATGCACAAGTCGTTTTTGCGCCAAAATCAACTTTTAGACGACGCACATAAACTACCCAATGTGCCGGCCTGGATTATTCATGGCCGCTATGATGTGGTGTGTCCGATTGAGCAGGCTTATGCGTTGCACCAAGCCTGGCCACAGGCAGAATTAATTATTTGTTCAAATAGTGGTCACTCGGCCTTTGAAGCGGAAATCACCCATGCGTTACTTAACGCGACCGATCAACTAAGGAATATAGTATGACGTCCCCTAACACACTTGACTCTTTTGAAACCTTAGTATCGTTAAAAGAACTCCTAAACGACGACTTAAAACCCATTATTGTCACCTTCTTAAAACACACGCCCATTACGCTGAATAAGTTGCAGCGGGCGATCAAAGCGGAAAATACGACGCAGGTTAAGGATTTGGCACATTTGCTCAAGGGGAGCAGCGCCAATCTAGGCTTAATGGCGTTTTCTGAGCAGTGCTATGTAATTGAAAAATCGGCTAACGAAGATGCTGACTATGAGCAGTTGCAAACAAATTTAGCGAGTTTAATCACGCATGCGGAAAACCTTCAACAACGCTTGGAACAATTTATAATAGAATATTAATATATTTAACCATTCCATTTGCTAACACCCGAGGCACTATGCAATATCAGGTTCAAGATGATGAAGCGCAACGCGCAAAAAACCCCCACCATATCTACAATCTAAACATTATTTTGGTGCATTTATTTTTATCCTTGTCGATTCTGAAAACAACCGGCAATATGTTTATGTTTATCTTAGTGCCGCTGATTTCGATTGCGGTATTAAGTTATATTCGCTACAAAGCCTATCAAAAAATGCGCGATGACACCTGGTTTGTAAGTGCGCACTGGATGCTGGCATGGCGACGTGGTCGCTTGTTAATTATCAGTTATGCCGCAGCGATCGTCTTAGTGTCTATCTATGTTTTAATCGATTGGATTACCCCAAGCGGCATGACAATGAATAATTTTGCTGAAGACGGTAGCTCTACGCCCATCTTCCAAATTATCACCATGTTCTTTGGCGGCGCGATTGTGTTTTTCACTGTCCTGATCACCTTTTTACAAACAGGTATTTCGGTTTACGATGCCGGCAAAGGCATTGTCGATAAAAAAATGGCCCAGTATGTCCCGCGCACCGATTCATCTAATGCAGAAAAAGGTGAATATAACGACCGTGACCCAGGCCTGGCGCGCAGCGACTCAAGTGAGCCAAAATAAGTGATGGCTAAAATAACCGCTTGGCTAAAATCGCTACGACCCGTGAGTTGGGTCATTATTATCTCACTGGTCATGTTTGTGATTTTGCTCAATATCGTGCCGCAAGGGCGTGATTATGATCGAGCAATTTTACCTTGGAACGCAACGGTTAATGAGCAAGGTCAGGTGCTCGCACTAGGTCTAACCCTCAATGAATCGACACTGCGAGAAATCAGTCAGCTGTATGGGCGCGATATCGAAGTCAAACTATTTGAACTGCCAAGTGGCGAGCGCTCTGCTGAAGCCTATTTACATTCGGCCTATGTCGGCACCATTCATACTGCGCTGGTGGCAAAACTCAATTTAACTCCGCAACAACTTGATGAGTATTTTGCGCGGGGCGCCAGAATTACCGTGTCGAAGCAAGGCGCGCGTGAGGTGCTGTTAAACAGCCAAGATACGCTAGATTTGTTTAATTATCCGATCGGCGAAATCACCATGGTGCCACGTCGTCGTTTAACCGCGGAAGCCATTGAAAAACGCTTTGGCGCACCGGCATCGATTCACACCGATGACGATGGAATTGCCTATTGGTATTTTCCTGATAAGGGCTTAGAACTATTGCTCCTTGAAGGCAGCAATGACATCTTACGCTTTAAGCCCCTAGCCGCCTTTAACGGCAAGTGATGACTAATAGCGGCCTAGCTCTAGAACTTGAGTCGCTAATTTCTCCATTGATTCACCATCAAACTTAACCGCCGTTACTGTCACGTAATATTCGTTATTGCGACCACCTGAGCAAGGTGGCATATAGGCTCCAGCTATGTCCCAACTTGGATTGCGATGCGGTTCAATTAAAAAGAATCCTTTGGGTAACTCAAAACTATGCCCTGGCACATGCTCTACCCATACCTTTTCAACCGGTTCATTCAACGCAAACCCAAATCGTCCATGACCACCGTTATCCATCGGCGCAAAACTGCGATCACTGTATTCGAACATAATTAAGTTGGTATCGGCGGGAATATCGCTCAGCATCAAGGCCGGTGAGCGGGGTTGTTCGCCACCAAATTTTTGGCACTGCATCCCAGTTGGGATCTTTTGACCATCCCATGCTGGATCACCCAGTTCGACGGTAAACGCCTGTGCGGATAAGCTGGTCGCCAATCCCAAGCTCAAAGCTAGCAAACCTGTTTTAACGGCTTTCATTCATGTCACTCCCAAGTATGTTAATTATTTTGTTCACTTATTCGGCTTAGGCCAGCCTAAGTCAGATTTATTTTACGCTTTTTAAGTCAAAATCGGGTATGCTTGGCACTCTTTTCATCGCGGTTTGGTTTGCATGCACTTCAGATCGCTTCATTATAGGTCTAAAGTATGACATTTGATCAACTCGCACTCCATCCGGCTTTAGTGCAAGCCATTGCCGACGAAGGCTATACCCAACCCACACCGATTCAACAAGCCGCGATTCCATTAGTGCTTGCGGGTGACGACTTAATGGCCGCTGCTCAGACTGGAACAGGTAAAACCGCTGGCTTTACCCTGCCGCTGCTCCATCGCCTGCAAAACGGCCAAGCCGCCAAGCCCAACCAAGTACGCGCGCTGATTTTAACCCCCACCCGTGAGCTGGCGGCACAAGTCCATGAAAGCGTGGTCAACTACGGTCAACATTTGCCCTTGCGGGCAGGCGTGGTATTTGGTGGCGTCAGCATTAACCCACAAATGATGAAACTGCGTCGCGGTTTAGATATTTTGGTAGCCACACCGGGTCGTTTGCTCGACCTCCATCAGCAAAATGCCGTTAAATTTGATCAGCTTGAAGTGTTGGTGCTAGACGAAGCCGACCGGATGCTCGACATGGGCTTTATCCATGATTTAAAGCGTATTGCTAAGCTGTTGCCTAACAAACGTCAAACACTGATGTTTTCGGCGACCTTTTCAGATTCGATTAAGCAGTTAGCGCATCAATTTTTAAACGCGCCAAAACAAGTATCGGTGACCCCGCCTAATACCACTACTGAATTAGTACTACAAACAGTCATCCCAGTCGATAAAGCCAAAAAAACGGAATTATTGATTCATTTAGTCGCCTCGCAAAACTGGCAACAAGTGCTGGCTTTCTCCAAAACCAAACACGGCGCTAACCGCATCTGTGAAAAACTCATTAGTGCCGGCATTCCAGCGGCCGCGTTACATGGCAATAAGAGCCAAGGCGCACGGACTAAAGCCCTGGCTGATTTTAAAGCCAATAAAATTCGTGTGCTGGTAGCGACCGATATCGCCGCGCGTGGCATTGATATTGACCTACTACCCCATGTCATCAACATAGACTTACCCAACGTGGCTGAAGATTATGTGCACCGTATTGGCCGAACGGGCCGAGCAGGTTCAAAAGGTGAGGCGTTATCTTTAGTCTGTGCTGATGAAGTGGATTTACTGGCCGAGATTGAACACCTGACTGGTAAAGTCTTGCCGCGTCGCTTCGAAGATGGCTTTGAACCCAATCATTCCGTGCCTGAAACCTCATTGGATCGCAAACCTCGTCGTGCTAAACCTGCGGCCAGTAGCAGGCCTGCTAATGGTCGCACTGGCGCAGGGAAACCAGGTGGGCGTGGTGGACGCAGTGGTGGCCAGGGCAACAAAGGCAGTGACTCTGCCTCAGCAGGCAAAGCACCGGCTAAACGCGGTCGTTGGCCAAGCCGCTAATCCACCGATTTAACAACCTAATGACCAATAAAAAGGTCAAGCAGGTTGTTGTGCTGTAACACCTCGCGACTATCTATAAACCAACGCGGGGCCAATAAAGGCCCGTCCATTTCAACCGGCAATTTAGCGCCGGCTAAAAAACCCAGCGGTGTGGGCGGTTGCTTATAATCCAAGATTAATTGTCCCCGCGTTAGACTGGTAGGCAAGTGAACTTGCCCATGACCGCTTATATCAAAGTTCGTTGATGCCAGCTGAATCGGTCGCACCGTCATCACCCCATCGACTATCTGCCCACTCACCGTGAGCTGCTGAAACACCGTGGTGTCCCCTGCTTGCGGAATTTGTGCCATAAGCAAACGATTCAAATCCAAACCGCGATATTCACCGTTTAGCAACTGCAATTCAAACTGTCCTTGGGCATTATATTTGAGCGCCTGCTCATTTGAACCGGCGGTTTGAATCCTCGCCTGACCATTAAGTTGCCCTGATAAATCACGGTAATCCATGATGGCCGCTAACCAATCACCTATCATCACCTCATGCCAGTGCCAATTTAAGCCAAACGCTGGCGTGTCACCGGTCACATCAATTAACATATCGCCGGCCCAATGACCTTGATACAAATCGACCCGCAGCGGATTGAGCTCTACCAGGCCTGCTTCACCACTCATACTGGCCTGAATATTCTGGTAATGACCACCCCATAACCTTAGCGAATTAATCGCTAACTTACCCTCAAAAGGTGTTTCACGTAAGGTGGTCACCGGCACCGCAATGGGTAAATAGGTTTCACCAGGCTGCAGGCTTGAATGGGCACGGTAAAAATCCATGTTCAGTTCATCCAAAGATAAACCCAATTGCAGTTTCACTTGATCTCTAAACTCAATCTGCCCGGTTAGCTGGGTTTGGTCCAAGGTTAAAGGCGCCATGTCCAATGACCAAGACTGAGGTTCACCGCGCGTGTCTAACTGCCCACTCAAACGTGTAAAGGCATCTTCGGCCACAAAATTAGGCCAATGGGCACCAAACACTTCAGTCAACTCACGCGGATTCAAATTAACAAGATTGGCGCTGAGCGACCAATTCAATGACGGCTGCCAAGTGATCGAACCTTGGGCGGTCATCACCTTTTCTGCTTGATGGCCTTGGCGCCACACCAGTTCTTGCCAGCTCAACGTTTGGGTGCTTTTGTCATAAGCCAATGGATTAATCTGGATGCGCTGTAATTTTTCGGCTAGATAAAATTGCATATCAATGAACCAGGCCTGCTGGTCCAGCTGGCTCATACCCGCCTCGCCTTGCCAATCGTTAATACTGGCAATAGGTTGTTCTTGACCAAGTTCACCCCAACTGAGTGTGCTGACCAACCATTCAATGCCAACGGGATTAGCCTGCTGTTGACGGACTAAATCGTTCAGTGACAGTTTAATTTTGACGTCCTCAATCTCCGCCCGCCACCAATAGTCTTGCCACTCACCCTGTAAGGTCAGCTGATCGGCTTGCATTGCAAACGGCCATTTTTGGGCGCGCACTTCACCATTAAATTCCGCCTCAATACCTAACTTCTGATTTAGCTCATTGGCAATCAGCGGCTGATACTTATTAAAGTCAATCAGATGCAAGGCAATATAAAACGCGGCGACGACAAAAATAATCAAGGTAGCAATAATGATCGCAATCGCTTTAAACCAACGCACGACCGGATGACGCGGTGGTCGCGTTTGCGGTGTCGATAAATCTGATGATGAGGATGTTGCGTCTGCTACGGACATAGCCCACTCCTTGCCTTAATTAAATCCTGAAACCCATCTAAACCCACTGGGCCAATAAACTATTTAAATAACGGTGTCCCTGTTCGGTCAGGTTCAACCTACGTGCCGTGATAGCCGCATCAGCAGGTGACAGGGTTAACCAGCCCTGTTGCGCCAACTCATTAAGTTGCGCTTCCCAATGATCCGCCACTAAACCAGTGCGCTCACTGATCAAGGACACATCAAACCCTTGCTGTAATCTTAACCCATTTAACATAAATTCAAACAGCCGTTCATCCGGCTCAACCTGCCACCAGCGCCCCAACTGTTTTGGATTCTGCACCGCTAGCCCCTGTTGCATCGCTTGATTCACCTCACGAATATAACTCCCCGGAGAACTAGGCATTTGCGAGCGCCAAATGGACTGCTCATTCACAAAGGTCAATTTACCATGCGCGCCGGCACCTAAGCCAAGATAGTCACCAAATTGCCAGTAGTTCAGGTTATGCTGGCAGGCCTGCTGCGCTTTGGCATAGGCGGATACTTCATAATGCTGATAGCCCGCTGCGGCTAAGCGGCTTTGACAAGCTTCTTGCATCTCCCAACAATGATCATCATCCGGCAAAACCGGTGGTTGACGATAAAAGGGCGTATTTGGCTCTAGGGTTAATTGATAATGAGATAGGTGACCAGTATCGGCAGCTAAGGCCTGCGCTAAATCATCCAACGCTTGTGCGAGCGTTTGGTTGGGTAAACCATACATTAAATCGAGATTAATACGCTCAAAACCGACTGCCTTAGCAGTGGCAATCGCCGACCAGGCCTGCTGCTCGTCATGAATACGCCCTAACGCCTGAAGATGCTCGGGGTTAAAGCTCTGAATGCCAATCGACAAACGATTGACACCCGCCGCATAGAAGGCCGCAAATTTCGCTTCATCAACCGTACCCGGATTGGCTTCTAGGGTGATTTCACAGCCGGCAGCAAGCGGCAGCAATTGACGAACCTGAGTCATTAAATGACTAAAGCCCGCTGCCGACATTAAGCTCGGTGTTCCGCCGCCAAAAAAAATGGATTGAATGGGACGTCCCCAAATCAGTGGCAAACTGGCAGTTAACTGCGCAATCACCGCGTCTAAATAAAGATGCTCTTGCTCGGCTAAATCTACTTTCGCTTGGTGTGAATTAAAATCGCAGTAAGGACACTTTTGCACACACCAAGGATAATGAATATAAAGACTAAGTGGAATATGCGGGCTAAAAACCCAGGTATCTGCTGGGGTCACTGGGTCGTGTGCAAGGCTATCCATGACGACACCCGCTCCGTTATTCAACCGAAAGCTGAGTGACGAGTGCTTTTAAGGCTTGCGCGCGATGACTGTGCTGGTTTTTCACCTCAGACGATAACTGGGCCGCTGTGCACTGCCATTTAGGCAAATAAAACACCGGATCATAACCAAAGCCACCACTGCCTTCCGGCTGGCGTAAAATTTCGCCGTGCCATCGGCCCAACCCAATTAACGGCGTAGGGTCTTGCGCGTGCCGCACCACGACCATCGCACAAAAATAGCTGGCTTGTCGCTCACCATCCGGTACATCATGCATCATTTCAAGTAGCTTATAGAGGTTTTGCGTGTCATTCGCACCCCGGCCTGCATAACGCGCCGAGAAAATCCCCGGCTCACCCTTTAGCGCCGAAACCTCCAGACCTGAATCATCCGCAATCGCGGGCAGTCCGGTACGACTGGCAGCATAACGCGCTTTAATCAATGCGTTTTCAATGAAACTATGACCGGTTTCAACCGCTTCTTCACTAAAATACTCGCCTTGCGGACGCACATCACGCCCGGGTAACAAGGCTTTTAGCTCCGCAATTTTGCCGGGATTATTTGAAGCCAACACCAAGGTACTCATCATAGGCCTGCCTGTTGACGCCATTGGTTAATCGCGGTCTGCTGGGCAGTGGCAATCTGTGCAATCGCCTGCTGGCCTAGAGTTAGCATTGCATTAAGTTGCTGTAGATTAAAAGGTTGTTGCTCGGCGGTGCCTTGTACTTCAATACACTCGCCGCTTGCGGTCATGACCAAATTCATGTCTGTATCGGCCTGTGAGTCTTCAGCATAGTCTAAATCCACCACGGCCTCACCTTGCACCACACCGACCGAAATGGCGCCAATCGCATGACGAATAGGGTTAGTTGTCAACTCCCCGCGTACTTGTAAACGCGTCAGTGCCATCACCAGTGCAACATAAGCGCCATTAATCGCGGCCGTTCGCGTACCACCATCGGCTTGCAACACATCACAATCAATCATCAGCGTGCGCTCACCTAAGGCGGTCAAATCAACACTGGCACGCAAACTGCGTCCAATCAAGCGTTGGATCTCTTGCGTACGCCCTGACGCTTTACCAGCGGTCACTTCTCGACGCATGCGAGTATGGGTTGAACGCGGCAACATGCCGTATTCCGCGGTGATCCAACCCTGACCTTGACCTTTCAAAAAAGGCGGTACTGAATTTTCAACACTGACATTACACAGCACCTGTGTATTACCACAGGCTACTAATACCGAACCTTCAGCATGGCAGGTAAAATCCGGGGTAAATGAAATGTTACGCATAACATGAGCGTCTCGTCCACTGGGTCGCATGCCAATCCTTTAGCAAGGTCAATTTTGCATTAATTAAAATGGCGACATTATAAACGAAGTCAATAACAGCTCAGCAAAAACCGTGGGTTTTTTCGGCGTGGCGATAAAATGCTTTTATTTGTAACTTTCAAAAAATGGCGGTATATTGCATCAAAATTATGACATCTTATTGTTTTACCATTTCTATTTTATCATTCGAGGCACCAATGAGAGATTCTACAGCTAAAAATCTTGTCAACTTCCTAATCGGTTTTGTTGTGATGTTTGTATTGCCCTTTGCTATTTTCATGGGTATTTATTTCAACATATTGCCACAATCGCTGTTGATTGGTATCGGTGTATTTGGCGTTTTAGCCGCCGCTGCATTCATTGTCGGTGGCAACTTATTTATGATGTACAGCGATATTAAGACTGGTCGCTATAAAAAGCGTTCATAATCTATCATCACCTATTCCAAGGTATGACTGCTAAACGGGAGGTCTTTTCTAAAGATCTCCCGTTTTTTGTTAGTTAAGATGGGGTTATAATGGTGACTAGATTAATTTTTTTTATAAGATAGTGTTAAGTTGTAATGCCAACTCCAATTGCTAAACCAAGCGCCACCGCAAAAAAACAAAACCAGGCCAAATCGCCTCAGCCACCCAAACGATGGCTGCGCAGGCTCTTGCTTTGGCCAATTTATTTTGGCATCGTCATCACACTAGTTGTTGCCGCTTACGCTACCTATCTTTATCATCAACTGCCCGACCCCAACAGCCTCAAAAATGTAAGCTATCAGGTTCCGTTACGCATTGAAACCAGCGATGGCAAGGTCATCACAGAAATTGGTGAAAAGCGCCGGATTCCACTTGAGTACCCAGACATTCCTATTCGCATGATTCAGGCGATTATTTCAGCAGAAGATGACCGGTTTTATCAGCACTTTGGTATCGATTTAAAAGGGATTGCGCGCGCTAGCTATGAACTTATTTCAACCGGCAGCATTCAATCAGGCGGTTCAACTATTACGATGCAGGTTGCGCGTAACTTTTTTCTAACCCGCGACCGCTCTTTTAAACGCAAGTTCAATGAAATCATTCTGGCATTCAAAATTGAACAGACGTTAACCAAGCAAGAAATCATGGCGCTCTATCTGAACCAGATTTTCTTGGGTCATCGCTCTTACGGTGTAGCTGCTGCGGCTCAAACCTACTACGGCAAACCGATTCATGAACTTGATATTCACGAATTTGCAATGATAGCAGGCCTGCCAAAAGCCCCCTCCGCCTTCAATCCGATCGCTAATCCGGCCCGCGCCACTTTACGCCGCAGTTATGTGTTGCGCCGTATGCATGAGCTCGGCTACATCACTCAAGACCAATTTACTACCGCGCTGGCACAACCCATTGAAGTGACCCTAACCGGTGTGCGTATTGAAACTGAAGCCGGCTATATTGCTGAAATGGCGCGCCAATTTGCCCTAGAGCGTTTTGGCGAAACCGCTTTAGAACAGGGTTTAACCATTACCACCACGATTCGCAGTGATCATCAAGACCGCGCCAATGCCGCTTTACGTTCAGGCCTGCTTGAATACGATCGTCGTCATGGTTACCGTGGCCATGTCGCTCAACTAGATCCGGCCTTACTTGACGACAGCTCAGCGATAGACACGCTGATGCGTGAACATCCTCAGCCAGGTGGGCTGCGTTTAGCCCTGGTGATGGCATTAACCGATAACCAAGCGCAACTGCAATTACGTAATGGCGACCAGATCACACTGACCTTTGCTCAAGCTGACTGGGCGCGGCCACATCGTGGGCTCGATCGTCTTGGTCCCGCTCCCACGCAGCTCGATCAAATTATCCAGGCGGGTGATCTGGTCTATGTCATTCCCCACCCAAATGAGCAGGGCAACTGGCTATTAGCGCAAAACCCACGTGCAGAAGCCGCCCTGGTGGCGCTTAACCCCCGCAATGGTGAAATAATTGCCCTGGTCGGTGGGTTTGATTTTTTCAAAAGCCGTTTTAATCGTGTTACTCAGGCGAAACGCCAACTGGGTTCAGCCTATAAACCTTTCCTCTATTCAGGCGCGTTTGAACTTGGCATTACCGCTGCGACCGTCATTAATGATGCGCCAGTGGTCTTCCACGATGCCGCCCTCGAAGATATCTGGCGTCCAGAAAACTATACCGGGCGCTTTTATGGCCCCACGCGAGTACGTGAAGCCTTGATTCATTCACGCAACCTCGTCCCTATTCGACTGTTACAAGAAGTAGGCGTTGCACCGATTATCAACCACTCACAGCGCTTTGGCTTTGATTTAGCCGAACTCAATCGTCATCGCAACCTATCGCTGGCACTGGGTTCAGCCCAATTCACGCCGCTAGAAGCGGCGCGTGCTTATGGCGTATTTGCCAACGGTGGTTTTCTAGTCGAACCCTATTTTGTGCGCGAAGTGCGTGACTTTAACGGCCAAGTGATTTATCAAGCCAACCCGCTACAAGCCTGTGGCATCCAGTGCGATGAACGCGACCCTGGAATTGCTCCGCGTGCCATTACCAAACAAAATGCTTATATGATTACCTCAATTTTGCAAGATGTGATTAAACAAGGTACGGGACGCCAAGCGGCCAGCTTAAATCGCCAAGATTTAGCCGGTAAAACCGGTACCACCAATCAGCAATTTGATGCCTGGTTTGTGGGCTATAACCCGGATGTGGTCACCAGTGTCTGGGTGGGCAATGACCAACCCTCTGGTCTAGGGCGACGCGAAACCGCTGGTCGCGCTGCCTTACCTATTTGGATTGACTATATGCGTCATGCCGTAGCCGACTCACCCAATATTCCGTTTTTACAACCTGAAGGCTTAGTATATGTTCCAATTGATCGTAGCACCGGTCAAGCGGTACCCGCCGACACCCCAGGCGCATACTTTGAGCTGTTTTATCCAGACCAAGCACCGGAGATCCCGGTCATTCGTCCCAACAATTTAAGGGACTTAACCCGTGAATTATTTCAATAACTAATTAGGACTGAACCATGAAGTTAATCTTATTAGGCGCACCCGGTGCAGGCAAAGGCACCCAAGCCCAGTTTTTAACCCAGCACTTTAGCATTCCACAGATTTCAACCGGCGACATGTTACGCGCCGCCATTGCGCAAGGCACCGAGCTTGGCAAACTGGCAAAATCCTTTATGGATGAAGGTAAGCTGGTCACTGACGAGATTATTATTGGCCTAGTTAAAGAACGCATTACTCAAAGCGATTGTGCCAATGGCTTTTTGTTAGATGGCTTTCCACGTACCGTACCACAAGCGGATGCCTTAGCTGATGCAGGTGTGGCCATTGATGCCGTTGTTGAAATTGATGTCGCTGATGAAGTCATTGTCGAGCGTATGTCAGGCCGTCGTTGCCATGCCCCATCAGGTCGCACTTACCACATCGTCTATAATCCGCCGAAAGTGGCCGATTGTGATGATCAAACCGGTGAACCGCTTATCCAGCGTGACGATGACAAACCAGAGGTGGTCCTTGATCGTTTAAAAGTCTATCACCAGCAAACTGCACCGTTGGTTGATTATTATCAGGCGGCAGCGGCTAAAAATGACGCATTACGCTATATCAAAGTCGATGGCACGCAGCCGATTGATCAAGTGCAAAGCAAAATTTTAGGTCAGTTAAACTAAACTGACCTAACAACTAAAATGCCTAAGGCCCGGTTCTAAACTGGGCTTGTTTATTTCTGTTATAGAAACTATGTTTAACTCGCAAAAAATATCATATACTGTTATTAAAACTACTAATGCCTCTGCGAGAGACCTATGAAAATTAAATCGCTTAAACATAAGATCATTTTCGCTAGCTTGCTCGTCACCACCCTGGTGGTTGCTGTTGTCACTAGCGTAATGTACCTCACTCAAATCAAACCCTTGCCACAACAAGTCAAACAACAACTGACTAACGATATGCAAGTATTTATGGACAGCCAAATTGAGCTAAAGGTTCAGTCTGGCATTATCGGTGCCACCATGCTGTCGCAACAACCCATCTTAATTGATGCGCTAGCAAACAATCGCCAACTCCCATTACGCCAAGTGCTGGCTAACCAACAACAACACTATGCCAGTGTGACCAATTTCCGCGGTATTTTTAGCGAAATTTATGATGCCAATGGCCAATCTTTACTGCGTTCATGGGCACTGGATCAACAACCTGCTGCCACGCCACCCAACGCGTTAATTACAGAGGTCATTAATACCAAAACCGCCCAGGGCGCATTAGGTTTTACTGATCGTGGCGTCACCATCACTGCAGTCACACCGGTACTCAACTCGCAACAACAGCTAATGGGCCTAGTTTCTATGCTACAAGGTGTCGGGTCTATATCTCGCGATTTTGATCGTATTGTAGGTGGCAACTGGATTATGCTCGTTGACAGTGAATATGTTAGGGCGCGTCATGGCCATACCCAAGCCATAGATAGACTCATTAACATCAACCCGCGTTATGTTGTCGCCAACAATAACTGGTTCACCCCCGAAACTATTCAACTTACCCAGAGCTTGTTTCAAGCGACGCATGGTGACAAAACAAATGTTTATCTAAACCAAGGCTATCTGATAGTTGACCTACCTGCTTACGATGAAGCGGGACAAGTCATGGGGCGCCAACTCTTCATTCAAGACGAACAAGTATTTACTCATATATTAAGCGCTGCCTACCAGCAGGTTACCGTTACGATTATCGGTGTTATCTTGGGTATTCTTATCCTAGCGGGTATTTTATTCGGCCTTATTCTACGTCTGGTGATTCGTCCTCTTGAGGACTTAACCACCACCATGCATAAAATTGATGAAACCGGGGACTTCTCGATTCGAGTTGCGGTTAAGTCTGACGATGAAGTCGGGCAAACAGCTCAAGCCATTAATCACCACCTAGTCAAAGTCAGTGATGCAATTACTCAAGCCAATACAGCTATTGCAGCGATTGCAAAAGGAGATCTGACAACGCGTATTGAAGGTCATTATGTTGGCAATTTGCTTGAACTCAAGACGGGTGTCAATGCCAGCGCCAACAACATGCAAAACATTATTGAAGAAATTGCTCGCGCACTTGAACAACTTAACCAAGGTCAATTCAACTTTAGGACCAAGGTGCAAGCACAAGGTGCCTTCGCGACTATTTTGGCTGATACTGAAAACGCCATGTCGCAGCTCAACCTGACCATGACAGACATTGGTGATGTAGTCAAAAAAATGGCGGCAGGCCAATTCAATCTCAGTATCAACCGCGAACTGCAAGGTCAACTAAAAGAACTCAAAGATGACATTAATCTATCCTTAGCTAGCCTAAACGAGGTCATCAAGGATATTAGCCGCGTTATGCAAGCACAGAGTCAAGGAGATCTCACGCAATCTGTTACTCAAGAGTGCCAGGGTGATCTAGCTACCCTTAAAGAAGCGATTAACCAGAGTCTTGCTCAGATGACCGAAGTCATCAACGAAGTGCTGGTCAGCTCTAAAGCCGTTGCCAGTGCGGCAGAAGAAGTATCGCACGGTTCAATTAGTCTAAGCGACAGTGTCCAGCAGCAAGCTGCATCGGTTGAACAAACTTCGGCGGCGATGACAGAAATAGATGCAACCATTAAGAACAATGCCGAACACAGCAAAACTGCTGACCACCTCCAGCATCAGCTTGAAACTCAGTCATTACAAGCTAGTAATGTGATGAAACAAACTATTGATTCGATGGCGATGATTCAGCAATCTAGTAATCAAATTCATGACATTGTTAGCCTGATTGAAAGCATTGCCTTCCAAACTAACCTGTTGGCACTGAATGCAGCTGTTGAAGCGGCTCGTGCCGGGGAGCATGGTCGTGGCTTTGCGGTCGTAGCCAGCGAAGTGCGTGCGTTAGCACAAAAATCAGCTGAAGCTGCTAAAGAAATTACCGGACTAGTAACCAACAGCGTCAACCGCATTAATCAAGGTACCGAACACGCCACAGAATCGGCCGAGATTATCTCCAAAATGCATGAAACCATTAACCATGTCACCGATATGTTAAGTGACATCGCTAACGCATCAATGGAACAAGCACAAGGCGTGTCGGAAATTAATCAAGCTATAGGTCTGATTGATAATGTTACCCAGCAAAATGCCGCACTTGTTGAAGAGACAGCCGCAGCGGCCGAAAGCATGAAAGATCAGGCACAGCAATTATCCCAGTCGGTCAGCTTTTTCAAAACCCACCGCATTGGCACTAAACGCCTCAACTAATTAAGGCGTGACATTCACTCTATTACCCAGCTCATTCACGAGCTGGGTAACCACCTCTGGCAATTAAACCGCCATCTACCGTCAACACTGAACCGGTCATCCAGGCTGCAGAATCACTGATTAAAAACGCCGTTGCCCAACCCATATCATCGACATGACCATAGCGCTGCAAAGGCATCGCTTTCGTCCAGGTTGCCGCCATTTTAGGTTCCGCCAAAATCTTCGCCGTGCGCTCAACGGGTACAACGCCTGGCGCTAAACTATTGACCCGAATGCCTTTCGGCCCCCATTCCACCGCCATGACTTTCATCATCGCATCTAAACCGGCTTTAGACGCCGCATAGGCACTGAACCACTCGCAGGTTTGTTGACCGTGAATACTGGAATTATTAATAATCACGCCCGGTTGCTTGGCCTGGATACAGGCTTTAGCAAAAGCGGTACTTAACCGATAAGGTGCTTGTAAATTAACTGCAATTGTTCGGTTAAAGGCCTCGCCGGTTTCATCTTTTAATGCGGTTGATTTAGTCACAATGCCAGCGTTATTGATTAGTGCATCCAAGCCATCAAACGCTGACCAGGCCTGCTCAAAGATCTCAGGCAAACTGACGTAATCACTAAAATCGCCCCAAACCACTTCAACTTCCGCACCCAATTCAGCCACCGTTTTAAGGGTTTGTTGCACACCGGATTCGTTCCGACAATAATGCAACACCAACTTACAACCTTGCTGCGCTAAGATTTTTGCCATACCCGCGCCAATTCCGCTGGACGAGCCAGTGATCCATACTCGTTTTCCGGCTAGCTCTGGATAGCGTGTCATATTAGTCATCATCGGTCCTTATTAATGTTATGCCAAACGCCTGGCGTAACTGCGAACAGGCCTGTTCAAGCGTTGATGGGGGTACGGCTAGATTAATGCGCATAAAACCACATCCGACTTCACCGTAACTCAAGCCGTTATTTAACCCCAATTTAGCGTCATTGATTAACCAGGCCTGCAAAGCCGCATGGTCAGCAAACTGATTAGGAATGAGCGGATTAAAATCTAACCAAACAAGATAAGACGCCTGGGGTTGGATGACCCGCACCGCGGGACACAGCTCAGCCAAAGCCTGACGTAAACGCGCTATATTGGCGAGAATATGCTGGCATAGCGCATCCCGCCAAATCTTGCCATCGTCCGTATAGGCCGCCTCTAGCGCCACCATCGCAAACAGATTCAGCTCGTCAATCTTCACCCTTGCCGCGGCAGCTTGCAGTGCTTTACGATGCGCGGGATTAGCCGCGATCGCATAGCCTATTTGCAGGCCTGCTAAGTTAAAAGTTTTACCGGGCGAGCTGAGTGTAACCGTTTGCTGCGCCACCGTCGGACTTAAACTGGCCAACGGACAATGCTGATTAGGCGGCAAGGTTAAATCGCCATGAATTTCATCAGACACCAATATCACATTATGCGCCAAGGCTAGTTCGGCGAGTTGCGCCAATTCTGCGCGCGACCAGACGCGACCACTTGGATTATGCGGATTACACAACAAACACAAACTAACATCGTCACGAGCAAAGGCTTGTGCCAGGCCTGCTAAATCAAAGCAATAGTCCGATGCCTGTGATGCTTGGGGATTGGATGACTGATCACCGTCCGGCTGATACAGCAACGGCACCGCTACCACCTGGCGATCATTACGGTTAATCGCCTGTTCAAACGGCGGGTAAATCGGCGGCATAATCACCACCCCCTCACCCGGACGACTGAGCGCCTGCACGGCTAAAAACAAGCCATTAGCCACATTGTGCGTAAACACCAGGGACGCGGGATCTACCTCATAGCCATATTGAGCTTGCCACTTGACGACGCTGGCACACAAACGGTCTGAGGTATGGGTATAGCCTAAAATCGGATGCAATAAGCGCCGTTGCAATGCCGCAATAATAAACGGCGGGGTCGGTAAGTCTTGATCCGCGACCCACATGGGCAACAGGTCTGCGCGACCAAACAACTGTTCGCGCAAATCATACTTTTCCGCCCCGCTATCGTTGCGATCAATCGGCTGGGTAAAAAAATCCCGAATATAGGCAGCGCTGAGGTCTGCACTAATGTCAGTTTTTAGGCTTTCTTCTTCCACAAGGTCACTTGACTCACAGTATGTTGATATTTACGCGCGGTTTCACGAATCACAAACTGCAGTTCTTGTGGCGCACCGACCGGTTCAAAATCTTTACTCAACAAGGCGTGCAAGGTTTCTAAGGTGGTCACATTTTCACCCGAATGAGCATCCTTGTAGCCCCCTAACCAATGGACTTTCTGAGTAAACTCTTCTAACCAGGTGTAAGGCGAGCCAAGCATCAATAACCCACCGCTATTCAAACGAGCGGCGACATCCGTTAAAAATTTCTTCGGCTCATACAAACGATCAATTAAGTTCATCGCCACAATCATGTCATAACCACTAAAAATCGGTTTCATATTGGTCGCATCTTGCTGTAAAAATTCACAGCGACTTGCCACCTCACTTAACCCCAACTGTGCCAAGGTGGTTTCTTTAAAGTCCATAATCTCACCTTCAATCGGCAAGGTATAGCGCAGCTGACCCGAGGTTTGCAACTGGTTAGCCACATTAATAAAGCGCGCAGAAAAGTCTAAACCGACGACCTGCTCAAAATGCTTGGCTAATTCAAAACTTGCACGTCCAACTGAACAACCTACTTCAAGCACTTTCAAATGTTCGCGCTTGGCCAAATCCGCATCAGTTTGCGCATAGCCGATGGCTAAATCAGCATAGGCTTTGGCAAAGTTGGCCACGCCAAAATACTCGTCACCAAAATGGAATTCGCAATATTGTGCCACCGCACTATCAGTTTCATAGGTCGAAAACTCTTTCTGCACTGGCGCATCCGAGGCAATATAACGGAAACCGGCGTGCTGGAAAAAATGGCGACGAAACGCATAACGTGAACTACCGTTAATTTCATTGCCAGTCGAAATCCACGAGCCACCTTTAATTATATTGTGTTTGTTATCAAAGGTCGGCGTAGTGAAATCGTCATAAAGCGGATGCACTTTAAAGCCCTCAAACGGATGAATCGGGGTTTCAGTCCACTGCCAAACATTGCCGATCACATCGTAAAACTCGCCTTGCTTGCAACGTGTTACCGGGCAAGACGAGGCCGCTTGCTGCAAATTAATATTGGCCTGGGCTAGATGCTGCTGTGCTTGAGAAAAGTCGCGCAAACGCAAATACTCATCTTCAGAAGGCAAGCGGATCGGCTGGCCGGTTTGTGCCGCTTTCCAACGACAAAAAGCGGCCGCTTCTAAATGATTCACCTCAGCTGGCCAAGACCAAGGCATCGGAATTTCTTCGGTCATACACCGCAAATACCAGGCCTGTTGACCACCCTCGGTTTTACGCACCCAAAAACTAGGGTGTTTAACCGGACTAAATTGACGCCAACGATCGCCCTCTTCATTCCAAAATTCCGGGGTATGATAACCACCGGCTTCAACAAAGGCCAAAAACTCGGCATTAGACACCAAAAACTCGCTAGCCTGAAACGCGGTCACATTGGCCTGATGCTGACCATATTCATTATCCCAACCGTAATGAGGCGCAGGGTCTTGATGGGCAATCTTGACCTCGCCGGCTGGCACGGCGAGCAAGCGATTGCTGGGGGCAGCGGTTTGCTGATCGGCACAAATCGGAAACAGCGGATGGGGTTTCACCTGATCAATCGGGAGCTGACGAATCAACACCGAAGAAGTTTCTAAATGAATGCGCTCATGCTCAATGCCCATCATAATCGGCCACATCGGGCTTTGCCAATCAATCGGCAAACTAAAGACAACTTGATCTATCAGCGCATTCACCGCCGCCTTTACCTCGTTGCGATAAGCACGCACCGCCGCCACACTAGGCCAGTCGTAATGGGCATCGTTGAGATCATCCCAAGACATTTCATCGACACCTATGGCACACATTGATTCAATGGTCGGGTTAATCCGTTGCGGCAAGAGTTTAGCTAACACCAATTTATTCGTAAAAAAGGTCGCGGTATGACCAAAATAAAAAATTAACGGATGGCGCAGTGAGCAAGGACGGAGATAAAAAGTATCGTCACTGACAAGTGTTTCGAAAAGGCTTTCGTAGTTTTCCCAGGTTTGGTTAAAGTAGGCTTTAATTTCTTGTCGTTTCTGTTCGACTTCACCTTGATTTAGAAAAACCGGCTGGCTGATTAGTGTGGGGGACATCTGCATGACAGTATTTCCTTATAGATACGAAATTTTAGCTATTGTAACGACTAAGTTATACAAAATCTATACAAAGCATAAACTGCACAGAAACCACAAGCCATATTGCACATTATTTGCACGATTTGTTAAGACTATACCAATAAAAAACCCCGCTGGCCAAAGCAAGCGGGGTTAAGGTTAGTGGCACTGGTTTATACCAGGCCTGGTGGTTACTCAGTTGGGATGTTAGCCAAATAACTCAATAATTGCTCATGGCTAGTAACTTCATAACCCTGCAACACAATTTCCTGCGTGGATTGCTGTCCATTTACTTCTGTCGTGATGCTCAATGTAGTATCTGTTCCATCCGAAGAGAAAGAAATATATTGGCTAATATTATCACTCGTTACACCATCAGGTAACAAATCACTTACATCAATCTTGTCGGCTCCATTACCAAAGTCGGTGATGGTATCAACAAAGGTTTGACCTGCAACAACGTCGTCAAGAGTCCAAACAAACACGTCATCACCGGCACCACCGGTTAGGATATCATCACCGGCACCACCGGTTAGGATATCATCACCGGCACCACCAGAGATAACATCATTTGCATCACCGCCCACTATCGTCAAATCACCCGCTGCATTTGTAGTAGTTGTAGCTAAAACTTCACCGCCCTCATTTAATGCCGAGATTGTGGCTGTAATACCAGCAATATCCTCTGGCGTGAGCGCTTCTTCACTAATAAATGTGTAAGTCAAACTGCCGTCATCTGCTAGAGCATAGCTTCCGTTGAAACCAGCTAACCCGGCTACTTCGACATCACTCAACAACGCACCATCGACACTTGCTTTTATCGTAATGGTATTGACAAACCCAGACGCAGATACAGTGGCGCTATACCCTTCTAAATGAATTGCGGAATTGCCATTTCCAGGTGTTCCAGTATGGGTGATTAAAACGGAGTCAAAGACACCATCATTGACACTATAGGATTGGTTACCATTCGCTAAAGAGGTTTCACCAACTTTTTCGCCATCCTTATAAAATGTAACCGTGCCTGTCGCACTGCCATTTCCGGTCAATTTAATGTTTAGCGTAATCTCATCTGCTTCAGAGCCAAGCTTAATTTCGTGTGATACTTTCGAACCATTACCACCGCCATAGTTTAAAACTTGCTTTGCAGTTGATGAAATTGTAGTTGTATTGCTCACTTCCTCGCTTGTTACATCAAATGAAATTTCTGGAATAGCTGTGTTAGGCAATTCTGGTAAGCTGTTTACTAGATTTTTCAATTCCTGCGTTTTAGTAATATCTAGGGTTGCGGTACTTGAATTGCCAGCCGCATCAACAGCCGTGTATTCAAATGAGTCAACCACACGGATATTACTTACAAAGAAATCACCACCGTCTCTAGTGTTGGTAGAGTTCTCGTAAGGCAATCCCTCGAACGCAAGATATTGGAATCCACCCGCTATGTCAATATTAACCGTACCCTCATGGTTGCTTCCTGATTTAAACGTAAAACCATTTTCACCATCACGCCCAAATTCACCTGAACCAACGAGCGTTCCGTCCGAGCTGTAAGCGTACCATTTACCTAGTTCACCTGTAGCTTCAGTTTTGAATAAACGCGTCACATCAAAAGATGCTTTTGTAGCCGTGCCGCCTAAATCAGCAACTAATGCGTTGCCTGTATCAATGATCTGGTTTGGGGCACCATGTGATGAGTAACTACCCATTCCTTTAACACCTACGCCATCTCTTTGGAATGACACTTCGTGCATGGCTTGTGGTGTTAGCATATTTAAAATAGAACCGTCAGCCAATTTGCTGTCACCATCATTAAACCCGTACAGCTTTATTTCCGCTGTAGATTGATAGCTGTATGAGCCATCACTGTTAACTGTCAAGGTACCGAAGTTGCCGTTTACAACTACTGGCTCAGACCCCACTGACTGACCATTAACTGACGTAACGGCAATTACGTCTTCATCGTCATTGGCCAAAAGATTTGTATCATCATTGCTTGCAATAACGCTACCAAATGTTGCAGTGTTAACATCATTGACTAGGTTAATTTCAAGATCTACTGTATGTGTTGATGTTCCCGTGCTCACAACTGTATTACCTGCTGCATCACTCGATGTAACACTAATCGTAAATTCTTTATCAACTGCAAGATCAGCACCTGCTACAACAAAACTTATAGCTCCGTTTTCACCAACTGTTCCATCATAAGAATTTCCATTTATTACTGCTGTAAATGGATCACCTACAGATATATCACCACCCGAAGCCGTTCCTGTTACAGTTATTTGTGAATTACTCTCTACAATGTTGATGATGTCATCTGCTGTAATGTCATCAATAATAACAATGCCTGGTTCTGCAATCGTATCCATCATCGCTGTATTATCAGCGTTGATTACAACAAGGTTTAAGTCTTCAACCTCTGCAATAACAGTTAACGGCCCATCAAGCAAAATTGGCTGTGAGGGTGGTTGAATCACAAGTAGAGGTTCTTGATCAATGAACTGCTCACCATTAAAAGACTCGCTATCTGAGCCTGGGTTTGGATTCGAAAAATCGATAGTTGTTGAGTAACTGCCATCCTCATTAACAATGGCCGACCCATTTACACTGTTACCAAAGTCGTCTGTCACCGTAATGATTACAGTTGAACCGGCGGCAACGCCAGTAGTGGTTCCGGTTACTGGAACAGCAAACATGTTACCGCTATAGACATCTGCCATAGCTACATCGATGCTTGAAGGAATAATAACTACTGCTGTTTCTTCTTCGTCTGTATTTAACGCTGTAGCCGTGACAGGATCAAAAGTTGGGGTTGTGGCATCTTCAGCCGCAAAACTCTCAAACACAAGCGGATCTGTGGACTCGGCAACACGAACTAGGCGCACTAAACTATCGTCCACACCGTCTTCATCAACACCGGCGCCTGCTGCTGGTGCTTCTAATTCATCTAGTAGATCACCTTCGCCATCAAGAATAGCCAACATTTCCGCTACCGCTGGATCATTCAGCGCAACATCATCCATATCGAAAGCCTGTGTTGGCTGCATGTTAGCGACTACATCTAGCTCTAGCTCACCATAAAAGGGTAAAATCGTACCATCGACATTTAAAAATACGATGCTGTCTTGGTTAATTACCAACACGTCGCCTAGCGCAAGGTTATCGCCTGCTTGAATCGCTTGGATCTCGCCATTGGCGTTACGAATTTCCGCTTGGCCAGTGATACTGTTTACAATGATAGTCGGTTCCATGATTTTCTCCTTGAGTGGTATCTGGATATTTCTTATTTATTAGTTTACCTATTTGCTAGCAAATAAATATTGGACCTTAGTACGGGGTTTTAAAATAAATGATAAATGCATAAAATTTTTTTTATATCTCAGATTAATATACACAACACAAGCTTTAATAAAAAAACCCCGCTTGCCAAAGCGAGCGGGGTTAAGGTAATAACACTGGTTAATACCAGGCCTGGCGGTTAGTCTTGCGGAATATTAATCAAGTACTGAAGTAAATCGCCCTGTTGAATTTCAACACCTTGAAGAACGATTTTCTGATCGATATTATTGTTTAAGTCTCCCGTTGAAGAGATATTAATTGTCGTATCACCGTTAGCAACCGCTACATTAATATAGTCTTCAATATTGGTTTCTCTCAAACTAGGCAGTAGATCCGATAAATCAAGACGATTCGCGCCTACATTGAAATCAGTAATCGTATCAATAGCATAGCCGTTCACAGCTTGATCACCGAAATTCCATTTAAATACATCATCACCAAAACCACCAGTTAACATGTCGTCACCCTCGCCACCAACAATTGTGTCGTTACCAGCACCACCGTAGATGATGTCGTTACCCGCTGTACCCGTCAAAGTCTCTCCTTGAGGCGAACCAAGCAAGAAAGTTTTCTGATCAACTGTAACGTTACCCATAAAGTCGGTTGCCTCTACTCTATAGGTACCGGTATCTGCGGTCACAGGAGAAATCTTAAATGTCCAGTTACCATTCGTATCAGCCACAGTCGTGCCAATTGAAGCATTGGATGCATCGAACAACTCAATAGCTGAACCAGCCTCAGCCTGGCCAGAAAGCTCAACTTCTCTGAATCCGATTGTAGAATTAACGAATTGATCATTTGCAAAATAACCACCACTAATACCACTAGAATCAATAACGAGTGTCGCAGCTTGGCCGTTAATGCTACCGGTAAAAACAACAATACTCTCACCATTTGATAATTGGTCTGACCTAGTAACTGTCCCAGTCATAGAGCGTGCTTGCCAGCCTCCGTTTTGTCTTGTAGCAACTTCCCAACTTAACTGATAAACATCACCTACTTGCAGGTAATGTGTTTCATTGCTTCCTGGTACAGTTTCAATTACGAGGTTTCTAGTCCTACCTGTACCAGTAGTTGGTAGTGTATTTGATTCAATTACCTGCCCCTGATTATTAGGATTAACTGAAGTTGAGGAAACCGCAAAGTCATTATTACCCAAGCCATTAAATACAGGCTCTACAATATTGACACCCACTTCAGAAAGAGTTGTTAGGTTGTCAATTGATACGGCATCGAATTCAGGTAATGGAATGTCGGCAATAACTACTATGACTTCAGCCGGTTGACTGTCAACACCTTTATCACTGACCGCAACAGCCGTCACACTGAAATCAGGATCACCCAAGTCACGTACAGTTAAGCTGCCCAGTTGTGTCGGTAGAACGATGTAACTTCCATCAGACTCAGGTTGCATTGCATTACCGTTAAACAACAATACACCACCATCTACGTTAACAACATAGTAATCAATTTCACCCGAACTAATGGCTCCGTCAATCGATACTTCATGAATTAGCGTCTGAGTAACTAGAACTGCCGAAATATTTGAAATATCGACTATTTCATCAGGATGTGTAGAGGCAACATCAAAACGAATAGTGGCCTTACCGTCACTGTCCAGAACGATGGTTAGAGACTGATTTTCAGGGGCAAAAACAGTGTTATTGTTATTTGCAGGGTCATACCAAGATGTTTCGTATTCCTCAACGCCATTTACAAAGACCTTAAAGGTATCTCTAGTTCCTGCACGAGTCCCAGGTTCGCCATTTTCCCAACCGCCCTTAGCTTGTTGTGTCCAGGTGAAGGTAATGGTTTGGCCAGCATTAGCAACACCAAAGTCAAGAACAATATCACCGGATGTATCAACTGGCACGTTAGTGTCATTAATAATACCACTACCTGAACCGCCGACCCCTAGGCTGGCTATATCGTCAATTAACGCTGTTTCAAACCCATACACTGAGTTGATCTCAAGTGAAACGGTTGGGGTTGGGAGGATTGTTATATTTGCACTGTTACCCGTACCTAGATTACCTGCAAGATCCGTGTAGCTGTTATCGTCAACCGTTACAACCACATCACCTTCAAAGTCCGCAGCCGGCGTTAAATCCGCTGTCCACGTAATGTTATCGGTGGTCGTCAGGTTAGCAATCGTGCCGTTATCAACATCGATGTCCGTTGCATCAAAGCCCGTCACTTCTTCACTGAACGTGAAGGTCACGACACCCGTCTCTTCATCAATACTAATTTCAAGACTTGGGGCTTTGGTATCAACCGTAATCTCTGCACTGTCACCAGTACCTAGATTACCTGCAAGATCCGTGTAGCTGTTATCGTCAACCGTTACAACCACATCACCTTCAAAGCCCTCAGCCGGCGTTAAGTCCGCTGTCCAAACGGTCGGGTCGTTTTGGTCTTGTACTAAATTAGCAATCGTGCCGTTATCAACATCGATGTCCGTTGCATCAAAGCCCATCACTTCTTCACTGAACGTGAAGGTCACGACACCCGTCTCTTCATCAATACTAATTTCAAGACTTGGGGCTTTGGTATCAACCGTAATCTCTGCACTGTTACCCGTACCGTTATTGCCCGCTAGATCCGTGTAGCTGTCATCCGCTACCGTTACAACGACATCACCTTCAAAGCCCTCAGCCGGCGTTAAGTCCGCTGTCCAAACGGTCGGGTCGTTTTGGTCTTGTACTAAATTAGCAATCGTGCCGTTAGCAACAACAATATCCGTTGCATCAAAGCCCGTCACTTCTTCACTGAACGTGAAGGTCACGACACTAGCGTCTTCATTGATGCTAATTGCAAGACTTGGGGCTTTGGTATCAACCGTAATCTCTGCACTGTTACCCGTACCGTTATTGCCCGCTAGATCCGTGTAGCTGTCATCCGCTACCGTTACAACGACATCACCTTCAAAGTCCGCAGCCGGCGTTAAATCCGCTGTCCACGTAATGTTATCGGTGGTCGTCAGGTTAGCAATCGTGCCGTTATCAACATCGATGTCCGTTGCATCAAAGCCCATCACTTCTTCACTGAACGTGAAGGTCACGACACTAGCGTCTTCATTGATGCTAATTGCAAGACTTGGGGCTTTGGTATCAACCGTAATCTCTGCACTGTTACCCGTACCGTTATTGCCCGCTAGATCCGTGTAGCTGTCATCCGCTACCGTTACAACGACATCACCTTCAAAGTCCGCAGCCGGCGTTAAATCCGCTGTCCACGTAATGTTATCGGTGGTCGTCAGGTTAGCAATCGTGCCGTTATCAACATCGATGTCCGTTGCATCAAAGCCCGTCACTTCTTCACTGAACGTGAAGGTCACGACACTAGCGTCTTCATTGATGCTAATTGCAAGACTTGGGGCTTTGGTATCAACCGTAATCTCTGCACTGTTACCCGTACCGTTATTGCCCGCTAGATCCGTGTAGCTGTCATCCGCTACCGTTACAACGACATCACCTTCAAAGTCCGCAGCCGGCGTTAAATCCGCTGTCCACGTAATGTTATCGGTGGTCGTCAGGTTAGCAATCGTGCCGTTATCAACATCGATGTCCGTTGCATCAAAGCCCATCACTTCTTCACTGAACGTGAAGGTCACGACACCCGTCTCTTCATCAATACTAATTTCAAGACTTGGGGGCACAACATCCGCTGGCAACGCGGTCGCACTCGCAACCCCTGACTCGTTACCGGCTGGGTCACTTAGCTGCGCGGTTATCGTCGCTTCTGGCGCTATCGCAACCACTATCCCGTTCGTAATATTCTCTTCTGTCAACACAACACTGACTGACTCGCCGCCAGTCACACCATAGGTCAAGGTGTCGCCCACTTCTGATCCCGCTACACTGATCGTCGCGCTAATCGTACCGTCTTCACCTAGCTCAGCCGCATTGTAAATGCCATCTCCATTCGCATCCGCCGCTTCTAATGTAATCACCGGCGTGCCAATAGTTGCGTCCATATCCGCCTCATTATCGGCAGATATAGGTGAACCGTTTAGGTCGGTTACCACGGCTGTAACTGTAAGAGGGCCATCAGTGAGAACTGGTTCACCAGACTGCGCTGGAGTTGAATCGTTTAAACTGGTTAGATTTATTTCTGTTTGGTAAGAACCGTCTGCCTGGACAGTCGCCGTGCCTGAAGCACTAGCACCGTTTTGATCTGTTACCGTAATGATTACCGTTGAACCGGCGGCAACCCCGGTAGTGGTTCCGGTTACTGGAACAGCAAACATGTTACCGCTATAGACATCTGCCATAGCTACATCAATGCTTGAAGGAACAATAGGTGTTTCATTATCTAACGCTGTAGCCGTGACAGGATCAAAAACGGGGGTTGTCGCATCAGCCTGCTCAAACCCATCAAAGGCAAGGGGATCAGTCGTTTCAACAATACGGCTTAGGCGCACTAAACTATCGTCCACGCCGTCTTCATCCACACCCGCGCCTGCTGCTGGTGCTTCTAACTCATCTAATAGGTCGCCTTCGCCTTCAAGAATCGCCAGCATTTCCGCTACCGCCGGTTCATTTAAAGCCACATCATCAATATCGAAAGCCTGTATTGGCTGCATGTTAGCTACTACATCTACTTCTAGCTCACCATAAAAGGGTAAAATCGTACCATCGACATCTAAAAACACGATGCTGTCTTGGTTAATTACCAACACATCGCCTAGCGCAAGGTTATCGCCTGCTTGAATCGCTTGGATCTCGCCATTAGCGTTGCGAATTTCGGCTTGGCCAGTGATACTGTTTACAATGATAGTAGGTTCCATGTCTTACTTCCTTACGTCGATTGACTTATAAAATTTATTTTTCAACAGATTACTTTAAATTTATCGGTTTTCATACTGTACCAAGGTCCTATTTTTGAACAAATTGTGCAGCAATTTATACCAAATTGGGTAAATTATTCCAATATTGGCATAAAAATTTGAATTTTTGAATCAAAAGTCTAGACTTAATTAATATTTTTAATCACTAGTCTGCACTATTTATTTATACTTAGTTTAAAAGTAGCAGCCAAGTTAATAAGCTATTGACTTGCTTAAATATTCAACCTCAAATTAACATTAGGATTTATGTCATGCTCAAGAAAAAAACGCTAGTTATTGCGCTCTGCAGCGCCTTTGCTTTTAATTCACTTCACGCTAATGAATCCTTTGTTGAACCTATAACTTCTGCTTTAACTAATCCAAATGCTGGGCATGACTTTGTATCCATTGCACGTCAAGCTGTACAAAACAATCCAGAAGTCGCCGCAAGCTGGCATGCCTTTGTCGCCACCAGTTTTGATATTGATATTGCCCGTGGCGGCAATCTACCTACTTTAGACCTCGTGGGCAGCGTGCAACAAATTGACCGGGATTATGATTTAGGTGCCAATAGTAAACGTAACTTTACTAGTAGTAATATAGAACTACAGTTGCGCCAGTCGTTGTTTAATGGCAACCGTGTTCGTAACGATATCGGTCAAGCAGAGAAAGTACGTTTGACCCGCTATTATGAATTGCTTGCTGATATTGAACGCATCACTTACGCCAGCTTCCAAGCCTACCAAGATGTTGCTAAGCAGCGCGAATTGGTGCGCCTAGCCGAACAAAACCTTCAAGCACACCGAATTGTGCAACGTCAGGTTGAACGCTCAGTGAATGCCGGTGTCGGACGTCAGGCTGACTTAGACCAAATTAATGGCCGTGTCGCACTAGCAGAAACCAATGCGTCAACAGAGCGTGCAAATTTGCATGACGTGAGCGCGCGTTACCTACGAATTGTGGGCACACAACCACCGGCTGAGATGAGTTCATTAACCTTTGTGAATGATGTAATTCCTAGCACCGTAATGGATGCCATTACGACAGCCTATACCAGTAATCCAAGCTTTCTAGCCAGCATGCGCAATATTGAGGCGGAAGAAAAAGGTGAACTACGTCAGCGTTCTAACTATATGCCTGAGGTGGACTTAACGGGTCGTTTTGGCTACCGTGATTCTGACTCTTCAGGTCAACGCTTGGATGAGCTGCGTCGTGATGCCAGTATTGGTATTGAAGCTCGCTTTAACCTCTATCGTGGTGGTCGTGATGCGGCCAGCATCAGCCGTGCTTTTGAACAAATCAATGTTGCCAATAGCTTGCGTGACAAGAGCTGCGTGGACGTAAGACAAGAAGTACAAATTGCCTTCAACGATGGTAGCCGTTTACAGTCGGAATTACCGACTTTAGAACGTCACCGAGATTCAGCTGACCGCGTGCGCCTTGCCTATCGTGATCAGTTTGATTTAGGCCAACGTACTCTATTAGACTTATTAACCGCCGAAAGTGAATACTTTGAAGCGAGCCGCGCACTCATTAACGCACAATTTGATTACAACGTTGCCCAAGCCCGCATTCAGGCTAACACAGGCAGTTTAGTTAATAACCTAGGCATTACCCGTGACCAGTTACCTACTTTGGAAGACTTAGGTGCATCGGACATCTCAAATCCTGGCGCATTCTGTCCAGTGCCAGAAGTGATTGACACCCATGTTGAGGTTGAACTAGAACCCTTCCCTGAAGATCCAGAACAATGGGCGTTTAATGGTGAAGAAACCACCTATGAAGTTAATGTGTTATTTGAAGTGAGCTCTGCTGTGATTCGTCCAGAATTTATGGACGATATTCAAAATATTGCTGACTTTATGGCACGCTTCCCTGACACCAATATTGAAATTGCCGGGCACGCATCTTTAGATGGGGACTTTGACTACAATATGGATTTGTCACAACGCCGTGCCAATGCTATTGCAGAGGCGTTAATTAACGATTTTAATGTTAATCCAGATCGTATTACCGCAGTAGGATATGGTGTAAACCGTCCGATTATAAACGAAATCAATCCAGCTGCTAATGAGATAAATCGTCGTATAGAGGCACGTGTGACAGCTAGCAATTAATGCTAATTTAAACGTTTAAATAGGGCTAAAAACGAGTATCATTAAATACGAAATGACGCCCTATTCCAGTTTAATAGTTTAAAAAGGCATTTGCTGAAAATGACAGAAGAACAACAGGGGGCTCAAGTCCCTAACGAGTCAAGCCTTCTAGCGGGTTTATTGTGGATATGTCAACACCACGAGCGCCCGCTTTCTGCTGCGTCGGCCACTCAAGGGCTTCCAATTGAAGCCGACCGACTCACTCCCAATTTATTAGCTCGCGCTGCTGCACGAGCTGACTTTAGTGTCGCTTGGAAATCTCGGCGCATTACTGAACTCAATCCAGCGCTATTGCCCGCTCTTATGACCAGTAAACAGGGTCAAACCTGGGTAATAACCTCAGTCGACTCTGCGTCACAAAGCATTTCAGTAGTTAATCCCGATACCCATGAGCCCCACACCCTTCATTGGCAAGATGCAGAAACCCAGCTGGGGCTCATTCCAGGCAAATTGCCAAACGTGGCATATGTGCGGCCGGAGTTTCAAGTTGCTGAAACAAGCAAGCAATTAAAACAAGACACCAATAAGCATTGGTTTTGGTCGGTTATCAAAGAAAACCGCCGAATTTACCGTGATGTATTACTTGCCTCTATTTTAATTAACTTATTTGCAGTGGCGATGCCGCTCTACGTGATGAATGTCTATGATCGCGTCGTACCTAACTTTGCCACCGAAACCCTTTGGGTATTGAGCGTAGGCTTGTTAGTCGTATTAGTGGCCGACTTTACCCTAAAGATTATGCGAAGTTGGTTTGTGGATCTGGCGGCCACGCGTGCAGACATTAAGATTTCCGCCAATATTATGGAGCGAGTGCTTAATCGACAATTAAAAAACCGTCCTGCTTCCTCAGGCTCCTTTGCCGCCAGTATTCAGTCTTTTGAGCATTTGCGTGGTTTTATCGGCTCTATGACACTGATCGCGCTAGTCGATTTTCCGTTCATTTTCCTATTTACATTTATTATATTTATTATTGCCCCCATTATGGCGGCACCTATTGTTGTGGGGGCGATAATTGTGCTGCTCTATGCATTGATTGCTCAGGTTAAACTGCAACAACTCGCGGAAAATAGCCAGCAGGCCAGTGCTATGCGCAACGGCCAGCTAATTGAAGGGGTAAGCAACATTGAACACCTCAAGAGTTTCCGCCGTGAAGGTAAATTACAACGCTATTGGGAACAGGCTACGCAATTTTTAGCTGAAACTCAGTCTAGCAATCGATTTGTAGCCAGTTCTATTAATTACATGGCGCAAACCACTCAACATCTCGTTGCAGTGAGTATTGTCATCATTGGGGTCTATTTAATTATAGACGGCCAGTTATCACAAGGTGGCTTAATTGCCGCTTACTTGCTGTCCTCTCGTGCGATGGCGCCTGTTGCTCAGGCAGCAGGCCTGCTTGGGCAATACCATCAAGCTAAAACTGCTTTAGATGCAGTTAATACTATTATGGAAGAAGATGTTGAACGACCAAAAGGTAAAAGCTGGGTGTCACGTCCCAAGTTAAAGGGCGCTGTAGAATTCAAGAATGTTGAATTTAACTATCCAAACAATGAACAATCTAGCTTGAAAGGCATTAGTTTTAAACTTAATCCCGGTGACAAGTTAGTTATCCTAGGTCGCAATGGTTCGGGTAAATCAACCTTAAAAAAACTATTACTCGGTCTTTATCAACCGACCAATGGCCAAATTTTTGTAGATGGTGTGGATATTCATCAAATTGACCCAGCACAGTTACGTGAATATATTGGCTATGTCCCGCAAGACATCCGTCTATTTATGGGAAGTATTAAAGATAACATTGTTACGGGTAACCCTTTAGCTGACGAACAACTCGTTCAGCTCGCCGAACTCACTCAGCTGCAACCGTTGCTTAATCAGGCTGATGCCGGTTGGGACTCTGAGGTAGGCGAAGGCGGACAACGTTTGTCTGGTGGTCAAAAACAGTTAATTGGTCTAGCTCGAGGCTTAGCTTATGAGCCCAATCTGGTTTTACTCGATGAGCCCACTTCATCTTTAGACCACGCTACCGAAGAGGTTATTAAGAAAAATCTGAGTACTTATTTAACTGATCGTACCGCGATTATTAGTACCCACAGAACATCTCTTTTAGCTCTCGCAACACGTGTGATGGTCATTGATCATGGCAAAATTGTCGCAGATGGTCCAAAAGATACGGTATTGGATGCGTTGAAGAAAGGTAAAGTGAGTGGGGCGTCTTAAATGAGCAATGAAAGCAAAAAGCCAACTAGCCGTTCTAGCGAACAACAGGGTTTTGACCAAATCAGCAAAATCACGCACGCTAAAACGACTCAAGCCGTTGCAAATAAAATTTTTAAAGCCAGTCCTGATTGGGTTATTAAACATGAACCGGCTTATATTAACCAGGAACCCACAGGTGCAAGACGCTTGCTATACATTGTTGTATTAGTTTTTATTGCGCTAATTGTTTGGGCTAACTGGGCCGAGTTGGATGAAATAACGCGCGGTGATGGTCGTATAATCCCATCACAACAATTGCAAATTATTCAATCACTTGATGGCGGGATAGTGCAGGATATTTTAGTTCGCGAAGGCCAAACTGTCGAACGCGGCGACCCGCTTGTTATTATTGATGCAACCCGCTCCACGGCGAGTTTTCGTGAAAACCGCGCCCAAGTGGCTAGCTTAAGTGCTGAAATTGAACGACTGCAAGCATTAATTGAGCGACGCCCACCGGAGTTTGATCCGGCCATTCGCGCAGAACATCCGGTTATCTTTATTCAAGAATTAGCCTTGTATCAATCAGCGCGTCAAGAGCTGGCCGAACAGCTTGAGATTGCCCGGTCTCAACTTGCACAACGCCGTGAAGAACTTAAAGAGGCTGAGATGGCTAGAACGCAACAACAGGAAGTCCTTTCTACTACACGTCGTGAGCTTAACTTTACCCGGCCTTTATTACGCTCTGGTGCTGTTTCCGAAGTCGATGTAATTCGTTTGGAGCGCGATCTTGCAAATGCCCAGGGTGAGCTCAATCGTACTGAGGTGACCATTCGCCGGTTAAACCTAGCGATTGAAGAAGCTGAAATTCGTATCAAAGAAATTGAATCGGTTGCTGTCACACGGTGGCGCACGCAACTCAGCGAAAGCGTGGGGCGTTTGGCGACCTTAAGTGAAGCAGAAGCCGGTCTTGAAGACCGCGTGCGTCAAACCGAATTACGCTCGCCTGTCCGTGGCACTATTCAACGTCTTTATGTTAATACCGTTGGCGGTGTCGTGTCACCAGGTAGGGAAGTTATGGAAATTGTGCCGCTAGATGATACCTTAATCGTCGAAGCTCGCATCGCCCCTCGTGACATCGCCAACATACGTCCAGGCCTAAATGCACGACTGAAATTCACCGCCTATGACTTTATGATTTATGGTGCGTTTGATGCCAAGGTGGCTCATATCAGTGCCGACACTATCACCGATGAGAAGGATGAAACCTATTATCTTGTGCGACTGCAGACAGATGATTCGTTAATCCCGGCCAATATGGTTTTAATTCCTGGTATGACTGTGCAAGTAGACATTCTAACTGGGAAAAAGAGCGTGTTAGATTATTTGCTCAAACCTGTGCTACGAGCTACCTCAAATGCAATGACTGAGCGTTAAGGAATAATAACTATGAAAACTGATACCCTTCTACCTACTGCCTCACAAATGTTGGTTATGCTTAATCGTTTTGAACATCCAGAATGGACTAAGATTGGCATTACTAAAACCTCACTTAACCTTGAGGAATTCGAGCAACAGTCGCACCTTACTCTACCTAAAATGGCATGGATATGCACAGATCATCCTGAGTGGCAGGCCTGGTTACGTGGATTAAACCAACACAAGGTTCCTTGCGCGGTGATGTCGTTTAAAAAGTCTTTTGCGGAATTTCAAGAGGCGATAGGCTTGGGCGCGAAGGCTTATACAGACGCCACGGCTAACGCCACTATTCTGCAACAAATTGAACAAACCCTCGCGGCAGGTTCGATGTGGTTACCTGCTGAGTTGTTATCTAGATTAGTTGGTGCCAGTGATAAGCTGTTAAAGCGTAATGCAGCGACAGCGACTGACTCTAAAAATACTGCGTCATTCGATTTAACGGCTCGTGAGCATGATGTCGCTGAACAGGTCTGCCAGGGTTTAACTAATAAGAAAATTGCTACTCAACTTAACATAACGGAACGCACTGTTAAACAACACATGAGTAATTTGCTAGCCAAGACGGGAGCAAAAGATCGCATGCAGTTAATGTTGATTTATCGGGGGTACAAGTAAATGAGCGAAGAAAAAGCGACCATTCAAGCTTTACAAGACAGTGACCTTGAAATGATCCGCGTGCTTGACGACTTAATTGAGTTAATGATTGATAAAGGTGTCATTCAGTTTACAGAGCTGCCAGAGCAAGCGCAGCATAAACTATTAAAGCGCACCCAGTTACGCCAAGGCCGGCGTAACTTAGATTTGCTGGAAGACGAAGAAAAACCGCTTAACTATTAACCTACACCTGGACCGGTCACACCATCAAAACCTAAATCGATTAAGCGCGGGATTTCTTGTGGCTCCATCACCCCCTCTGCAATCATGGTCATACCTAAAGTATGACCTAGATTAATAATGCCGCGTAAATAGGCGTCATTATTACTCGCAATAAATTCCCTTACAAACACACTGTTAACTTTCAAATAATCCAATCCCAGTTCTTGAATTTTTGGCGTTTTTAAAACATCTGAACCGACCTTTTCAATCCCAATTTTACAACCAGTTTGCTGCAACGTGAGCAGCGCTGTTTTTGCCTGATCAAGTTGATGCATTAACTCTTGCTCATTAAATTCTAGGTACAATCTACTTGTAAGTGCTTGGTTCGCCTGCAATCGTGCTAAAAGTCGGTTGCGAACCGCTTCAATAGCAATCGTGGTAACACTCAAATTAACGGCTAGTTGAAGCGTTGGATTTTTTGTTAAGGCTTGTAACGCTTTTTCAAGTACACGCTCATCTAATTCAGCGACTTTTTTAAAGCGTTTTGCCCAAGGCAAGATTTGCCAAGCGGTAAAGGTTTGCTGTCCACAACCTAAACGGAGCATCGCCTCTTGATGCCATACCTGACCTTCACTATCTTGGGTTGGAAAATAGGCAAAACTGATAGCAGACACGGCCACTTCATTGGACTCTAATGCATGCTGTAAGCACTTTGCCCAATCACTTTCGGTTAAAACCGGCTGACTAGCTGTGGTTTCCTCACTGCCTGTTAAGAACTCAAGCGCCGTGGCAGCTTGTTGTTCGGCGCGAACTAACAGGCCATCGAGGCGTGCTAACAAATGTCCACGTGCTTCTGAACACTTATAGCTGGTAAACGCCATCGCATAATCAATCGGTCTTGCGGCTAAATGTTCACGCAAGGTCTGACACCAGGCCTGGTGATTATCCAGTTCATCCGGTAACAAAACTACAAAATCTGTACCGTTTAGGCGTCCTATGAACTCCTTACTGGCTGTCTCTAAACCGAGGTCCATACTAATTTGATGAACCAGTGCTTTAAGCTCAGCATCAACTTGTTGACGACCAAGAGTTTGGTTACATTCTTGCAAGGCTTTTGCGCGCAACATTAACGCACCGTGTGTTGCAGCGTTTTCTCGATCTGCCAACACCGCATCAAGCTGCCCAATAATATAGTCACGGTTCAAACAACCTGTCGTATTATCCAAGGAGACTGAGGCTCGTAAGCTCTCCAAGCGCTGAGATTCACGCTCCAACATACCCTTAATTCGTCCAGATAGTTTATTCATCGCGCGCACAAGTCGACCAAACTCAAGTGTTTTGGGCTCATGTCCAACTAAAAAACGTCGATCTCCCATCGCCTCGGCTTGCGCCACCACAAAATCTAACGGCCTAATAACGGTTTTTAATAACAAGGTCCCAATCAATCCGGATACAAGTGCAATGATCAATAACCACATACTAAGTTGAATCGTACTTTGCCAGAGCGCTTCGTAAGCAAATCGATCATGACTTTCTACATAAACCGTTCCAAACTGCTGCCAACCGTCTTGGACCTGCGCGATGCCAGGCTGTATATTTAAATCGACAAGCTGTTCAAACCAAGCAGGAACACTCAATGCCTCTAAATCATCAAAAACTCGGCGTTGGATAGCTTCACCGGTTGGATCTTGTAACTCAATACGTCGGTAGTACCCGGTATCAAATTGCGCAGCAATAAAGAGCTCAACCATTACAGGCTCTTTATCCATTTGACTCAGCGATAACGCCAGACTTTGCGCGTTGTCGTTATTTTTTAGATTCAACTGCTCTTCAAAATAGCCTTTTGCGTTGTAAACACTGACAAAAAAGCTGCTTATAAAAGCAATCAGTAGTAGGCCTATGATGCCAAGCCAAAGCTGTTTAATTAACGACATAGTACTTCCTAGTTAGATGACTATTCAAAATAAATTCCTTCTGCCGCTAAGCGATCTAATACTGATCGCCAGCGCGACAACCGCGCCGTTGGACTAGAAGCTGAACGCTGGTTGCCAGCCCACAAGCCTTGGGCATTAAAACTGAACACCGGTGTTAAATCAGTTCGCTGCGAGGCCGGTAAAATTCGGGGGATTAAACTGTCTAAAATTAACGGTTCTGCATTGGGGGTTGCGTAGTAGCCCAGAACCATGTGAGCTTCCACCCGACCACGCACATTGGCACGAACATAAATAAGTCGTAACTGCTGATCTGTTAAGCCCGCTTTGCGCAAGGTGATATATTTAGCAATCGCATAGTCCTCACAATCACCCAGTCCATGTCCCAAGGTTTCTAGCGGTGTAGCCCAATAGTCTTCCATGCCATAAAGTTGTTGGTCGGTACGATAGCGTACATTTTGGTGAAAAAAAGCATTCACGCGTTGCAATTTTTGGACGTCAGACAAGCCGTTTAATTCGGTTACAAGTTGTTGCCAAGCTTGTCCAACAGGTAAGCGCCGAGCGCCAAACTTTTGCACCAACTGTTGGTTAAACTGATTAAAGTTTATCGTAACTTGAGCGTAGGCCTTATTGGACTGCCAAATACCCAACCACACCAGCGCAATCAATAGGCATAAACCCAATAGCGTTAAGCGTTGCCAAGGCATGTTTAATAAATGTGATTTGCTAATCATTGCTGTTGCGAAACAGCCCCCCTCAATCAGGTTTATGGCATAATCTTACCCTATAAAACGTAAAATAACGAAGTATAAAATGATTCGACCATCAAAACCTGCTAACGAAGCTGAACGCCTATTGGCTTTAAAACGATTGCATTTTGAAGAGGCCACTATGCAGCCTTTTATGCAATCTATTGTTGCACTCACGGCCCAAGTGTTCAACGTCCCAATTGCATTTATTAGTGTCGTTGAATCGAGTCGCCAATGCTTTGTAGCCCGTGAGGGATTTAACTTAACTGAATCTGATCGTGACATTTCCATTTGTGGTCATGTGGTAGCCTCTGACCAAGCCTTATTAATTCCAGACACACGTGAAGACGAACGCTTCTTCGACAACCCTTTTGTTATTGCCAAAGAAAATCCCATTATTTTTTATGCCGGCCAACCGATTCGATTAGTTAATAATTTGGTTATTGGCACGCTTTGTATTATTGATCATCAGCCACGCCAATTATCGGCAGCTGAGTTTGAGCGTTTGGCCGAGTTAGCAGGCCTGGTCAGCGCTCATTTTGATTTACAGCTACAGTCTTATCAATTAGCAAAAGTTGAAACGCTGCTTAGTCACGCCCATCAAATGTTGTTTTTTGTTGATACAACTGACCAGGCAAGGCTGATCCCCTTAAACGACTATGCACGTCAATTGAGTGATCAACTTCCCGAAACCATTAAACTCACCGATCTAGGTCAATACTTTTTGCCCTCACAGCAACAGGAGTTTAACCAACAGCTTGAACAACTGTACAACGGCAAACTTAATTCAGCCCAGTTAAATGTAGAGTTGAGTTTACCCGATCATGCACCTATTTGGTTTGATATGGCCATGACTACCGAGCGCGATGAGCATGATCAGTTATTACGCATTTTTGTACATTTGCAAAATGTTACTGTGCAAAAGCATCAACAGTTGGGTCTAGAGCAAACCATTGCACGTTACGACAGTATCGTGGCTGCAAGTGAAACTGGCTATTGGGAATGGGATATGGAAGAGCAATTACTTTGGTCGCCAGAATGTATGCGAATGCTAGGCTACCCTGCACTTAGCAAACAGCTGCAGTTAGACGAATTCAAAGCCATGGTACATCCTGATGACTTGACGATCATGTTTGAAAAGGTTGATGAGGCAATCAAAAGTAATCGTTCCTTTGAAGTGGTATATCGTCTAAAGAACCACCTCAACAGTTACACTTGGATTCAAGGGCGTGGTCGCGTCACCCAACACCTTCCAGATGGTACGCCAATTAGAATGCTGGGCACCCACACAAACATTGACCCGCTTATTAAGTTGCAACAAGAACTTGAGGTCAAAACGCAACAAGCTGAAGTCAGCAATCAAGCTAAATCACAGTTGGTTGCCAATGTTAGCCACGAGCTCCGCACCCCACTAAATGCCGTCATTGGCATGTGTCACTTATTAAAAATGACTCGCTTAAATAATCAACAGCATGATTACGCGAACAAAATAGAACAAGCCGGCAAAAGCCTATTGATGATTGTTAATGAATTATTAGACTTTAGTAAAATCGAAGCCGATCGCGTACAACTGGAACAACATCCGTTTTGCTTGTTTGATCCATTTGATTATGTGCGCAATATTTTTGACTATCAGTTTAATAACAGCGCAATTACTTTTAACACCAATATTGACCAGCTGAAAAACATGTGGGCAATAGGCGATGGATTGCGCCTACAACAGGTCATTACCAATCTTGTGGGAAATGCGATTAAATTTACTGAGCTTGGTCAGATATCACTGCTTGTCGATCTTACTGAAAAAGATCAACACTATAAGCTATCGGTTCGAGTACAGGATACCGGTATTGGCATGACCGCTTCGCAAGTTGATGGCTTGTTTACCCCTTTTTATCAAGCCGACAGCAGTACCACGCGTCGCTATGGCGGTACTGGACTGGGCTTAGCGATATCTCAGGCCTTTGTAAAGCAGATGGGCGGAACAATTGCTGTCAACAGTCATCCTGGGCAAGGGTCAGAGTTTTATTTCAACATTCAACTACCTAAATGTGAACCTCTGACATCACCTGTTGATGCTTTTACACAATTAAAGTTTGATTTTAGCCATACTCAAGTTTGGGTGGCAGAAGACAACCCGATCAATCGACAGATTATTAGCGAACTATTTGACTCAGAACGGGTTAGACATCAGCTATTCAATTCAGGTGAAGCGCTGCTTAGCTATGCCCAGCAGCAAGCCTTGCAGCCACCGTCTTTAATTTTGTTAGACCAAAACTTACCTGGGTTAAGTGGTTTAGAGACCCTTGCCAAGTTGCGCAATATGGTGAATTATGCAACCACCCCAATTATTATGCTGTCAGCCGACTCTCTTGAATCAGAACTTACCCACCTTAAAGATCGCTATGTCAGTGCGATGCTAAAACCTTTTCAGCCCCAATCCTTATTTGTGACGATAGCCGAACTCGTGTCAGCGCCATTAAAATCAAATGCACATCTTAATGGCTTAAATACGCAGAATAACTTGAAAGCTGATGAGACTGAAGAACAGCATTTACCGGAAATTTATGGCTTTGACCTAAATCAAGCCCTGATTTATTTAAATGGCTCACGGGCTTTATTGCATCGCCTATTAGCAGATTATTATCAAAACTATCATCAGATGAATACCAAAGTCACCGCACTAGTCAATGAGCATAAATGGCCCGAACTTAGACAACTCATTCATAGCTTTAAAGGTATATCCGCTTCACTAGGTGCGTACTTGATTAGCGAACATCTGATGCAGATGGATAAAATACTGACAGGACAGTATGCAGATACCGAACTTGCCACGTTGTTAGCCGAATCTTTTAGCGACTGTCAGAGTGCTTGCGAACTGAGCTTTGCTAATTTAAAACAATTTTTATCAAACCCTAATACTTCAGACTATACCCAGTCTTACCCGGTGCTTGATCACACAGAAATCGTTGCAAAATTAGAAGAACTTAAACACGCTTTACAGACTTTTGATGGCAACAGTTTATCCTTATGGCAAGAATTGACAGTAAACCTAAAACCTATGTTGCCTGAAACACTGTTTGACAAAATTGAAGATAGTATTAATCAATTTGAATTTGAACAAGCATTAGAATTAATTAATAACCCTACTTTTTGTATTGATATAAAATGACGCTCTAGGTAATTTTATAGGATAAAGCATGCCACAAAAAGCAAAGCTTCTTTGTATTGATGACAACCCTCTCAATCTTAAATTGATGATCGACCTATTTAGACATGATTATGACATCAAAGTTGTTAATTCAGCGTTAAAAGGGGTCGAGCTGTTAAAAACTTATACGCCTGATATCATATTGCTCGACGTGATGATGCCCGATATGGATGGTTATGAGTTTTGTCAACTCGTTCGCAAGATGCCGCAATTTGCGCTAACACCCATAATTTTTATCACTGCCAAATCCAACCCTGAAGACGAAAAGCAGGCTTATGCTAGTGGCGGTAATGACTTTATCACCAAGCCAATTATACCTATTTCATTACAAGCTAAAGTGGCGATGCACTTAAAACTAGCTGCGGAAGCTAGACCAGCAAGTACTTCTAAGTCTTAGAGCGAATAGTTTTAGAATCAAAATTATGCGGCTTTTTTTGATTTTTGAGCTGGTTCCTGGCTGAATTTATTACGCAATTTAATAAACTCGGCATAATAGTCTAAAAATAACTGGCACAGAGTCGGATCAAACTGTGTCCCTAAGTGCTGCTCAAAATAACTATAAATTTTTTCATCCGACCAAGCCGGTTTATACACTCGCTCAAATGACAGTGCATCAAATACATCAGCAATCGCCACAATGCGCCCATAAATAGAAATATTTTCACCCGTGAGTTGATTTGGATAGCCCTGCCCATTCCACCATTCATGGTGATCGCGAGCAATAATCGCCGCCATCTTTAACAGCGGCTGATTAGACGTTTTTAGCAGGTTATAACCTATATTGGCGTGCTCGCGCATAATCGCAAATTCAGCATCTGTATAACGACCAGGTTTATTTAAAATGGCATCCGGTATCGCTACTTTGCCTACATCGTGCAACGGCGCCGCATCATGCAACAAGTTTATATCGGTTGCATCAAGTCCATATAAACCTGCTAAAAAACGGCTGTACTCTGATACCCGCTGTACATGCTGACCGGTTTCTTTTGAACGGACTTCACATATTTCACCTAATCGAAGTACAACATCTCGCTGTGATGCCTCTAAATCCTGATTAAGTTGTGCAATAGTTTGGGTAGCTTCGGCAACTCGCAGCTCTAAATGACTATTAAATGCTTGCTGCGCGGCTATCAGCTTGGTTTTGTAATTAAAGTTGTACCAAGCCAACATACTTATAAAAATACTGGCAAACATCAGGTTACCAACCAAAAATGGACTATAAGCCAAGCCAAGCCATTGTTGACTGACAATCACTAATACCGCTAGCAGGCCTGCTTGAAAAGAGACCAACCATTGTAATAGGCGTTTATTAGTTTGAACCACAAAAGCCGCCATGGCAGGAAACAAGGTTAACCAAATTAAATCAAAAGCTTCTAGTTTTAACCAAAAGAAACTAAAAAAGTAAATGAACATGGTCAACAAATAAGCATGCTCTATGCGAGACAATTCAGTTTCGCGTGCAGCCCAAAGTAAAACTGTCAGAATTACTAGCGCCAAAGTATGAACGGCGGCTAACAGCAGACGATCAAATAATAAATTGCCAATAATAGCTAACAACAAAAACACCAAGTTAAGCTGCAAAAGCTTTATTAGCGCGCGTCGCCATTCAAATTGCATAGATTCATTAAGCGGCATAGGTTTCATCTGTGATTAATTTCTAGCCAAATTACACTAATCGAATAAATATATCAATTAATTTTTTCTGACGTCTTGTCTAAATCTGTATTCAACGGGTCTATCAACATACTCAAGCGCTCAGTATCAAAGTCTATATGCTTGGTTTCTAATGTCGGTAAGGATTTTTGCACCTTGGTCGAAAGCTGATTAAAACGCGCTACCTTACCATAAAGACCTTGATTACCCGCCAGGGCGGTGACGGTGCTGTTGTAATGATTACTCGCCGCACTCAGGCTTGTACCTAATTTGGTGAGTCGCTCGGCAATGACACTCACCTGCTGATAAATTTCGCCCGCCTTTTCGCCTAATGCTTGAGCCTCATTTTGGCTCTGTGCCAGAGTCCATAAATTAGTGATGGTGCGCAAAATGGGCAGCAAAGTGGTGTGGGATACCAACACTACACCCTGATTATAGGCTTCATCAAACAAACCCGGCTGGGCTTTTAAGGCCGCAATATAAGCCGGCTCAATCGGCATAAACAGCAGCACAAAGCTCGGACTTTTTACCCCAATAAGTTGAGTGTAATCTTTCGCGGCCAACTCTTGAATATGCCGACGCACGGCCTGACAGTGTGCATCGAGCGCGGCCTGTTGTGCCGCTGGTGATTCAGATTCGGTGGCCACCCAACGATCATACGCAACTAACGACACCTTACTATCCAAGATAATGTGTTTTGCATCTGGCAGTCTAATCACAAAATCCGTGCGTTTATCGCGGTGCTGGGCATCCTTAAAACTATCTTGTACACTAAAATGAACCGATTCGATCAACCCGCTCATTTCTAGCGTGCGACGTAATTGCGCTTCCCCCCAAGCCCCGCGCTGTTGCGCATCACCCTTTAACGCCCGCGTGAGGTTATGCGCTTCTTGACTCATGCTCATGCCCAATTCGATGACTTTGCGCAACTCCGCTTGCAGGCCTGCTTGCCCACGAGTAGCCGCATCGTGTACTTCATTTACTCGCTGCTGAAAACTCGACACCTGCTCCCGAAAGGGCTGCAAAAGCTGGCTTATTTGCGTTTGATTTTGTTGTGAAAACTGCTGACCCTGTTGTTCAAAAATCCGTTGCGCCAAATTTTCAAATTCATGGGTTAATGCCGCCTTAGTATTACTAAAATGTTCGCGCTCTTGTGCAAAATGCTGCTGCGCGGCATCATAACGACTTTCTAAGGCACGATAGTCTTCACTAAGTTGTTGAAAACGTTGTTGATAGGAGTGCAGTTCGGTCAGCTGAGCCTGATTTTGCTTAACCTGTTTGCGCCAGACTAGCAGGCCTGCTAGTAACAACCCTAGCAATAACCCGCTGGAAATTAAAATAAACGTATCTATCATCATAGTGATCAATTAGCCTTCTACAAACAGGTTAAAATTTAGTAAACTAACATTATAAAAAATTCACAACAGTTGGCATTGGAGGCCTTGGCGTGAATCCTTCACACCCTGAACCATTATTTACGACCGTGTTTGACTGGGTGCTTGAGTCCATGCCTTTGATTGTATTTGTCATTGACGAACAAGGTTACTTTAAATTCTCAAAGGGTCAAGGCTTAGAAAAGCTTGGGATTAAAGACAATGAAGTGGTTGGTCTGAATTATCGCGACGTCTATGCCGATAATCCTGCAATACTTAACCAAATTGAACAAGCTTTACAGGGTAAACTTTCCGCTTGTAGCTCTTACTTAGCAGGGCGTCACTACCAGCTTATTTATCGGCAACTGCACCAGGATGACCAAAACTATCTTGTTGGGATTGCTCTTGACCAAACGGCCTTAATAAACTTTAAAGAACTATCCCAACAACTCAATACCGAACTGCTACAAGCCTACGATATATCTCAACAAGGCATGTGGTCATGGGACATCATTACCAATAGAATTGATCATAACCAGGCCTGGCGCGATATTTTTGCTTACCAAAGCTTAGAGGATCCGAGCCAACTATCGCATTTTACCTCTCGGATTCACCCAGAAGATTTTGCGCGGGTTTGGCAAGCTATTGAACAGGTGCTAGCAACAGGCGACACATTCACCCACACCTACCGAATTATCACACCTGTTGGCGAACGGCTGGTACATGATAGCGGACGCGTTCTGCACTATGATAAACAGGGTCAGCCTATCAAAATGATTGGTTCATTAATTGACTTAACGGATCAATTTAACACCCAAAAGAAACTCTCTACACTTCTTCATAATGATCAGTTAACTGGATTATCGAGCCGCTTTGCCACTCAAAACGCCTGGCATAAATTGCGTGATACAACAAGAGACGTCTATGCGTTTGTCTTGCTGGATATCCAAAACTTTAAGCTTATTAATGATGTGTTAGGACACGCTGTTGGAGACTTAGTGCTCCAACGGGTCGCTAATCACTTAAAAGCGTTTTTTTCGTCAGATACACACATCAGCCGAATCCATAAAGATGATTTTTTGTTGATCATGCCTTACAAGGATATCCATGAATTGACGAATTTGATAGAACGCGCCTTAGAGGCGATTAAGGCGATTCAAGTTTCACCCCATTATCCGATCAAACTCATGGCTAGAGCAGGAATAAGTTTGTCACCGGAACATGGCGAGCGTTTTGATGCATTATTTCATTGTGCTGAAACAGCCTTGCATAAAGCAAAAAAGATTCACAACAAAGATTATGTGCTCTATGAACCCGCCTTTGCAAAACAATCTGAACAATATCTGGTGCTCTTGTCACAAATGCAAGCCGCCCAGCAAAACGGCGAGTTTTCACTGGTATTTCAACCGCAACTTAATCTCTCCTCCAAAAAATGTGTTGGCGCCGAAGTGTTGTTGCGCTGGTGTACCAGCAAAGGGGAATCTATTCCGCCCAGCACTTTTATACCGATTGCTGAACAAACACGATTGATCATTCCCATTACCTACTGGCTTATTGAAAAATCACTTGCCTATTTACGCAGCTGGCATAAACAGGGTTTTGACACGCTTTATCTTGCCATCAACATTCCAGCTGAATTTTTATCAGAACCCAACATTGTTGATTATCTTGTTGAGCGTATTACTGCTTATACTATTCCACCTTATTGCTTAGAACTGGAAATAACCGAAAGTCAATTGGTGGAAGAAGGCAATGATATCGCTTTAAAAAACATCAGTGCGCTTGCCGAACGTGGCTTTTTGATTGCGATTGATGACTTTGGTACCGGTTATTCAAACCTAGCTCAGCTTCGTAAACTGGCCGTTAAAAAACTTAAAATTGATAAAAGCTTAGTGGATGATCTTGGCCAGCAAGAACACGACGATATCCATGCGATTACTCAAGCGGTGATAGCCTTAGCCCAAGCCTTAAAACTGACTGTCATAGCGGAAGGTGTTGAAACATCAGAGCAAAAACAATGGCTTGAACAGCAAGGGTGCGGACTGATTCAGGGATATTTTTTTGCTAAACCCATGGATGAACAACAGTTTATTCATTTTCTGTCTAGCCATTGCGCAGGTTAATTCTGTTTTTTGATTACCGCCTGATCGGGCAACCACTGTTGCAGCAGTGTGGCTAATACAGCCGGTGATACCGGCTTAGTCATGTAGTCATTCATCCCTACTTTTAAACAGCTTTCTTTATCACCCTGCATTGCATTTGCGGTCATGGCGATGATTGGCAAATTTGGACGGTAATATAGGGATGCGGCATCGCGAAGATGATGCGTTGCTTCTAATCCATCCATGACTGGCATCTGCACATCCATTAACACCAAATCATACTGCTGTACCTTAACTGCTTCAAGTGCTTCCTGACCATTGGCTACCACATCCGCACTCAACCCCATCATTTGTAAAATACCCAAAGCTACTTTTTGATTAATCAGATTATCCTCTGCTAATAAAATATGCACCGTTTGATGATTAAATGTTGGCAAACTATCCTGAGCAATGGTAGCTGCCTTATTCAATGTTGGCCTTACCGCTTGTTTGCTAAAACAAGCGGTGAACCAAAAAGTTGAACCTTCACCTGGGATACTGTTGACACCTATTGCGCCGCCCATCAACTCCGCCAATTGCTTTGAAATAGCCAAGCCTAATCCTGTGCCGCCATATTGACGCGTATGCGATGGGTCCACCTGACTAAACTCTTGAAATAATCTGTCAAGCTTATCGGGCGGAATGCCAATACCCGTATCAGTCACCCTAAAGTGTAATTGCACATCAGTGCTTTGCTGAGGTTGCTCATCTGTTAGAGTGACGCTGACGACCACCTTGCCTTTTGGCGTAAACTTCACCGCATTCCCGACTAGATTCAGCAGAATTTGCTTAAGACGCCCTGGATCCCCTTTGATTCGCTTTGGCACTTGCTCATCAATCAGCAGTTCGAGCTTAAGGTCTTTTTCTTGCGCTTTAAACACCAGGCCTGCTACGAGATCATCTAAAACCTGCTGCAGGTCAAAGTCGATGACTTCAAGATTGAGCATACCCGCTTCAATCTTCGAGAAATCTAAAATATCATTGATAATAGCGAGTAACGACTGACCACTGGATTTGACAATATCCACATAGCGTTGCTGCTTTGTATTTAAGGGGGTTAGCAATAACAAATCCGTCATGCCTATTACACCATTCATCGGGGTGCGCAGCTCATGACTCATATTGGCCAAAAATTGACTTTTAGCAATACTCGCCGCCTTGGCCGCTTCAATTTGTCGCTGTAACTCCACTTCGTAGAGACATGCATGTGCTGCATGCGCCAGCTTATTCATCAACACCTGTAATGACTTTTGTAGGCTATGCGTTAAATCCGCCCCACGCAGTTCGAGCGCTAACACACCAAATTGGGGCAAATTAAACAGGATGTAACGAGTATTTTCAATCTGCTGGACTTTGGGAAGCGATTGCTCCCATTCTGCACGAACAGTCTCCAAGCTTGGTAATTCAGCGGCCGCTAAAAAAGCAAGGTAACTCGCACTACGATCTAAGGTACGGGGCAATGTACAAACCGGCTTCCAAACTAATTGGCCTGCTTTATTGTCAAGGCTATCGTCTGAGCTGATGGCCTGCAAAGTTTGTGCGCCACTACAATTCAGGGTGCGCATAATCGTTGCCATGGCTTCTCTTAGCATTTTGGTGAGGTCAAGACTGCTGCCTAGCGATAAAGAAATCTCATAAAGAATTTCAGTTTCGTCTAAATTATTCATGGCTTACCTCAGTAGGCCGAGTACAGCCGTTTTGTTATAGAACTCGAGATAATCCTGACCGTTGTTCGCTATTTCACCTAAAGTTAACGCACCAAATAAGGTTCGTCCCGCGGCAGCTACAGCAAACTCTTCAGCAATACCCTCCTCTAAAAACAATACCCGTGAAATGCAATCAATAAAAAAAGCCATTTCCTGACCATTTTGCTCACCTGGTATCGAGGCTTCAGCCAATTCTCTAGCCTTATTCGCCGCACTTAACAACGACTCTGGGGTTCCTTTTAATATTTTAACAAAGGAGCCTTGCGGTACTTCACCAACACACACCATGCCGCCTTCGGCATCCGTCATTAAAGGATCTCTGACCACCACCTCGGTGCCAAACTTACCAATACCAAACGGGTAACCTTTGGCAATATCAAAGAAATTCGTATCCCTAAAGGTTTGACCACTATTAGCTTCAACCAACTCACGATACACCTCAAATGCAGGACGCCACTCAATAGTTTTGATAACGTTTCGATCTGACTCAGTGACCTTCATTCCATCACTAATCGGCATCCAACCATGAGCGACACCTACGCCGCTTTGTAGAGGCAAACGAGCGACCAAAGCCACATCTGCAACTAAGCCATCAGGCGTAATAAGACAAGGTTTTTGCTGAAATGAAAGCGAACCGGCTCCCCCACCAATAAAGTTTTGCTCTAAGCCGAAAGTAAAAAATAACGACTGGACTAAAGCTGAAATACGTTTGCTCAAACCGTCCACAAATACCACGAGAGTGGCTTCGTGTTGAGCTGTATCCCATTGTTCTGCATAGACATCCAGTTGTTGATCATAGTCTGCATCAGCATCACTTAAACCTTGCACGCAAATAATATCTGGACGCTTAGGCAATCCAATTAGCAACGTCCCTTTAGCATAATTTTGTTGTGCATGAATAATCTGCGGAAATAGCCCCCCAAAAACAGGCTTATCAAACGCTTGAATAATCGGGTCAAGTACGTCGGCGGCCCAATCGTTACCATCACAGGCCAATACCATCAGGCCCTGAACATCATCTTCAGCCAATAACTCATTAGCTAACTGGGCAAACACTTCTTTGCAACCTAGCTTATCAAATCGAATTTTCATGGCATGCTACCCTCTAAGATGCATAGCTTCACTCTAACAAAAACTATTTCGCTACACTAGAAATTAATTGCTTTAAATCACATGGCAAGGCAGCCCATTTAGGTTATTAATTACGCTGCGGTGACAGTGCTTAAATGAGTACATCTACCAATAATGATGACTAGTTTAAACCTTTCAATCTAGCAAAACTTTTTTCGCAAGGCTATAAATTCATCGTAATGGTCTAAAAACAATTGGCAAAGCCTTGGATCAAATTGGACACCACACTGCTCGTTAAACAACGCGAGAATTTTATCGTCTGACCAAGCTGGCTTATATATACGTTCAAAGGAAAGCGCATCAAAAACATCTGCAATCGCTACAATTCGACCGTAAATGTGTATATTTTCTTGTGCTTTATGGTTGGGATATCCTTTACCATTCCACCACTCGTGATGATCTCGTGCGATTATAGCTGCAGCCTGTAATAATGGTTGTGGTGAGCTATTTAATAGTTTATAACCAATGTTGGCATGCTCTTTCATTATGCTATATTCACGCTCATCATAACGGCCTGGCTTATTAAGTATATTGTCAGGAATCGCAACTTTACCCACGTCATGTAAAGGCGAAGCATCCTGAATGAGCTGGACCTCATCCTCAGGCAGATTGATAAGTTCAGCCAACCTTCGACTATACTCAGAGACACGCTGCACATGCTGACCTGTTTCTTTCGATCGAACTTCACAAATCTCACCTAGACGCATCACTACATCGCGCTGCGAAACCTCTAGTTCATCATTTAATTTTCTAATCGTTTGTGTAGCCTGCTCTACTCGTTGCTCTAAGACGTTTTGAAAAGCCTCTTGAGCGGCATAAAATCGTGCCTTGTAGCGATGGTTAAACCAAGACAGAACACTAATAAAGCTATTTGAAAAAAGTACTGCACCTATTAGCATGGGTGGATAAACAAGACCCCAAACATCTTGCATGGCTGCGATAAAGAAGATGAATACACCTAAAATAAATCCGCCCTGCCACAATATTAGTTCACGATCCTTTTCAATTAAAAAAGCAACTAACGGTGGAAACAACAGCAACCAAATCAAATCGTAGGTATCAATATGGCCATACCAAAAAAAACTATAAAAATATGCAGCCATAATCGCCAAATAAATTCTAGGATATCCTTGATAATTTGGCCTAAGATTACTCATACCATATAGCATTAGAAAAGCTAACCCCGTGATAGCATGAATAATAAGTAAAGCCCACCGTTCTAACCAAAAATTAGCAAAAAGTGCTAAAACGAGGAATATTAAGTTTACTAGCATCAGAATACGAAAGTTGATCACAGCTGTTTTTTGAAACTTCTCAGAAAATGGCATGGTGCCCTCAATAATTGTTAAATAAATAGGCGCAATCAGCGTAATAGTGATCAATGACCAAAAAAATAGACCTACATTTTATAGTCTCGCATGTATCTGATCATTTTTAACATTTTTTTCAAATACCATTTGACAGGGCTAAACCCCCTATCTATAATACGCCAACTTGTTATTTGGCTGCATAGCTCAGTTGGTAGAGCAACGGATTGAAAATCCGTGTGTCCCTGGTTCGATTCCAGGTGCAGCCACCATTCAAAATTCTGAACGATGTTTTTAAGCCTTGTTCAAACCGAATTGCGAGCGTGGTGGAATTGGTAGACACACCAGATTTAGGTTCTGGCGCCCTCGGTGTGAGAGTTCGAGTCTCTCCGCTCGCACATTATGTTAAAAACCCTCTTAATTGAGGGTTTTTTTTCGTCTGCCCAAAAGTGCACTTCACTATAAATACAAGTAGCTTACCACCGCGCCTGATAAAAACGCCAAGCCAAAAAAGGCCACAAAACCGCGCACGAGTTTGCCTTTTTCGCGATCAAACAAACTATAACCAATTAAAAAGCCACCCACAGCCAATAAGAATAGTGTTTCAAATCCCATCGTTTCTCCTTAATAACCCTTTGTGATTTAGGCTAGTTTATACGCATTTGTGTAAACAAACCAAGATTCATCACCCAAAAGCGGTGCATTTGTTAAAATCTAAATTTTATTGGAGAAGATTTATGCCATTACTCGATAGTTTCCGCGTTGACCATACCATTATGCCCGCACCCGCTGTGCGCGTTGCCAAAACCATGACCTCACCGAAAGGTGACACCATCACGGTGTTTGATTTACGTTTTTGCCGTCCAAATAAGGACATTTTAGGTGAGCGAGGCATTCACACCCTTGAGCATTTGTTTGCTGGGTTTATTCGCCAGCATCTAAACGGTGATGGCGTTGAAATTATTGATGTGTCGCCCATGGGCTGTCGTACCGGTTTTTATATGAGCCTTATTGGTGAGCCAGATGAGCAGCGGGTCGCCCAGGCCTGGTTAGCTGCTATGCACGATGTGTTGGCGGTGAAATCCGAAGCGGATATTCCAGAGCTAAATGTCTATCAATGTGGTACTTGCACCATGCATTCGTTAGATGAGGCCAAAGCGATTGCTCAGGGCATTATTGACCATAACATTGGCGTGATGAAAAACGAAGATTTGTTATTACCTGCCGACAAATTGCGTGAATTAGGCAACGCAGTATGAGTCAAGCGCTAGCCCAATTGGCGCCTATTGCGGTGATTGCCGCGATGGAAGAAGAGGTGGTGTTATTACGTGAACAACTCGAAGATCGCCAAACAACTAAAATAGCCGGTTTTGAATATTATCATGGCAAGATAGCGGGGCAGCCAGTCGTGCTGTTACGTTCGGGCATTGGTAAGGTGAATGCCGCGATGAGTACTGCGATTTTAATTGATCGTTTTGCGCCGCGTGCCGTGATCAATACCGGTTCAGCCGGTGGCTTTCATACCGATTTAGAGGTGGGCGATATTGTTATTAGTAGCTCGGTGTGCCACCACGATGTGGATGTCACTCCCTTTGGCTATGCGCATGGTCAAATACCAGGCCTGCCAGCCTGTTTTTTGCCGGATGATCAACTGATTGACTTAGCAAAACGTGCCATCGAAAGCCTGGATGAAGTGACTCATATGCATGGTTTGATTGCGACAGGCGATCGTTTTGTTCATCAACTCGATGACGTTACAAACACCCGCACCAAGTTTCCCGAGATGATTGCCTGCGAAATGGAAGCCGCTGCGGTGGCCCAGGTTTGTCATCAGTTTGAGATGCCGTTTGTAATTATCCGCGCGCTTTCGGATATTGCCGGCAAGGAAAACGTAGTCGCGTTCGAGGCCTTTTTAGCCCAAGCCGCCGACCACTCTACTCGGGTGATTGTGGCGATGATTAATCAATTTAAAGGATAAGCTATGGTGACACTAGGTACCCCTTTTTCCGCCACCGCGACACGGGTAATGTTATGCGGCTCAGGTGAACTCGGCAAAGAAGTGGTAATTGAATTACAACGCCTTGGCGTTGAGGTGATTGCCGTGGATCGCTATGCCAATGCGCCGGCAATGCAAGTCGCTGATCGCAGCCATGTTATTAATATGCTCGATGGTGCGGCATTACGCCAAGTCATCGAACAAGAACAACCTCACTACATTGTGCCTGAAATTGAAGCCATTGCGACCGACACCTTAGCTGAACTGGAAGCAGAAGGCTTTCAGGTGATTCCCACCGCGAAAGCGACCCAGCTGACTATGAACCGTGAAGGCATTCGCCGGTTAGCTGCTGAAACGCTCGGTTTGCGCACTTCGCCCTATGCTTTTGCGCAAACCCTGGCCGAATTTGAGCAGGCGATTGCAGACATCGGTATGCCTTGTGTTGTCAAACCCATTATGAGCTCGTCTGGCAAAGGGCAGAGTGTAGTTAAAACGGCGGCGGATATTCAGCAGGCCTGGCAATATGCTCAGGAGGGTGGACGCGCTGGGCAGGGTAAGGTGATTGTTGAAGGGTTTGTTGATTTTGATTATGAAATTACCCTGTTAACGATTCGCCACCGTGATGGCACGGCGTTTTGTCAGCCGATTGGCCATATTCAGGTGGACGGTGATTATCGTCAGTCTTGGCAACCTCACCCCATGACTGCAAAAGCCTTAGCGGATGCCCAACAGATGGCCGAAGCAGTCACTGCGGCACTAGGTGGCCGTGGTTTGTTTGGTGTTGAATTATTTGTTAAAGGGGATGAGGTGATCTTTAGTGAAGTCTCACCCCGTCCGCATGATACCGGCTTGGTGACCCTTATTTCACAAGACTTGTCTGAGTTTGCGTTGCATGTGCGGGCTATTTTGGGCTTGCCCATTCCTAATATCACCCAGCATGGGCCATCAGCGTCAAGCGTGATATTACCCACCGGACATTCAACACAAACCGCTTTTGGTGGGCTGGATGCGGCTTTGGCCGCACCGGATACCCAGTTACGTTTATTTGGTAAACCTGAGATCGCTGGCCGCCGACGCATGGGCGTCGCGCTTGCGCGCGCTGAGACGATTGAAGACGCGATTGCAAAAGCAAACGCGGTGGTAAAGCAGGTTAACGTCCGTTTTTAACGATTATTTAAACCCTGTTTAAAGGAGGTTACTATGCCTGTAAATGTTGGTACACTCGATCGGATGGTTCGCATTATTGGCGGCGCATTGCTGATTGTCTTGGCCGCAACCGGTGTGATCGGTATGTTGGGTTATATTGGTATTGTGCCGCTCTTAACCGGTATTTTCCGTTTTTGTCCAGCGTATTTACCCTTTGGTATTAACAGCTGTAAAACCAAGTAGCTCAGACGCTGACCGATTAAACGCAACGGCAGCCCTAGCGCTGCCAATGCCCGCTTTTACCACCGATTTTCTCAAGTAACTGTAACTGATCAATCACCATGCCTTTATCGACGGCTTTACACATATCATAAAGTGTAAGAGCGGCGACGCTGGCGGCCGTTAAGGCTTCCATTTCAACGCCCGTTTGACCCACCAGTTTACAGGTTGCAATAATATCAATGGCACTATCCTGAAGATTGGGCGTTAATTCAACTTTCACGGACGTCAGTAGTAATGGATGGCACATCGGAATCAGATCCGGCGTACGCTTGGCCGCCATAATGCCTGCAATCCGGGCGGTAGCGAGGACATCGCCCTTTTTATGCTTGCCTTCAACAATCATCGCCAAGGTTTCTGGTTGCATCACAATACGGGCTTGCGCTCGTGCAATACGCTCGGTCAGCGACTTATCACTCACATCTACCATGCGGGCTTGGCCATGTTCATCTAAATGGGTTAATTCGCTCATTTTTTCTCGATTATGCTTAATTAAATTGGTTAAAGGGCAAATATTCAACCCAGTCGCCGAGATGAATCTGTTGGTTTTCAGGGATTATCGCTAAACCATCTGCCCAAACAGTTGAGGTCAGCACACCTGAACCTTGTTTAGGAAACAGCTTAAGCCAACTACCTTGCCCGCTGGTGTGTAATTGCACCCGCACATACTCACGACGCGCATCAGGTTTTAGCCAGTTAAAGTCTGCTTGCACCCAAATTTTTTGCAGTGCAGCCGTCTGCTGACCTTGCATCTTTAATAGGTAAGGGCGGGCAAACAAACAAAAGGTGGCAAAGGCGGATACCGGGTTACCGGGCAAGCCAATAAAAGGCGTTTTGCCCACGCGGCCATAGGCCAGCGGTTTACCCGGTTTCATTTGCACGCGCCATAAATCCAACTCACCTAAACTTTGCACCGCTGCTTTGATATGGTCTTCCTCACCCACGGATACGCCACCGGTGGTCATAATCACATCGGCTTGCTCAGCCGCCTGTTGCAATGCAACTTGTGTCGCGACTAGGCTATCTTCAACCTGACCTAAATCGACCACCTCAAATCCATGCTGTGTGAGCAAGGACACAATAGTGGTATGGTTAGCATTGTAAATTTTGCCGGGCTGAGGCGGCGTGCCGGGTGCTAACAACTCATCACCGGTGGTAAAGGTGGCCACTCTTAATGGCTGATACACCGCGACTTGCGCACGACCCACTGAAGCGGCCAACGCGAGGGCTTGTGGCGTTAAACGAGTACCGGCAGTTAAAATCACATCGCCTTGAGCAATATCTTCACCTGTTTGACGAATAAACTGACCAGGTTGAACCGCTTGAGTAAAGCGCACTTGTGGCAAGTCATCTTGCTCGGTGTCTATCACTTCAGCCGCTTCCTGCATCACCACCGCATTCGCACCCGCCGGAATCGGCGCGCCAGTAAAAATTCGTGCTACTGTATTGGGCGCAAGAGGTTGAGGATCGGTGCCCGCCGGTATGCGTTGGCTAATTGACCAGGCCTGCTGCGTGAAGTCGCGCTCACTGTCGCTCGTACTGTTGCTGGCTTCGTCAACATACACGGCATAGCCGTCCATCATGGCGTTATCATGCGGCGGGACATTAACAGGCGAAACGATGGTTTCAGCCAAAATACATCCTAATGCGGCCACTAGACTACGGGTTTCAGTTTCGGTTTGTGGTTGGGCTTGAGCCAATAAATGGCTTAATGCCTGTTCTACACTATGCATGCCGCTTTGTTCCTGTGGTTAGTTACCAAGTTTGTTACCAAAAAAATTCCCCGCAAGCGGGGAAAAGACAGATAACGCAGTAGTTAAGAAAATCGTTTTAAAATTAATGCTTGTTCGATAACCAGCGTTGCATCGCCTGTTCATCACTTAGGCGTGCATCCACCCAACGCTCCCCCTCCGGTGTCCATTCCTTTTTCCAGAAGGGCGCATTGGTTTTTAAATAATCCATAATAAAATGCGCTGCATGAAAGGCATTTTCACGATGACGACTGGCCACCGCTACCAGTACAATTTGATCCTTCGGTTGCATTTTACCAATACGATGAATAATCAAACTGGACTCTAACTGCCAACGCTGATGGGCTTGTTGGCGAATCGCTTCAAGCGCTTTTTCAGTCATGCCGGGATAATGCTCAAGCTCTAGCTGATTGACTTCATCACCTTGGTTGATATCGCGCACGGTACCAATAAAACTCACCACCGCACCGACATCGGCATGTTGTTCACGCAGCCAATTCACTTCTGTGCTCAGATCAAAATCGGCTTCTTGCACTCTGACAAAAGGATTAGACAAGGCTTAACCCCCTGTCACCGGTGGAAACAAAGCCACTTCATCACCAGCTTTCAGCGGTGTGTCGGCATTGGCCATATCTTGATTTACGGCAATTTGTACATGACCTTGCTCAATGAGGATTTCACGCCACTCATCACCGCGTTGCGCCAACTTGGCCAGTAGTTCGCCGACAGTATTAAACTGGGCAGGCAATTGTTCTTGGGCTTGTCCAAACTTTTCGCGAAAACTCGCAAAATATAAAATATTGACCATGGTTTTTTCCTCTTTTCAAATTCATCACGCGCTTTTCCAAGCGCTCTCACCTTGTGCCCGACTCCTTCGGCTTTTGCGTTGCAAAAGAGGCGTCGCTGGAGCACAAAGGTTACGCGCTTTATAACCATTAACCGCCCAGTGACACCATTTGTCTAAATTCGATATTGTGGACATTTTCGCGGAAAAAATGCCGTTCTGGTTTCATGGTAATCGCTTTAACAATCAGTGCTTCTAGCTCTTCATCCGTGGCACCATCACGCAGCGGTGAGCGCAAATCCATGCCATCTTCCTGTCCTAAACATAAGGCTAAAAAGCCACGGGCAGTTAAGCGCACGCGGTTACAACTGGCACAAAAATGATCAGACACCGCTGAAATAACGCCAATTTTAGCGTCGGTGCCCGCAATCTTAAAATTGCGCGCCGGGCCATCATGCGAACGGCTTTGGCTTGGAATCAGGTCCGTACCCACATGGTCTTTGACCCGTTTTAAAATCGCTTCCGCCGCATAGTGTTGGTCCATCATTGAGACACCGGCCGGGCCAATCGGCATGGTTTCGATAAAGCGCACTTCAACGCCTTTTTGAATCCCAAAATCGACCATCGTCTCGATTTCATCATCATTAGTGCCTTTCATCACCACCATATTAATCTTAACTGGGCGAATATCATGGGCGAGGGCGGCATCAATACCAGTCATCACCTTGGCTAAATCACCGCCACGAGTAATGTGGTGGAATTTATTCGCATCCAATGAGTCCATTGAAATATTAACCCGATCAATCGACGGGGCTAACTCAGCGGCATGCTTGTCTAAAAAATGGGCATTGGTGGACAAGGCGAGGTCAACCAGGCCTGGTAATTGTTTTAAGTCATGGGCAAAATCGGCTAGACCCTTTCGTACCAACGGCTCTCCGCCGGTTAAGCGAATTTTTTTAACCCCTAAGCGGGTAAAGGCGGCAATAATTCGGGTCAATTCTTCAAATGACAAATACTCGGTATGCTTGCCCTCTGGGTGTACGCCTTGTTCGGGCATACAGTACCCACAACGATAGTTACAGCGGTCGGTCACCGATACTCGCAAGTATTCAATCTTGCGCTGAAAGGGGTCGATTAACGCGTTTGACTCAGTCATCTTGGCTCCTATGTCAGATGGGGCGATGGCTCTCTCATCGGACAACTTATTAGCGTTGTGCACGCTTGGCTATAACGCGTAATATAATAAAAACCCGCAGCAAACTCAAGGCTTGATGCGGGTTAATTTAGGCTAACAGCTGGAAATTCACATTGTTTGCCGTAAAGTGACTCGACAAATTATTCAACCGTCACTGATTTTGCAAGGTTACGCGGTTGATCGACATCGGTGCCGCGAATTAAGGCCACATGATAGGCCAAAAGTTGCAGCGGAATATTGAAGGTAATCGGTGCGGTAATCCGGCCAACATTGCTGGTGGTTTTAAGCACTTTAAATGAGCCGTCTGATTGAATGTTGGAGGCTTCATCTTCAAACACAATCATTTGACCCCCGCGCGCATTCACCTCTTGTAAATTCGATTTAAGTTTTTCGAGTAGGTCATCATGCGGTGCAATAGCGACCACTGGAATCATTTCATCCACCAACGCAAGCGGGCCATGTTTTAGCTCGCCAGCAGGATAGGCTTCTGCATGAATATAACTAATCTCTTTAAGCTTTAAAGCACCTTCTAGCGCGATCGGATACATGGTACCCCGCCCCAAAAACAGCGCATTATGCTTGTCAGCGAAACTATTGGCCAGTTGTTGAATAGCCGCTTCATGGGTCAGCGCGTTTTGAATCAATCCAGGTAGTTTTTTTAATCCAGCGACGATGGCCGCTTCGCGTTTTACGCTCAAGGTTTTATGACGTTTACCTAAAACCATCATTAATAAAGCAAGAGCAACCAGTTGTGTCGTAAAGGCTTTGGTACTCGCAACTCCAATTTCTGGCCCGGCATGGGTTAAAAACGTCATATCTGATTCACGGGTTAAACTCGATTCCGCGACATTACAAATACACAGGCTGGCAATATGCTTAAAATCAAGTTGCTGCGCGCGCTGTTTAATTAATTGTAATGCGGCGAGGGTATCGGCTGTTTCACCGGACTGGGACAAACTCACCACCAAGGTATGATCTTGTAACACGGGATTACGATAACGGTATTCACTCGCGACCTCGACTTGACAGGGCAAACGAATAATGTCTTCTAACCAATATTTTGCCACTAATCCAGCGTGATAACTGGTACCACAGGCCACAATTTGCACCTGCTTAATCTGATCAAACAGCTCAGCGGCTTGGAAACCAAAGGCCTCAGTAATCACTTCTTTATCAGTAATACGTCCTTGAAGCGTATCTATGACCGCTTGTGGTTGGTCAAAAATTTCCTTGTGCATAAAGTGACGATGGTTGCCTAGCTCGACCGCAGCCGGGTTTAAGCTAGACTGCACCACTGGGCGCTCTACCGGCTCGCCGGCCTTATTATAGATAGTGACCTGATCCCGGTAGATATCGGCTAAATCGCCTTCTTGCAAAAAGATAAAGTTTTGTGTGACCGGTAATAGGGCCGTGACATCAGAGGCAATAAAGTGTTCGCCAATACCGATACCTATCACTAGAGGGCTACCTTTGCGCGTGGCAATTAACCGCCCTGGCTGATCCTTGGCCACAATACCTAACGCATAGGCGCCCTGAAATTGCGCCACGCTAGTTACGACAGCCTCTTTTAAATCCTTAGTCGCTTGGTAAGCCAAACAAACGCTGTGGGCTATAACTTCACTGTCAGTTTCGGATGCAAACGCAATGCCCTGCGTCATCAGGTTTGACTTTAAGGGTTGGTAGTTTTCAATAATACCGTTGTGCACCACGGAAATAAGGTCGTGGCTGGTGTGAGGATGCGCATTGCGTTCGGCAGGGCGGCCATGGGTTGCCCAACGTGTATGAGCAATGCCGGTTTGACCATAGAGTGTGGCGCACTGCGCAGCAATGGTTTGCTCAAGCGCTTTAATTTTGCCCTCAGCCCGAAAACGTACCAGTTCACCTTCTTCATCTATGACGGCCAAACCTGACGAGTCATAACCACGGTATTCAAGTCGCTTTAAGCCTGCCAGCAATATAGGCACTAAATTACGCTCAGCGACACCGCCTACAATTCCACACATAACGCACTCTTCCTTAGCAAAATTTTTAGTATTTTATCATGCTTGCTCAGCCCCAAGCCAAGCACACCGGAGAATGGGCAAAAAAAAACCGCAGCTTAACTGCGGTTTAAGAGCCCTAACGTGGAGAGCGTCAGAATTAACCCCATACCTCGTCAGTGATACTGCGGTACCAGCCACGTGTATAGTTCGCTTCAGTACGACGGAATGCTGCATCACCATCCATAGGTGAAACACCACCTGCACCTGGCACATCAGTAATTTTGCCATCAACGATGTCATAGATAGCTGCAACTGAAATCGCATAATCAGGCGTAACCAATGAATAACAGGTATTGACGTTTTTCGCCCAAATTGGCTCTTCACCCTTCATCGCTAGCACGATGTTAGCAGCGGTTGCTTTTGCTTGGCTGGTCGCTGAATGCCCTGATTTCGGCATTGGACCTGCAATACAGGCATCGCCAATCACGTGAATATTTTTATGAATCGTTGACTCAAACGTAATCTGATTAACTGGGCAGAAGCCAGATTCATTCGTCAAACCCGTTGCATGTGCTAGTTTGCCTGCTTTTTGTGGTGGAATGTAGTTGACCACATCGGCTTTTACTTTGCCGTAAGATGCGTCTATCGTTTTATTGGCGACATCAATACTATTGATACGACCACCATCATCAAGCGATACCCACTCAATCATTTGACCATAGTTAAGCTCCCAACCTTGTTGGAACAGGCCTTGTTTAGAGAAGGCATTCTTCTGGTCAAGAATCAAAAGTTTAGATTTAGGTTTGTTGTTTTTAAAATAATGTGCAATCATCGCCGCACGCTCGTAAGGTCCTGGCGGGCAACGGAAAGGATTAGGTGGCGCAATCATCACAAAGGTGCCGCCATCAGGCATCGCACGAAGCTGGTCTCGTAGTAACAAGGTTTGAGGGCCGGCTTTATAAGCATGAGGCATCGCTGTTTCAGCTGCTTGAGAAATCCCAGCATGAACATCCCATTTGAAATCAATACCCGGTGACATAACTAAGCGGTCATAACTCATGGTTTTGCCGCCAGCAAGAGTCACGGTCTGCTTGGCTGGGTCAACATTCGCAACCATTTCATGCACGACATTGATACCATTTTTCTTCGCCGCATCGTAGTTATGGGTAATTTCATTCATTTCTGTAAAACCAGCCAATACCCAGTTAGAGCCAGGGCAAGTCACATAGGTTGTATTAGGTTCAATCAACGTAACATTCAATTCAGGATTGTAACGCTTTAGGTACTTAGCGGTAGCAGCACCACCAAAACCACCCCCGATCACGACAACATGACCGGCCCCTTTACGACCAGTGGTTTCACAACCAGATAAAGCAAACGCAGTAGGAACGGCCACACCGGCCGCAGCAAGTTGAATGGCTTGACGACGTGATAACGTAACTTTTTTCATAAATTGCTCCTTATTGTCCTTGTAAGCCAATGAAATTTGCCATCAACTCAATTTCTTCATCCGTGTAACCACGGGCGTGACGGTTCATAATCGTACCTTGGCGAGTGCCGTCACGATAGGCTTTCATTTGACTAATAATAAGTGAGGCGGGGTAGTTTGCGAGCGGAATAATTTCGGCATTATCGAGTCTGCCATCATAACCATGACAAGAAAAACAACTGTTGGCCAAGAGTTCACCGCGTTCTACTGAATGCGCACTGGTCATAAAAGATAGACCCATTACGATTCCGGCTAGAGGTAGGAGCTTTTTATTCATTTTTATTCCTCTTTATTAAATAAGGCTTGCCAAATGAATATACCTATAACCATCTAGCGAAGCCAATTAGTATTTATAGCCAAGGTGATAAGCTTGGCTTATAGCGAACATACCATCTTACAGACGCATCGGCATAACAACATGCTGAGTAGCTATTAAACCCTCATCAGTTGCAATTAAACAAGAACTGCTGCTGTCTTTCAAGCGCAATACAATTTGCTCATCTTTAACAGCTTGAATCACGTCTAATAAATAACTTACATTAAACCCAATTTCAATTTTATCGCCAAGATAATCTATCGCCATATCCTCATTAGATTCATCTTGCTCGGTGTTTTGCGCATGGACAGTCAGTAGGTTATTCTCTATCACCATCCGCACACCTTTAAAACGCTCGTTTGATAAGATCGCCGCACGCTGTAAGATTGCACGCATTAGCTCGCGATCAGTAATGACTTGCACTTCATTTTGAGTGGGAATAACGCGACGAAAATCAGGATAACGGCCTTCAATCAATTTACAGGTAAACACCGTATCGGCCAACTTAACCGTTAAATAATTTTTTGCAAACGCCAATTCAACCAGCTCGTCTGAGGCCTGCAACAACTTGGCTAACTCAACGATTCCTTTACGTGGCACAATCACCTGCATAGGCGTTAAACTAGCAAAATCAGCCTCAAGTGCCGCAGTCGATAAACGATGCCCGTCCGTCGCGACCAAACGCAATGCCTGCGGGCTGACATCAAACAACATCCCGTTTAAATAAAAACGGACATCTTGTGAGGCCATAGCAAAGCTGGTTTGTGCCAACATTTGCTTGAGTTGCGCTTGGCTCATTTGCAGGGCGACTTCTACGCGTGACAAATCTAAATGAGGATAGTCAGCCGCTGGCAAGGTCGATAACTTAAAGGCTGAGCGACCCGCTGTTAAGGTACAACGCTGCGCTTCAAAATCAAGACTAACGCTAATACCCTCTGGTAAGGAGCGCACAATCGTTAACAATTTTTGTGCCGGTAAGGTGATATCAAACGCCTCGCCTTCAATCTCGTCTATCGTTACTTGTGCGCGGCTTTCAATTTCCAAATCAGAACCGGTAAGCGTCAGATGATGGCCATTAATTTGCAGCAAAAAGTTACCCAATATCGGCATGGTTTGACGCTTTTCCACTACGCCTGCAACAATTTGTAAGCCTTTTAAAAAATGTTCGCGATTTAGGGTTAGTTTCATCGATATCGCCTCAAGAAGTTATAATTCTGACCAATTTGCTAAAATCTTCGTCGATCACATGATCGGTTTCACGCATACTTTTAATGGTGCGAACGGCATGCAATACCGTGGTGTGATCTCGCCCCCCAAACGCATCGCCAATTTCTGGCAAACTATGATGCGTCAGCTCTTTTGCCAAGCTCATCGCCACTTGTCTAGGCCGCGCGACATTACGTGAACGGCGCTTTGACAATAGGTCAGCGACACGTAACTTGTAATAGTCAGCCACTGTTTTCTGGATATTGTCTAAGGTAATCATTTTTTGTTGCAATGCCAACAAATCTTTTAAGGCTTCTTTAACCAGTTCAACCGTGATAGTTTGCTGGGTAAACTGTGCATAGGCCACAATCCGCTTTAACGCGCCTTCGAGTTCACGAACGTTACCGCGCAGGCGTTTAGCAACAAAAAACGCCACATCTTCGGGCAGTGCATAGTTCGCTTGCGCGGCTTTTTTCATTAAAATCGCCACCCGCATTTCAAATTCCGGCGGCTCCACCGCAATCGTCAAGCCCCAACCAAAGCGCGATTTAAGTCGATCCTCAAGCCCGTCCACCTCTTTGGGAAAACGATCCGATGTGAGTATCACCTGCTTATTACCTTCTAACAGGGTATTAAAAGTATGAAAAAACTCTTCTTGCGATTGTTCTTTGTTAGCAAAAAACTGAATATCGTCAATTAACAACGCATCTAAAGAGCGATAAAACCGTTTAAACTCTTCAATTTTGTTGTGACGCAACGCATTAACCATATCGGCAACAAAACTTTCTGAGTGCAAATAGGCTACGCGCGCATTGGGATTTTTTTCCAACAAGGCATTTCCGATTGCATGCATTAAGTGGGTCTTACCTAAACCGACTCCACCATAAATAAAAAACGGGTTATAGCTGCCGCCTGGGTTTTCAGCGACTTGACGCGCCGCGGCCGCTGCAAGCTGGTTCGCCTTACCTTCAACAAAGTTATCGAAAATATAATTGACGTTAAGTTTGTGTTTGATGGTTTTTTTATTTGCATCAACACTTGGCTGGGCCACAGGTTGAGCAGGAACGACCGGGGCAGGCATGGTTTGAATAACCGGCTCATCAAAATCATAATCACCGATTTCTAGCTTAACTTGCGGCGTATCTTGCGGGGCGACCTGCGCAACCGCACGTTGAATATTGGGCATGAGCTTGCGATTAACCCAATCTAAAATAAACGGGGTAGGCGCTAACAGACGGATTACACTATCATCTTCAATGACTTTTAGGGGACGAATCCAGCTATGAAACTGTTGCTCATTAAGGTCTTGCTCTAAAAATTTTAAACTTTGTGTCCAGACGTGACTCAAATCATCGGCTCCTTTTATTGTGTTCATTGACCGATTTAGGGGATAATTGCGCTATGAGGTTAATTGTACCTGTGAATAACTTTAAAAAACAG